>UBKJ01000031.1 GCA_900465915.1 Hyphomicrobiales bacterium
GGCGGGGGCAGAGGACGAGGCGGAAACCGCCGGCTAAGCAGCCCTGCATGAAACCTTGCATGAATCCGCGCGGCCATGGGCCGCGCGGTCCTTGAACGGAGAAGGAAATGGCGAACGGCCTGATGGCTTTTCTCGACCCGGAGGCGCTTGCGCTCCAGAGCGAGGCGAAAAGCAATGAAGAAATCATCCGTATCCTGGCCGGGAAGCTGGAGCGGCTCGGATATGTGAAGCCGAGCTACGCCGACGCGGTCGTGGCGCGCGAGCGGACCCTGCCCACCGGCCTGCCGCTGGAGCGCGCCGAGAACGTGGCCGTGCCGCACACCGATCCCGAGCATGTGCTGAAGGCGGGCGTCGCCTTCGCCACGCTCAGGTCGCCCATCGCCTTCGGCAATATGGAGGAGCCCGACGAAAGGCTTCCCGTCAGCTTCGTTTTTCTGCTAGCGATTGACGACAAGGACCGGCAGATAGAAACCTTGCAGGGCGTCATGGCGGCGATTCAGGACGAGGAGGTCCTCGAAAAGCTGAAACGGGCGCGGACGCTGGCGGATGTCGAAGCCGCGCTGGCCTGAACGGAGGAGACACGAATGGCGAAACTCAAGACAATTCTCTTCGTCTGCGGCACGGGCGTCGCGACCTCGACCGCCGTCAACGCGGCGGTGACCGAGGAGATGAAGAAGCGCGGCCTGACCTTCAACGCCCAGCAGGCCAAGGCCACCGAGGCGCCGTCGCTGGCCGACAATGTCGACCTGATCGTGGCGACGACGCCGGTCTCCGCCTCCATCGCCAAGCCGGTGATCAAGGGATTAGCTTTCCTCACCGGCATCGGCAAGGACAAGGCTTTCGACGAGATCGAAGCCGAATTGCGCAAATAAACAAGCCGCGCCGGCCGCGCGTCAACCCTCGATGGCGCAGGCCGGATTGCGCGCGCCCAGCGCCCGCTGCACCGCCACGCGGGCCGAGGCCAGGTCCGGCATGACCCAGTTGGGCTCGCCGCCGAGAAACTTGTCCAGGAAGGCGATGGCGTAGCCCGGCATGTCGGCGACGTTCTCCCGATAGGACCACCAGGTGCGCAGATCGTCGGCGCAGGCGTCGATGGCGGGAGCGACGCCGAATTCCTGCTCGTGCACGGCGGCGATCGCGCAGATGCAGTAATTGGTGTAGAGAAAACCCTCCGGCCAGAAGGCGACGATCTCGCTCAGCGGCGCTTCGCCGCCTTCCTCCGTCCTGGGCCGCGCGGCCTTCACCGGTGACAGGCGAATCAGCTCGCGCAGCACCAGGCCCGCGGCGAAGACGATGAAGTCCTTGCGGTCCACCTGCGCGAAGCGCTTGTTCTGCTCCACCAGCTCGACCCAGTTGAGGAAGGCCTCGGTCAGCTTCTCCTCGTCGATCGTATAGCGGACGCCGTAAATGTCGCTCAAAAGCGCCGCATGCTTGCGGAACGTCGCCCGGAACCAGCGCAATTGCCGCAGCCGGCGCCGCAGGTCCGGCATCGAGGCCATCTGGTCCTTCAAGAGCAAATCCATGTCCGCACGCCTCCGTCACCGCCGCGACCATACGCCAATCATACGCGGATGTCAGTCCTTCCGCGCGGCTTCGCGTCGCGCCAATAATTATACATATTGACATTTAAGAAAACAAATGTTCTCTCAAGAGGACGGAGGTCGAGGATGAAAAAACCTCCGTCAGAGGAGAATGCGATGGCGATCTGGCAATGGGCGTTGCTGGCCCTCGCCGCCTTGTGGGCGGTCCAGTCACTGGGCGTCTGGTTCCAGATGCGCCATTATTCCGATGTGATGAAGGGCGTCACGTCCCGCTATTCCGACGGCTATGTCGGCGCGGGGCATGTGCGCGGGCGGCTCGGCAAGGGCGTCATCGTGCTGGTCGTGGTCGACCGCGACCTGCGCGTCCGCCGCTTTCTCGAAATGAGCGGCCGCACCGTCTTCGCGAAGTTCCGGCGGCGGAAGGAGTTGGAGGGCGCGCCCCTCGACGCCCTGCGCCGCGCGGAGGCGACGGACACCCCGGCGGCCGCCGCGGCCGCGAAACAGGCGCTGGACCAGATAGAACGCATGAAGGAACAGTCGGACGGCGCGTCCCTGCAAGGGATCAGGGCCGTGAACGCATAGGCGTCGCCTGCGAGGACGGGCGACCGAGGAGGAGAAATGTCTATAGCGGCAATGTTGGCGCAAAACGCCGATATGACTTTGCATGGCCTGCACGCCGCCGGCCACATGGCGGCCGGCGCCGTGTTCCACGGCGACCTCGCCGGGCATGGCGGCGACCATCTCGTGCATCTGGCGCAGGCGACCGGCGGCGACATCACCGTCGACCAGTTCAAGGACCGCCTGCAGCACGTCCAGCAGGAGGAGCAGCTCGGCTGGCTGGCCTCGATCGGCAAGCATTTCATCGGCGTCTTCCAGAAGGGCGGCGAGGTGTTTTCCGGTTTCGTCACCGGCATCATCCCGACGCTGGTGGTGCTGATGACCGCCTTCTACGCCGTCACCGAGCTCGTGGGCGAGCAGCGCGTGCACGGGCTGGCGCGCGGCGCGGGCCGCATCGCGCTCACCCGCTACACGGTGCTGCCGGTGCTGTCGGTGTTCTTCCTGACCAACCCGATGGCCTACACTTTCGGCTCCTTCCTGGAGGAGAAGCACAAGCCGGCCTTCTACGACGCGGCCGTCTCCTACGTGCATCCGCCGCTCGGCCTGTTCCCGCACATCAATCCGGGCGAATATTTCGTCTGGGGCGGCGTGCTCGTGGCCCTGCAGGAACTGGAGAAGAAGGGCGCGGTGGCCAACGGCTACCACATCAATGTCGCCATCTGGTACGCCCTCGTCGGCCTGGTCGTGATCCTGCTCAAGGGGATCATCACCGAACGCATCACCGCCATCATGGCGCGCCGCCAGGGCGTGGAACTCTGAGCCGGGGGAGGACGACATCATGGCCAAGACCTACAAGCCGGTCAAGATTTCCAGGGGCTCCAACGGCTGGGGCGGCCCGCTCGTCATCCAGCCGACCGAGCAGCGCAACAAGGTGGTCTCCGTCACCGGCGGCGGCATCCACCCCCTCGCCCGCCGCATCGCCGAGCTGACCGGCGCCGAGGCCGTCGACGGCTTCCGCGCCCCGCCGATCGAAGGCGAGATGGCGGTGGTGGTGGTCGACTGCGGCGGAACGGCCCGCTGCGGCGTCTATCCGCGCAAGCGCATCCCCACCGTCAACCTGACGCCCGTCGGCCAGTCCGGCCCGCTGGCGCAGTTCATCACCGAGGACATCTACGTCTCGGGCGTGAAGCCCGAGAACGTCGTCCCCGCCGACGGCTCCGAGGCGACCCCCGCCCCGGCGGCGGCGGCCGCCAGCGAGGAGCCGGCCGCGCCGGTCGAGAACCCCAGCGAAGGCGGCCTCGTCGGGCTGATCAGCAGCATCGGCCGCGTCATGGGGCGCGTGGTCGGCATCTTCTTCAACGCCGGCCGCCGCACCATCGACCAGGTGGTGCGCAACGTGCTGCCCTTCATGGCCTTCGTGACCATGCTGATCGGCCTCATCCTCTATACCGGCATCGGCGACATCCTCGCCCAGCCGATGGGGCCGCTCGCCAACAACATCATCGGCCTCCTGGTGCTGTCGGCCATTTGCGGCCTGCCCTTCCTGTCGCCGATCCTCGGGCCCGGCGCGGTGATCGCGCAGGTGGTGGGCGTGGCCATCATCGGCCCGCAGATCGCCAACGGCGCCATCGCGCCGGCCATGGCGCTGCCCGCGCTCTTCGCCTACAACACGCAGGTCGGCTGCGACTTCGTACCGGTGGGGCTGGCGCTCGGCGAGGCCAAGCCGAAGACCATCGAGATCGGCGTCCCCGCCGTCCTCATCAGCCGCCAGATCATGGGACCGGTCTCGGTCCTCATCGCCTGGCTGGTCAGCCTGGTCGTGCTGTGACGCAACCCGGCCCGCCGTTTCGCGGCGGGCCGCAGAAACCGAAAGGATCGCCATGCCGATACATCTCAAGACGCGGATCACCGCCGTCGGACCCGAAGTCGCCGATCTCGCGGAAGGCGGCGTCGTGATCCTGTTCGCCGACGGCTCGCCGCCGGAGCTGGCCGAAGTGTCGGTGATGCACGCCGTCGAGGAAGGCCCCGACGACGCCCCGCCGCCGGTGGGCGCGGCGATCGCCATCGGCGCTGTCACCGCCCGCGTCACCGCGGTCGGCGACAGCGCCTGGGCCAAGATGCGCGACATCGGCCATGTGGTGATCTCCTTCACCGGCGCGGGCTCCACCGACCGGCCGGGCGAGATCTGCGCCACCGAAGTGGACGGCGCCGCGCTGGTCGCGGCGCTGAGCGAGGGCCGCACGATCGTCATCGGCGGCTGAAACAGGCTTCAGGACCCTTCCCATGGAACGTTCCACCATCGTGCGGGTGCATGAGGGGCTGCATGCGCGCCCCGCCACCCGCTTCGTGAAGCTCGCCAAGGGCTTCGAATGCGACATCGAGATCGCCAAGGGCGACAAGAGCGTCAGCGCCAAGAGCTCCGTCAAGCTCATGCTGCTCGGCGTGAAGGAGAACGACGAGGTGATCGTGCGCGCCGACGGCGCCGACGCCATCGAAGCGCTGGAGGCGCTGATCGGCTATCTGGAGAACCCGCGCGCCGGGATCGAGGAAGGCGGCGAGACGCCCGCCGCCGAACCGGCCGCCGTAGCGACGCCCGAGCCGGCCGCGACCCTGCCCGGAAACCAGATCAAGGGCGTGGCGGCGAGCGAGGGCCTGGCGATCGGGCCGGCCTTCCCCTTCTTCCCGGCCGAGATCAGGCCCGGCGCGGGCCGGCTCGCGCCCGACGCCGTCGAGCCCGAGATCGCCCGCTACGAAGCGGCGGCGGCGGCCGTGCAGGAGCGCATGGCGCTTTCGCTGACGCGCGGCGACTTGGCCGAGAGCGACCGCGGCATCGTGGCGGCGCTGAAGGACATCGCCGCCGACGAGACCCTGCGCGACGAGACGCTGGCGCTGATCCGCGCCGGCATGGACGCGGTGTCGGCGGCGCTGGGCGCGGCCTCCGCCGTGGCCGGGCAGTTCGCCGCGCTGGACGATCCCTATCTCAACGCGCGCGCCGACGACGTCCACGCCGTCAGCCGCCAGATCTGCCTGGCGCTTCTGGGCCAGGAGGACGTCGACCTCGACGGCGCGCCGGAAGGCGCGATCCTGATCGCGGACGATATCGGCGCCTGGGACCTGGCGCGCGCGCCGCTGGACCGCATCGCCGGCGTGGTCTGCGGCCATGGCGGCGCGACCTCGCATGTGGCCATCATCGCGCGCACGCATGGAATACCGGCCGTGCTCGGGCTCGGCGACGCCGTCCACAGGCTGAAGGAGGCCGAGACCGTCGCCGTCGACGGCGGCGCGGGCGTCGTCCATCGCGATCCCGACCCGGCGCTGAGGGCCGATGTCGAGGCGCGCGTCGCCAAGGCCGAGGAGGAGCGACGCGCGCTCGACAAATATCACGCCTTCGTGCCCCGCCGCGCCGACGGGACGGTGATCGAGGTGGCCGCCAATCTCGGCGCGCTGGAGGAGATCGACGCCGCGCTCGCCGCCGGCGCCATGGGGGTCGGGCTGTTCCGCACCGAGCTTCTGTTCATGAAGCATATCCATCTGCCGTCGGAAGACATGCAGATGGAGACCTACGCCGCCCTGCTCAAGGCCTTCGCGCCGCATCCAGTCATCGTGCGCACGCTCGACATCGGCGGCGACAAGCCGGTGGCGGGCATCCGCTTCCCTGAGGAGGAGAACCCGTTCCTCGGCTGGCGCGGCGTGCGCATGTGCCTCGACCGGCCGGACGTGTTCAAGCCGCAATTGCGCGCGCTGCTGCGCGCCGCTGTCCATGGCGGCCTCAAGGTGATGCTGCCCATGGTGTCGGATGTCGGCGAATTGCGCGCCGCCAGGGCGCTGATCGACGAATGCGCGCGCGAGCTCGCGGCCGAAGGCAAGCCGCACGCCCGCTTCGATCTGGGCGTGATGATCGAGACGCCGGCGGCGGTCTTCGCCGCGCGGGACCTAGCGCGCGAGGCCGCCTTCTTCTCCATCGGCACCAACGACCTCACGCAATATGTGATGGCGGCGGACCGGCTCAACCCCACCGTGGCCAGGCTCAACGACGTGCGCCATCCCGCCGTCATGACCGCCATCGCCATGACCGCGCAGGCCGCGACCGAGGCCGGGATCATGGTCGGCATGTGCGGCGAGGCCGCCGGCCGGCCCGACCTGATCCCCGAATTCATCCGCATGGGACTGACGGAATTGAGCATGAGCCCCGCGGCCATCCCCCGCGCCAAGGAGATCATCGCCGGGCTTTTCGGCGCATGATCGCGCCCGCTCAGGGCAGATGCGCGACCAGCGTGGCGAAGAGCGCCTCCAGCTTCTTCGCGTCGCGCATGGCGGCGGCCGCCGCAAGCCGCTCGTAGCGCGCGCCGATGGCGAGGAGGATGCTTTCGAGCGGGTCGGCCTCCGCGACCTCCGCCGGCTTGACGGTCGAAAGGGCGCAGAACAGGCTCGCCGCTGCGGCCCCCGTGATCTCCGCTTCGAGCAGCCCGCATTGTCCGGCCTCGTCGTCGGGCGGCGCGAGGCGGACGGGGCGCTCGGCCATCACGTCGAGGAACAGCGCCGCCGCCGTGGCGGTCGCCGTTTCCTCCTCGTCCGTCCTTTCGACGAGCAGGCGGCGATATTTGCGCGCCATGCGCTCGTGGATCGCGGCGAAGGCCGCCTCGTGGATCAGCGCGTCCGCGATGCGGTGGCGACGCAGGATCTCCTTGAGGAAATAATACATGTCGCCATGGAAGGCGCGCGCGCCCTCGCCGCCGGCGAAATAGAAGCCGAAGGCGCGCATGCGCGGCGCGCTGTGATGCCGCGACGGCTCGGAGGAGACGAGCGAGAGCGAAATGGTCTCGGCCGCCGTCAGCGCCGCGTCCACCACGCTCGCCGCCTGACCCAGCAGGGCCTCCGGCGTCGGCGGGCCGCTTTCGGGCGCGCGGGCGGCGGCGCGCGTGCGGCGAATCACATAGCGCATGTCGCGCAGGCGATCCCTGATCGTGACGGCGATTTCGTCGGAGAGCGTGCGCAACATGGCCGGTCGGTTCCTGCTTGCGAGGACGGCGAAGCCTCTTCGCCGATATGGAGGAAATATTGTTTGCCTCCCGCCCGAAAAGCAATAGTTTCCACATCGACCAGCGGCGGCGCGCCGCAAATTCGAGGGGCGCAATTGAAGAAGACAGGCAAGAGCAGGCGCGGCGACCGCGAAGCGACCGACGTTCTCGTCGGATCGGAAGGGGTCGCGGCCGAAAACCGCACCAGCCGCCTGCGAACCCGCGCCGCGTGGATGTATTACGTCGAGCAGATGACCCAGAACGACATCGCGGAAGCGCTGGGCGTCGGCCGCGTCACCATCGTGCGGCTTCTGGCCGAGGCGCGCGCCCGCAACGAGGTGAAGATCACTATCGAGGGCAAGCTCTCCGCCCTGACGGCGCTGGAGGTGGCGCTGGAAAAAGCCTTCGGGCTGGAACGCGCCGTGGTCGCGCCGTTGTCCGGGCCGGACGTCGATCCGATCCCGCCGATCAGCGCCGCCACCGGGGCCTATCTGTCGGAGAAGATCCAGCACGGCATGCGCATCGGCGTCGGCTGGGGGCGGACGCTTTCCAGCACCTTGCAGCATATCGGCTCGCGCGCCGTCAACGACCTCAAGGTCATCTCGCTCCTGGGCGGCATCGTGCAGCCGCGCCGCTCCAACCCGCCCGAATTCGCCTGGCAGTTCGCCCAGCTTCTGCAGGGCGAAGGCTATCTCATCCCCGCCCCGGCGCTGGTCGACAGCCGCGAGACGCGCATCGCGCTCATCGAGCGCTGCGGCCTCCAGACGGTGCTGGACATGGCCGAGACGCTGGACATGGTCCTGCTCAGCATCGGCGACATCCAGACCGCGAGCAGCACCTCCTATCGCGTCGGCCTCATCGACGACCGGCAGAAGCAGTCGCTGATCGCCAACGGCGCCGTCGGCGACGTCCTGTTCCATTTCTACGACCGCGAAGGGCGCATCGTCGACGATCCGGTGCATGAGCGCGTCATGTCGGCGCGCATCGAGAGCCTGCAGAAAGCGCCGCAGCGGCTTCTCACCTCCGGCGGCCGGGAGAAGATCGAGGCGCTTCTGGGCGCGATGAAGCTTCTCAGGCCCACCGTCTTCATCACCGACGAGGAAAGCGCCGCCACCATGCTGCGCCGCGTCGAGGCGGGCTGAGCGTCCAGTTTTCTCCATGACTAGGTCGGGATCGCCGGCGGCGGAATTTTCGCGCGACGGAGCGACGGATTTGCGCGGCCGCCGCGTTCAACCATCGTAAACCCGACGACCCATCCCGCCTCAACGAGGCCCAACATGGAGAGAACGCCCATGAAACGTCCCCTGCTCATCGCCATGCCGATGGCTTTCGCCCTGCTCGCCGCGCCGGCCCTGGCTCAGACGACCGCGCCCGCCGCGCCTGCCCCATCCGCCGCGCCGGCCAAACAGGGCGTCACGCTGGAGCAGTTCAAGACCCGCCGGGAAAAGGCCTTCATGAAGGCCGACGCCGACCATGACGGCAAGATCAGCCTGGCCGAATGGACCGCCTTCCGCGCCAAGCATAATCCGAAGGGCGATCCGGCCAAGTTCTTCAACCGGCTCGACGTCAATCACGACGGCTTCGTCGACCAGCAGGAGCTGGACGCCTATCTGACCAAGCGCTTCGACCGTCTGGACAAGAACCATGACGGCGTGCTGACGGCCGACGAAATGCCGGGCCACAATTCCGCTGCCAAGCAGGCGCAGTAAAAACCCGGCAGGGGAAGCAAATGCGATGACCGCAGAAGCCGCCCATGGGAGTTCCGCCATCCATGGCTTCCGACACGGACGAAGACCTGGTCCGCCGCATCGGCGCGGGCGACGAAGCCGCCATGCAGGCCTTCGTCGCCCGCAAGCTGCCGCGCATATTGGCGCTTGCCCGGCGCATGCTAGGCGACGCCGCGGAGGCGGAGGACGTGGCGCAGGAAACCTTCATCCGGGTCTGGAGCCATGCGGCGGGCTGGCGCGCGCGGCGGGCGCGCTTCGACACATGGCTGCACCGCGTGGCGCTGAACCTGTGCTACGACCGCCTGCGGCGGCGGCGCGAATGGACGGGCGGCGACGATCTGCCCGACATCGCCGAGGACGACAGGGCCGAGGAGGCCCGGCGGCATGAGGACGCGGGCGCCCGCGTCGAACGGGCGCTGACGTCGATCGCCCCGCGCCAGCGCGAGGCGATCGTGCTGACCTATTACCAGGCCATGTCCAACGCCGAGGCCGCCGAGGTGATGAATGTCAGCATAGAGGCGCTGGAAAGCCTGCTGTCGCGCGGACGCCGCGCCTTGCAGGCGATGCTCGAAGGGGACGACGACGATGAATGAGGGCGTGGGAAATCCGGTCATGACGAAAACCATGGACGCGCGGCGCTTCGAGGCGCTGGCTTCGGCCTATGGCGGGCGGCTGCAAGCCTGGCCGGACGCGGCGCGCGCGCAGGCCGAGGCCTTCGCGCGCTCGGCTGAGGGCGCGGCCATCCTCGCCCGCGCAAGCGCGCTCGACGGCCTGCTCGACGCCTACGCCGTTCCCGCGCCCGCTTCCGCCTTGCATGCGCGCATCCTGAGCGACGGCCGCGCGCGGCTGGCGAGCCGGCGGCGCGAAAGATTGTGGTGGTCGGGCTTCGGCCTCGCCGGGCTGGGGCTCGCGGGCGCGCTCGCCGGCGCGCTGCTGGTGGGCGTGATCGCGCCGACCTCCGACGGGGTGCACACCGCCTTCGACGCCGAGACCACCGCCTTCGGCGATCTCGCGCCGCATGCGGCGGAAGAGGATATGTGACCATGGCTTCCTCCCGGCTTCCGCTCGTCGTTTCGCTGGCGCTCAACGTCTTCCTGATCGGCGGCCTTATCGGCGGCGCGCTATGGGCGCATGGCCACAGGGCGACGCCGGTCGGCTCGCTCCAGGCCGCCGTGCAGCGCCTGCCCGAAGACCAGCGCGACGCGCTGCACAAGGCGCTGCGCGCCGTGCGCCTCGAAAACCGCCAGACCATGCTGGAAAGCCGCAAGGCCCGCCGCGAGGCGGTCGAATTGCTGACGCAGCCGACGCTCGACGCGGCGGCGCTGTCGGCGGCGCTGGAGCGCGCCCGCACGGCGGACGCCGCCATGCGCGCCAAGGTGGAGCAGCGCATCGTCGACTTCGCCGCGACGAGCTCGCCCGAGGCGCGCGCGCTTCTGGCCGATGGGCTGGTGCGCCGCCTGCCGCGGGCCAAAAAGACGCCCTGACAGACAGGCGAGGCGATATCGAAAAAATTTCGATATCGGGCGACGGATCGGAACGCCTGCGCCGTTGAAGGGAATGAAGGGGGCGAAATTTCCTCAACCTTCCAAACGATGGAGTAAGAGCGTTGACCAGATCCCTTATCCTCGCGGCCGCGACCCTCGGCGGCCTCATCATGACGGCGGGCATGGCCTCGGCCATGCCGCTCTCGCCCGAGACGGCGCCCGCCCCGGCCCGGTCCGCCCTGGTGCAACATGTCGCATGGGGCTGCGGCCCCGGCTGGCACCCGGACTATTGGGGCCGCTGCGTGCCCAACGTCTTCGTCCCGGTCCCGGTCTATCATTATTACGGCTGGGGCTGGCGTCATCCCGCCTATGGTTATTACCACCATGGCTGGGGCCATCCGCACCCCGTCTGGCGTCACGGCTGGCGCCGCTGACGGGCGCGCTTTCACGATAGAAGCAACGGGAGCGGCGCGCAGGCGCGCGCCGCCGAAGCGCGAGGTCCGCCATGGCCTATCCAGCCGCAACGCCCGACAAGACGCTCATAATCTTCAACCGCTTCGGCCTCGGCGCGCGGCCGGGGGACGTGGCCCGCCTCGGGCCGCAGATCGAAAGCGATCCGCCCGCCGTGCTGAAAGCCGAACTCGCCACGCGGGACATCGCGCTGATCCCGAGCTTCACCGCCCATGACGACCTGTCCGTGACGGAGCTGCCCGGCAGCACGGCGGCCATCGAGGCCAGCATGGCCGACGCCATCGCGCGCAAGGCCGAACGCGACCGCGCGGCGGCCGCCAACGCGCCCATGAAGCCGGCCCCGCCTTCCGTCGAGCAGAAGCTGTTCCGAGCCGAGGCGCAGGCGCGCTTCGACAAGGCGCTGCAGGTGGAGATCGGCTTCGTCGAGCGGCTCGTCGCCTTCTGGTCCAACCATTTCTGCGTGTCCGCCGCCAAGGACAATATCGTGCGCGCCTCGGCCGGCGCCTTCGAGCGCGAGGCCATCCGTCCCTTTGTGCTGGGCCGCTTCGCCGACATGCTGCTCGCGGTCGAGCGCCACCCGGCCATGCTGTTCTTCCTCGACAACCAGCAATCGGTGGGGCCGGATTCGCGCGCCGGCGGGCACGGCAAGCGCGGCCTCAACGAGAACCTCGCCCGCGAGATCCTGGAGCTGCACACGCTCGGCGTCGACGGCGGCTATACGCAGGCCGACGTCACCGCTTTCGCCCGCATCCTCACCGGCTGGACCATGACCGGGCGCGAAGGCCGCCTCGGCCAGCCGGGCAGCTTCGCCTTCAACGCCAACGCCCACCAGCCGGGCGAGCAGAGCTTCATGGGCAAGACCTATCCCGCCAGCGGCGCGGGCCAGGCGGAGGCGGTGCTCAACGACGTCGCCCGCCATCCGGCCACGGCGCAGCATATCGCCATGAAACTCGCGCGCCATTTCATCGCCGACGATCCGCCGCCCACGACCGTCGCCCGGCTGGCCAAGGCTTTCGCCGCCCATGACGGCGACCTGCGCGCCGTGGCGCTGACCCTGATCGGCATGCCGGAGGCGTGGTCGCAGCCGCTGACCAAGATGCGCGCGCCGCTCGATTACGCGCTCGCCATGCGCCGCGCCGTCGGCCCCGCGCCCGGCGGCGATCCCGGCCAGACGCTCAACTGGCTCAACATGCTGGGCGAGCCGCTATGGCAGCCGCCGGAGCCGAACGGTTTTCCCGACACCGCCGCCGCCCACGCCTCGCCCGCCGGGATGAAGGTGCGGCTCGACATCGCCTGGCAGGCGGCGCGCCAGATCAAAGTTATCGGCGATCCCAATGCGCTCGTGACCGATATCATCGGTCCATCGGCCTCGCCGGAGACGCGGCAGGCCGTGGCTCGTGCGGAATCGCGCCAACAAGCTGTGGCGCTGCTGCTCATGTCGCCCGAATTCCAGCGGAGGTAAGGTCATGAAATTCTTCAATCCTCTGTGCGAGACGCCCGATCCCGCCCGCCGCGCCATGCTCGTCGGCGGTGGAACCTTGTTCGCCTGGGCGTGCCTGCCGCGCTTCGCCCACGCCGCCGGCGGCCGCGATCCGCGCTTCGTCGTCATCGTCCTGCGCGGGGCGCTGGACGGGCTGTCGACCATCGGCCCGGTCGGCGATCCCGATTACGCCGGGCTGCACGGCGACATCGCGCTGTCGCTGGACGGGCCGCATCCGGCCCTGCCGCTCGACGGTTTCTTCGTCGCCAATCCGGCCATGGCGAATTTCGCCCGGATGTTCCGCACCGGACAGGCCGCCGTCGTGCACGCCGCCGCCACCGGCTATCGCGACCGCTCGCATTTCGACGGGCAGGACGTGCTGGAGAGCGGCTATCCCGGCCCCGGCCACACCGCGACGGGCTGGCTGAACCGGGCGCTTTCCGCCCTGCCCGGCGGCGACAGGGTCGGCGTGAAGGGCGGCCTCGCCGTCGGAACCTCGACGCCTCTGGTCATGCGCGGCGGCGCGCCGGTGCTCGGCTGGGCGCCGCAGCGCCTGCCCGATCCGGGCGACGACCTCGCCGACCGCGTGCTCGACCTCTACACGCACCGCGATCCGCTGCTCGCCGCAGCCCTCCGGCACGGCCTCGACGCTGGCCGCATGGCGGCCGGCGACGGCATGGACGCGAAGAACCGCAAGGGCGGTCCGGCGGCCGCCATGCGCGAGGCGGCGGCGGGCGCGGCGCGGCTGATGGCCGCCGACGACGGCCCACGCATCGCCGCGCTCGCCTTCGACGGATGGGACACCCACGTCAACGAAGGCGGCGCGACGGGCCGGCTCGCCATGCTGCTCGGCGGCCTCGACGAGGCCTTTGTCGCCTTCCAGACCGGGCTCGGGCCGCGCTGGAAGGACACGACGGTGGTGGCCGTCACCGAATTCGGCCGCACGGCGCGCATCAACGGCACGGTCGGCACCGATCACGGCACCGGCACGGTGATGCTCCTGGCGGGCGGCGCGATCAAGGGCGGGCGGGTCGTCGCCGACTGGCCGGGGCTGAAGCCGGCGCAGCTCTATCAGGGCCGCGACCTCGCCCCCACCACCGACGTGCGCGGCGTGCTGAAGGGGCTGCTCGCCGACCAGTTCGGACTGTCGCCTTCCGTCTTGGGCGACAAGGTCTTCCCCGACAGCCAGGCGGTGAAGCCCATGCAGGGTCTTCTGGCGTAAAGGAGCCTATCATGACCAGATTCGGATTTTTCCTCGCCGTTGCGACCTCGCTGACCACGGCCGGGCTGGCGATCGCGCCGCCGGCCTTGGCGCAAGCTTGCACCTGCCCCAGCGGCTTCCAGATCCGGGCCGACCGGCCGCCGCCGCCGCTGCCCGTCTACGATCAGCCGCCCATGCCCGGCCCCGGCTATATCTGGACGCCCGGCTACTGGTCGTGGAACAATTACGACTATTACTGGACGCCGGGAACGTGGGTGCTGCCGCCGCGGGCGGGCCTGTTGTGGACGCCGGGCTACTGGGCCTTCGCCGACGGCGTCTATGTCTACAACGCCGGCTACTGGGCGCGGCATGTGGGCTTTTATGGCGGGATCGTCTACGGCTTCGGCTATCTCGGCCAGGGCTATGAGGGCGGATACTGGAACGGCGACCGCTTCTTCTACAACCGCGCCGTCAACAATTTCGGCTCCGTCAACATCACCAACGTCTATGAAAAGACGGTGGTTGTGAACAACACGACCATCAACCGCGTCAGCTTCAACGGCGGAAACGGCGGCGTGGCGGCAAGGCCGACGCCGCAGGAGGAGCAGGCGGCGCACGAGCCGCATGTCCAGCCGACCGGCCCACAGATTCAGCATATCCGCGCGGCCAGCACGAACGACAAGCTGTTCTATTCGGCCAATCACGGCAAGCCGGCGGTGGCGGCGACGCCGCGGCCGATGAATTTCGCCGGCGAGGAAGGCGCGAAGCCGGGCGAACCCGCGAACCACCAGCCCGCCAACGAGGCCGCGCCGACCAACAAGGCGGCTCCCGGCGGCCCGGCGGTCCTGCCCGTGACGCCCGGAAAACCCGGCGAACCGCAGGCCAAGCCGCAGACGCCCCCGCCGCCGGCGGAGAAGCACGCCGAGCCGACGCCGAAGGTCCCGCAGGCGCATGAGCAGCCGGCGGCTCCGCAGGCGCCGAGGGAGCAGGACATGCACAAGGCCCCGCCCGTCATGCACGAAGCGCCGCGACAGATGCAACAGGCTCCGCATCGGGCGCAACAGCATGCGGCGCCCCCGCGCCATCAGTCCGCGCCGCAGCGGCCGGCGGCCCATCGCCCCGCCCCGCATCGCAAGGCCTGCAAGCCGCACGAACATTGCTGAAAAAATACGACCGGCCCGTCAGGGCCGGTCGTCCTTCATCGCGGAAAACGCTGGCTTTCCTCCAGGACGTTCAGGTCCATATGGTTGCGCATATAGCGTTCCGAGGCCTTTTGCAGCGGCTGGTAGTCCCACGGATAGTAAGCCCCGTTGCGCAGCGCCGGATAGACGACGTGGCGGCGAGCCTGACTGGCGCGCACGTCCGCATCGTAGCGGTCGAGGTCCCAGCGGTTTTTCGCCTCGCGCATCAGGCTTTCCAGCGTCGCGCGATGCTCGGGCACGCCGGCCAGATTGCGCAATTCGTCCGGGTCGTCGGCGAGGTTGAAAAGCTGCGGCGGGTCGACGCGGCAGAGGTTCAGCTTCCAGTCGCCCTTGCGCAGCGAGACCAGCGGCGCGACCGAGCCTTCCGCCGCATATTCGCACGGCACACCCCCGCGCTCCTTCGCGCCCGACGCCACGTCCGTGAGCGACACGCCGTCGGTCCAAGGCATGACGCCCCCAAGGTCGATGCCGGCGAGATCGGCCAGCGTCGGCAGCACGTCGAGCGTCGAGACCGGCGCGTCCACGCGGCCCGGCTTCATCTGCGGGGCTGCGATCATCAGCGGCACGCGCCCCGAGCCCTCGAAGAAGTTCATCTTGAACCACAGGCCGCGCTCGCCCAGCATGTCGCCATGGTCGGAGGTGAAGACCACCAGCGTATTCTCCGTCATGCCGCAGCGCTCCATGATATCGAGCAGGCCGCCGATCTTCTCATCGACATAGGAGATATTGGCGAAATAGGCCTGCCGCGCTGCGCGTATCTGCTCGCGCGTGAGGTCGTAATCCTCCGCCTTGCAGGCGCGCAGCAGGCGCTCGCTGTGCGGGTCGATCCCGCTTTCCGGCAGCGGCCCGATCTTCGGGTCGAGTTCGGGAATATCCGCATAGAGATCGAAGAATCGCTTGCGCGCCACGTAGGGGTCGTGCGGATGGGTGAAGGAGACGGTCAGGCACCATGGCCTTTCGTCATGGCCGCGCGCCAGATCGTAGAGCTTGGCCTCGGCCTGATAGGCGACCTCGTCGTCATATTCGAGCTGGTTGGTGATTTCGCCCACGCCCGCGCCAGTGACGGAGCCGAGATTGTGATACCACCAGTCGATGCGCTCGCCGGGCTTGCGGTAATCCGGCGTCCAGCCGAAATCGGCCGGGTAGATATCGGTGGTCAGCCGCTGCTCGAAGCCGTGCAACTGGTCGGGGCCGACGAAGTGCATCTTGCCCGACAAGGTGGTCTGGTAGCCGGCGTTGCGCAGGTGATGGGCATAGGTCGGAATCTCGGACGAGAACTCCGCCGCATTGTCGTAGACGCCAGTGCGGAACGGCAATTGCCCGGACATGAAGGAGGCGCGCGCCGGCGCGCAGAGCGGGCTCGCCGTGTAGCAGTTGGCGAAGCGCGCGGAGCGTTCGGCCAGCTTGCGCAGGTTCGGGACATGGAGGAAACCGGCCGGCCCGTCCGGGAAGAAGGTCCCGTTCAACTGATCGACCATGAGGATGAGGATATTCGGCTTTTTCATGCGGGACCGCTGCCATTGGATGCATGGATGAAAAGGCGGGCGCTCAAGCATTTCCAGCAAAACTGCGAGGCGGTTCTGCGTTCGGAAATGCATAGCTGGAGCGAGTCCGTGGAAAGAGGAACCGCTCCAGACGCGCCCGCCGGAAGGCGTCGGGCGATCAGAGGCCGAGGCTGGCCTTGACCGCCGCCGCGCCCGGCTCGCCCTTGAAGGTGGTGACGCCGGCGAGCCACTTGTCGATCTGGCCCGGATTGGCCTTCAGCCATTCCTTGGCCGCCGCCGGACCTTCCTCGCCGCCGTTGAGGATCTTGTCCATCAGCGCGTTCTCGATATCGACGCTGAAGACCAGGTTCTTGAAGAAGGTCGCCGCATTCGGGCACTTTTCCGGCCAGCCGGTGCGGGCCAGCGTATAGACTTCCGCGCCGCCGTAATTGGGGCCGAAATAGGCGTCGCCGCCGGACAGGTAGTCGATCTTGAGCCGCGTGTTCATCGGATGCGGCGCCCAGGCCAGGAAGACCACCCATTTCTTGGCCTTGGTCTTGCGCGTCACCTCGGCCAGCATGGCCTGCTCGCTCGATTCGGCCAGCTTCCAGCCGTCGAGCTTGAAGGACTTGTCGGCGATGATCTTCTGAATGTTCTGGTTGGCCGGCGCGCCCGGCTCGATGCCGTAGATCTCCTTGCCGAACTTGTCGGCATGGGCGGAAAGATCGGCGAAATCCTTCACCCCTTCCTTGGCCACGTAATCCGGCACGGCGAGCGTGAACTTCGCCCCTTCGAGGTTCCTGACCACGACTTCCGCGGCCTTGGCCTTGTCGAGATCGTCGCGGAATTTCTGCTGCGCCGGCATCCAGTTGCCGAGGAAGACGTCGAGGTCGCCGGTCTTCAGCGCCTGGTAGCCGATCGGCACCGACATGGTCTTCACGTCCGGCTTGTAGCCCAGGCCCTGCAGCAGCACGCTGGCGATGGAATTGGTGGAGGTGATGTCCGTCCAGCCCGGATCGGACAGGCGGATGGCCTCGCAGGCGGCGGGATCGGCGGCCTGCGCGGCGGGGATCGCGCCGACGAAGGCGGCGACGGCGAGAGACAAGAGTTTCGGATGGCGCATGGAACAACCCCTCTTCCGCGGATGGTCTCCGCATCTGTTGCGATCGGGGAATCTTTATTACGTCTTGCGGGAAAACGCCATTCTCCCGAACGCGGTCATGCGGTCTATCCAACCGGCGGCCGAAGCCGCCGGGAGCTGGATTATTGCTTCGCCGGCGCCGGGCCGTCGTCGTCGATCTGCACGCTGGCCGTCATGCCGGCGGCGAGGAACAGGTCTTCCGGCGCGTCCTCGATCTGGATGCGCACCGGGATGCGCTGGGCCAGACGCACCCAGGTGAAGACGGGATTGACGGTCGCCACGCCCTCGTCGTTGGCCGCCGCGTTGGCGACGTCGATGGCGCGGGCGCGGCTCGCCACGCGGCCCTTGACCACCTTGGGATAGCCCATCAGCTTGATGCTCGCCGTCGCGCCCGGCCGGATGCGGGTGATGCTCGTCTCCTCGAAATAGGCGTCGACCCAGAACGAATCGGAATCGACAATGGAGATGGCGATCTTGCCGGCGCTGGCGAAATCGCCTTCCTGCGCGCGCAGGTTCGTCACCCATCCGTTGACCGGCGAACGCAGCGTGGTGCGCGCCAGGTTGGTCCGGGCCTGGTCGAGCTGCGTCGAGGCCGCCTGCACCGCCGCTTCCGCGGCGCGCTTCTGCACCTTGGACGAGTCCACCCGCTTCTGGCTCTGCGCCAGGGTCGCCTGCGCGCCCTCCACCGTCGCCTCCTGCTGGCGGAGCTGCGACTGATATTGCTCGGCCGACTGCACGCTGCCGGTCTGGGTCTGGCGCAGCGTCTCGTAGCGCGAGGCCTGCGAGCGGGCGAAATCCAGCGCCGCGCGCGCCTGGTCGAGCTGCGCCTTGTTGACGTCGATCTGCGCCGTCTCGATCTCGATCTGGGATTCGGCGTTGTCGACATTGGCCCTGGCCTGCTCCAGCGCCGCCTCGGCCTGCCGCACCGCGATCTCGTAGGTGGTCGGATCGATGACCAGGAGCAGGTCGCCCTTGTGCACGAACTGGTTGTCGGCGACCTTGATGTCGGTGATGTCGCCCGAGACCTCCGGCGTGACGGTGGCGATATAGGCCCGCACCGTCCCGTCGCGCGTCCATGGCCCATCCATGTAGCGGCCCCACATGGCGTAGCCGAGCAGCGCCGCCGCGACGACGACGGCGACCGTCACCACGCGGCCGATCATGCGCGCCCGGTCGCGCTTTCTTTCCGCCGCCGCGACGCGGTCCGGCGACCACGCGGCTTCCTCGGTCATTTGCGGGGGAGAGGACGGATTTTGCGGGTTCTGGGACATGGCGTTCACTAGACGAGGAGGACGATGAGGGAAAGGACGATGATATAGACGGCCGCGACCACCAGCGGCGGATGCCAGACGTCGCGCAGAAGATGGAAGCGGTCGGCCGCCAGTCTCAGCCCGAAGGTGACGATCCACGCCGCGATCAGCATGGCGGCCATGGGGGCGATATAGATTCCGAACAGGTCGATCTCGGAATATTTCATGCGGGTATCCTCCCGGCGAAATAGGCGGAATGCTGCGCGAGCGCCTCGGAGACGACGGCTATGCCGGCGCGGGCGCGCAAGGCGGTCTGCGTCCTCGGCCGGCCGGCCAGCCAGACGTCGATTTCGGCGAGGCGGCGGCGGGCGTCCTCGGGCCGCAGCCCGGCGACGGCGTCGAGCGCGCCCTGCAGCGCCGGCGCGAAGCCGAGCGGCCCGGCGAAGCGCCGCAATTGCGCGATCTCGCCGCCGACCGAGAAGGCCACCACGAGACTGGCGCGCTGCAGGGGGCTGGCGTGGGTCGACATGGCGATCAGGCGGCCGAGAATATGGCCGCTCCAGTCCTCATGCGCCGCGCCGCGCGCGAAGCGGCGCACGTCTTGGAGCGTCAGCGACAGGAGCCTGCGGGTCCGGTAGGCCGGGGTCAGCACCGGGATGAAGCGGAACGCCATCGCGCCCATGAGGCAGCCCAGCACATTGGCCGGCGTCTTGTTGAGAAGGTCGGCCGCCTCGTAGCTCATGGGATTGGTGACTTCCAGGAACGGCATGAACAGCACGCCCGCGGTGGCCAGCATGCCGCCGATCCATGGCGGCTTGCGCAGGGTCATCGACAAAGCGGCGGTCGGAACCATGAAGCAGCCCAGCGTCAGCGCCAAAGCGGGAAAGTTCATCGGCACGGCGGGCAGCACGATGAAGGTGGCGATCATGGTCAGGATCGACGCGAAGATCGTCGCGGCCGAAAACGTCAGGCCGCCGGCGTAGGCGCCGTCGCCGCGCGGCACCTGGGCGACGGTGACCACCAGCGCGAAGGTCATGGCCGCGCCGCCATTGGGCCAGCCGGTCACGATCCAGATGAGCGAGGTGACGCCGACGGTGAGGAAGGCGCGGACACCGTTGACGACCGCGGGCAGGTAATCCGGCACGCGCAGATGGCTGCGCCCGCGCAGGCCGCGCACGCCTTCCGGGTCGACCACCAGCACCAGCCCGTTGAAGGCGTGCGCCAGCCCGCACAGGCCCTCGGCGGTCTTGTCGGCGAGAAGCCGCAGGCTGGGCGTGTCGGCCTCCAGCGCGGCCAGCCGGTCGGCGCTGGCGCGCAGGGCGTCACGGATGCGGCGCGGATTCGTCCGCCAGCCGGCCGGCCCGTCGGCCTGCGCTAGATCGGCCTCGATCTCGGAAAACATCGGCAGCAGGGTTTGCACCGCCCGGCGGCGCTCCTCCTCCGGCATGCGCTGGGCGTGGATCTCCACCGCGCGCCAGCTCGCCAGCGCCGAGAAAAGCCCGTCGGTGGTGCGCTGGAGCAGCGGCGAGCTGAACCTGATGCGCGAGGATTCGCCCATGGCCTGCTCGACCACCGGCTCGAGCGCGATGGTGCGCTTGATGAATTCGCGGCGGAGCGCCTGGGTGCTAACGCCGTCCTGCAGCTCGCCGGCCAGCGCCGAGTGGAAGCGTTGCAGCATGTCGGGGACGAGGTCGCCGATGGCCTTGGCCAGCCGCTGCTCGGCGTCGCCGCGGTCGGTGAGAATGCGGATGACGCCGGCGCAGACGATGCCGGTGCAGATTTCGGTGAAGCGCCACACGGCGAGCTGGAAGACCGGATCGGGATGCACGCCGCCGGTGTCGCCAAGCGCGCCGCCGGCGACGATGGCCGCCGTATAGCCCATGAGAGCGGCCGCATAAGAAGAATAATTGCGCAGGAGCGTGGTGCTGAAGGCGCTGACCGCGCCCCATGCCGCCAGCGCGACGAAGAAGGCGGGCCGGTTCTGGGTGAAACAGGCGGCGAGCACCACGCCGACCACCGCGCCGATGCCGGTTCCGAGCAGGCGCAGCCAGCCCTTGCGCAGCGAAGGCCCGACCTGCGGCAGGCAGGCGACGGCGGCGGAGGTGCCGGCCCAGAAGGGCTCGTTGAGCTGGAGCGTGAAGGCGACGAACAGCGCCGTGCTGACGGAGATCCAGAAACGCAGGCCATATTCGACGGGCTTGCGCCAGGTCTTCAGCGTCGCCGGGAAATCCCGCAGCCGCTGCGCGAGCGCGGTCCCGAATTGAGAGGCGAGGACGTTCATGGGCGGTTACCGGTCAATTGGCGGAACGACCGGAAGTCCGGCCGCCGGCCGGGCGCCGTCTCGACCTGCCGAAGCGTCAGCGGGCATGCGTTCCAAATCATTGTTCTCGTCTTCGATGAAACCGGACACGACGCTTGGCCCCCGTCGCCGCAGCGAAAACCGCCGGGGCCGGAAGCGCAATCCCATCTCCTGCCTCACACGCAATAGGGGTCCGGCGTGTTGCAAAAGACGATGCGGCGACTTATATAGATGACACATCATCTAAGTCAAGATGGATTCATGACGCAGGACGCTCCGCCCGGAAACAACCGTTTCAGCACGCAGATCGGCTATGTGGCGCGACAGTGGCGCAAGGCCGTCGACGCGCGCCTGCAGCCGTTCAGCCTGACGGAAGCCTCCTGGGTGCTGCTCGTGCAATTGTCGCGGGCGGGCGGTCCGATCCGACAGAAGGACCTGGCCGCCAAGCTCGGCCTCGACAACACCGCCGTGGTGCGGGTGCTGAACAATCTCGAGGCCGACGGGCTGATCGAGCGGCGCGAGGCGGCCGACGACAAGCGGGTGCGGCTGCTGGTGCTGACCGAGCAGGGCCAGGCCACGGTGCGGCAGGTCGAGAGCATCGCCGAGGGCGTCGAGAAGGAGCTTCTGAGCGGCATTCCACGCGCCGATCTGGAGGTGACGCTCAAGGTCATCGCCGAATGGAGCCGGCTTCTGGGCGACATCAACCGCAAGGACGGCGACGACGCCTGACGCCGGTCAGCGCCGCGCCCCGCACAGAAGCGACACCGACTGCGCCGCGGCCACGACCAGCGGCGCGAAGCGCTCCTCCGCCTCCTCCGGCGCGTAGCGGCTGCGCGAGACGGCGATGTTGAAGGCCCCGATCGGCCGTCCCTCGCCGTCGGTCACAGGCGCCGCGACCGAAAGATCGCCGTGGAAATATTCCTCGAAGGCCGTCGCGTAGCCTTGCGCCGCGGAGCGTTTCAGCTTCTCCTTCAGCGCATCCAGGTCCCATGTCGTCTGCGGCGTGAAGGGATGCAGGTCGGATTTCTCCAGGATCGCATGCGCCTCCGCCTCCGGCAGGCAGGAGAGGATCGCCACGCCCGGCGCCGTGCAGAAGGCCGGCATCCGCGTGCCCGTGATCACGTCGTTGTTGAGTACGTGCCGGCTCATGAAGCGGGCGACGAAGACGATGTCGGCCCCGTCCAGCACGGTGAGGTTGACCGTCTCCTCGGTCGTCTTGCTGAGATGCTGGAGGAACGGCATGCCGCGCTCCACCAGGCTGCTGGAGCGCGTGTAGTGATAGCCGAAATCGAGCGCCTTCACCGTCAGCTCCAGCCGCTTGGTGTCGGCGTTCTTGGCGAGATAGCCGAGCTTCGACAGCGTATGGGTGAAGCGCTGCGCGGCGCTCATGTCCAGCCCGGTCTCCTCGGCGATCTGCGACAGGCTGAGGCTGGAGCGCGTCCCGTCGAAGGCGTTGAGGACGCGGAAAGCCTTTTCGACCGACTGTACGAGCAGAGGATCGCGATCCTCCCCGTCCCCCTCGCCCGTCTTGCCCTTGCGCGCCATGAAATCCGTCCGCTCCCGATGTCGTCACGCTTCCATAACAGACTCGTCAGGCGCGCGAAAAGCGCTTGACAGAAATTCCTTCTTGTTCACAATGTAATAATAGTTATTGCAATGCAATAAAATTATATCACATGGAGGCGACGTGAGCAGCTATATCCTAATGGAGCGCAAGGGCCCGATCGGCGTGATCACGCTCAACCGTCCCGAAATCCTCAACGCCTGGCACAGCGCCATGCGCCGCCAGCTCATCGAGGCCTTCGTCGAGATGGAGCGCGACGAGGCGGTCCGCGCCATCGTCCTCACCGGCGCCGGCGACCGCGCCTTCAGCGCCGGCCAGGACCTCAACGAGACGCAGCAATTCACCGCCGAGCAGGGCAAGGAATGGGTCGGCGAGTGGGAGCGGCTCTATGACGCGATCCGGTCGCTGTCCAAGCCGCTGATCGCGGCGCTCAACGGCGTCGCCGCCGGCTCGGCCTTCCAGGTGGCGCTTCTGTGCGACTTCCGCATCGGCCATCCCGGCGTGCGGATGGGCCAGCCGGAGATCAATTCCGGCATCGCCAGCACCACTGGCCCGTGGATCATGCGCGAGATCATCGGGCTCGCCCGCACCATCGACCTCACCCTCACCGGCCGCCTGATGGACGCCGCCGAATGCCAAGCGATCGGCGTCGTCAACCGCGTCGTTCCGCAGGAGACGGTGATGGACGAGGCGCTGGCGCTGGCCGCCGACCTCGCCGCCAAGCCGCCGGTGGCGATGCGGCTCGACAAGCAGCGTTTCCGCGAGATGACGGAGGCCGGCTTCCGCGACGCGCTGGAGGCGGGCGCGCGCATCCAGCGCGAGGCCTACGCCTCCGGCGAGCCGGCGCTGATGATGCGGAAATTCCTGGCCGAGCGGGCCGAGCGGAAGGCGAAGGCCTGAGCCGCGTCCCCTCTTCCTTCAAGCCAACGCACCGAGAATGAGATCGATGGACAACCGCAGCTTCATTTCCTGCCTGCCCAAGCGCGCCACGTCGTCGCCTGACGCGCTCTACGCCACCTTCGACGGCGCGTCGATCACCTTCGCCCAGCTCGACGCGCGCTCGAACGCCATCGCGGCGGAGCTGCGCCGGCTCGGCGTTCAAAAGGGCGACCGCGTCGCCCTCATGCTGCGCAACAGCGCCGATAGCCTCGCCGCCCTGTTCGGCATCGCCAAATGCGGCGCGGTCTGGGTGCCGGTCAACGTGCAGGCGCGCGGCGACGGGCTGAAATATATCCTCGAACATTGCGATCCGCGCCTCGTCTTCGCCAATACCGACCTCATCCCGACCATCGAGGAATGCGGCGTGGATCGGACGTCCTTCACGCTCGTCCCCGATAGCGGCGACGGCCTGTCGCTGGCCGGGATCGCCGCCGGGGACCTGCCCTTCGCCGAGCCTTTTCCGGACGCCGACGACCTCTTCGCCATCAACTACACCTCCGGCACCACCGGCCGGCCCAAGGGCGTGCTCGTCACCCACCGCATGCTGCGCTATGCGGCGGAGAGCGTCATCCTGTGCTCCGACGCGCGGGACGGCGACGTATTCTTCGTCTGGGAGCCGCTCTATCATATCGGCGGCGCGCAGCTTTTGCCGATCCCGCTGCTGCGCGACGTGCGGCTGGCCATGGCGCCGCGCTTCAGCGCCACCCGCTTCTGGAACCAGGTGCGCGAATCCGGCGCGACGCAGATCCATTATCTCGGCGGCGTGCTGCAAATCCTGCTCAAGCAGCCCGAAACCGCGCGCGACCGCGAGCACGGCGTGCGGATCGCCTGGGGCGGCGGCTGCCCGAAGGAGATCTGGCGCGCCTTCGAGGCGCGCTTCGGCGTCACGATCCGCGAATGCTACGGCATGACCGAGGCGTCGAGCCTCACCACCTTCAACGCCAACGGCGTGGTCGGCTCGGTGGGCACGGCGGTCCCGTGGCTGTCGGTCGACATACGCGACGAGCGCGGCGCGGTCCTCGGCCCGAACGCGCAGGGCGAGATCGTCGTCCACGGCCGCGCGCCGGGCGCGGTCTTCGCCGGCTATTTCCGCAACCCCGAGGCGACTGCGAAGGCGCTGCGCCCGGACGGCTTCTACACCGGCGATCTTGGCGTGCTGGACGAAGACGGCAATCTCTTCTTCCTCGGCCGCCTCGGCGACAGCGTGCGCGTCAAGGGCGAGAACGTCTCGGCCTTCGAGGTCGAGCATGTCGCCGGCAGCCATCCCGCCGTCGAGGACTGCGCGCTGATCGGCGTCAAGGCCGATGTGGGCGAGCAGGAGATCAAGCTGTTCATCAAGCCCAAGCAGGGCGAAAGCCTCGATTTCCGCAGCTTCTCGGACTGGCTCGCCCAGCGGTTGGCCCCTTACCAGAATCCGCGCTTCCTCGAACTGGTCGAGGATTTCGAGCGGACGCCGAGCCAGCGCATCATGAAGCATCGCCTGCCCCCGGGCGTCGAGGCGAGCTGGGACCGGCTGGGGCCGGCGGAGCGATGAAAACCAAAAACAACTTTCCGGATGGAGGAGACGGGCGTGAAAGCGGCGGTTCTTTATAATTACGACGAGGATCTCGTCATCGAGGACGTGCCGGTCGGCGATCCCGGCGACCGCGAGGTGCTGGTGCGCATCGTCGCCACCGGCGTCTGCCACAGCGACCTCAGCGCCGCCAAGGGCAAGTCGAGGCCGAGCCTGCCCATCGTGCTCGGCCACGAGGCGGCGGGCGTGGTCGAGCGGACCGGCTCGGCGGTGTCGAAGGTGCGCAAGGGCGACCGCGTCATCCTGTCCTGGGCGCCCAATTGCGGCGAGTGCTTCTATTGCCACAAGCGGCTGCCGACCATGTGCGATACCTATGGCGCGGCGGCCGGCGCGGGAACGCTGTGGAACGGCGCGCGGCGGCTCGGAACCGCCGCCAGGCCGGTGCATCACTTCACCTGCGTCTCGAGCTTCGCCGAATTCGCCGTCGTGCCTGAGGCGGGCTGCTTCAGGATCGCCGACGACATTCCCTTCGAGGTCGCGGCGCTGGTGGGCTGCGCCGTCACCACCGGCTTCGGCGCGGTCGTCAACGACGCGCGGGTCGAGCCCGGAGACGTGGCGGGCGTGATCGGCGTCGGCGGCGTCGGCGTGAACGCCATCGCAGCGGCGACGATCGCCGGCGCGCGGGCCGTTGTCGCCATCGACATCAATCCCGAGAAGGAAGCGGTGGCGCGCTCGTTCGGCGCCACGCATTTCCTCAATTCCGCCACGCAGGACGTGGCGGCGGAGATCAAGGCGATCAACAGCGGCCGCGGCGCCGACAGCATCGTCGACTGCACCGGCCGGCCGCAGGCCATCGCGCTCGCCTATGACGCGGTGCGGCTCGGCGGAACGGTCGTCTCCGTCGGCATCGCCGCCAAGGGCGAGATGGTGGCGCTGCCGGCCTCGACCCTGCCCAACACGCAGAAGCGCATCGTCGGCAGCAATTACGGCGGCGGCGTGCCCGAGCTCGACTTCGAGCGCATCCTCGGCCTCTACCGCGCCGGCAAGTTCGACCTCGACCGCCAGGTCGGCGCGCGCGTGCCGCTGGAGCGCATCAACGAGGCCTTCCGCTGGCTGGAGCAGGGCGTGCTGGCCCGCACGCTGATCTGCTTCGACCATTGAAAACCACAACTGGAACGAGACCTAAGATGTATCCCGACACCAAACTGCTGATCGACGGCCGATGGACCGACGGCGCCGGCGGCGAGACACTTCCGGTGCTGAACCCGGCCACGGGGCTGGAGATCGGCCGCGTCGCGCGCGCCGCCCGGCCCGACATGGACCGCGCATTAGAGGCTGCCGCGCGGGCATTCGCCGTCTGGCGCAAGACGCCCGCCCGCGACCGGGCGAAAATCCTGCACCGCGCCGCCGACAATCTGCGCAGCCGCCTGCCCGACATCGCGCCGATTCTGACCATGGAGCAGGGCAAGCCCCTCGCCGAGGCGCGCTCGGAACTGACCAACGCCGACGACGTCATCCGCTGGTTCGCCGAGGAAGGCATCCGCTCCTACGGCCGCATCATCCCGGCGCGCCGCAGCGACATGCAGCAGATGGCGCTGCGCGAGCCGATCGGCGTCGTCGCCGCCTTCACGCCGTGGAATTATCCGGTGGCGCAGGCGATCCGCAAGATTTCCGGCGCACTCGCGGCCGGCTGCACCGTCATTCTCAAGGCGGCCGAGGAAGCGCCCGCCTCCTGCGCCGCCATGGTGCAGGCCTTCGTCGACGCCGGCTTGCCCGACGGCGCGATCAACCTGCTTTACGGCGTCCCGGCCGAGATCTCCGAATATCTGGTGCCGCATCCGACCGTCCGCGCGGTGTCCTTCACCGGCTCGACGCCCGTCGGCAAGCACCTGACGGCGCTGGCCGGCGCGCATATGAAGCGCGTGACGATGGAGCTGGGCGGCCACGCGCCCTATATCGTCTGCGCCGATGCCGACCTGCCGGCCTCGGTCGAGATGCTGACCGGGCACAAATATCACAATGCCGGCCAGGTCTGCATCGCGCCGACGCGGGTGATGGTCGAAAGGCCGGTCTATGACGAGTTTCTCGACAGCGCGGTGGCGGCGGCCAAGGCCGTGAAGGTCGGCGACGGCTTCGCGGAAACCACGCAGATGGGGCCGATGGCCAACGCCCGCCGGCTCGACGCCATGGACCGGCTGATCGGCGACGCCGTCGAGCGCGGCGCGCGGCTTCTCGCGGGCGGCAACCGCATCGGCAACGCCGGCTTCTTCTTCGAGCCGACGGTGCTGGCCGACGTTCCCGTCGACGCCGCGATCATGAACGAGGAGCCCTTCGGCCCTGTCTCGGTGATCAACCGTTTCGACGATGTCGACGACGCCGTCGCGGAGGCTAACCGCCTGCCCTTCGGCCTCGCCGCCTACGCCTTCACGCGCTCGCAGCGCAAGGCGAACCTGTTCTCGACCGAGATCGAGGCGGGCATGGTGTCGATCAACGATTACGGTCTCGCCTATGCCGAGGTTCCGTTCAACGGCACCAAGGATTCCGGCTACGGCTCCGAGGGCGGCGTGGAGGCGCTGGAGACGTTCCAGAATTTGAAATTCGTCTCGCATACGCTTCTCTGAGGAAGCCGGAACATCAAAAAGCCCGCGCCGGTCAGGCGCGGGCTTTTCTATTTTGAAACGGCGAAAGCCGGTCTCAGACGAGATCGGCGATGGTCTTGCCCCAGCCGTTCGTCTCGGTGGCGAAGAAATCGCCGATGACGTAGCTCGCGCCCAGCACCTCCAGCGGCTGCAACGGCGCCAGCGGGTCAGTGGCGATGGAGCCCAGCGACACAGTGGCGGAGCCGGAACGATTGCTGGTGAGCTGGAAATCCGGCGAGGTGTCGCGGGCGATGACGCGCTTGTTCAGGATGCCGCCGTCCGGCGCCGGCTGGATGTGGATGTTGAGGTGCGGCGTGGTCTTGAGCGCCGGGGCCGGCGCGCCGTCCAGCGTGCAGTTGATGGTGATCAGCGGCACGCCCTTGCGCGTCACGCTCGCCGTCACGCGGTCGCCGCGCTCTTCCAGAAGAATGTCGCCGTATTTCTTGGGATAGCCCCAGAGATCGCGGCCGGCGGCGATCGCCGCGTCGTTGTCCTCGTATTCGAACAGGAAATAGCCGCCCATGCGGCCCTCGAACTCGACCGGAATGACGACGCCCGCATCCATGAACGGGATCTTGTCGCAATTGGTGAAGTCGGAGACGTAAACCAGGAAACGGTCGTCCGCGAGCGTGAAGGGTGTGTTGGCGAGATAGGCCTTCAGCACCTCGGGATCGCCCTGGCAGACGGCGTTGAGCGAACGGTTGCGGGGGCAGCGATAGGGAACGAAAGGATCGGGAATGAGCGGCGCCTGAAGCGGCATGTTGTTCCCATTTTGCAGCGCGATCTTGCCCATGATGGTCCGGTCCCTTTTGTCGAGCGCGGCGCGCTCATCATTTATGTGAAATAATGATTGTAATATTTCATATAAGGCGATACGGCGTCAACGGGATTCATATGCGTGATCGAGGAATCTGCACGCTCGGCGAAAGCCCGATATCACGGCTTATATGAAGGGATTTGCGGCGACGATGGATTGCAGAGCCGTTGCGTTGGCGTTGATAAATCCATGCGGATGAATGAAATTTCTATGTACAATATTCATATCAGTGAATTATGATTTCCTCACAAGAGGAGGAAGTTTCATGGTCCCATGCAGCGCTGCGGAGTTCGAGGGCAAGGTCGTGTTCGTTTCGGGCGCGGCGTCCGGCATCGGCGCGGCGATCGCGCGGCGGCTGGCCGGCCTCGGCGCGAAAGCCGTGCTGGCCGATTTCGACATCGTGCGGGCCGAGGCGCTGGCGCAAGAACTGAAGACGGTGGGCGGAACGGCGCTGGCCGTGGCCGTCGACGTCGCCCGTCTCAACGCCATGCAGGCCGCGATCGACCGGACCACGGACACCTTCGGCGGCCTCGACCTCGCGGTCAATTGCGCAGGCATCGACCTCGCCCGCTGCCCCACCGGCGACTATCCGCCGGAGAACTGGAGCCGGATCATCGACGTCAACCTGACCGGCGTCTTCAACGGTTTGCGCTGCCAGATTCCGGCCATGCGCGGGCGCGGCGGGGCCATCGTCAATATCGCGTCGATCATGGGCCTGCGCGGCATAGCGGGCCAGCCGGCCTATACCGCCGCCAAGCACGGCGTCATCGGCCTGACCAAGGCCGCGGCCCTCGACCATGCGCGCGAGGGCGTCAGGATCAACGCCGTCGCGCCCGGCTTCGTGGAGACGCCACTTTTGTCTCATCTTAGCGACGAGGCGCGCGCGGCCGCCGCCGCGCAGCATCCCGTCAACAGGCTGGGCCAACCCGACGAGATCGCCAATGTGGCGCTGTTCCTGCTGTCGCCGGCGGCGTCCTTCGTCACCGGCGCTTGTTACGAAGTGGATGGCGGCTATCTGGCCGGCTGAGGTCGCTTATTTATAGACGCCGACCCATATGATGACGGTCGGCTCGGTCAGCGACGGATTGCGGGAGTGATAGGTCGAGGAGCGGCTGAAACGGTAGCTGTCGCCTTCGTTCAGCACGAATTTCTCCTCGTCGATCCACAATTCCAGCGTGCCCTTGAGGATATAGCCATATTCCGCGCCGGGGGTCGGCACGTTCTTCAGCTCCGTCTCCAACCCCGGCTCATAGGTCGAGATCATGAATTCGACGTCGGAATCGAGCTGCGGGGTCAGCAGCTCCGTGCGCGCGCCCTCATGCAGCATGAAGCGGCGCTGCCCACCGCGCACGATAAATTCCTTCTCGCGCTCGTTGCCGGCCCGATCTTCAAGATCGACGAACCAGCTCATCGGCACGCCGAAGATCGTGCAGGCGGCGTAGAGATCCTTCAGCGTCGGCTGCGAAAGCCCGCGTTCGAGCTGGCTGATATAGCCGGACGAGCGGTTGAGCGCCTTGGCGAGCTGCTGGATCGTGATGCGGCGGGAGCGCCGCAGCTCGCGAAGCGCGGCGCCGACGTGATCGCGCTGCGCGTCGGACTTGCTGGAATCGGACATGATTATGAGATCGCAATTTCAATGAAATGATATAATGCATTAAGCAATTCATGGCGACGAAGGCAAGCCATGCCTTCGTCGTAATTGTGACGCGGAGGCGATTTCGCCTCAGCCGCCGAGATAGGCGGCCTGAAGATCGGGATCGTTCAGGACGTTGTGCGCTCCGCCCTCCACCGTGCAGCGACCGGCGTCCATGACATAGGCGTAGTCGGCGATCTCCAGCGCCACGCTGGCGTTCTGCTCGACTACGATCAGGCTGATGCCGGCCTTGGACAGCGTGATGATGATCTCGAAAATCTGGTTGATGATCTTGGGCGCGAGGCCGAGCGATGGCTCGTCCAGCATCAGAAGCTCCGGCGTCGCCATCAGCGAGCGGCCGATGGCCAGCATCTGCTGCTGCCCGCCGCTCATGCGGCTGGCCAGCGAATGGCGGCGCTCCTTCAGTACCGGGAACATGTCGTAGACCTGCGTGCGGATATCGTCGAAGCTGCGCCCGCGCCCGGCGATATAGCCGGCGCGCAGGTTTTCCTCCACCGTCAGCCGTTGCAGAATGTGGCGTCCTTCCGGGCAATGGCCGAGGCCGAGCCGGGTGATCTCCTCCGGCGGCAGGCCCTTGAGCGGCTGGCCCTTGAATTCGATGGAGCCGCCATAGATCTGCGTGAGGCCCGAGATCGAGCGCAGCGTCGAGGTCTTGCCCGCGCCGTTCGCGCCGATCATGGTGACGATCTCGCCGGAGCGGACCTCGAGGTCAATGCCGAACAATACCTGCGTTCGCGCGTAGCCGGCCTTCAGACCCGCGACTTTCAGCAAGCTTGCGGATGCTGTCGAGTTCTTCCGTGGTTCCAAGATAAGCCTCCTGCACGCTCTGGTTCGTCCGCACCGCCTCAGGCGCGCCGGAATAGAGCAGTTTGCCATAGTTGAGCACGTCGATGCGGTCGGAGATGGTCATGACCATGTCCATGTCGTGCTCGACGAGGATGATCGCGCGGTCGGGACTCCGGAGGCTGGCGATCATCGCCGTCATGTCCTTCGTCTCGGTATGGTTCAGCCCCGCCGCCGGCTCGTCCAGAAGCACGATGGGCGCTTCGGTGACGAAGGCGCGCGCCAGCTCCAATATCTTCTGGCGGCCGTAGGGTAGATCGCCCGCATGGGCTTCGGCCACGTCCGCGAGGTGAAATTTTTCGAGGCCGGCGTGGCAGATTTCGAGCCGCTCGCGCTTGCCGATGGTCCGTTCATGCCTGAGCGCGCCGAAGCGGGACTGCGGAAAGAAGCAGACTTCGAGATTTTCCAGCACCGTCATGGCGTCGAACAGGCGCAGGTTCTGATAGGTGCGCGCAATGCCCTTGCGCGCCACGCGATATTTGGGCAGGCCGTTGATCTGTTCTCCGTTCAGCATGATCGCGCCCGACGTGGTGCTGTAGGAGCCGGCGATCATGTTGACCACCGTCGACTTGCCCGCGCCGTTGGGACCGATGATCGAATAGATCCCGCCCTTGTCGAAGGAGAGCGACAGCTTGTCGATCGCGACCAGCGAACCGAAATGCTTGCTTACGTTTTCGAGGACGAGAGCCATAGGGTCCGAACCTTCCGAAGGATGAAGCCGACATTGAAGCGGGGGGAGACGAGGCCGCCGGGGCGCAGCACGATGACCGTGACCAGCACGACGCCGTAGATCAGCAGGCGATATTGCGCGGCGAAATGCAGCGCCTCGGGCAGGATGACCAGCACGAAAGCGCCGGCGATGACGCCGATGATGTTGCCCACCCCGCCGATGATGATGATGAGCACGATGAGCAGCGATTCCTGAAAGGTGAAGCTTTCGGGGCTGACGAATTTCTGGAACGAGGCGAAGATCACCCCGCCCGCGCCGCCGATCGATGCGCTGAGCGCGAAGGCGAACAGCTTCAGCATGGTGGTGTTGATGCCGAGCCCCCGCACCACGTCCTGATCCTCGCGCAGCGCCCGCCAGGCCTTGCCGAGGATGGAGCGCTCCATCGCATAGACGCCGGCGCAGATGAGGAAGGCGAGCGGCAGCAGCAGCCAGTAGAAATTCACCGGGCTGGTCAGCGGCAGGCCGAACAGGCTGGCGCGGTCGAGGCCGGCGATGCCCTGCGGCCCGTTGGTCAGGCTGTCGGCGTTGTTGATCATGATGCGGATGATCTCGCCGAAGCCGAGCGTGACGATGGCGAGATAGTCGCCGCGCAGTTTCAGCACCGGAAAGCCCAGCAGCACGCCGGCCACCGCGCCGGCGAGTGCGCCGATCAGCAGGATGACGATGAAGGGCAGATGGATGTCGAACTGGCCGCTCGCCAAAAATGCATAGGCGTAAGCGCCCACGGCGTAGAAGGCGATGAAGCCCAGATCGAGCAGGCCCGCATAGCCGACCACCAGATTGAGGCCGACGGCGAGAATGATGTAGATCAGGATGCTGTCGGCGACGCGCACATAATAGGTCGGCAGGTGCGGCACGAAGATCAGCAGGGCGATGCAGGCCGCCAGAATGGCCAGCAACCCCGCCCGACGCGCGAAAAGCGATTGCGTCATGATCAATAGTCCTTCTTTGCGACGGTCGTTTCCTCGGAGATCGTCTCGCCGAGCAGACCGGCGGGCTTGAAGAGGAGAACGAGAATCAGGACCGCGAAGGCGAAGACGTCGCGATATTCGGTGCCGATCAGGCCGCCGGAGATGATGGGCAGGAAAGCGGTGCCGAACACCTCGATCGCGCCGAGGAGGAAGCCGCCCAGCATCGCGCCGGGAATGGAGCCGATGCCGCCCAGAATGGCCGCGGTGAAGGCTTTCATGCCGATCACGCTGCCCATGGTCGGCTGCATGATGCCGTAATAGGAGGCGTACATGATGCCCGCCATCGCGCCGAGGCCGGGGCCGACGAAGAAGACGAGGCTGACGGCGCGGTTGACGCGGATGCCCAGCAGGCTCGACGTGGTCCAGCTTTCCGAGGCCGAACGGATCCAGATGCCGAATTGCGTGCCGTTGATGAAGAGATGCAGCCCGAGCATGAGGACGACGGCGGAGATCAGGATGCCCACCTGCACGGTGGAGACCATGCCGCCGAGCGCGGCGATGGGCGAGTCCGGCACGATGGCCGGGAAATGGATCGGCTGCGGCCCGGCGATGACGCGCACGGCGCTTTGCAGCACGATGGACATGCCGAGCGCGCTGAGCATTGGCGCGAGACGGCCATAGGCGCGCAGCGGGCGATAGGCGAAGCGTTCAACGGCGACGCCGAGCAGGCCGACCGCGATAAAGGTGACGACGATGGCCGCGACGGGGCCCAGCACGGGACCGAGGATGGGCGCGATCCCGCCGGCGCCGGCCGCGCCGCTGAGGATGAAGGTGTAGACATAAGGTCCGAGCATGAAGAACTCGCCATGGGCGAAGTTGATCAGCCGCATCACGCCGTAGACCATCGTATAGCCGAGCGCGATCAGCCCGTAGATGGCGCCGATGGCCAGCGCGAAGACCAGTTGTTGCAGAAAATAGTCGAGCAAGGGAGTCCGCCTTTATGACAGGGGCTCAGGACCCGAATCCGAATGGGAAACCGATTTCGCGAAGTTCCGCCGATGGCGGACCGGGCCTGCGCCCGATCCGCGGGAACCGGACGATCAGTTGTTGTCCTTGACCAGTTCGAACTTGCCGTTCTTCACCACGTAGAGATACATCGGCGCGTGGCGATTTTCGCCGGTCTCGTCGAACTCCACCGGGCCGAGCAGCGTGTCGGTCTTGACGCCGCGAAGCTGGGCGAGGACGGCCTCGCGGGTGGGCGATTCCGCCTTTTCGATCGCGGCGGCCAGCACCTGGGCGTTGACGAAGCCGAGCGAGGCGTAGGGTCCGGGGGCGCGGCCGAAGCGGGCCTGGTGACGAGCGGCGAAGTCCTTCAGCTCCGGCGAGGAGTCGTAGGGCGGAAGCTGGAAGGTCATCAGCGCGCCTTCCGCGAAAGCGGGGCTGGCCTGGGTGATGAAATCCGTCGTGAAGCCGAGGTCCGGCCCGATGAACTGGGCCTTCACGCCCTGCTGGCGCATCTGCTTGAGGAACAAAGCGAGCTGCGGCATGCTCGCGCCCATATAGACCACGTCGGGATTCTTGAGCTTGATCGTGGCTATGAGGGCGGAGAAATCGACGTCTTCCGGGTTGGCGCCGAAGGTTTCGAGCACCTTGCCGCCGTTCTCTTCAAAATTCTTCTTGAAGACGCCGGCGATGCCCTGGCCGAAGACGGTCTTGTCGTGCACCAGCACCGCGTTCTTCAGGCCCAGCTTGCCGGCGGCGTATTTGGCCGGAAGAGCGCCCTGCACGAAGTCGTTGGCGACCGGGCGCACGATGGTCTTGAAGCCGCGCTTGGTGATGTCGGGATTGGTGGCCGGCACGATCTGCGGCATGCCGCAATCGGAATAGATGTCGAGCGCCGGCATGGTGACGCCGCTGTTCATATGGCCGATGACGCCGATGACGTCGCTGTCGTCGCAGAACTGCTGGGCGACCAGCGTGCCCTGGCGCGGGTCGGCGCGGTCGTCGAGCGGGTGGAAGATGACCTTGCTGCCCTTGATGCCGCCCTTCTCGTTGAGCTGATCGAAATAGAGCTGCGCCCCGTCGATCTGCGACTGGCCGAATTCGGCCTGCGCGCCCGACATCGGCGCGCTGCCGCCGATGGTGATGTCGCCGGCGAAGGCCGCGCCCGAGACGAGCATCGACAGAGCGGCGGATAGGATCGCGTGTCTGATTTTCATGAATATCCCCTGTTTGTTGTTTTGAATTTTGTGGCACGAAAAACGGTCGTCATCAACACCTATATGAAATTGTTCTAACAAATATTCATATATGTGATCGACGCCGCAGTCGGACGTTACAGCGGCGCGCGGAGGACGCGCGCCGCTGGCCGCGTCAGCCGACGATCTTGCCGAAGGCCAGTTCAAAATCAGCGACGATGAATTCGGCGCCGACGATCTCGCGGATCTTCAGCTCCGAATAGGGATCGCTGGCCGAGCCGCCGATCTTGATGTCGGCGGAGCCGGTCGCCTTGCGCACGATGGAGAAGCGGCCGAGCGTGTTCTCGATGACCTGCGTCTCGGTGGTCGCGCCTTCCGGCGAGGGAATGATGCGGGTCTGGAAGCGCGGCTGCAGGTCCGGCTTCTCGACCGGCGAGCCGTCGGCCTTGAAGTCGATCTCGATCAGCGCCGTGCCGCGGCGCGACAGGCGGGCCTTGACGGCGTCGCCGTCGACGTTCCAGTCGACTTCGCCCATTTTCTTGGGATAGCCCCAGACTTCGCGGCCGACCGCCATCGAGTCGTCGTTGGTGACGATTTCGTAGAGGACGTGGCCGCCGGGACGGCCCTTGTAGCTCATCGGCACGACCACGCCGCCCTCGGCGTAAGAGCCGAGCGAACCGCCGGCCGGGACGTCCATGATGAAGAATTCGATCACGTCGCCGCGCGGCTCGAACTCGGCCGGAAGCGCGGCGCGGATGGCCGCCTCGTCGACGCGGCAATAGACGCTCACCTTGCTGAAGGCCTTATAGTCGAAAGGCGGAGCCTGATAGAGCGGGGCGTATTGGGGAATGGTGTAGGGCTTCTGAGACATGCCTTGGCTTTCATGTGAGGTTGCTGCTCGCCAGCAATTTCACACAAATGAAATTTCAATGTCAATATTTCATTTTGCTGATGCGCTGAAATTTCGGCGAGGGACGCCGGCGTCCGATTAGGCGTGGCGCATCAAGGGGTTGCGCCAACCGGAAGGGCGGCAGACCGGGTTCGGTTTCGGATTGCGGATTTCGATCGAAGCCGGGGAAATCTTCAGCGGCCGCGGGCCGGCGCGCCTGTCCTGTTCGCGACAGGGGCCGTTTCGGGAATGCGCGCTCAGCCTTCCATGGAAAGCTGCAAGCCCTCGGGGGCGGCGTACATCGCCATGTTGCGGCGCGACAGGTCGAGATGCGAGCGCACCAAAGCCTCCGCCCGGTCGGCGTCGTGATTGGCTATGGCGTCGATGATCTCGTCGTGCTGGCGCGACGCTTCCTCCAGCTCCTCCAGCATCTTGCCGTTGCTGGGGCGATAGAAGATCTTGCCGATGCGCGCATGGTCGATCAGGAGCCGCCGCAGGCTCGGGATCAGAAAGGCGTTGTCGGCGACCTCGCCGATGCGCAAGTGGAACTTGTCGTTGAAGAAGACGCGGCGGTCGACGTCGCCGCTCTGCACGGCGTCGCGGAAATTGTCCTGGATCTCGCGCAGGCCGGCGATGTCCGGCTTGGCGGCGTTTTCGGCCGCGAGCCGCGTGGCGGCGACATAGATCATCGGCGCGACCAGAAAAAAATCCCGCAGCGACTTGTAGCTCATCGAGGCGACGCGGGCGGGCCGGTTGGCCTCCAGCTCGATGAAGCCCTCACCCGCGAGCTGCCGCATCGTCTCCCGCACCGGCGGGCGGGACAGGCCGAACTCCTCGCTCAACGCCACCTCGTCCAGCACCGAGCCGGGCGCGATCCGCATCGTCAGGATGCGCTGCTTCAAGCTCGTGCTGAGCGCGGTCTTGCGGTCCATGCCGGCTGCGGCCTCGCCAAAATCCTGCTCGGGCACTGTCTTGAACTCCTAGGCGAAGGCCTTGTCTACAAATGATATTTTATGGCCGCATGATGCGGAAGGGCGGGTTTCTGTCCGGCATTGGCAGGCCTGAGATTCTTCTATGCCTCTTTCATTCGCCGACTCGAAGCCGAATGGGAATAGGGTTTCAGTTCTATAGGTTAGCAAATCCAGTCATGGAAATGAAGCCTCATAGGTCAAACGCGCCTCACCTCATAGCTGCGACCGAGCCCCGCGATCCCGCATCCCGTTGACAGACTATCAAATGTCTATCTATTGTATTATAACTTTATACGCAGGCGTTTCTCACCCAACCAACAGCGGATTTCCGACGATGACGACCTTCCCCTTTCCCGGCCTGAACCTCGCCATCGCCACGCCTTTCGACGCGCAAGGTCGCATCGATTTCGCGCGGCTCGAAAACAATATCGAGCGTTATCTCGCGGCCGGCGTGCCCGGCTTCGTGCTCAGCTCCGGCACCGGCATGCATGTCTATCTGTCGAAGGAGGAAACCAGGGAACTGGTGCAGCGCGGCTCCAAAATCATCGACGGCCGCGCCAGGATCATCGCGCAGACTTCCGCGCTTCTCGCCTCGGACGTGGTGGAGCTTACCAAATATGCGGCCGATTGCGGCGCCGATGGCGTCATGGTGCTGCCGCCCTTCTTCGAAGGGCCGACCGACGACCGGGGCGTCGTGGATTTCTATACCGAGGTCGCCGGGGCGGGCCTGCCGGTCATCGGCTATAACGTGCCGCACGCGGTCGGCGTGACGGTGACGCCGTCGCTGCTGGAGCAGCTTTGCGCCATCCCGAATTTCTGCGCCGTCAAGGACAGCGGCGGCGATCTCGGCAAGCAGGCTTCGCTCATCCGCACCGGCCGGCCGGTGATGAACGGCGCCGACAATCTGGTTCCCTTCGCGCTGTTCGCCGGCGCGAGCGCCCTGATCTGGGGCGGCGCCAATTTCGCGCCCCGCACAGCGCTCGCTCTGGTCGCGGCGGCGACGAGCGGCGACTGGCGCAAGGCGCGCGAAATCTGGACCGTGCTGGAGCCGGTCATGTCGCTGATCTGGGAAGGCGACTATGTGCAGTCGGTCTATGCGGCGGCGAAGCTGACCGGCTACGGCGCCGGCGATCCGCGCAAGCCGCTCCGCGCCCTGCCCGCCGAGCGGATCGAAACCATCTGCGCCGCCCTCGGCGACCTCGTCGAACGGGAAGCCTAGATCGTGGCCGCCGAAAAAGTCTTCACGGCTTCGCGGCTGCCTAGGAACACCGGCGTTTCGGCCTGGACGGCGATGCTGCCGCCCTGCCGGGCCAATCCTCCGCTGCAAGGCCGCCGCAGCGTCGACGTGGCGATCATCGGCGGCGGCTTCGCCGGGCTTTCGGCGGCGCGGCGGATTTTCGAGTTGGAGCCCGGCCTGAAGGTCGCGGTGCTGGAGGCGGGCGTCGTAGGCGAGGCCGCGGCGGGCCGCAATTCCGGCTTCATCATCGACCTGCCGCACGAAGTCTCCTCCGACGACTACGGCGGCGACGCAGCCACGCGCAGCCGGGAGGCGATCGAGATCAGCCGCACGGCGATCGCGCTCGCGGCATCGATCGCCGCCGAGCAAGGCTGGGGACCGGACATCTTCGACCCGTGCGGCCGCTACAGCGTCGCCATCAGCGACACGGGCGACCGGCATCTCATCACCTATGCCGCGCAGCTGGCCGCGCTGGGCGAGAGCAGCCGCCTCCTGAACGCGCGCGAAATTGCCGAGGTGACCGGCTCGGACGCCTACACCTCGGCGCTGTTCACGCCCGGAACCGTCATGGTGCAGCCGGCGGCCTATATCCGCGGCGTCGCGGATTCGCTGCGTAACCCGATCACCGTCTATGAGCGCAGCCCCGCCCTGCGCTTCGAGAGCGCGGGCTCGGGCTGGCTGGTGACGACGCCCGAAGGCTCGATCACGGCCGACAGGATCATCCTCGCCAATAACGGCCATGCGGAGAGCTTCGGCTTCTTCAAGCGCCAGCTTCTGCACGTCTTCACCTTCGCCTCGATGACACGGGCCTTCAACCCCGCCCTGCTGCCGGGCCGGCGCAAATGGGCGGCGACGCCGGCGCTGCCCATGGGAACCACCGTGCGGCGCGTTCCGGGCGACGGCGGTGACCGCATCCTCATCCGCTCGCGCTACACCTATCACCCCTCCATCAAGGCCGGCGAAGGCGCGTTGCGGCGCGCCGGCGCGCAGCACGACCGCAAGTTCCGGGCGCGGTTTCCGGCGCTGGCCGACGTTCCGATGGAATATCGCTGGGCCGGCGCCATGGCGGTGACGCGCAACGCCGTCCCGGCCTTCGGCGAGATCGAAAAGGGCGTCTTCGCCGCCTGCGGCTGCAACGGCGTCGGGGCCACCAAGGCGACCGCCACGGGCGTCGCCGCAGCCGAGCTGATGCTGGGCCGAAAGACGCGGCTCACGGAAATCTACGGCCGCTTCGACGCGCCCAAGGCGCTGCCGCCGCAGCCTTTCACCGCCATCGGCGCCAAGGCCAGCCTCGCCTTGCGCGAATGGAAGGCGGGCGCCGAATAACCGGCGCCCTTCCGCTCAGGCGCTGGCGGCGAGCGTTTCGAGCGCGCGCTGGCGGTCGAGCGATCCGATGCGCCGGCCGGCTGCGTCGACGACCGGCAGGGGACCGGCGGCGGCGACCAGCGCCGGCGCGATGTCGGAGATGGTGGCCTCGGCCTGCACTCCGCCGCCTGCCTCGCCGCCCTCGGCCTGCGTCATCAGCGAGGAGACCCGCACCACGCGCGCCGGCGGCACCTTGGCGACGAAGCGGCGGACATAGTCGGTCGCCGGATGCGTCACCAGCTGCTCGGGCGTGCCGATCTGCACGATGCGGCCGCCTTCCATGATGGCGATGCGGTCGGCGAGCCGGATAGCCTCGTCGAGATCGTGGGTGACGAACACCACGGTGCGCGTCTGGGTCTTTTGCAGGCGCAGCACTTCCGCCTGGAGATCGGCGCGGATGAGCGGGTCGAGCGCCGAGAACGGCTCGTCCAGGAACCAGAATTCCGGGTTGGTGGTCAGCGACCGCGCGATGCCGACGCGCTGCTGCTGGCCGCCGGAAAGCGCCGAGGGGAACCGGCCCTCGCGGCCGGTCAGGCCGACGGTCTCGATCAGTTCGCGCGCCCGCGCCTCGGCCTCGGCGCGCGGCATGCCCTGCACCTCCAGCGGAAAGGCGACGTTGCCGAGCACCGTGCGGTTGGGCAGCAGCGCGAAATGCTGGAACACCATGCCCATGCGCCGCCGGCGCAGCTCCATCAGCGCCTTGTCGCCGAATTTCAGCACGTCCTCGCCGTCATAGCAGATCGCGCCGTCGGAGGGCTCGATCAGGCGGGTGAGGCAGCGCAGCAGCGTGGATTTTCCCGAGCCCGACAGGCCCATGATGACGAAGACCTCGCCGCGGGCGATCTGGAAGGTGGCGTCCTGCACGGCGCCGACCATGCCCGCCTCGGCCAGCGCCTGCGGCGTGCGCTCGGCGGCCGGCAGGCGGCGCAGGAAGCCCGGATCGCGGCCGAACACCTTCCATACGCCCTTGGCCTCGATGGCGACTGGCTGCGCGGGATTGGACTTGGAGGAATCAGACATGGGCGTTTCCTTCATGCCGGGCGGCGCGGGCGGCGCCGGATTTCAAGAGCGCGTCGGCGACGAGCGCCACGCAGGCGACGCAGAGGCCGGCGACGATGCCCGGCCCGGTCTGGCCGCGGGCGAGCGCGGTGTAGACTTCCTGTCCCAGCTCGCGCGTGCCGACCAGCGCGGCGATGACCAGCATCGACAGCGCCATCATCACGGTCTGGTTGACGCCGAGGAGCAGCGTCGGCAAGGCCGAGGGCAGCCGCACGAAGCGAAAGGTCTGCCAGGGCGCGCAGCCCGACATGATCGCCGCCTCGACCCGCTCCGACGGCACATGCGCCATGCCGGCCATGCCGTAGCGTATGGCCGGCGCGACGGCGTAGAAGACGATGGCGATCAGGGCCGAGAAGTCGCCGTTGTGGAACAGCATCACCGCCGGCAGCAGATAGACCAGCGTCGGCAGGGTCTGCAGCGTGTCGAGCGCCAGTTGCACCGGCTCGTGCAGCTTCGGATGCGAGGACACCCAGATGCCGAAGGGCAGGCCGATGGCGAGCGAGACGGCCACCGACAGCACGATGAGATAGACCGACGACATCGCCGGCGCCCAATAGCCGGTGGCGACGATGAACAGCAGGAGCAGCGCCACGATGATCGCGGTGCGCAGGCCCGCCAGCGCATAGCCCGCCCAGGCGGCGAGGAAGACGATGACGCTCCACGGCGTCGCCTGCAACAGGTCGCGGAACGGGTTCATCACGTTGAGCAGCAGCGCGGTGCGCATGGCGTCGAGCGGCCCGTAGAAGTTCTGGTTGACGAAGCTCACCGCGCCGTTCCAGAACGGCGCGGTCGTCAGCGTCCAGGCCTTCGGCCAGGCGGCGAGCGCGGGAACCCCTAGGCTGAGGATCGTCGGCGCGGCGAGAAGGCCTATGGCCAGCGCGGCGTCGCCCTTTTTCCACAGGCCGTGCCGGCCCGTCGACTGGTTGCGGGCGGCGGCCTGCGTCAGCCGGTCCAGCACAACGGCCAAGGCCACGATGCCCATGCCGGCCTCGAAGCCCGCGCCGAAATCGAGCCGGCGCAGGGCGCGCAGCACGTCGTAGCCGAGGCCGCCGGCTCCGATCATGGAGGCGATGATGACCATGTTGAGCGTCATCATCACCACCTGGTTGAGGCCGATGGCGAGCTTGGGCGCGGCGACGGGAAGCTCCACCTTCCACAGCGTCTGCGTGCGGCTGCACCCGGTCATGCGGGCCAGCTCCAGCGTTTCCGCCGGCACGGAGCGCAGCGCCAGCACCGTGGCGTGGACCATCGGCGGCAGGGCGTAGACCACGGTCGCGAACAAGGCCGCGCTGGGGCCGTAGCCGAACAGGAGCAGCGTCGGCAGGAGATAGGAGAAGATCGGCACGGTCTGCATCACGTTCATGACGGCGCGCAGGCCCGCTTCCGCGCCGGGCGAGCGATAGGCCCAGACGCCCATGGCGAGCCCCAGCGCCAGCGCGGTGACGACGCAGAGCGCCACCGAGGCCAGCGTGGTCATGGCCGAGGCCCAGAGGCCGAAGAAGACGAGATAGGCGCCGGCGGCGAGCGTCAGCAGCGCCAGCCCGCGGCCCGAAAGCCGCCAGCCCAGCAGCGCCGTGGCGAGAACGACGCCGAGCCAGCTCAAGGGCGGCGCCATCTGGGTGCGGTTGAAGCCCGCGCCCTTCACCCAGCCGTCGGCCAGCGCCACTTTCAGCCAGTCGATGGGCGCTTCCGCCGCCTTGGCCAGCGCGCGGGTGATGTCGGCGACCTTCACGCCGCCGATCCCCGCTTCGCGAGCGAACCAGTTCAGCCCGCCGCCGACCCAGTCGGAAAGCGGCGCGACCGCCTTGTCGGGCAGATGCGCCAGAAAGCCGGGAAAGAGAAGAAGCGCGGCCGCCATGACCAGCGGCGGGACCAGCATGGCCCAACCGCTGCGCCTGGCCGGCGCGTCTCCCGAAGGTGTGAAGATAGCCGTCATCTTGATCTTCCGGCGCGGACGCGGCGCGGGCCGCATCCGCGACCGACCTTATTTTTCAGCGCAGGCCGCCCAGGAACGCCACTTGGCTTCGTTCTTCTTGGCCCATTCCATGGCGACGTCGTTGACGGTGCGGCTCTTCACGTCGACCTCGTAGACCAGCTCGCCCAGCTCCTTGCCGTCCATGGTGAACTTGCGCACGATGTCGTAGGCGCAGGGCCAGACCTTCTCGCCGTCGGCCCAGGCCATCTTCTTGATCCAGCCTTCGGGCTTGCCGCAGTCATAGGTGGCGTTGGGGTTCACGCCCCATTTCGGGTCGGTGTAGCAGGCGTCCTCATAGGCGGGGAACTTGACGAAGGAGCCCTTGAACACGGTCGGGGCCCAGTGCGGCTCATAGAGCCAGAGCAGGATCGGCGCCTTGCGCTCATAGGCCGACTTCAGCTCGGCGAACATGGCCGCGTCGGTGCCGGCGTGCACCACCTCGAAGGGCAGGTCCAGCGCTTTGACGCGCTCCTCGTCATGGCCGCCCCAGCTCACGGGGCCGCTGAGGTAACGACCCTTGGGCGCGGTTTCCGGGGTGGAGAAGGCGGCGGCGCATTTCTGCAAAGCACGCCAGTCCGGCAGGCCGGGGCACTTCTCCTCCATATAGGCGGGGTACCACCAGTCTTCCTTGGCGTGCGGGCCGAGATCACCCATGTCGAGCACCTTGCCGGTGGCGACCGAGGCGGTGAAGGCCTTTTCCTGCGTGGTCTGCCAGGTCTCGAGCGCGATGGTGAGGTCGCCGGTCTCGAAGCCCGGATAGCGCGCGCTGTCGTCGGCCACTTCCGTCTGCACGTTGTAGCCGTAGGTGGACAGGATGATGTTGAGGATCTCGGTGTCGATCAACATCGAGGTCCAGTCGGCGATCATCAGCTTGATCGGCTGGGTGGATTCCGGCTCGAAGGCCATGGAGGGCGTGGCGGCGCCGACGCCCAGGGCCATGATCGCCGTCGCAATCAATCGTTTCATTGTCGTTCCCTTCTTGTTGTCGTTCAGGCCGCCGCGGCGGCCGCTTCAGGCCCGGGGCGGCGTGGGTCGCCCCGCTTTCTCGTTGTCCCCTCCCCCCAAAGGCTCGCCCTTGAGGCTTGGCCGGCGCACCTATCCCTTGGCGTACCAGCCGTTATCGACGTAAAGCGCGGTTCCGTTGACGAAGCTGGCGTCGTCGGAGGCGAGCCACAGCGCCGCCGCGGCCACTTCCTCCGGCTCGCAGAGGCGGCCCTGCACGGCGTTGAGGTCGGCCTCGTTCCAGTTCTGGCCCAGCCCGTCCAGCTCGCCGATCTCGCGCAACCCGTGCGCGGTCTTGACGAAGCCGGGGCAGACGGCGTTGCAGCGGATGCCGCGGTCGCGATATTCGACCGCGATGGAGCGGGCGAGCTGCAGCACCGCGCCCTTGGTCATGCAATAGAGGCTTTCGAGGGCAAAACCCTTCTCGCCGCCGATGGACGAGGTGATGACGATCGAGCCGCCGCCGTTCTCCAGCATATGCGCCACGACCTCGCGGCAAACGATGAAGGCGGAGCGGACGTTGATGTCCATCAGCCGGTCGTAATCGGCGTCGGTGTTCTCGTGGAACGGCTTCACGATGATGGTGCCGGCGTGGTTGAACAAAGTGTCGACCCGTCCCCAGGCCTCGACCACCTTGCCGAAGGAGGCCTTGACCGCCGCGGCGTCCGCCACGTCGGTGGCGAAGAACAGCGCCTCGCCGCCCGCGGCGCGGATTTCCGCCGCCGCTGCCTCGCCCGGCCCGGCCTGGATGTCGAATATCGCCACTTTCGCGCCGGCCTTGGCGAACATGGACGCCGCCGCGCGGCCCATGCCGTTCGCGCCGCCGGTGACGATCGCGGTGCGGCCGCGCAGCCTGTCGGCCAGAACCGGCTTGCTGAAGATATTCGACGCTACGTTCATGACATCGTTCCGCTTCAAAGGATCATTGGTATGATCTTAATACCATTCAATCGCGGGCGGCTTGTCAAGTCCCCTCTTACGGTCAGGCCGCGTTTTTGATGATGCGCCGCACGGCGTCCCAGAGAAGGGCGTGCAGCAAGGCCATGGCGGCCTCGGAGCCGGCGGCGTCCTCCTCCTCCAGCGCGCGCAGCAGCGCCTCGAAGGCTTGCAGCGCCAGGGCGGCCGCGCCTTCGGCGGAGGGCTTCTCGAACGGCAGAAACAGTTCGGCCAGCCCGTCCTCGATCGCCCGCGACAGAAGCGGGTTCTGCGAGGCGTCGCCGAGCGCCAGCAGGAACAGCGCCTCAGCCTGCTTGCGCTGCGGGCCGCCGGAGGCGGATTTCATCATGTCGGCGGCCTGGCGCAGGCGCTTGAGGTCGGCGGCGCTGCGCCGCACGGCGGCGAGCCGCGCCGCCGCCAGCTGGTTGACGGTCAGGAACTCGACCACCCGCATCGCGGCGGCCGGCGCGCGCGACATGCGCCGATGCGCGAGACGGCCCAGCCGGTCCTCGTCGGTGACGAAGGCCCCGCCCTGCGCGCCGCGGCGTACGGTGATATATTGATTGGTCTCCAACACCCGCAGCGCCTCGCGCAGCGTCACCCGGCTGATGCCGAACTTGTCGGACAATTGCCGCTCGGCCGGCAGCCTTTCGGCCGGCAGCAGCAGTCCGGCGTGGATCTGGCGCTGCAATAGGTCCACGGCCAACCCGTAGGCCGCCTGCGGTTCGACCGGTCTCAGCCCCCACAGCATCGGGTCACACCGCCGTAAAGGTGTTGTCCACGAAGATCTCCGCCCCGTTGACGAAGCTCGACGCGTCCGACGCCAGGAACAGCGCCACTTCGGCCACCTCCTCGGGCTCGCAGATGCGGCCCTGCATGGCGTTCACGTCGTTTTCCGAGGCGAAGACGCCGTAGCTGCGCAACTGCTCGATCTCGTGCTCGCCGTGATGGGTGCGCACGAAGCTGGGGCAGATCAGGTTGGAGCGGATGCCCTGGTCGCGATATTCCACCGCCAGCGCCCGCGCCAGCTGGTGCATGGCCGATTTCGACGCGCAGTAAAGCGCCTCCAGATGGGTGGCCGCGCGCACGCCGGTGGTCGAGGTGAAAACCAGCACGCCCTTGCCGCGCTCGACCATTTCCGGCAGCACCAGCCGGCTCATCAGGAAGGCCGACTTGGCGTTGTTGTTCATCAGCTCGTCCCATTCCTCGATGCTGCATTCGAGGAAAGGTTTTACGATGATGATGCCGGCGTGGTTGAACAGCACGTCGACGCGGCCGAAGGCCTCGCGCGCCGCATGATAGGCGGCCTCCGCGCCGTCGGGCTTGGAGACGTCGGCATGGACGAAGCGCACGTCCAGCCCGCGCGCGGTCAGCGCTGCCGTCAATTGCGTCGCGGCTTCCGCGTCGCGGTCGGCGATCATGACGCGCGCGCCCTCTTCCGCGAACAGGGTGACGCTCGCGGCCCCCGCGCCGTTGGCGCCGCCGGTGATCAGCACGGATTTCTTTTGCAGCCGGTTCATGGTCTAAAATCTAGACCAATGCGGACAACCTGTCCAGCCGGATCGGCGCGCCTTTCTGACTTAAAGATATAAACATTCCTTTATATCATATTGACAAATGGCCGGACATGAATCAGATTGCCGACGTCGTGGTTCTCCATCCGTCCGACGGGTGGAGCTAAGAGGGAAGCCGGTGCGTCCGCAGGACAAGACCGGCGCTGCCCCCGCAACTGTGAACGGCGAGCCGACATTCATCCAAGCCACTGGAACGGACGCTCCGGGAAGGCGAATGAAGGCCGTGACCCGTGAGCCAGGAGACCTGCCATGACGAGATAACGTCCACGGGCGGGGTGTCCCGATGTGTCGCCGTCATGGCCGCCGGCTTCGGCGCCGCCTTGCCCGCACGCATCCGCTTTATCCCGCCGCAACCTGAATCGGGGTAAACAGTCATGTCCAACGCCACCATCGCCACCGCCACGCTGGGCGCGCCGCGCATCGGCCGCCGCCGCGAGCTGAAATTCGCGCTCGAAGCCTATTGGTCCGGCAAATCCTCCGCCGAAGAGCTTCTGGAGACGGCGAAACAATTGCGCGCCGCCAACTGGATCGAGCAGCGCGACCGCGGCATAAGCCGCATTCCGTCCAACGACTTCTCGCTTTACGACCATGTGCTCGACATGGCCGTGACGGTGGGCGCGATTCCGCCGCGCTACGGCTGGGACGGCGGCGCCGTGTCGCTCGACGCCTATTTCGCCATGGCGCGCGGCGGCGAGCCGGCCGCTTGCGGCCATAGCGATCATAGCCATGGCGTGACCGCCATGGAGATGACGAAATGGTTCGACACCAACTACCATTATCTCGCGCCGGAGCTTTCCGACGACCAGGCCTTCCGGCTGTCCAGCGCCAAGGCGGTCGAGCATTTCCTGGAGGCCAAAGCGCTTGGCGTCCATACACGCCCGGTCATCCTCGGCCCGGTGACTTTCCTGAAGCTCGCCAAGTCGACCTCGGAGGGCTTCAACCCGCTGGCGCTGCTGCCGAAGTTGCTGCCCGTCTATGAGGAGCTGCTGGGCGAGCTGGCCGCGGCCGGCGCGGACTGGGTGCAGATCGACGAGCCGGCGCTGGTCCTCGACCTCATCCCCAACGAGCGCGCCGCCTTCAAGCTCGCCTATGACAGGCTGGCGGCGGTCCCCAGGCTCAAGATCATGCTGGCGACCTATTTCGGCGCGCTCGGCGGCAATCTCGAAACGGCGGCCGCCCTGCCGGTGGCCGGGCTGCATGTCGACCTTGCGCGCGCGCCGAAGCAGCTGGCCGAGGTCGCGGCCAAGCTGCGGCCGGACCAGGTCCTGTCGCTGGGCGTGATCGACGGCCGCAACGTCTGGCGCGCCGACCTCGTCACCATCCTCGACCGCATCCGTCCGATCGTGGAATGGCGCGGCGCGGACCGGGTCGAGATCGCCTCCTCCTGCTCGCTGCTGCACGTGCCCATCGACCTGGCGCTGGAGACCGACCTCGACGCCGATCTCAAGAGCTGGCTCGCCTTCGCGGCGCAGAAGATGGACGAGCTTGCGGCGCTGAGCGAGGCGCTGGTCTCGCGCACGCGCCCGGCCAGGCCGCTGATCCGCGAGGCCGAAGCGGCCATCGCCGCGCGCCGGACCTCGCCCAAGGTCCACGACGACGCCGTGCGTGAGCGCGCGGCGAAGATCGAGGACGCCATGAAGACGCGCAAGAGCGCCTTCGCCGAGCGTCAGGCGCTGCAGAACGCACGACTCGGCCTGCCCGCCTTCCCGACCACGACCATCGGCTCCTTCCCGCAGACGGCCGAGGTGCGCAAGGCGCGCGCCGCCCACGACAAGGGCCAGCTCGGCGACCGCGACTATGAGGACTTTCTGCGCAAGGAGACCGAGGCCGCCATACGCTGGCAGGAGGAGATCGGCCTCGACGTGCTGGTGCACGGCGAATTCGAGCGCAACGACATGGTGCAATATTTCGGCGAGCGGCTTTCGGGCTTCGCCTTCACCCGTCACGGCTGGGTGCAGAGCTACGGCTCGCGCTGCGTGCGCCCGCCGATCATCTTCGGCGACGTGTCGCGGCCGGCGCCGATGACGGTCGGCTGGTGGCGCTATGCGCAGTCGCTGACGAAACGGCCGGTCAAGGGCATGCTGACGGGGCCGGTGACCATCCTCAACTGGTCCTTCGCGCGCGACGACCTGCCCCGCGCCGCGATCTGCCGCCAGATCGCGCTGGCGATCCGCGACGAGGTGATCGACTTGGAAAAAGCCGGCGCCGCAATGATCCAGATCGACGAGGCCGCCTTGCGCGAGGGCCTGCCGCTGCGCCGCGCCGACTGGGACGCCTATCTCGACTGGGCGGTGGAATGTTTTCGCCTCTGCGCCGGCGGCGTGGCGGACGAGACGCAGATCCACACCCATATGTGCTATTCGGAGTTCAACGACATCATCGCGGCGATCGCCGCCATGGACGCCGACGTGATCTCCATCGAGACGTCGCGCTCGCGCATGGAGTTGCTCGACGCCTTCCGCTCGTTCAAATATCCCAACGAGATCGGGCCGGGCGTCTACGACATCCATTCGCCGCGCGTGCCGGAGACAAGCGAGATGATCGACCTTCTGACGCTCGCCCGCCAGCGGCTTTCGGACGGCCAGCTCTGGGTCAATCCCGATTGCGGCCTGAAGACGCGCAAATGGGACGAGGTGCGCCCCGCCCTCGTCAACATGGTGGCGGCGGCGAAGACGCTGCGCGCGCAGGCCTGACGAAAGCGCCCTTCCCCTCCATCGCGGCGGGGAAGGGCTTTGAACTTAGCGGACGAAATTGCGCAGCCAGCCCAGGCTGCCGGCGGTGTCGCCGCGCGGGCGGTATTCCGCCCCCAGCGGCGCGGACCAGCCGGCGGCGCGGATGGCCGGCAGCACCACGCTATAATCGATCTCGCCGCCGTCCGGCGGGCCGCGATCCGGCACCGAGGCGAACTGGACATGGCCGACCACAGGCAGGAGATCGCGAAAACGGGTGATGAGGTCGCCCTCGGTGCGCCCGATATGATAGCAGTCGAACATCAGCTTGACGCGCGGCGAGCCGAGATCGGCGATGATCTCGCGCGCCTGGTCGGTGGTTTTCAGGAAATAGCCCGGCGCGTCGTGCCGGTTGAGCGGCTCGATCAGGAGCGCGATCGGCTCCGGCGCCGTTTCCGCCGCATAGCGCAGGTTTTCGAGAAACGTTTCCCGCGCCCTCTCGCCGGAGGCGAAGCCAGCCATGACATGGATCGCCTGGGCGCCGATGGCCTCAGCATAGGCGATCGCCTGGTCGATGGCCGCGCGCGCTTCCGCTTCCCGTCCCGGCAAGGCCGAAAGCCCGTTCTCGCCCGCGGCGCCGCGCAGCGTGTTGAGGCCGAGCATGGGAAGCCCGGTCTCGTCGAGCGCCGCCTTCGTCTCGGCGGCGGCGGTCGCATAGGGCCAATGGCACTCCACCGCGTCGAAGCCGGCAGCCTTCGCGGCGCGGATGGCGTCCGGCAGCGGCAGCTCGGCCCAGAGAAAACCCAGATTGGCGGAAAATTTCATATGTCCACTCCAAGAGGAAGCGTAAAATGGTGTGATCACGCACTATGTCCCAGCGCTTAGCCGTCGTTCAACGCGGTGAGCGCGTCGGAAAAGAAATTTTTTCCGCCGAAATTGCCGGACTTCAACGCCAGCGCTATGCGTTCGCCGCCAATCTCGCAGAAAGTCCACGGCACGCCAGGGGCGATCTCGCGGCCGATGTCCAGCCTGGCGACGCCGAGCGCCTTGGTGATCGCTCCAGAGGTTTCTCCCCCTGCGACCACGAAACGGCGCGCACCCAGTTCAAACGCAAAAAGCGCCAGTTCCGCCAGAGCTTCCTCCACGATCTGGCCGGCTCGAGCCGCGCCCAATCTTTCCTGCACGCGACGAATGGCGCCGGGTTCGGCGGTCGCATAGATAAGCGGGGCTTCCTCCAGGGATTGCGAGGCGAGCCATACGCGCGCGGCCTCCGTCCCCTTTTCCGCCAATTCGAGCGGATCGATCTGCAACGCAGGCGCGAGCGCAGTGTAGCACTCGACCTGCGCTCGCGTCATCGTCGAACAACTGCCCGAAAGTACGATCGCCTTCTGCGGAGGAGGAGCGGCTATAGTGTGTGGATCGTTGGCCGTCAGAACTCCCTCTTCGCGATAAAGCGCGGGAAGCGGCATGGCGAGCGCGCTGCCGCCGGTGAGAAGCGGCATGTCAAGACAGGCCTCGGCGATGATAGAAAGATCAGCCGTTTCTATTGCGTCTACGATTACATGCGCGACGCCCTGATCACGCAAGACGTCGAGTTCGGCGCTGAGCGCCGCGGGTCCACGCGCCACCGTGGCCCGGTCAGCCAGACCAACGCGCCCGGACACCTGCGGCGTCAGCAAACGCATCAGGTTGGAATCACGCATCGGCGTCAATGGATGGTCTTTCATCGGGCTTTCCGCGAGCGGCTCACGATGGACGAAGAGGTTGCCCATAAAGACGCGCCGCCCGTTTTCGGGAAAAGCGGGGCAATAAATCGTCTGAGTTGCGCCAAGATCCGCCATCAACGCTTCCGCGACTGGTCCGATGTTGCCTTGCGGGGTGGAATCGAAGGTGGAGCAATATTTCCAGAAAAACTGACGCGCGCCTGCCGCCTGAAGCCAGGCGAGCGCGGCGCGGCATTCGTTTATCGCCTCCTGCGGCGGCGCAGTGCGGCATTTGAGAGCGATAACCTCGAAAGCAGCGGTCTCGTGCGGTGGTGCGACGGGGACGCCAATCCTGAGACTCACCTCCGCGCCGCTTCGCGCCAATAGACCCGCGAGGTCGGTCGCGCCGGTGAAGTCGTCGGCAATGCACCCCAGAATGACGCTCATGATCCAGCCTCGGGCGCATCTTCCTTCAGATAGACGGCGATAAGTTCGTCCACTGTGGTTTCGGCCGTGAAGCCTAGCTCCATTGCGCGTTCCGGCGCGAAGGCGCGCGGCCAAGCATTGATGATCCGGGCGACGGCCTCATCCGGCTGACGGTCAATCAGCGCTACGGCTTCGGGGCCGGCGGCGCGCTCCAGCGCGGCGATCTGGTCGGCGACGGTGGCCGCCACACCCGGCATGTTGAGCGTGCGGCGCACGCCGAGGCCGGACGTGTCCAGCGTAGCGGCGCGGATCAGAAACGCCACCGCCGAACGGGGGCTGGCCAGCCAGTGCTTGACGTCGTCCGCGACCGGCAACACGGCGCGCTGACCCGCAAGAGGCTCGCGCAGGATACCGGAGAAGAAGCCGGAAGCGGCCGCATTCGGCGCGCCGGGCCGGATGACGACCGTGGGAAGACGCACGCCGACGCCGTCGAGAAAGCCGCGCCGCGAATAATCGGCGAGCAGCAATTCGCATATCGCTTTTTGCACGCCATAGCTCGTCAGCGGCGCGAGCAGGTAGTCGTCCGGAATGGGGTCCGGCAAGGGGGCGCCATAGACCGCCAGCGACGAGGAGAAGACCACGCGCGGAACATAAGCGCCGCGTTCGCTTTCACGCCGGATGGCCTCGAAAAGATCGCGCGCGGCGTCGAGATTGATCTTGTAGCCGAGGTTGAAATCGCGCTCGGCCTGCCCGGAAACGATCGCCGCGAGATGGAAGATCACGTCGGGCCGCAGCGCCGCGAGCGCTTCCGCCGCGCCCTTGGCGGAAATGTCGCTGGCCATGGCGTCGATCATTGTCACCGCTCCCGCCGGGACCGACGGCTCGACGATATCGACCAATGTCATGCGGGCGATGGCGCGGTCGCCGAGACTTCCGTTCCGCGCAAGTGTGGCGGCCAGCTTGCGGCCGATCATACCGCCCGCGCCTGTGATGAGAACATGCATCGTCATTCTTCCTGTCTTCAATAAGCCATGCATTAATGATGGATCGGGCTTAGCGTGCGTATTACCGCGTAAGCATCGAGCGTGAGCGTCGATGCACGGAGTGGAGCGAACTCATCAAGAAAATCGGGTCGTTCCGCGGCCGCTACGAAGGACTCGGCGTCGAGCACGGCGGCAACGGAAAATCTCTCGGGCAGGCGTAACGTCACCGGTGCGGGGGAAGGGTTGCAAAGCCAGAGTTCTACGCCTTGGGCTGTTTCGGCGGCGAAACCGCGAACGGCGCCTGGAACGGACGCCGAGACGGCGCGCAAAGGACCGTCGCGCAACCGCGCCATGCCGCGCAAGACGTGCCAGACGGGATAGAGCTCCCCTTCACCTTCAAACCACGGCTGCGGATAAGGCATCGGAACGGAGATTGCACCGAACGGCCCCACAGCGCCGCCCAGCGCAACGGCTTCGGCGCCGCCTATGGCGAAGGCGGCGAAATAGCCGAGATTCCATGCAGCGCCTATGACGCCCCGCTGGCGAGGATCATTGTAGTTGACGGCTTGCCGGATGTTGTCGGGATTGTCCACCGGAGCCTCGCCATAGGGATTGTCGCGCAGGCCAATAGCCGACGGCCCAACCGTATAGGGCAGACCTTTGGCGATCGCCGGAACGGTTTTCACGATATGCGGCAAACACTCCAGCGTTTCCATCATGGAGCGATCATCGCCAGCATGGAAGATCGCAGCGGTGGTGAAGGTGACGATATCAAGCGCCTCGACAGGCGGACGCTTGCGATTGAGTTCGGTGAAAAAGCTGAACATGCCGCCGCCGATCCGTGCGCCGGGAAAGGCCGAACGCGTGGCGGCGTAGAGACGGAGCGCATCCGGCGCGGGCGGCCAGTCGCTGCCCGGCAAGGTGCATTTAAGGTCTGGCGCGGGCGAAACGAAAACCGTTCGAAACGGATCGCCGAGCCGTGCGGCTATATCGCCCAGCGCAGCGACTTCAGCCGTGGCCCCGGCGTCATCGACATTCACGATCACCGCTTCGAGCCATGGTTCCGCTCCGATAGCCCCGCAAGCTTCGACCTGCCGGGCGAGCGTTTCGGCATTATGACCGCGACGTGGATCGTGATGGCATAAGACATGCGACAGGCCAAGACCGCGCAGCCGATCCGCATGAACAAGCACCGTACCGGCGTCTTCCGGCTGGAGACCGACGCCAAGACGCGGCGCAATTCCCGCCCCCTCGCCGAGCGAGACGACGACCGGGCCCGCATCGGTCTGCATCGCTGCGGCGGGCGCGTCTGTGACCGTCAGCGTAATCGTCTGATCGATTTCCTCGCCCTGCTCGATCCGGTAGGGCCATGGCAGAGCGAGCGGACGCACATAGGTCTTGTACGAGGCGTCCGTCCAATTGCGCTGGTCCTCCATCTCAAAGACATCGCCCTCCATGCGACAGCGCACGCTTTGGCCACGCGGCGTGCGGTAAGTGAGCTCGCGCAAATCCATCATCGGCTGAACAGGATCGATGAGATCGGGGAAAGAGGTTTCAACCGTTTCGCCGCTCGTATGAACGATGCGCGCCGGCGCGCCGCTCACTCCTTCGATGGGATGCAGGATGACGAAGCCGGTGCGATTGGTGAGCAATCCCGTCGGCGTTGACCCACGTCCGCCAAAACGCAAAACGCCGTTCGCCTGACCCTCGATAAAAACTTCATAGTCGAAACGCTCAGTCGCGCCGCCGACGCCGGCGCGATAGCGGATTTGAAAACGATCCTCCGCCTCCTTGATACGAAGGTTTTCGATGGAGGGCGCCAGCGTCGCCCAGTTTTTGTCGCGCACGACGAAGGAGATCGCCCGAATGACTTCCTCTTCATGCACGCGAATGTCGCGCAGGTTCGCGCCATCGAACAGAACGGTCAACGGACCCGCGCGCAACAGGCGCTCTTCAGCGGGCGGTTGCTCCGTGCCGAAAAGGCGCAGGAAGCGGGATGGTTCGGATCTGGTTGTCATCATTCCTCCCTTGAAGCGACAGCCGACGGAAAAAGCTGCCGCGTCGTCGTATGGATGCGAGTTTCATGGATGACGAAGGCGCTGGCCGTGGCCTCCGGATCATGGGCTTCCAGCCCCGCGAGGATGGCGCGATGATCGGCGATGCTGGTGGCGATGCCGCCCGGTCGGGACACCGCGCGTCGACGATGGGCAAGAAGATAGGAATAAAGATCCGCGGCCATATCTGCCAATACGGCGTTGCCCGCAGCATGGTAGACCGCCAGATGAAATTCGCGGTCGCAGATGAGGAAGCGGACCGGGTCGCTCACAGCCGCCTCCTGCGCAAGCAAGGAGATGCGAAGTTCCTCCAAAACGGCCGGCGTAACGGCGAGTGCGGCGGCGCGGGCTAGCGTCGGCTCCACCAAAAGACGCGCCGCGTGAACGTCGTCGAGGCTATATGCGGCGATATCGCGGTAGCGCGCCGACTGCACCGCCAGTTCGCCCACCTCGCTGTCGGCCACCACAGTACGAGCGCCTTGCGTGACGGAAAGAATCCCGCGGGTCGACAAAATGAGAATAGCGCCGCGAACGGTCTCGCGGCTAACGGCCAACGCAGCCGCCAGTTCGCGTTCGCCCGGCAAGGCGTCGCCTACGCCAAGCACCCCGGATGCGATGAGCGTCGCTATCTTGCCGGCGACGACATCCTTCATCGACTGGCGCGGCACGCTTTTGGCCAAGCCGTAGCGAGCGTCGAACATACTGCGGAAATCCATGCCCTCTGCTCCCATTCCGGCGATTGGTTCGCTTTCCATACCAGTAGAACCATAAGGGCGGCGCCGTCAACATAAAACTGTATACTCTTGCGTGGGCACTTAAAGCGCGGTATTTGTTGGTCAGTCTTTCTTTAAAGCCGGACCGAGGCCCTCATGATCGCCGAACCCCTCCTTATCGATCCCCGCCTGACCCCGGGGGCAGATCTGCTCGCTGCGGGACGCGCCATGGCGCGCGACTGGCGGCTGGGTCCCTGCCGGTTTCTGACCGAAAAGAACGTAGCCTCGGAAGCCGAATGGAAGCGTCGAGCGATGGCTGAAAAGCGCATCATGCAACATGCGCATATCGGCTTCCGCAATGTCGACCGCACCATCGAGGCGATTGGCGAAGTCTATGAAAAATGCGGCGCGGCCGGCGTCACGGTCGACCGTTTCGGCATCACGCTCGACTGGTCGATGGGTTATCCCGAAGCCATGCGCGCGAAGGCGGGTCGGGGCACCGGCATCGTGCTGACGGGACCGGAAGATTTCGCGCGCATCACCAACGCCGCTCCCGCCGCCGCCCATTTCGGCGATTTCATGCTCGGCCTGCCCGGTGCGGTGGAAAACACCCGCGCGGCGATCGCGGCCGGCGCGACCGCGGTCGGCAATCTCGGACAATATTTCACCTTCCGCCTACCCTATTGGGACAACGACGTGGCCACGACCGAAGCGACGGTGACGGCGCTCGGTCTCATCGCTGCGCAGAACGCCGAGATTCTCGTCCACTCCAACCTGGACGACGGCTTCGCCGGCCTTTTCATCGATATGGCCTGCGCGCTGGGCATGGTGATCGTCGAAAAGCATATCATCGACACCCTGATCGGCGCGCGACTCGCCCATTGCTATGGTCACCATTTTTCCGATCCGCTATCGCGCACCGCGTTCCACGCCGCGCTGGTGCGCGTCAACAATACGCCCGGCACCATGATCTTTGGCAACACGGTCGCCTATCAGTCGACGCCGGCGGGCAATTTCGCCAGCCTCGCGAGTTATCTGATGGCCGACATGCTGGCGCTCGGGCGCTGGCCGGCGGGACATGCGGTCAACCCCGTACCCGTGACCGAGAACCAGCGCATTCCGGATGTGGACGAAATCATCGACGCCCAGACCTTCGCGCATCGCATGGCGCTGCACGCGCCTTATTACGAGCCGGTCTTCGACTGGAGCAAGGTGGAGACGATGGCCGACGTGCTGGTGGAGGGCGGCCAACGCTTCGCCCGGTCCGTGATCGAAGGCCTTGCGGATCGGGGCGTTGCGGTGGACGATCCGGCCGCCCTGATGCTCGCTATTCGCCGCATGGGGCCAAAGCGCATGGAAGCGCTTTTCGGACCCGGCGTGCAAAGCCCACGTGGCCGTAAGCCGCTCATCCACGCCGAATGGGCGCGCGAACTCAACGAAAAAGCCGAACATTGGGTGGCGTCGCGCACGCCGCTCGAAACTCCCCGCCCCATTATCGTTTGCGTCGGCACCACAGACGTTCACGAGCACGGCAAGTATCTGGTGGAGAAGGCGCTGGAAGGCCTCGCCGCCGAAATCGCCGATGCGGGCGTGGCGGTCGATCCAGAAACGCTGGTGGAGCGCGCGGTGGAGACGGGCGCCGACGCCATAGCGGTCAGCACCTACAACGGCGTTGCGCTGCGCTACGCCAAGGCGGTCAAAGCCGCGCTCGCCGAACGCCAGCTCGACCTGCCGGTGCTGATCGGCGGACGCCTGAACGAAGTGCCGGCGGATTCGAATTCCGGCTTGCCGGTGGATGTGACGGACGACATCCGCTCCATCGGCTGCAATCCCTGCGGCGACCTGGACGACATGTTGAAAGTTCTGCGCTCAATCAGTCTCGCAAGCTGAACACGCCATTTGAAAATGTGTCAATCGGCGTCGTA
>UBKJ01000055.1 GCA_900465915.1 Hyphomicrobiales bacterium
CGCGGCCGGGCGCCTCGCCCATCATGTTCATCGGCGAGGCGCCCGGCCGCGACGAGGACGTGGAGGGCCTGCCTTTCGTCGGCCGCTCGGGTCAACTTCTCAACCGCATGATCGCCGCCATCGGCCTCAAGCGCGAAGAGGTCTATATCGCCAACACCATTCCCTGGCGGCCGCCCGGCAACCGCACGCCAACGCCGCTGGAGACAGAGCTTTGCCGCCCCTTCATCGAGCGGCAGATCGAGCTGGCCGCCCCAAAAGTGCTGGTTGCGCTGGGCGGGCCGGCGGGCAAGGCGCTGACCGGGGCCACGGAAGGCGTGCTGCGGCTGCGCGGCAACTGGAAGGTCCACCGCACGCCCTCGGGCGTGGAGATCCCCGTCATGCCCACCCTGCACCCGGCCTATCTCCTGCGCACGCCGGCGCAGAAGCGCTTCGCCTGGCGCGATTTCCTCGCCGTGCAGATAAAGCTCGAACAGCTCGCCTGACGGCCGCGAAATCGTCCCGATTTCAGGTAAATTGCTGTCGCAAAACCGCGCGCTTCGGCGCGCCATGCTGTATAGCTTCTCCGCGTCGCCTTCCGAACAGGAGTCTTCCCGATGGCCGGCCAGCTTTTGCCCATCGCCGCGCTTCTCGCCAGCACCTTTCTGATGCTTCTGGCGGGCGGCCTCGCGGGCATCCTCCTGCCCATACGCGGCGGCATGGAGGGCTGGTCCACCACCACCATCGGCTGGATGGGCGCGAGCTATTCGCTGGCCTTCACCGTCGCCTGCATCGTGGTGCCGCATTTCGTGCGCCGGGTCGGCCATGTGCGGGTGTTCTCGGCCCTGCTGACGCTTCTTTCCATGGCGCTGCTGCTGCACGCGCTGATCGTCGAGCCGGTCTCGTGGATGATCTTTCGCGGCATCGCCGGCTTCGCGCTTGCCGGCAGCTACATGATCATCGAAAGCTGGCTCAACGAGCGCGTCACCAACGAGACGCGCGGCATGGTGTTCTCGGTCTATATGATCATCACCATGGTCGGGCTGATGTGCGGGCAATATATCATGCCCTTCGGCGACCCGGCCACGCAGACGCTGTTCATCGTCTGCGCGCTGATCTACGCCGGGGCGCTGCTGCCGACGGCGCTGTCGAGCGCGCAGTCGCCGCGCCCGCTGACGCAGGTCTCGCTCGACCTCAAGGGGCTCTACCGGCGCTCGCCGGCCGCCGCCGTCGGCTCCTTCATCGCCGGCGTCATCGCCGGCACGTGGAGCTTTCTCGCGCCGGTCTATGGCGAGGCCAACGGGCTCTCCACCTTCGGCATCGCCACCATGCTGGCCTCGGCCATGGTGGGCGGGGCGATCTTCCAGTATCCGCTCGGCCGCGCCTCGGATTTCGTCGACCGGCGCTACGTCATGGTGGTGGCGGGCGTCATCGGCTTCGTGCTGTCGCTGGCCATGGTGCTGGTCCATCCCGGCGCGCCGGCGCTCTACGTCATGATGTTCCTGTTCGGCTCGGTGCTCTATCCGATCTACAGCCTCAACGTGGCGCACGCCAACGACTACGCCGACGCCAGCGAATTCGTGAAGATCTCCGGCGGGCTGCTGATCATCTACGGCGCGGGCAGCATGATCGGCCCGGCGCTGTCCGGCCCGCTGATGGACGCGACGGGGCCGACCGGCTTCTTCGTCACCATGGCCGCCTCCTACGCGCTTTACGGGCTGCACGCGCTGTGGCGCATCCAACGGCGGCAGCGCCCGGCGATGAGCGACCAGAAGACCGAATACAAGTTCCACACGCCGGACGGCCAGTCGACGCCGGAGACCATGCAGCTCGACCCGCGCGCCGAGGGCGTCCCCGCCGCGCCGCGGCGGTAGCGCGTTCCTTGTCGCGGCGCGAAAAGGCCGCTAGGACTAGAAGAGTTTCCGGGGAAGGACGCGCCACGGCCTTCCCGTAAAAACAAGAAGATAGGGCGTCTTCACTTCAGGAAGTCGTCCCGTCGCCGCGATCCCCGCGCTTTGCAGAAAGACGTTCGTCATGCGTACTGAAACCGGCCAGACCTTTCGCCTCGAAGACTACCGCCCGACCCCTTACGCAATCCCCGAGACGGAACTCGACTTCATTCTCGATCCCGAGAAGACCGTCGTGCGGGCGCGGCTGACCATCGAGCGCCGCGCCGATACGCCCGCCGGCGCGCCGCTGGTTCTGGACGGCGACGGGCTGACGCTGCTGAGCCTCGCCATCGACGGCGAGACGCCGGGCGACAACGCCTATACGGCGACGCCGGACCGGCTGGAGATCACCGCCCTGCCCGACGCCGCGCGCTTCACGCTCGACATCGTCACCGAGGTCGACCCCACCGCCAACCGGCAGCTTTCCGGGCTCTATCGCTCCAGCGGCGTCTATTGCACCCAGTGCGAGGCGGAGGGGTTCCGCCGCATCACCTATTATTATGACCGGCCCGACGTGCTGTCGGTCTATCGCGTGCGGGTCGAGGCCGACCGCGACGCGGCGCCCATCCTGCTCTCCAACGGCAATCCGGTCGAGAGCGGCGCGCTCGACGGCGGCCGGCATTTCGCGGTCTGGGACGATCCGCATCCCAAGCCGTCCTATCTCTTCGCGCTGGTGGCCGGCGCGCTCGGCGTGGTGAAGGACCGTTTCGTCACGCGGTCGGGCCGGCCAGTCGATCTCGCCGTCTATGTCGAGGACGGCAAGGAGGGCCGCGCGCACTACGCCATGGACGCGCTCAAGCGCTCCATGCGCTGGGACGAGGAGAAATTCGGCTGCGAATACGATCTCGACGTGTTCAACATCGTCGCCGTGTCGGATTTCAACATGGGCGCGATGGAGAACAAGGGCCTCAACGTCTTCAACGACAAATATGTGCTGGCCGATCCCGACACCGCCACCGACAGCGACTACGCCGGCGTCGAGGCGGTGATCGCGCATGAATATTTCCACAACTGGACCGGCAACCGCATCACCTGCCGCGACTGGTTCCAGCTCTGCCTCAAGGAAGGGCTGACGGTCTATCGCGACCACGAATTCTCCGCCGACCAGCGCTCGCGGCCGGTGAAGCGCATCGCCGAGGTGAAGATCCTCAAGGCGCATCAGTTCCCCGAGGACGCCGGCCCGCTGGCGCATCCGGTGCGGCCGCGCGAATATCGCGAGATCAACAATTTCTACACGGCCACGGTCTACGAGAAGGGCTCGGAGATCGTGCGCATGATCCGCACCATCATCGGGCCGGAGAAATTCCGCGCGGGCATGGACCTCTATTTCGAGCGCCATGACGGCGAGGCCGCGACCATCGAGGATTTCCTGAAGGTTTTCGCCGAGGTTTCGGGCGCGGACCTGTCGCAATTCGCGCTCTGGTACGACCAGGCCGGCACGCCGCGCGTCGAGGCGCGCTTCGACCACGACTCCGAGAAGGCGACCTTCACGGTCGAATTGAAGCAGTCGCTGGCTCCGACGCCGGGCCAGCCGGTGAAGAAGCCGATGCATATCCCGATCGCCTTCGGGCTGGTGGGGCCGGACGGCCGCGACATGACGCCCGCCCGCATCGAGGGCGGCGAGGCGCATGACGGCGTCATCCATCTGCGGCAGGCGCAGGAGAGCTTCGTCTTCCACGGGATCGGCTCGCGGCCGGCGCCGTCGCTGCTGCGCGGCTTCTCCGCGCCGGTCAACCTCGTCTCGCCGCTGTCGACCGAAGACCGCATCTTCCTCGCGCTCAACGACGGCGATCCGGTGGCGCGCTGGCAGGCCATGGCGGGCGTGTTCACGCAGGCGCTGGTCGACAACGCCAAGCGCATCCGCGGCGGCCACGCGCCGGAGACCGACGCAAAGGTGCTCGCGCTGGCGGGCGCCGTGGCGGGCGACGCGACGCTCGACCCCGCCTTCCGCGCCCTGTGCCTGAGCCTGCCGAGCGAAAGCGACGTAGCGCGCGAGATGGGCGACAACGTCGACCCCGACGCCATCCTCGCCAGCCGCAACCACATGATCGCGGCGGTGGCCGCCGTCTATGCGCGCGACTTCGGGGCGCTCTACGACGCCATGCGGCGGCCGGGGCCGTTCTCGCCCGACGCGGATTCGGCCGGCGCGCGGGCGCTGCGCAACGCGCTGCTCGACTATCTCAGCCTGCACGAGGAAAGCCCGGCGCGCGCCGCGGCGCAATTCGCCGAGGCCGACAACATGACCGACCGCGCCGCGGCGCTGGGCGTGCTCGCGCATCGCTTCGCGGGCGCGGCCGAGACGGCGGCGGCGCTGGCGGGTTTCGAGGCGCGCTACGGCGCCGACCCGCTGGTGATGGACAAGTGGTTCGCGGTGCAGGCGACGCAGCCGGGCGACGACGCGCTCGCCGCCGTGCGGGCCCTGACCGGGCACCGGCTGTTCTCGCTCGACAATCCCAACCGCGTGCGGGCGCTGATCGGGGCCTTCTCGGCCGCCAATCCGACCGGCTTCAACCGCCGGGACGGGGCGGCCTACGCCTTCTTCGCCGACGCGGTGCTGGAGATCGACCCCAAGAACCCGCAGCTTTCGGCGCGGCTCCTGACCGCCATGCGCTCGTGGCGGTCGCTCGAGGAAGGGCGGCGCGAGCAGGCCCGCGCGGCGCTGGCGCGCATTTCGAGCGCGGGCAAGCTGTCGACCGACCTGCGCGACATCGTCGACCGGACGCTCGCCTAAAGGTTCTGATTCGGAAAAACTGATTCGCGACGCCCTTCCGGCCGCGCCGGAGGGGCGTCGCGGCCGCTTTTGGCGCGATCGTCGGACGGGACGAAGGACAGCCGGCTTTCTGCGAGTCTTTTCAAGGCCTTGGGCTTGCGGACTCAGAAGATGATTCCACTTAACGCCTTGAGATTCATTATAAAAATCCGCCGACGCAGGGGCGGATTTCACCTTCCGTTAACGAAATCGCTGGACAGCGCGAATCAGTTTTGATTCACTCGGCGCATTCGGAGTGAGCGTATTTCGGATTTCAGCAGCGACATTCCTTTTCACACGGTCCCGCGCGGCAGGCGGCGCGGCGGGGCCGGTTTCGAGATCAAGAGGGGCCGGGTGATGGCGAGCACCGACGCGTATGGCGCGCCGGCGGAGATGCATTGCGCCTCCGGTGGGAAGAAGCGAAGGAAGAAGCGGCTTTCGGGCCATGTCAGCCTTCTCGCGGGTCCGGCCTATGGCAAGTTCGTCTCCATCGAGCCGGTGCTGCGCCGCCTCGTGCCCGCCCTCATCGTCATCTTCCTCATCATCCTCGGCGTGGCGCGGGTCTTCTCGATGCTGGCCTGGCGCGACGACATCGAGCGCGAGCACCGGAGCTCGCTGACGGCGGCCACCATCGCGCTGGCCCAGATCATCGAGCGCGCCTCGGCCAACGTGCAGGGAGGCGCGACGCTGGCCGTCAAGGACGTGCAGGACGCCATCGCCGAATATCGCGCCCGCGGCCTCTCCTCCCCCGGCATGACCATCGCCGTCGCCGACGCGCAGTCGGCCATCGTCGCCGCCTCCGGCCCGGCCGAGATCGGCGGCCGCAAGCTCGACGCCGTCTTCTCCGAGGCGCAGCCGCTGTTCCTCTTCGCCGAGCGCGCCGGCGCGCTCAAGATCGCCATGCAGGGGCAGGACGCGCTGGGCGCGCTGGCCCGGCCGCTCAACGCGCCCTTCTCGGTCGTCGCCGCCGAGCCGGCCGAGACCATCTTCGCCGAATGGCGGCGCGCCGTGTCGCTCAACGTCACGCTGTTCGCCGGCACGACGGGGGTGATGTTCGCCATCCTCTACGCCTATTTCAGCCAGGCGGCGCGGGCGCGCGAGGCGGACGACCTGTCGGCGCAGATCCAGCGCCGCATCGACCTGGCGCTGGCGCGCGGGCGCTGCGGGCTGTGGGACTGGGACATGGCGCGCGGGCGCATCTACTGGTCGCGCTCCATGTACGAGATGCTGGGTTACGAGGCGCAGGACGCCGTGCTGCCCTTCGCCGACGTGGCGGCCATCGTCAACCCGGAGGACGGCGACCTCTACGCCATCGCCGAGCAGGCGGCGGCGGGCGAGATCTCGCATGTCGACCGGGTGCTGCGCATGCGCCGCGCCGACGGCACCTGGGAATGGATGCGCGTGCGCGCCGAGATCGCCCGCGACGGCGACCTGCACCTGGTCGGCATCGCCTTCGACGTCAGCGAGCAGCACCGCTTCGCGCAGGCGACGGCGGAGGCCGACGCCCGCATCCGCGAGGCGATCGAGAACATCTCCGAGGCCTTCGTGCTGTGGGACGCCAACAGCCGGCTGGTGATGGCCAACACCAAGTTCAGCGAATATGCCGGCCTGCCGGTGTGGTCGCTCAAGCCCGGCGTGTCGCGCAACGAGGTGGACGCGCATACGCGCCCCTTCGCCTTCGAGCGGCGCATGGCCAACGAGCACAACCGCGCCGGCGGCCAGACCTTCGAGCGCCAGCTCTCCGACGGGCGCTGGCTGCAGGTCAACGAGCGGCGCACGCAGGACGGCGGCCTCGTCTCCATCGGCACCGACATCACCCAGCTCAAGCTGCACCAGGAGCGGCTGGTGGACAGCGAGCGCCGGCTGATGGCGACCATCCACGACCTGTCCATCGCCCGCAAGGGCGAGCGCGACCGGGTGCGGGAACTGTCGGAGCTGGCCCGCAAATACGGGCAGGAGAAGGAGCGCGCCGAGGCCGCCAACCGCGCCAAGTCGGAATTCCTCGCCAACATGTCGCACGAGCTGCGCACGCCGCTCAACGCCATCATCGGCTTCTCGGAGATGATCCAGGCCGGCACTTTCGGGCCGCTCGGCTCGGACCGCTACGAGGAATATATCAACGACATCCATATGAGCGGCAATTTCCTGCTCAACGTCATCAACGACATCCTCGACATGTCGAAGATCGAGGCCGGCCATTTCTCGCTCGACCGCGAGCAGATGGAGCTGTGCCCGCTGATCCACGAGACGGTGCGGATGATCTCGCTGCAGGCGGACGAGAAGCACATCGCCGTCGACACGCGCATCGAGGAGGCGATGCAGCTCTACGCCGACCGCCGCGCCATCAAGCAGGTGCTGATCAACCTCCTCTCCAACGCGGTGAAGTTCACCTCCTATGGCGGGCGGATCACCGTGCGGGCGCGCAAGACCGGCGCGGCGCTGTTCATGACCATCCAGGACACCGGCGTCGGCATTCCCAAGGCGGCGCTGAAGAAGATCGGCCAGCCCTTCGAGCAGGTGGAGAACCAATTCACCAAGACCCATACCGGCTCCGGCCTCGGCCTCGCCATCTCGCGCTCGCTGGCCGAATTGCACGGCGGCTGGCTGCGCATCCGCTCCACCGAGGGCGTCGGCACCGTGGTCTCGGTCTGCATCCCCGACCGCAAGCCCAACCGGAGCGCGGACAGCCAGGCGGCGGCCTAACTTTTCTAGCAAAAGGCCGAAGCGCCGTTCGGCGCTTCAGGCGGGCTTCACCCAGTTCAGATCCACGGGCGCGTCAATGCCCGCGACGCGGCCGGCGTCGGAATATTGCCAGCGCCGCCAGCCGCGCCCGGCCCAGGATCGCGGCAGGCGCGGCGGCGTCGCGCCCCAATGGGCGACCCAGAGCGGGTGGACGCCGAAATCGTATCGCCGCCAGTCGACGCGCAGGTCCCAGTCGTTGGGCGAGGTGTAGATCGTCGCGACATAGCCGGGCGCGACGTCCTCGCGGATGCGGGCCAGCAATTCATGGACGCCCTCCGCCATGCGTTCGGGCGAGGCGTCGGCGTTGTTCCTCTCCTCGACGTCGAGGGCGAGGAGGTTGCGCGCCGGGTCGAAGCCGGCCTGCGCCAGGTTGCGCGCGATGCTTTCGGCCTGCTCCTTCGGCGTGCTGCTGAGGGCGCGGAAATAATGATAGGCGCCGACATGGAGGCCGACCGCCGCCGCGCCGCGCCAGTTGCGCGCGAAGGCGGGATCGACATAGGTCGCGCCCTCGCCCATCTTGATGACCACGTCCGTGACGCCGGCGGCGGCGACCGCCGGCCAGTCGATTTCGCCCTGCCAGTGGGAGACGTCTATGCCGCGCGCGAGCGCCGGATCGCCGGTCATGGGTTTTCGAGCAATTCGTCGAAGATCGCCCGCACCTCCGTCGCCGTCTCGGCGAGGTGGTGCTCGACGCGGCCGATATCGGGCATGTCGGCGGCGCGGCACAGAAGATCGATCATGCCGGGGATGAATTCCTCGCGCCGGGCGGGGTCGCCGATGCAGAGCCGGATGGTCTGGCTGAGATTGGTGTAGAGCCGATGCGCCTCGACCAGCCGGTCGGCCACGGCCGGCGCGGCGAAGGCGGGATCGAGGCCTGCCAGAACCTCCTCCGTCGCCAGCGGTCGCGGCTTGCGCGCCTCCTCGCCGACCAGAACCGCATATTGGGCGATGAATTCGAGGTCGATGATGCCGCCGGGCTTGAGCTTGAAATCCCAGTCGTCGCGCGGCGGCTTCTCCTGGGCGATCAGCGCGCGCATCTCGCGCACTTCCTTCGCCGTTTTGGCGCGGTCGCGCGGGGCGGAAAGCACGGCCTCGATCTCGCCGCGCACATGTCCCGCCAGCTCTTCGTCGCCGTGGATGGGGCGGGCGCGGGTCAGCGCCATGTGCTCCCAGGTCCAGGCCTCGCCGCGCTGATATTTGCCGAAGGCCTCGACATAGGTGGCGACCGGGCCCTTGTTGCCCGAGGGACGCAGCCGCATGTCGACCTCGTAGAGCACGCCCTCGGCGGTGGGGGCGGACAGCGCCGCGATCAGGCGCTGGGTCAGGCGGGCGTAATATTGCGAGGGGGCCAGCGGCTTGTCGCCGTCGGATTCCTCGGCGCCCGCGTCGTGGTCGTAGAGCAGGATCAGGTCGACGTCGGAGCCGGCGGTCAGCTCGCGGCTGCCGAGCTTGCCCATGGCCAGCAGCGCCACGCGCCCGCCCGCCACCGCGCCGTGGCGGCGGCGCAATTCGGCCTCCACCGCCTCCAGCGCCTTGCCGATCATCAGTTCGGCGAGGTCCGAAAAGGCGCGGCCGGCGCGCACGCCGTCGATGGCGCCGTTGAGGAGCCGGATGCCGATGAGAAACCGATGCTCGGCGGCGAAGATGCGCAGCCGGTCGAGCACTTCCTCGTAATTGGTCGCGGCGCCGAGGAAGGCCTTGAGCCGCTCCTCCAGATAGGCGCGGGTCGGCATTTCGGAGAAGATGGCGGGGTCGAGCAGCCCGTCGAAGACATGCGGCTTGCGGGTGATGATCTCGGCCAGCCGCGGCGCGGCGCTCATGATCGTCACCAGCAGGTCGAGAAGGCGCGGATTGGATTGCAGCAGGCTGAAAAGCTGGATGCCCGCCGGCAGACCTTGCAGGAAGCCGTCGAAGCGCAGCAGCGATTCGTCGGCGCGTTTTGTTTCGGCGAAGGCTTTCAGCAGCGCCGGGGTCAGCTCGGTCAGGCGCTCGCGCGCCTCGGCCGACTGGGTGGCGCGGTAGCGGCCGAAATGCCAGGTGCGGATGATGCGGCAGATGTCGCTCGGCCGCTCGAAGCCCATGCCGGACAGCGTCTCCAGCGTGCCGGGATCGTCGACGTCGCCGGTGAAGACCAGGTTGCCGCCGGCCTCGCCCAATTCCGGCGCCTGCTCGAACAGGGCCGCGTAATGCTTCTCCACCACGCGCAGGGCGGCGAGGAAGGCGTTGGAGAACTCGGCCGGGTCGGCGTAGCCCATCATATAGGCGACGCGGCCGAAACCCTCGTCGTCCTCGGGCAGGATATGGGTCTGCTCGTCGGCGATCATCTGGATGCGGTGCTCGACGTCGCGCAGGAAATGATATTCGCGCGAAAGCATGTCGCGGGCGCGCTCGGTGATCCAGCCGCGCTCGGCGAGCCTGCCCAGCATGGGCACGGTCTGGTTGCCGCGCAATTCGGGAAAGCGGCCGCCGGCGATCAGCTGCTGGGTCTGGACGAAGAACTCGATCTCGCGGATGCCGCCGCGCCCCAGCTTGACGTTGTGGCCGCGAATGGCGATGTCGCCATGGCCCTTATGGGCGTGGATCTGGCGCTTGATGGAATGCACGTCGGCGATCGCCGCGTAATCGAGATATTTGCGCCAGACATAGGGGGCCAGCTCCTTCAGCACGGCGGCGCCCGAGGCGCGGTCGCCGGCGACGGGCCGCGCCTTGATCATGGCGGCGCGCTCCCAGTTCTGGCCGCGGCTTTCGTAATAATGCAGCGCGGCGCCGACGGGGATGGCGAGCGGCGTCGAGCCCGGATCGGGGCGCAGGCGCAAATCGACGCGGAAGACGTAGCCGTCCGCCGTGCGGTCCTGCAGGATGCGCACCAGCCGCCGCGTCAGCCGCGAGAAGGTGTCGACGCATTCATAGGGGTCGCCGATGGCCGGGCGCGTCTCGTCGACGAAGACGATGAGGTCGATGTCGGAGGAATAGTTGAGCTCGCGCGCGCCGAACTTGCCCATGCCGAGCACGATCCAGCCGCTGTCGCGCTCGGGGTCGTCGCGGTCGGGCAGCCTGATCTTGCCGGCCGCGTCGGCGTCGCGCAGCAGGAAGCGCACCGCCGCGCCCGTGCAGGCCTCGGCGAGGTCGGTCAGCCAGCCGGTGGTGGCTTCGGTGTCGAAGAGGCGCGCCAGGTCGCAGAGCGCGATCAGCACATGCGCCTCGCGCTTGAGGTTGCGCAGGCCGGCCATGAGGGCGGATTCGCTCGCGCCCGGCTCGGCGCCGCTCAGCCGGATCTCGGCGAGGATATCGGCCAGAGCCCGCTCCGGCGGGGCGGCGGCGATGCGGTCGAGAAGGCGCGCGTCGCGGTTGAGCGATTCGCGGATGAAGGGCGACAGGTCGAGGACGGCCGAAAGGAAGGCCTCCGCCTCGGGCCGGCGCAGCAGCGCCGCCACGCGCTCGCAATCGCGCCCGCGCTCCTCCAGGTCGGCGTAGAAAGCGCGCGCGCGTTCGGGATCGAGCGGCTGCAAGGCGCATAGTTTCCGGTCGAAGAACAACCCCGTCGCGTCGCCAGCCATGATCCGCCCTCCCCTTGCTTTCAGTTTTCGGCCTGCGGCGACGGAAACTCCAGCACCGCGCGCAGGCCGGGTCCGTTGTCCTCAAGACGAAGCGCGCCACCGTGCAACTTCATCACCGCCTTGGCAAGGCTCAAACCCAGGCCGGAGCCGGGCTGGGTGCGGCTTTCCTCCAGCCGCACGAAGCGCTCCGTCGCCTGCTCGCGCTTGTCGGCGGGGATGCCCGGCCCGTTGTCGGCCACCACGATGCGGGTGCGGGGCCCCTCGCGCTGCATCGAGAGCGTCACCGCGGGGGCTTCGCCGCCGGCGTATTTGATGGCGTTGTCGACCAGGTTGGAGATGGTCTGGCCCAGCAATTCGCGGTTGACGTGCAGCGAGCCCTCGTCCAGCGCGCCGAGCGTCAGCGTGACGCCGGCGTCCTCGGCCACCGGCTCGTACATCTCGGCCACGTCGCGCAGGATGGGCGCGACCGGCATGTCGGCGAGGTTCTCGGCCGAATAGCCGGCCTCGAGCCGCGAGATCATCAGGATGGCGTTGAAGGTGCGGATGAGCTGGTCGGATTCGCCGATGATGTCCTCGAGCGCGGCGCGATATTCCGGCCCGGCCTTCTTGCCGGACAGCGCCTCCTCGGCGCGGTTGCGCAGCCGGGTCAGCGGCGTCCTCAGGTCGTGGGCGATGTTGTCGGAGACCTGCTTCAGCCCCTCGTTGAGGTCGAGGATGCGGCCCAGCATGATGTTGAGATTGGCCGAGAGGCGGTCGAACTCGTCGCCCGAGCCGTTGACCGGCAGCCGGCCCGACAGGTCGCCGTCCATGATGCGCTGCGAGGCGCGCGACACCTCGTCGATGCGCTTCAAGGCGCGGCGGCCGACGAAGAACCAGATCAGCACCGCGCCGACGCCCATGATGCCGAGCGCCAGCATCAGCGAGCGGCGCACGATGTCGCGGAAGCGCTCGGGCTCGCCGAGGTCGCGGCCGACCATCAGCCGCATGCCGTTGGGCAGCGCGATGACCACGGCGATGGCGCGGTGGTCGCTCTGCGCGCCCTGCTCGCCGTAGCGGCGATAGGTGAAGGCGCGCTCGACCACGCCGCTGGTGTCGAGCACGCCGGGCTCGACGCTTTCGACATTGCCGGCCAGCACGCGGCCCGTGGTGTCGGAGACGAGATAGAGATAGGCGCCGGGCTGGCGCGAGCGGTAGTCGATGGCGCGCACGAGCTGGGGGATGCCGCCGCGGGCGTAGCTCTTGCCGATGCTGGCCACTTCCTCGGCCAGCGCCTGTTGGGTCTGGCTCATCAGGATCGAGGCCGACAGGTTGGTCATGTAGAAGACCAGCGCCACCGCGCCCACCAGGAACAGCAGAAGATAGAGCGCCGAAAGGCGCGCCGCCGTGGTGCGCATCAGCGCCGAGAAACGGCTCATCCCTCCACCTTGGCGGCGGCCTTGCCGGCGCGGCCGGCCTTGAGCATGTAGCCCGCGCCGCGCACCGTATGCAGGAGCGGGCCGTCGAAGCCCTTCTCGATCTTAGAGCGCAGGCGCGAGATATGCACGTCGATGACGTTGGTCTGCGGGTCGAAGTGATAGTCCCAGACGTTTTCGAGCAGCATGGTGCGCGTCACCACCTGGCCGGCGTGGCGCATCAGATATTCGAGCAGGCGGAACTCGCGCGGCTGCAGCACGATGTCGACGTCCTGGCGGCGCGCGGTATGGGCGAGACGGTCGAGCTCCAGGTCGCCGACGCGGTAGATGGTGTCGGCCTCGCGCGGGCTCGAACGGCGGCGCAGCACCTCGACGCGGGCGAGCAGCTCGGAGAAGGCGTAGGGCTTGGTCAGGTAATCGTCGCCGCCGGCGCGCAGGCCGGTGACGCGGTCGTCCACCTCGCCCAGCGCCGACAGGATCAGCACCGGCGTCTCCATGCCGCGCGCGCGCAGGCCCGCCACCACCGACAGGCCGTCGCGCTTGGGCAGCATGCGGTCCACCACCAGCACGTCGTAGCTGCCGTTCTCGGCCAGCGCATAGCCGGTCTCGCCGTCGGCGGCGATGTCGGCGGAATGGCCGGCCTCGGCGAAGGCTTTCTCCAGGTAGCGGGCCGCCTCGCGGTCGTCTTCGATAACGAGAATCTTCATGGCGTCAGTATAAACCGGATGAAGCGTGACGATAAAGCGACGCCGGACGGGCGACCGTCCGGCGTCCCCGATTTCGGATCGGGCGCGGGCTTACTTGCCCGAGTCGATCGGCAGGGCCACGAAGCGGCTCTGGTCGTTGCTCTGCACCTGCAGCAGCACCGCCTTGCGACCCGACTTGGCGGCGTCGGCGATGGCGTTGTTGATGTCGCGGGCCGACTTCACGGCCTGGTTGTTGACCGAGACGATGACGTCGCCCGAATGGACGCCGCGGTCGGCCGCGTCGCTGTCGGGGTCGACGTCGGTGACCACCACGCCCTTGCCGTCCTCGGACGGGGTGACGGTGAGGCCGTAGCTGTCGAGCGTCTCGCTCTGGCCCTTGCCCTGGTCGTCGCCCGACTGGTCGTCGGTCTTGCCGAGGTCCTTGGGCATGGCGGCGATGGTGACGCTGACCTCCTCGGCCTTGTTGTTGCGCCAGACGGTCAGCGCCGCCTTGTCGCCGGGGGCGATGTTGGCCACCTTGCGGGCGAGGTCGCGCGGGTCCTGCACGGTCTCGCCGTTGACGGCGGTGATGACGTCGCCGGGCTTGATCCCCGCCTTGGCGGCCGGGCCGTCGGACTGCGGCGAGGCGACGATGGCGCCCTTCTCCTCGGCGAGACCCAGCGACTGGGCGATGTCCTTGGTGACGGGCTGGATCTGCACGCCGATCCAGCCGCGCTGCACCGAGCCCTTCTTGATGAGCTGGTCGACCACCTGCTTGGCGGTGGTGGCGGGGATGGCGAAGGCGATGCCGACGCTGCCGCCCGAGGGCGAGAAGATGGCGGTGTTGATGCCGATCACCTCGCCCGACAGGTCGAAGGCCGGGCCGCCGGAATTGCCCTTGTTGACGGCGGCGTCGATCTGGATGAAATCGTCATAGGGGCCGGCGCCGATGTCGCGGCCGCGCGCCGAGACGATGCCCGAGGTGACCGTGCCGCCGAGGCCGAAGGGATTGCCCACCGCCACGACCCAGTCGCCGACGCGCACCTTGCTGTCGTCGCCGAAGGCGACATAGGTGAACTTGCGCTTGGGATCGTTGACCTTGAGCACGGCGAGGTCGGTGCGCGGGTCCGTGCCGATCAGCTTGGCGTCGAGCTCCGTCCCGTCGTCCATCACCACGGTGTAGGCGTCGCCGGAGGTGACGACGTGGTTGTTGGTGACCAGATAGCCGTCCTCGGAGATGAAGAAGCCGGAGCCCTGCGCCACCGGGCGCTCATGGGCCGGGCGCTTGGCCTTGGGGCGGTTGTTGAAACGGCCGTCCGGGCGCATGCCGCCATTGGGCTCGATGCCGAAATCGCGGAAGAAGCGCTTGAGCGGATGATTGTCGGGGAGCTGGTCGAAGCCGGAAATGTCCGGCTGGTCGTCGTCGGACTGCTTGGCGCTCTTGACGCGGACGCTGACCACGGCCGGCCGCACCTTCTCGACCAGGTCGGCGAAGCCGGCCTGCGCGGGCGGGGTGACGTGGACGGCCTCGGCGCGGGCCTGCTCCAGCGCGCCGAGCGGGCCGGTGGCCACGAAGGCGCCGGCGATTGCCGCCGACAATGCGAGCGCGGCGACGCCCCGGCGATAGTTGGAAATCCTGTTGCTGGACATGTGCTTCTCCTTGCGGCGACGATCCGGCCCGCGGGTCCCTTCTGGGCTCCGACGAAGCCGTGAAAAACCTCGATGACGAGCACGATACGGCGCGCAACCTTACCGCTCGATTTCCGAAACATGAAACTTTCGTAAGGTTCGGGCCGTTCAGCCCTCGCGCAGGACCTTGTCCAGCTCGGCCTTTTCGCCCTCGGTCAGGGGCGCGGGGACCACATCCGCCTTGCGGCGGCCGCGCGCGGCCAGCGCCATGGCGCCCGCGCCGATCAGCAGCACGATGACCGGAAAGCCCCAGAGAAGCGCGGTGCGGGCGCTGAAACGCGGCTTGAGCAGCACGAATTCGCCATAGCGGTCGACGACGAAGTCGATCACCTGCCGGTCGCTGTCGCCGGCCTTGAGCCGGTCGCGCACCAGCACGCGCAGGTCGCGCGCCAGGTCGGCGTTGGAATCGTCGATCGATTCGTTCTGGCACACCATGCAGCGCAATTCGCCGGAAATGGTCCGCGCGCGGCTTTCGAGCCTGGGATCGGCCAGCACCTCGTCGGGATTGACGGCCAAAGCCGCGCCGCCGGAGAGGCAGAGGCCGGCCAGAAGCAAAGCGGCGGCGAAGCGGGAGGCCCTCATGCGGCGGCCTCCGCCGCGCGGCGGGCTTTGGCCGGCGCGCCGACGCGTAGCCGCCGGTCGGCGAGCGAGAAGGCCGCGCCCAGCATCATCACCAGCCCGCCATACCAGATCAGCGTCACGCAGGGCTTCCACCACAGGCGCACGACGATGGAGCCGTCGTCGCCCTCGTCGCCCAGCGCCACGTAGAGCTGGCTGAAGCCGAGCGTCCTGATGCCCGATTCGCTGGTCGGCATGCGGCGGGCGGGGAAGAAGCGCTTGGCCGGCTCGATCGCGCCCAGCGCGCCGCCGTCCTCGCCGCGCAGGAGGAAGCGAGCGCGGTTCTCGGTGAAGTTGGAGCCCGTCACCGAGCGCAGGCCCTCGAAGCGCAGGCTGTAGGCGGCGATTTGGGCCTCCTCGCCGGGGCGCATGGTGAGGATTTTCTCCGCCCCGAAGGAGGTGACGGTGACGATGCCGAGCAAGGTCAGGCCGAGGCCCAGATGCGCCAGCGCGGTTCCGAAGACCGAGCGCGGCAGGCCCGTAAAGCGCGCCCAGGCCGTGCGCGGCGGAACCTTGCCGAGGCCGGCCTTGACGGCGAGGTCGGTCAGCGCGCCGAAGACCAGCCATGCGGCCAGCCCGACGCCGAGCGCGGCCAGCACGTCATGCGCGGCGCTGCGCCAGAGCACGGCGCCGACGGCGACCAGCGCCAGCGCGAAGGCGGTCATCAGCCGCTGCGCCACGGCGTAGAGGTCGCCGCGCTTCCAGGCCAGCAGCGGGCCGAAGGGCACGGCGAACAGCAGCGGGACCATCAGCGGGCCGAAGGTCATGTTGAAGAAGGGCGCGCCGACGGAGATCTTGTCGCCGGTCAGCACTTCGAGAAGCAGCGGATAGAGCGTGCCGATCAGCACCGTCGCCGCCGCCGTGGTGAGGAACAGGTTGTTGAAGACCAGCGCGCCCTCGCGCGAGATCGGCTGGAACAGCCCGCCCGCCGTCAGGCTCTGGGCGCGCAGCGCGAAGAGCGACAGCGAGCCGCCGATGAAGACGGCGAGGATGGCGAGGATGAACAGGCCGCGTCCCGGATCGGTGGCGAAGCTGTGCACCGAGGTGAGCACGCCCGAGCGCACCAGAAACGTGCCGAGCAGCGACAGCGAGAAGGTGAGGATGGCGAGAAGCACGGTCCAGATCTTCAGCGCCGAGCGCTTCTCCATCACCAGCGCCGAATGCAGGAGCGCCGTGCCGACCAGCCAGGGCATGAAGGAGGCGTTCTCGACCGGGTCCCAGAACCACCAGCCGCCCCAGCCCAATTCGTAATAGGCCCAGTAGGAGCCCATGGCGATGCCGCCGGTCAGGAACATCCACGCCACCAGCGCCCAGGGCCGCACCCAGCGCGCCCAGGCGGCGTCGAGCCGGCCTTCGAGCAGCGCCGCCACGGCGAAGGAGAAGCAGACCGAGAAGCCGACATAGCCGAGATAGAGCAGCGGCGGATGGATGGCGAGGCCGACGTCCTGCAGGATCGGGTTGAGGTCGTTTCCTTCCATCGGCGCGGGAAAGACGCGCACGAAGGGATTGGAGGTGAAGATGATGAAGGCGAAGAAAGCCGAGGCGATCCAGCCCTGCACCGCCAGCACGTTGGCGCGCAGGGTCTCGGGCAGGTTGCCGGAGAAGGCCGCGACCAGCGCGCTGAAGAAGCTCAGGATCAGCACCCAGAGCATCATCGAGCCCTCGTGATTGCCCCAGACGCCGGTGATCTTGTAAAGCAGCGGCTTCTGCGAATGCGAGTTCTCGACCACGTTGAGGACGGAGAAATCCGACACCACATGGGCGTGGGTCAGCACGGCGAAGGAGAGGACGACGAAGGCGAAGACGGCGAGCGCGGTCGGCGCGGCGACCGCCATCAGCCGCATGTCGCGGCGGCGAGCGCCCAAGGCAGGCGCCACCGACTGGACCAGCGACAGGGCGAAGGCCAGAACCAGCGCGAAATGTCCGATCTCAACGCTCATGCGCCCGTCCTTCTCATTTGCCTTCCCAGACGCCCTTTTTCTTCAGGCTGTCGGCGAGGTCGCGGGGGACGTATTTCTCGTCGTGCTTGGCCAGGAGCGTGTCGGCGCGGAACAGCCCGTCCGGCTGGAAGCGGCCCTCGGCCACCACCCCCTGCCCCTCGCGGAACAGGTCAGGCGGGATGCCGTCATAGACCACCTTGACCGTCTTGATCGTGTCGGTGACGGTGAAGCGCACCTGCCCGTCGGCGCGCGCCACCGAGCCCGCCTCCACCAGCCCGCCGAGCCGGAAGCGCGCGCCGGACGCCATGTCCTGCGCGGTCAGGTCGGCCGGGGTGCGGAAGAAGCGGATGTCCTGCCGGAACGCCATCAGCATCAGCCCCACCGCCACGGCCAGCACGGCCAGCGCGCCGGCGATCATGATAAGGCGCTTGCGCTTGCGGCGGCCGAGCGTGCGCGCGAGGCTCGCGCCGTTCTGCGACGGTCTTTCCATGGTCGCGGTCATGGCTTGTCGTCTCCTGCCTGCAATCCCAGTCCGGCGGCGAAGTTTTTCAGCGCGGCCGCGTCGTCGCCCTGCAGGGCCTTGAGGCCGCGCGCCAGCGCATCCGCGGCCGCGTCGCGGCGCTGGAGGATCATATAGGAGCGCACGAGGCGCTTCCAGTCCTCGACGCCGCCGCCGCTTTCGCGCAGCCTGGCGTCGAGCTTGCCGACCATGCCCTCGATCATCGTCTGGCGGTCGTCCGAGGACAGCGAGGACGCGGCCTCGACATCCGCCGTGGTGGGGCCGGGCGCGGCCGGCGCCGGGGCGCCGCGCAGCCGGGCGATGGCCCGCTGCGCCTGCGCGCGCCAGGGCGCGTCGGCGGGGGCCTTGTCGAGGAAGGCCTGGAGGCGGTCGGCGGCGACGGCCGGCTTGCCGTCCTGCACCTCGCCCTCGGCGAGGTAATATTGCGGCCGCACGTCGCCCGGCTCCAGCGCCGCGGCCTTGGCGAAAAGCGCGTCGGCCTCCGCCGTCACCGCGCCGCCGGCGACCGCCGTCAGCGCCTCGCCGAGGCCGAGCAGCCGGGGAAAATTCTCGCCCTTGAGGCGGATCGCCGTGCGCCAGGCGTTGGCCGAATCGGCGGCGCGGCCGAGCCGCAGATAGATCGGGGCCAGCACGTCCCAGCCCTTGGCGTCGTCGGGGTTCTGCGCCAGATGCGCCTCGGCGCGGGCGACCAGCTCGTCCACCGAGCCGCGCGAGGGATCGGCCGTCATGCGCGCCGACAAAGGCATGGAGGGCATGTCGGGCGCGCCGACCAGCGGATAGACGCCCCAGGCCACCAGCGGCACGACGAGCACCGCCAGAAGCGCCGCGACCCGTCCCGCGCCCTGCGGTGTGGAGCGGGCGGCGTCGGCGGTCTTCTTGGCGGCGAGGATGCGGCGGGAGATTTCGATGCGCGCCTGCTCGGCGCTTTCGGCGTCGATGGCGCCGCGGGCGGCGTCGGCGTCGATCTCGCGCAGCTGGTCGCGATAGACTTCGAGGTCGTTGCTTTCCCCGGGCGCGACGCCGCGCCCGCGCCGGGTCAGCGGCAGCAGGACGGCAAGGACCGCCGCGACGGTCAGCAATGCGGTGACGAACCAGAATTCCATGGCGGGAGACTTAGGCGCTGCGGCGGCGAAAACCAAGCCGAACCTGCGCCGCGCGGGCGGCTAGGGCGATTCGCCGCAAAGGACGCGGCTCAGTTGAGCGGCGTCCAGCTTCCGTCGGGATTGCGGCAGGCCGAGCCGCGCTCGGTCTGCGGCGCGCCGGAAATGGTGAAGGTGTGGGTGTATTGGCGGCAGTTCTGTGAGCCGACCTGGTAGGGCGGCGCGGCGGTGACGTCGCCCGACGCGACCGCGCCGCGCCAGGACACCGACTTGCCGGCGGGCGAATATTCCAGCGCGCGATATTCCGCCTCCAGCGCCTTCTTGCGGTCGCCGGCGCTGAGCTTCGCCGCGGAATCGCCCAGCAGGCCGTCGCCGAGCGCGGCCAGAAGGTCGCTGCGCGGCTGCGCGCCGCCGCCCGTCAGCCCCAGCCCCTTGCCCCCCGTGGCGCAACCCGACAGCAGCGCGAGCATCGAAACGGCCGCGAGGGCTTTGGAACACCTGAACATCATCATCGCAACCCCGGCCTCATGAACCATCGGCGCGCATAGAAGACGCGGCGCCGTATTTTCCAGACAACGTTCTAAATCGGTTTCGAGCAAAGGCAACCGTCAATCTTCGGCCATTGGTCGTAGAATCGGAGCGCATGCAAGCGCATTCGAGCGCGCTTAGGCGGCGTGAAGGGTCGGGATATGCGATACGTCCACCTCGCGCGCGACATGCCACGCATCATAAGCGGCCTGCATGCGCAGCCAGACCGCCGGACCGTCGCCGAACATCTTGCCCAGGCGCGCGGCGACATTGGGGGAAACAGGCTTCTTCTCACGCAGGATGTCGTAAAGCTGCTGGCGCGATATGCCGAGCAGGCTGGCGATCTCCGCCTTGGTCTTTCCCGTCGCCGGAATGATGTCCTCGAGAAGCGCGCCAGGATGGGACGGGCAACGCTCCCGCGAAAGCTTCGCTTGATGTTCGGTCATCCTGCCCTCCTGGCCTCAATGATATTGCTCGAAATCGACTTGAACGGCGTCGTTTCCGTCGAATGCGAAAGTGATGCACCATGGTCCGTTGACGTGAACCGTATAGCGGGTCGGGTTGAAGCCGTTCAGCGCATGGAAATCGAAGCCGGGAAGGTTCATGTCCTCCGGGCGTTCGGACTGGTCCAGACGGTCGAGCCGGACCAGAATGCGCTTATGCAGCCGGGCGTCGATCTTCGCCGTCTTTCCGGTCGCGAACAGATCCGCCAAAGCCTTGTTCCTGAACGATCCGATCATGGCGTATGTAAGCTAATCGCATACACGAAATCAAGACGCGGGGCGAGATCAATCTTCGGCCAGCGGCAGTATCACGCTCACGCCGAGGCCGCCGAGCCGGGCCTGGCCGATCTGCAACTGACCGCCATATTCGCGGATCGTGTCGCGGACGATGGCGAGGCCGAGGCCGCTGCCGGGCTTGGTCTCGTCGACGCGGCTGCCGCGCTTCAGCGCCTCGGCGATCCTGTCGGGCGCGAGGCCGGGGCCGTCGTCCTCGATCACGATCTCGAAGCCGCGGCGCTCGCCGGCGGCGGCGCGCAGGTAAATCTCGATGCGGCGGCGGCCCCATTTGCCGGCGTTCTCCAGCAGGTTGCCGACGATCTCCTCCAGGTCCTCGCGCTCGCCGGCGAAGACCGCGCCCGGCAGGCTGTCGCCGAAGGTGACCTCGAAGCCCGGATGGAGCTTCGCCGTCACGCGCTGCATGCGCTCCAGCACCGGCGTCACCGGCGTGCGGAACACCACGCTGTCGCGCTGGGCGGCGATGCGGGCGCGCTGGAGGTAATGCTGGATCTGCACCTGCATCGCCTCGCTCTGCTCGGAGACGACGCGGCCGCGCTCGCCGCCGATGGCGCCCGCCTCGTTGACCAGCACCGAGAGCGGCGTCTTCAGCGAATGCGCAAGGTTGCCGACCTGGGTGCGCGAGCGCTCGACGATGCGGCGGTTGTTTTCGATCAGCGCGTTCATCTCGCGCGCCAGCGGCGCGATCTCCAGCGGCAGCGAGGCGTCGAGCCGCGACGAGCGGCCCTCGCGGATGTCCGCCAGCGCCCGGCGCACCTTGTCGAGCGGGCGCAGGCCGAACAGGATGACGGCGGCGTTGATGAGAATGCTGCCCAGGCCGAACACGCCGAGATAGGCGGCGAGCCGGGCGCGGAAGGCGGCGATCTGGGTGCGCACCTCGCTGAGATTGCCCATGACGCGGAAGCGGGCGACGCGGTTGGCGTTGTCCAGCACCACTTCCGTCTCGACCACGAACAGCTTTTCGCCGTCGAGGCCGGGCATGTCGTAGCTGCGCATGAAGGCGCGGTCGAAGGGAACCCGCTCCACCGGCATGTCCGGCACGTCGCGGCCGGCGAGCGAGGTGGATTGCAGCCGCCCCGAGACGTTGGCGCTGACCGGGTCGACCGACCAGTACCAGCCGGAAAGCGGGCTCGAATAATGGAGGTCGCCCAGCTCCGGCCGGCCTTGCAGCACGCCCTCGGGCGTGATGCCGACCGCGCCGACGAGGCTGAACAGATGCGCGGTCAAAAGACGCTCGAAATTGCTGCGCTCGGCGTCGCCGTAGAAGGAGCCGATGAAGGTCGCCACCACCACCAGCGACAGAATCACCCACAGCGTCGAAAGCGTGACGACGCGGACGGCGAGCGAGCGCAGGGGCGGGAAAAGGCGGAGAAGCTTCAGCGGCCGGTCCCTTCGCCTTGGGCGGCGTCGGAGCGCATGCGGTAGCCCATGCCGCGCACCGTCTCGATCAGGTCGACGCCCATCTTCTTGCGCAGGCGGCCGACGAAGACTTCGATCGTGTTGGAATCGCGGTCGAAATCCTGGTCGTAGAGATGCTCCACCAGCTCGGTGCGCGAGACCACCTCGTCCATGTGATGCATGAGATAGGAGAGAAGCCGATATTCGTGCGAGGTGAGCTTGAGCGGCGCGCCGCCGATATCGGCCTTGGAGGTCTTGGTGTCGAGCCTGAGCGGGCCGCAGACGAATTCGGACGAGGCGTGGCCGGCGGCGCGGCGGATGAGCGCGCGCAGCCGCGCCAGCACCTCCTCGATGTGGAAAGGCTTGGCGACGTAATCGTCGGCGCCGGCGTCGATGCCGGCGACCTTGTCGCTCCAGCGGTCGCGGGCGGTCAGCATCAGGACCGGCATGGTCCGGCCGCTGCGGCGCCAGCGCTCGACCACGCTGATGCCGTCCATATGCGGCAGGCCGATGTCGAGCACCACCGCGTCATAGGGCTCGGTGTCGCCGAGATAATGGCCTTCCTCGCCGTCATAGGCGCTGTCGACGGCGTAACCCGCCGCCGCCATCGCCTCCGACAATTGCCGGTTCAGGTCCTTGTCGTCCTCAACGATCAGAATGCGCAATCCGACGGCCTCCCTCGCAACGCCGGACGGTCATTCCGCCGGGACGGCCACTTCGACGCGGCGCGGACGCTCGCCGTCGCGGCCAGGCACCAGGACGACCACGACGCACATCGCCCTGCCGTTCTGCGTGGTGGGCGAGGCCTTGGCGAGCTGGCCGCCCTGGGACTTCGCCACGCGCTGACCGACGGCTGCGCAATCGCTCGCCGACGCGGCCGAGGCCATCGCCAGAAGCGCAAGAACTGTGAGTGCAGGTTTCCGTATCATCATGTCGCCCTGTATAGCGCCCGGATGCTGAACGATGCATGAACAGCCCCGTGCCCGAACCGCTTCCCCATTGCGGGATCAGGCCGTAGCTACCATGCTTCAGCAAATTATGAAATGCGGGAAGTGGCCCTGAGGCGGCCGATCACCGCCACCACGCCGGCCGCCGCCGAGGCGAGCTGCATCAGCACCTCGGTCAGCGCGCCTTGGTCCACCGCCTGCGTCGCCACGCCGAAGGCGCCCGCCGCCGACAGCAGCAGCGCCACGAGCCCCGCCCAGACGGTGCGGGACAGGTACCAGGGTTTTTCGTCATTCATCGCTGTTCTCCTTTTTCAGCCTGTTCACACGCCGTCGATATCGAGCATGGCCCAGTCGCCGGGTCCCGTGCGGGAGCCGACCATGGCCACGCGCAACCGGAAGGGGTTTTCGCCGCAATCCGCGAGCCGCAGCGCGGCGGGATAGAGCCAGGACGGCCCGGTCGCCGTCTCGCCGCGCATCAGCGCGCCATCGCGCCAGACCTCGACGCGATAGGCCTCGCGCTCCTCGCCGAGCGGGATGTCCTCGCCGAGCCAGCTGTCGGCGTCGATGCGGCCGCGCCGTATCCAGCGGAAGCGCAGGTCGCCGCCGGGGCCGCTTTCGGCGCGCAGATGGACAGGGCTGAGCGGCGCCAGCGCCCGCAGCCCGCCCTCGCAGCGCAGCGTGTCGAAGTAATCGTCGGAAAATTCCTTGCCGGCGGCGCCGACGCGCCAGTTGAGCGCAAGCCCGATCTCCGACGCCTGCAATCCGGCCGGCGTCACCGCGCCGTCCAGCAGCACGAAGGGCGTTCCCACGGGCTTTTCGGCAAGCGCGGCGGCTTCCGTGCCCATCTGGCCGCGCAGGAGCCGCGCGAGCCGCCAGCGGTCGGGCGCGACCTCCTCGGCGTCGAGGAACTGCATGACCTCCCAGCTTCCGTCGGGCGCACGCAGGAGCGCCATATTGGCCCCGTTGAGGATCTGCGCCAGCGGCCGCGACTGCAGCTCGCCGGCGTAGAGCGCGATCTCGAAGGACTGGCCAGACAGAAGCCGCCCGCTCGCCCCGCCCGGCAGCGGCGCGACCAGCTCGCCCATCACGGCGCGGTCGACGACCACGGCGCGGGCGGCGTAGCCGTCCTCGCCGGGCGAGGCGTAGGCCGCAGCCCCGCGCCACGGCCTGGCATGGCAGGCGAGGCGCAACTGGCCGGCGGGCTCCTCCGCGCCGGGCCAGCAGGGCAGGTCCATGAGCTGGAACAGCGGCTTCATGTCCTCGAGCGCGCCGCCGGTGGGCTGGCCGGGCGTCTCGCCGCGGTCGGCGAACTGCACGTTGGGGGCCAGCGCCACCGCCTTGACGGCGCGCACCGCGCCGTCCTCCAGCGAGGTCACGACATAGTCGCGGCCGCCGCCCAGCATGTCGAGCCGCACGCGGTCGCCGACATGGAGCGCGGCTTCAGACCAGGGCAGCGCGAAGGCCGCCGTGCGGCGCTCGGCGTGGCGGCGCGCCATCCAGGCCTCGGCCAGCGCCCCGGCCTGCCCCGGCTCCATGGCGCCGGAGAGGCTGAGGCTCTCCGTCCCCTGCCCGCCTTCGCGCCGCGCCGAGGCGCCGACGACCTGGAAGTCGCGCAAGGGGTCGTTGCAGTAAAGCTCGGCCACGGCGGGCAGGTCGCCGCCGTCCTCCAACACCGCCGTCAGCGGGGCGGCGCCGTCGTCGGGCGCGACCAGCCGGTCGTCGCCGAGCGGCAGGACGGGCGCGGCGCGCGCCAGCGAGCGGAACACGAAGCGGCCGGCCTGCTCATAGGCGTGC
>UBKJ01000014.1 GCA_900465915.1 Hyphomicrobiales bacterium
TCAAGCCGCTCAATATGGCGTCCATTTTTTCCTCCTCCCCCCGGCCGTTCCGATGGAACGCGCCGAGCCGTCCGAACGCTTGTTGTCGCTCCGCGGCCGGCCTCCCTGCCGGCGATGCGGAACATTTGTTTTTTATAGCAGACCAAAGTTTCTTCACAAGCGCTAAAGCGCGACGCGGCTTGCGCGAGGGATTTGAACACTAGTCTTGACTTGGAAACAAATGTTCATTATCCGATAGGGGAGAGGCGCGCTGGCGCCGGGAGGATTTTCAGGAGGACAAGATGACCACCAATGTGGCGTTGACCGGATTAGCGCGGGACATGCGGGCGCGGGCGGACAGCGGTCGCCCGATCCGCATCGGGCTGATCGGCTCCGGCGAAATGGGCACCGACATCGTCACCCGCGTCGCGCATATGCCGGGCGTCGAGATCGGCGCGATATCCGAATTGCGGGTGCCGAACGCGCTGAAAGCCGTCGACATCGCCTATCAGGAAAAGGGCCACGGGCGCGAAGTCTCCAACGCCTCCGATCTCACCGCCGCGATGGAATCCGGCAAGATCGCCGTCACCGACAATGCCGACCTCATTCTCCAGAACGACCTGATCGACGTGGTGATAGACGCCACCGGCGTCCCGGCGGTGGGGGCCGAGATCGGCCTGCGCGCCATGGAGCACGGCAAGCATCTGGTCATGATGAATGTCGAGGCCGACGTCACCATCGGGGCCTATCTCAAATCCGAGGCCGACCGGCTCGGCGTCACCTATTCGCTCGGCGCGGGCGACGAGCCGTCCTCCTGCATGGAGTTGATCGAATTCGTCTCGGCAATGGGCCATCCCATCGTCGCCGCCGGCAAGGGCAAGAACAATCCGCTCAACATCGACGCCATCCCCGACGACTATGCGGAGGAGGCGAAGCGCCGCAACATGAACGTGCGCATGCTGGTGGAGTTCGTCGACGGTTCCAAGACGATGGTGGAGATGGCGGCCATCGCCAACGCCACCGGCCTCGTGCCCGACAAGCCGGGCATGCACGGCCCCGCCGCGACGCTCGACCAGTTGAGCAAGACGCTGATCCCGGAAAAGGACGGCGGCGTGCTGTCGAAGGTGGGCGTGGTGGATTATTCCATCGGCAAGGGCGTCGCGCCGGGCGTGTTCGTGGTGGCCGACATGTCGCATCCGCGCATTTCCGAGCGCATGGAGGACCTGAAGATGGGCAAGGGGCCTTACTTCACCTTCCATCGCCCCTATCACCTGACCTCGCTCGAAGTGCCGCTGACCTGCGCCCGCGTCGTGCTCTACGGCAAGCCGGACATGGTGCCGCTGGCCAAGCCCGTGGCGGAAGTCTGCGCGGTGGCCAAGAAGGACATGCAGCCGGGCGAGAAGCTCGACGCCATCGGCGAATATTGCTACCGCGCCTGGATCATGACCGCGCCGGAAGCCCACGCCGCCCACGCCATTCCCTGCGGCCTGCTGCAAGGCGGCTCGGTGACCAAGCCTATCAGGAAGGGCGAACTCATCACCTATGACAACGCCGCCGTCGCGCCCGGCTCCAAGATCGCCGAACTGCGCGCCCGGCAGGACAAGCTCGTCTACGGAGCGTGAGGAACGCCGCCATGGCCCAGACCCAGAAAACCGCCGCGCCGGAAGCCGGCGATCGCCGCAACCTGCCCTTCGCCTTCCGCACCTATTCGCCGGAGCAGTTGAAAGAGGCGTTGCGCAGGATGTATCTCATCCGCCGCTTCGAGGAAGGGGCGGAGGAAAGCTACACGCGCGGGCTGATCCACGGCACCATGCACCTGTCCATCGGGCAGGAGGCGAGCGCCATGGGTTCCTGCCTGCCGCTCAACGAAGACGACATGATCACTTCCACCCATCGCGGCCATGGCCATTGCATCGCCAAGGGCGCTGACGTGAAACGCATGTTCGCGGAGTTCTTCGGCAAGGAGACCGGCTATTGCAAGGGCCGCGGCGGCTCCATGCACATCGCCGACGTGTCGAAGGGCAATCTGGGTGCGAACGGCATCGTCGGCGGCGGCATTCCCATCGCCGTAGGCGCGGCGCTTTCGGCCAAGAAGCAGAAGAACGGCAAGGTGGTCGTGTCCTTCTTCGGCGACGGGGCCAACAACGAAGGCGCGTTCCACGAGGCGCTCAACATGGCCGCCGTGTGGAAATTGCCGGTGGTTTTCGTCTGCGAGAACAACGGCTACGGCATGTCGACCTCCACCAAACGCTCCACCGCCGTCGCCAATGTCGCCGACCGCGCTGCCGCCTACGCCATGCCGGGCAGGGTGGTGGACGGCAACAATCTGTCCGAAGTGGCCGAGGCGATCAGCGAGGCGGTCGAGCGGGCGCGGCGCGGCGACGGCCCGTCGCTGATCGAGAACAAGACCTATCGCATCCGCGGCCATTCCAAGAGCGACCGCAACCGTTACCGCACCAAGGAAGAGATCGAGGACTGGGCCACCAACCACAATCCGATCGCGCTGTTCGAGGCCGAGCTGAAGGCGCATGGCGTGCTCGACGACGCGGAGCTTGAGACGATCCGCGCCGATGTGGAGCGCGAGATCGCCGAGGCCATCGAATACGCGAAGAACAGCCCCGCACCGGACCTCACCAATCTCACCCGCGACGTATATACGGACACGATCTGACATGGACACCACCATCCGTGAGCTGAGCTATTCGCAGGCCATTCAGGAAGCCATGGCCATCGCCATGGAGCGCGACGAGCGCGTGTTCCTGATGGGCGAGGACATCGGCGTCTATGGCGGCGCGTTTCAGGTGACGGGCGATCTCGTGCATCGCTTCGGCGAGGACCGCGTCATGGATACGCCGATCTCGGAACTGGGCGGCGCGGGCGTCGCCGTCGGCGCGGCGCTGACCGGCATGCGGCCGATCTTCGAGTTCCAGTTCTCCGATTTCGCCGCACTCGCCATGGAGCAGATCGTCAATCAGGCGGCGAAGATCCGCTACATGCTGGGCGGCGCGGTCTCGGTGCCGCTGGTGATGCGCTTTCCCGCAGGCTCAGGCACGGGAGCGGCCGCGCAGCACAGCCAGAGCCTGGAGGCCTGGCTCGGCCATGTGCCGGGGCTGAAGGTGGTGCAGCCCTCCACGCCGCATGACGTCAAGGGCCTGCTGCTCGCCGCGGTCGAGGACCCCGACCCGGTGATGATCTTCGAGCACAAGCTTCTCTACAAGATGAAGGGCCCGGTGCCGGAAGGCTATTACACCGTGCCGATCGGCAAGGCGGCGGTCGTGCGCGAGGGCCGCGACCTCACCATCGTCGCGAGCGCCATCATGGTGCACAAGGCGCTGGAGGCGGCGGCCGAACTCGCCAAGGAAGGCGTCGATGTCGAGGTGATCGATCTGCGTTCGGTGCGCCCCATCGACCGCGACACCATCGTCGCCAGCGTGAAGAAAACCTCGAAGCTGCTCTGCGTCTACGAGGCGGTGAAGACGCTGGGCGTCGGCGCGGAAATTTCGGCCCTCGTCGCGGAGAGCGAGGCCTTCGACTATCTCGACGCGCCCATCGTGCGGCTGGGCGGGGCGGAGACGCCCATTCCCTATAATCCCGATCTGGAGCGCGCGACGGTGCCGCAGACGCCGGATATCGTCAGAAGCGCCCGCGATCTCGTCAAGGGAGTGCGCTGACCATGGCGGTGGAAGTCATCCTGCCTAAAGTCGACATGGACATGGAGACCGGCCGGATTTCGCGCTGGTACGCCAAAGACGGCGACGCGGTCACCAAGGGCCAGCTCCTGTTCGAGATCGAAACCGACAAGGCGGCGATGGAAGTCGACGCCCCGGCATCCGGCGTGCTGGGCGGCGTGGTGGCCGAAGGCGCGGTCGTGCCGGTCGGGCAGGCCGTGGCGTGGATCTATGCCGAGGGCGAGGAACGCAAGCCAGCCCCATCCGCCGTCCCTGCACCCGCGTCCGAACCGGCTCCCGCCGCCGCCGAAATTCCCGCCGCTCCCGCTCCTGTCGAACCCGCTTCGTCCTCCCAGGACCATACGGACGCCGTCCGCGCCACGCCGTTGGCGCGGCGGCTTGCCCGCGAGGCGGGGCTCGATCTGGCGGAGGTCGCAGGCTCCGGCCCGAAAGGCCGCGTGCAGAAGAAGGACGTCGAGGCGAGGATCGGCTCGACCGCAGCGCCTGTTCCGGCCGCGCGGGCCGCCTGCGCCGGCAAGGCTCCGCTCAACGCCACATGGCTGCGCGAGGGCGAGGTCGGAAAGCTGCCCGTCGTCCTGATCCACGGCTTCGCGGCCGATCTTAATGCGTGGCGCGGCCTGCTGGCCGGCGCGTCGCTCGGCCATCCGGTGCTGGCGCTCGACCTGCCCGGCCATGGCGCATCACCACGCGTCGCGCCCGAAAGTGTGGACGCCATTGCCGAAATGGTGGAGGCGACGCTCGCGGCCTTCGGTGTTACGGCCTGCCTTCTGGCCGGCCATTCCTTCGGCGCGGCCGTGGCGGCCGTGGTCGCCGCGCGCGGCGCGGCCGACGTGCGTTCGCTGGTGCTGATCTCGTCGGCCGGTCTCGGGCCGGAGATCAACGGGGCCTTCACCAAGGGCTTGATCGCCGCGAAAAGCGAGGCGAGCGTGGTTCCATGGCTGCGGTTGCTGGTCAGCGACGAAAGCCTTCTGACGCGGCCCTTCATCAACGCCACCGTGGCGCAGGCTGGCGACGGTGCGTTGCGCGAAGCGCAGGCCGCCATCGTCGACCGCTTTTTCGCCGACGGCGCGCAGACCTTCGAGATACGCTCGGCCATTGCGCAACTGGCCATGCCGGTGCGGCTGATCTTCGGCGCGGAGGACCGGATCATTCCGGTCAGTCATGCGCATGGGCTGCCCGGCAAGGTTGGCGTGCATATCTTCCCGCGCTGCGGACACATGCCGCAAATCGAGGAACGCGCCGCGGTGCTGGGCATCATAGCCGAGTGCGCCCGCGCCGCGTCTTGAAAGACGAAAGCCCCGGCCAGGCCGGGGCTTCTTCATTTAAAAAAGAAGGCCGTCAGCCGTTGACGACGGCGACCTTGATGGCGCCGCCTTGCTCGGCCGTCGCCAGCGCCTGCACGATCTCGCTCAATTCGAAGCGATGCGTCAGCATGGTCTCCACCTCGATGCGGCCCGAGGCGATCATGTCGAGCGATTTCTCGAACTGAAGCCGGTTGAGGCCGAAGGAGCCGGTGACGATCAGCTCGTTGTAATGGATCAGGTTGACGTCGAGCGTCGCCATCTCCGACGCCGAGAAGCCGGCGAACAGGCTGACATGGCCGCGATAGCGCGCCAGCGCTAGCGCGTCGTTGGCGAGCTTCGCCACGCCGATGGCGACGATCACCTTGTCGGCGCCGAAGCCTTTCGTATGTCCGCGCACCACCGCCTGCAGGTCCTCGCGCGTCGGGTCGACCACCGCGTCCGCGCCGGCGGCGATCGCCGCCTCGCGCCGCCCGGCGCTGGGCTCGCTGACGATGATCGTCTGCGCGCCGGAAAAACGCGCCAGCTTGACATGCAAAAGACCGATCGGGCCGGAGCCGAGGATGACCACCGTGTCGCCGACGCCGACCTCGATCTTCTGCTGGCCATTGAGCACGCAGGAGAGGGGCTCGATGAGAGCGGCCTTCTCCCAGCTCACGCCCGCCGGCAGCCTGAAGACGTTGCGCGCATGCACCGCCGCCGCCGGGATGCGGATATATTCGGCGAAGGCGCCGTCGATCTCGTAGCCGATGGCGGTCAGGTTGCGGCAGACGTTCTCGTAGCCGCGCTTGCAGCATTCGCAATAGCCGCAGGGGATGGCCGGGCAGACTGCGACCGCCTCGCCGCAGGCGAAGCCGCCATGCCCGCCATTGTCGACGATCTCGCCGGCGAACTCGTGCCCGAGGATCGACGGATAGCGCACGCCGGCCGTCTTGCGCCCGCGGAAAATGCGGATGTCGGTGCCGCAGACCGTGGCCGCCTTGACCCGGATCAGCATGTCGCCGGCCGTCAGCGCCGGATCCGGCACGGTTTCAAACGAAAGATCGTTGGGCGCCTTGAGCAAGCCAGCTTTCATGTTTTCCTCGCAGAATGATTTTGAACATTTGTGTCAAAGAAATTCAATTTATGCAAGCCGGATGGCTTTTAGAACGACTCAAAATCACATTGGGTGTGTTCCCGCTTGCGTTATAGCTAGCCCGAAATTGGGCGGATTTCTGATAAATATCAGTGGAATCAATCCCATGTAAGGAATCTCGCTTTTCCCGACGAAATCCGGTTGACTTTCACCGGCAAAGATGAACATTTTAATTTCAACAAAAATAATTGTTCGGATTTGACCCGAGCGGAAAGGCGTCGAGAGGAACGCCTTCCGCCTTCGACGACGGGTCGCCGGACGGGACGGTTCAGCGCCGGAAATCTGCGTGGCGGCGACGGCTTGTTCAGGCCGCCGCCGCGGGCGCGCGACGGCCGGCGACGTTTTAACTGGGAGGTAGAAATGAAGCTGTCGAAATTTCTGACGATCGCCGGCGCGGTCTCGATGCTGGGCTGCGGCGCCGCCGGGGCGGCGGGCCAGGAGGAGCTGATCAAGCCGATCGACAAGGAGCTGACCTTCGTCTTCATTCCGAAGGTCATCCATCCCTGGTACGACGTGGTGGCGCAGGGCAGCCAGTTCGCGGCGCAGGAGCTGGCCAAGTCGGGGATCAAGGTCAAGGTGATCTGGGACCAGCCGCCGCAGGCCGACGTGGCCGACCAAAACCAGCGCATCGAGGCCAATATCGGCCGCAAGCCCGACGGCCTCGCCGTCGCCTGCCTCGACCGCGCCACCAATGTCCAGCTTCTGGGCGAGGCGCAGAAGGCCGGCGTCAACGTCGTCACCTTCAACTCCTTCTGCGATGACAAGTTTCCCTTCATCGGCCCCAAGAGCAGCTATCAGGACGGCTACGACCTCGGCGAATTCCTCGCCAAACACCTGGGCGGCAAGGGCAAGATCGGCGTGCTCGCCGGCAGCCTGACCGCTTCCGACCATGTCGAGCGCATCCAGGGCTTCAAGAAGGCGCTGGAAAGCCATCCCGACATGAAGATCGTCTTCGAGCAGCCCGACAACGACGTGCTGGAGGACGCGGTGTCGCTGACCGAGAACGCCTTGCAGGCCCATCCCGACCTCGCCGGCATCTTCGGCTCCAACGCCTCCAACCCGATCGGCGCCGCCCGCGCGGTGAAGAACGCCGGCCTCGCCGGCAAGGTGGCCATCGTCGGCATGGACGACCTGCCGGAGGCGGTCGACGCGGTCTGCGACGGCACCATCACCGCGCTCAAGGCGCAGCGCCAGTGGGACATGGGCTACTGGGCGGTCAAGTATCTGGTGGCGAAGAACGAGAACCACACCATCCCGATGTTCCACGACACCGGCTCGCGCTTCATCACCAAGGAAGACTGCAAGTAAGCGTCAACATTGCGGAGCGCGCGCAACCGCGCTCCGCATTGGAGAAACCGCGATGACACAGCATATCTTCGAAGCGCGCGACGTGGCCAAGTCCTATGGCGTGGTCCACGCCCTCAAGGGCGTTTCGATCGGGATCGGGGCGGGCGAGGTTCACGCCATCATCGGCGAGAACGGCGCCGGCAAGAGCACGCTGATGAATATTTTCTGCGGGCGCGTGCGGCCCAGCGCCGGCGCGCTGTTCCGCGACGGCGAGCAGGTCTCCTTCGCCCGGCCCCTCGACGCCCAGAAGGCCGGTCTCTGCATCGCGCCGCAGGAGATCAACCTCGTCCCCGAGCTGACCGTCGCCGAGAACATCATGCTGGGCGCGCACGAGACCAGAGGCGTCGCCATCGACTGGCGCAAAACGCGCGAGAAGGCGGTCCGCCACCTGCTGGAGATCGACGACTCCATCGATCCAGGCGTGAAGGTCTCGGAGCTCAGCAAGGCGCAGCAGCAGCTGGTGCAGATCGCGCGCGCCGCGGCGACCTCGGCCCGTATCCTCATTCTCGACGAGCCGACCGCTGCGCTGACCTCGCGTGAGACCGACAAGCTCTTCGCCTATATCCGCGGCTTCCGGGCCGGCGGCGGCTCGGTGTTCTATATCTCGCACCGGCTCGACGAAATCCTCGCTCTGTCCGACCGCATCAGCGTGCTGCGCGACGGGGCCTATGTGGGCGAGCTGGACCCCAGGGCCACCAGCAAGGACGAGATGGTGTCCAAGATGGCCGGCCGCATCGTCGGCCGCGGCAATCCCGCGCCGCATGCGGGCGTCGAAAAGCGCGAGGTGGTGCTGAAGGTCGAGGGCCTCACCCGCCACGGCGAGTTCGAGGATGTGAGCTTCGAGCTGCACAAGGGCGAGATCCTCGGCGTGTCCGGCTTGATCGGCGCCGGCCGCACCGAGGTCGCCAAATGCATCTTCGGGCTGACCCGCGCCGACCGGGGTACGGTCGAGCTTTTCGGCGAGCGTCTGGAGCGGCGCGCGCCGCTCGACTGCATCGCCAAGGGGCTCGTCTACCTGCCGGAGGAGCGCAAGCAGGAAGGCATCTTCCCGCTTCTCAGCATAATCGAGAACATGACCATGCCGTCGCTCGACCGTTTCGGCGGGCTCCTGCATATGCGCACGGCCGATATGCTGCGCGAGGTCGACGGCTTCGTCGAGCGGCTGCGCATCAAGCTCGGCTCGCCCGCCGATCCCATCACCAGCCTCAGCGGCGGCAACCAGCAGAAGGTCATCATCGGCCGCTGGCTGATGCGCAACGCGCGCGTGCTGATCATGGACGAGCCGACGCGCGGCATCGACGTGGCCGCGAAATTCGAGATCCAGAACGAGCTGCGGCGCTTCACCGACCGGGAAGGGCTCTCCATCGTCTTCATCTCGTCGGAACTGGAGGAAGTGCTCGACGTGTCCGACCGCATTCTTGTGATGCACGAGGGCAGGGTGAAGGGAATCCCCACGGCGGCGAGCGCCACGCAGGAATCGCTCCTGCAACTTGCAATGAGCTGAAGGGCCGCGACCATGACTCAAGACATCTCCGTGACATCCGTCGCCAAGGCCAGGCGCGGCGGCCTCGTCGCCCGGTTCTGGCGCTGGGAGGCGAGCGGCATCCTCGTGGCGCTCGTGGCCCTCATGCTGGTGCTGTCGCTGGCGACGGACAATTTCCTGTCGACCTACAACCTGTCGGTCGTCGCCCGCCAGGCGGCCTTCGTCGGCCTGGTGGCGCTGGGCCAGACGCTGGTGCTGCTGGTCGGCGGCATCGACCTTTCGGTGGGCGCGGCGGCGGGCCTGTCGGCCATCGTCGGCTCGCTGCTCCTCACCATGTTCGGGGTGCATCCCTATCTGGTCATTCCGCTGACCATGCTGTTCGGCATGTGCCTCGGCTTCGTCAACGGCTGCTTCGTGGCCGGCTTGCGGCTCAATCCCTTTATTGTCACGCTTGCGACATGGGAGATCTTCGCCGGCCTCACCATGGTCATCACCAAGGGCTATCCGATCCGCCCGCTGGGCGAGACCTTCGGCTTTTTCGGCAAGGGCGAAATCCTTTCGGTTCCCGTGCCGGTGCTGATCTTCATCGTCTCGGGCGTCGTGCTGGTCTGGCTCCTGTCGCAGACGCGCTTCGGCCGCAACATCTTCGCCGTCGGCGGCAATCGCGACGCGGCGGTGCTGGTCGGCATCCGCGCCAAGCGGGTCGAGTTCCTGGTCTTCGGCCTCGCCGGCATGTTCGCCGCGCTCGCCGGCATCCTCTTCGCCAGCCGCATGGACGCGGGCCAGCCTTCGGTGGGCGAGGGCTGGCTGATGGGCGCCATCACCGCCGCCATCCTGGGCGGCACCAGCCTGCGCGGCGGGCAGGGCTCGGTCGTCGGCACGATGCTGGGCGCGCTGCTCCTGACCGTGCTCGCCAACGGCACGGTGCTGCTCAACGTCTCGGGCTTCTGGCAGCGCGTCATCGTCGGCGGCGTGGTGCTGATCGCGGTGCTGGTCGATCTCTTCCGCCGCCGCGGCTGAGCGGGTTTATGGCAAATCGGGGACAGGTCATTTATAGCTGCGAAGGCTGAAACGACTTGGGAAAGAGCGAGATGGCGGTGTCCGAACTCAACCATGATTTGCGAACCAGGGCCGCATGGCTCTACTACAAGGAGGGCCTGACGCAGGACCAGGTGGCGCAGGAGCTGGGCATGACGCGCACCCGCGTGCTGCGCATGCTGGCGGCGGCGCGCGAGGACGGCACGGTGCAGATCCGCGTCCAGTCCAAGAACAGCCACTGCGTGGAGCTGGAGCGCGAGCTGGAGCGCAAGTTCGGGCTGGAGCGGGCCATCGTGGTGCCGATGCCGCAGAAGCCGGACATGATCCCCGAGATCATCGGCTCGGTGCTGGGCGAATATCTCACCGACCTCCTGGCCGAGAACATGACCATCGGCCTCGGCTGGGGCAAGACGCTCAGCTCCTGCCTGCCGTCGATCCCGCAGCAGCAGCATCCTGGCGTGTCGGTGGTGTCGCTTCTGGGCGGGCTCACGCGGGTCAGCACCTTCAACCCGTCCGAATTCGCCTGGCGGCTGGGCGACCGGCTGTCGGCCGACTGCTACCTGATCGCGGCGCCGGTCTATGCGCCGGACGAGCGCACGCGCGACGCGCTTCTGACGCATCCCGGCATCCGCGAGGTGTTCCGCCGCTCGGAGAACCTCGACGTTGCCATCGTCAGCGTCGGCGACCTGTCGCCGACCTCGACCTTCGCCACCTATGGCCTGCTGGAGAAAGACGAGATGACCTCGCTGCAGCGGGCGGGCGCGGTGGGCGACATATTGTGCCGCTTCATCGACGCCGACGGCCGGCTCGTCGACCACGACGTCAACCGCCGCGTGGTGGCGGCCGATCCGCGCTCGCTGCGTTCGGCGCGCAAGATCGTGCTGGCCTCGGGCGGCTGGCACAAGATCCTGGCCTTCCGCGCGGCGATGAAGCTCATGTCGCCGCAGGTCATCCTCACCGACGAACAGGTGGGGGAGCGCCTGCTCGACGACTGACGGGCCGGCCGGCGCGGCGATTATTCGATCACAGACAGGGGGCTTCGGCGCTGGCCGGGGCTCCGGGAGGAGAACCGACATGCAATACGACTACACCTCGATCGGCTTTTACACCTTCGACTGCCTCGGCCGTCCCGTCACCGCGATCCCGCCCGGCGGCGAGACCTATTTCATCGAGGAGCTGACCATGGCCGTCTCGGGCGCCGCCGGCGCCGCGGCGGTGGCGGCGGCCAAATACGGGCTTAAGGTATTGGCGGTGGGCGGCGTCGGCGACGACCTGATGGGCGATTGGGTCATCCGCCGCATGAAGCAGTTCGGCATAGACACCTCGATGATGCAGCTCTGCGAGAATGTCGGAACCTCCTCCACCATCGTCACCACCCGGCCCGACGGCCAGCGGCCGGCGCTGCACATGCGCGGCGCGACGGGGGCCTTTGTCATCCGCGAGGAGGATTACGACAAGGTGCTCGACGCCCGGATCGTCCATATGGGCGGCACGGGCCTCATGGACCGGATGGACGGCGAGCGCAGCTTTCGTCTGATGGCCGAGGCCAAGCGCCGGGGCCGCGTCACGACGCTGGACGTCTTCGCCGCGAGCCGCGAGCATATGGATAACGTCGCCGGCCTGCTGCCGCACACCGATTATTTCATCCCCTCCATCGAGGAGGCGCGGGCGCTGTCGGGCCTGCACGACAAGGAGGAGATCGGCAAGTATTTCAACGATCTCGGCGTGCAATGCACGGTGATGACGATGGGGGCCGACGGCGTCTATTATCACCATGTCGACGGGACGCGTTTCCATATGCCCGCCTTCGACATCGAGGTGGTCTGCACCTGCGGCTGCGGCGACGCCTTCAACGCCGGCTTCGCGGCCGGATTGCTGCGCGGCCTCGACCCCGAGCAGACGACGCGGCTGGGGCAGGCCTCCTCCGCCCTCAACGCGACCGGGCTGGGCAGCCAGGCGGGGATCGTCGATCTCGATTCGACCCTGGCCTTCATCGAGCGCACGAAGACGAAGACCTCCAAGGCCGCGTGATAGGGGAAGGGGAGCGAGGCGGCCGTTTCTCGCTCGCTGGATGTTGAATGGCGCTTGAAGCTCCATGCGATGTAAGTTGCGCCGCCGCCGGTTCATGGATGGGCGGCGAACATCGTCTTCAGCAGCAGGAACGCCTTCATGACGCCTCCCACAGTCGCTCGTCTGGCGGAAATCTTCAAGCGGCGCAGCGCCACGCTGGTTCCCGGCGCGTTCAACGCGCTGTCGGCGCGCGCGATCGCCGATCTCGGCTACGAGACCATTTACGTCACTGGCGCGGGCGTCACCAACGGCGCGCTCGGCATGCCCGATATCGGGCTGATCACGATGACGGAGCTGGCCAATACGGTGACCGCGATCCGCGACTGCGTGGAGACGCCGCTGATCGTCGACGCCGACACCGGCTTCGGCAACGCCGTCAACACGATGCGCACCGTGCGCGCGCTGGAGCGCGCCGGCGCCGACGCCGTCCAGATCGAGGATCAGGTCTTTCCGAAGAAATGCGGCCATTTCGCCGGCAAGGAGGTCGCGCCGCTCGACGAGATGCTCGGCAAGATCAAGGCGGCGGTGGACACGCGCCGGCATATGCTCGTCGTGGCCCGCACCGACGCGCGCGCCGTCAACGGCCTCGACGACGCCATCGAGCGCGCCCAGCGCTTCGTGGAGGCCGGCGCCGACGCCGTCTTCATCGAAGCGCCGCGCACGGTCGAGGAACTGGCCCGTATCACGCGGGAGGTCGACGCCCCGCATTTCGCCAATATGGTGCTGGGCGGCCTGACGCCGGTGCTGGCGCGCGAGGAGCTGGAGCGGCTCGGCTTCTCGGTCGCGCTCTACGCCAACGCCGCCCTTCAGGCCGCGCTGCTGGGCATGCAGAACGCGCTCGCGCGGCTGAAGCAGGACGGCCGGCTGGACGAGGCGAGCGGCCTGATGGCCACATTCGCCGAGCGCCAGCGCATCGTCGGCAAGCCGGATTTCGACAGGCTCGAAAAGAAATATGCGATATCGAGCGAGTGACGGGAACCGTCTCGAAAACGTGACCGTTTCGCGCTATGTTGGGGTTCCCATCGCCGGCGTAACTGCTAACAATGGCGAGCATCGTTCATCCAGTCGAAGGAGAAGCCTATGTCCTGGCATGCGCCGAAATTCATCGAAGTCAGCTGCGGCATGGAGATCAACCGCTACGCGCCGGCGGACGGCGACGAGCCGATCCTGTTCTGAGCCGCGCGGGCGGACCCGAATCTGAATCTATGACGGAGTTCCGCTCGATCGTGATCGGGGCCGCCGCCGGCGGCGGCCTCCCGCAATGGAATTGCGGCTGTGAAAACTGCCGTCTCGCGCGCGCGTCCTCGCCGGATCGGCTCGTCCCGCAGACGCAATCCTCGCTCGCGGTCAGCGGCGACGGCGAAAACTGGGCCTTGCTCAACGCCTCCCCGGATATCCGCCAGCAGCTCATCAACACCCCCGCGCTGCATCCGCGCGCGCTGCGCGACAGCCCGATCGGCACGGTTCTGCTCACCAATGGCGACATCGATCACATCGCCGGCCTGCTGACGCTGCGTGAGAAGCAGCCGTTCCGGCTGGCGATGACGGCGGCCATTCACGACGTGCTTCAGGAAAACCCGGTCTTTCGCGCGCTCGATCCCGATTTCGTAAAACGCGAGATCGTGGCGTTGGACCGGTTCTTCACCCTGACGCCAGGGATCGAGGCGCGTCTCTTTTCCGTTCCCGGAAAGGTCCCGCTGTTTCTGGAGGGCGAAAACCCCGATACGGCGCTGGAAGGCGAGCAGACGGTCGGCGTCGAACTGCGCGCGGGCCGCCGCAAAGCCTTTTACATTCCCGGCTGCGCGGTGATCCGCGACGATCTCAAGCGCCGCATCGACGGCGCGGACGTCCTCTATTTCGACGGTACGCTTTTCAGCGACGACGAGATGATCCGGTCGGGAACCGGCGTCAAGACCGGCCGCCGCATGGGACATATTTCCATTTCCGGCCCGGACGGAAGCCTGGAGGCGCTGCGCGGCCTCGCCATCCGCCGCAAGGTCTATGTCCATATCAACAACACCAATCCCATCTGGCGCGACGGCCCCGAGCGACGCTATGTCGAGGACAACGGGTTCGAAGTCGCCTTCGATGGCAAGGAGATCAGCCTATGAAAGACGTGCTATGAAAGACGGGGCCGACCGGGAAAGCTTTCACGCCCGCCTGCTGGCTATCGGCCATGCGCGCTATCACGACAAGCATCCGTTCCACATCCGCCTGCATGGCGGCGAATGCACCATGACGGAAGTGCGCGCATGGGTGATCAACCGCTACTGCTACCAGAGCAGCATCCCCATGAAGGACGCCGCCTTCCTCTCGCGCTGCGAGGACGTGGACATGCGCCGCGCCTGGCGCTCGCGCATCGAGGACCATGACGGCGGTCTTCACGAGGGCGGCGGCATCCGCCGCTGGCTCAGGCTGGCCGAGGCGGTCGGCCTCGATCCCGATTACGTCGCCTCGGGCCGCGGCATATTGCCGGCCACGCGCTTCGCGGTCGGGGCCTATGTGCACTATGTGCGCGACAAGCCGCTGCTCGAAGCGGTGGCTTCCTCGCTGACCGAGCTTTTCGCGCCGAAGATCCACAAGGACCGCATCGCCGGCCTGCTCAGGCATTACGCCTTCGCCGACGAAGCGGCGCTGTCCTATTTCCGCCAGCGGCTCAACGAAGCGCCGGTCGACGTGGAATACGGCCTCGCCTATGTGCTCGAACATGCCGACACGCTGGAGAAGCAGGATGCGGTCGCCGCCGCGCTGACCTTCAAGACCGACGTGCTGTGGGCGCAGCTCGACGCGCTCTATTCCGCCTATGTCACGCCGGGCATGATCCCGCCGGGCGCGTGGGACGGCAGGGAAGGCGTGACCCCCGACTGGGAAAGGGCTTCCGCATGAGCGAAGCCGAAAACGTCGCGATCAACCCGGCCGACATCGTGAAGCTCGCCCGCGGCGTGCGCCTGCGGGAAGACGAGGTGCGCGGGCGCACCGTGCTGCTCGCGCCCGAGCGCGCCATGGCGCTGGACGATATCGCGGTGCTGATCGTCAAGGCGCTGGACGGGGTGCGCAGCCTCGACGTGATTTGCGACGATTTCGCCGTCCGCTTCGCGGCGCCCCGCGACCAGATCGCCGGCGACGTGCTCGCCTTCGTGCGCGAACTGGCCAACCGCCGCATGATCGAGATCGTGACATGAGCGAGGCCGCGGCGATGCAGGCGCTCAAGGCGAACCGGCTCGCGCCGCCGCCCATGGCCCTGCTCGCCGAACTGACCCACCGCTGCCCGCTGGCTTGCCCCTATTGCTCCAATCCGCTGGAACTGATCGGTGCGAAGCAGGAGCTTTCGACGCAGGAATGGATCGACGTATTCCATCAGGCGGCGAAAATGGGTGTGCTGCACCTGCATCTTTCCGGCGGCGAGCCGGCGGCGCGGCGCGATCTTACGGACCTCACGAAAGCCGCGGCCGATTGCGGCCTCTACACCAACCTGATCACCTCCGGCGTCGGGCTGACGGAAGCGCGGCTTCTGGCGCTGGGCGAGGCGGGCCTCGACCACGTGCAGCTTTCGCTGCAGGGCGCGGATGCGGCCTCGGCCGACCGGATCGGTGGCTACAAGGGCGGTTTCGAGCGCAAGATGGCCGTGGCCGGATGGGTGGCCGCCGCCGGCGTTCCGCTGACGGTCAACGCCATCTGCCACAAGCAGAACATGGACCAGCTCGACGCCATGCTGGAGCTGGCCATGCGGCTTGGGGCGCGGCGCATCGAGATCGCCACGGTGCAATTCCACGGCTGGGCGGAGAAGAACAAGGCGGCCCTGCTGCCGACGCGCGAGCAGGTGGCGGCGGCCAACCGCACGGTCACGGAAGCGCGCAAGCGCCTCGAAGGCCGGCTGGTGATCGACTACGTCCCCGCCGACTATTATTCCTCCTATCCCAAGGCCTGCATGGGCGGCTGGGGCCGCGTCGGCCTCAACGTGACGCCCGATGGCCGCGTCCTGCCCTGCCACGCGGCGGAGACCATCCCCTCGCTGTCCTTCGACAATGTGCGCGATCACGCGCTGGCCGACATCTGGTACGATGGCGCGGCCTTCAACGCCTATCGCGGCGACGACTGGATGCCCGATCTCTGCCGGAGCTGCGAGCGCAAGAACATCGATTTCGGCGGTTGTCGTTGCCAAGCCATGGCTCTCGCCGGCGACGCCAGCGCGACCGACCCCGTCTGCATGCGCTCCCCGCTGCGCGACATGGTGACGGCGATGGCGGAAGAACAATCGCGCGCTCCCTTGCCGGAAAGCTTTATCTATCGGCAGTTCGCCGGATAGGCAGCTCCATCATCCGCTTCGTTAAAAAGAAAAAGGCCGGACGGCGAACCGTCCGGCCTTTCTTCTGCACTATGGAAACCGATCAGTTCAGGCCGAGCGTGCCGCGCAGCTTGGAGAGGTCTTCCGCCAGCGTGGTGACCGGGCCGGCGAGGGCCTTGCGGTCGGCCTCGGTCAGCTTGTCGTAGGTCTCGTAGCCTTCCTTGGTCTTGTACTTGGCGAGGATGTCCTCGACAGTCTTGAAATTGGCCTCTACTTTCTTGAGCAAAGCCGGGTCCTGCTTCTTGACCAGCGGGGCGAGCAGGTCGACGATCTTCTTGGCGCCGTCGACATTGCCCTTGAAGTCGAAGAGGTCGGTGTGGCTGTAGCGGTCTTCCTCGCCGGTGATCTTGGTCGAGGCCACTTCCTCCATCAGCGCCGCGGCGCCGCCCACCACCTTTTCCGGCGGGAAGGTCAGGCCCTTGAGGCGGCTCTGCAATTCGGTGACGTCGGCGTTGAGCTTGTCGGCGAGCGGACCGAGGTCCTTGGTGGAGTTCTCGCTGAACAGGCCGTATTCGATGCGGTGGAAGCCGACGAAATCGGCCGACTTCTCCTTCTGCTCATGGTCGTCGGCGCGCGAGTCGATGGCCGAATCGAGGTCGGAGAACAGCTCCGCCACCGGCTCGATCTTCTCATAGGTCACGCGGGTGGGCGCGTAGAGCTTCTTGGCCTTCTCCAGGTCGCCGGCCTTGACCGCGTCGGTGAAGACCTTGGTGTCCTTGACCAGCTTGTCCAGGTTCTTCTGGACGAAGATCTTGTAGTCGGCGATCGGCTGGACCAGGTCCTCGGCGGAAACCGCGGCGGCCTGGGCCAGGCCCGCGCCGGCCAGCAGCACGAGCGCGGAGGCGGCGGACAGAAGCGAAGTGCGACGTATCATGGGAGAGATCCCCTCTGGTTGAAAAAGGTTGAATTATCCGCGTGCATCCCCCGAGGCGGCCGCTTCGAGAAGACCGCGCCCGAGAAAATCCTTGTCGTCCTCGACCCCGGGCAGAACGTAGAAATATCCGCCGCCGATCGGCTTGAGATATTCCTCGAGCGGCTCGCCGTTGAGCCGGTTCTGCACGTGGATGAAGCCCTTTTCGAGATCCGCCTGGAAGGCGATGAAAAGCAGGCCCATTTCGAGCTGGCCCGCCTTGTTGACCCCGTTGGAATAGTTGAACGGCCGGCGCAGGATCAAGTGCTCCGGCGCTTCCCGGTCGCGCGCATTGGCGAGGCGGATATGCGCGGTCAAGGGCGTCACCTTGCCTTCCGGGTCGTTGGAATAATCCGGCGTGTCGGATTCGACCTTGCCGGTGAAGGGCGCGCCGCTGGCCTTGCGGCGGCCGAAGATGGTCTCCTGCTCCTGCAGCGGCGTGCGGTCCCAGCGCTCGACGAAATTGCGGATGACGCGCACGGCCATATAGGTTCCGTTCGCCGCCCAGGCCGGCTCGTCGCTCTCGCGCTGGACCCAGACCACCTTGTCCATCAGCGCTTCGTCGGCGGAATTGGGATTGGCGGAGCCGTCGCGGAAGCCGAGGAAATTGCGCGCGCTCTCCTTGGCCTTCTCCGAATGCGGCGGCTGCACCGGCACGCTGCCTTCCTGCTTCCAGCGCGCCATCATCAGGTCGGGGGTGTTCTTGATGATGTCGCGCAGGGCGTGGATATTGGTGTCCGGCGTGTTGGAGCAGAGCTGGATCAGGATGTCGCCATGGCAGATTTCATGCTGCAAGGCGTCGTTGGGAAAGGATTTCATGCGCTGCAGGCGCTTCGGCCTGGCGTCCTTGAGGCCGAAGCGGTCGTCGAACAGCGAGGAGCCGACGGCGACGGTGACGGTCAGGTTGTCCGGCGTCACCACCGGTCCCAGAATGCCGGAATCGGCGGGCGGGAACTTGGGGTCCAGTTGCGGCGCAAGTCCGCCCTTCATCAGGAAGGCGGCGCGCTCGGTGAGCGTGCGCAGCAGCCGTTCGAGATCGGCGCGGTTCTGCGCCAGCACGTCGAAGGCCGCCACCAGGCCGGCGGCGGGGCGCGGCGTGACTACGCCCGGCTGGCGCCGGCCGTGGAACGCGTGGCTTTCGTCGAGCTTGTCGCTTTCCGGCGCGTTGGTCACCGAGCCCTGCGGCGTTCCTTCCGCGGCGCGCGCGGTCACAGCCACCGAGGCCGCGCCTGCAAGCGCGCCGGCTCCGATCAGCAGCCGCCGGCGCTCCGGCGAGATCGGATTTGCGTTGTCCACGGTCTTTGACGGTCGTTTCGTCATCGGTCAGTTCCTCAGAGCGTCGACAAGCTTGCCGAGATCGGCGGCGAGAGCCCCGGCCTTCTTCTTCAGGCCGGCCTTGTCGTCTTCGGAAAGCGTCGAATAGTTCGCAAAGCCGTCACCGGCCTTGTATTTCGCCAGCGCGTCGCGTAGCGCCGTGAAATCGTCGCCGATCTGGCCCGTCAAGGCGGCGTGGGACTTGGCGACGACCGGCTTGATGAGGTCGAACACCTTCTGCGCGCCGTCCAGATAGGCGTCGAGCGAGGTGAGGTCGATATGGGCGTAGCGGTCCTCGTCGAGGCCCGGGCCCGCCGTGGCGAAGCGGTCCATGACGGTGGCCGCGCCAGCGACCATATGGTCCGGCCCGACGCGCAGGTCGTGGATGCGGTCGGCCAGCGCCGCCGCGTCTGTCGAAAGCTTGTCCGCCACCGGCGCGAGGCCGTCGAGGCTGTTCTGGGCGAACAGGCCGTATTCGATGCGGTGCAGGCCGCCGAAGGCCGGGTCCTGCTCCTTCTTGTCGAAATAATCGGCGCGCGCGTCGATGGCGCTGTCGAGGTCTGAGATGGGGCCGGCGATCGGCGAAAGATGGGCGTAGGCGATGCGCGCCGGCGCGTAGAGCGACTTCGCCTTTTCGAGGTCGCCCGCCTTGATCGCGGCGACGAGGTCGCCGACGGCGGTCGAGAAGCCTTCTGTCTCGCCGGCGAGATAGACCTTGTATTCGGCCATGGCGCCGATGAAAGCCGTCATCGACGGCTTGGCGGCGGCCTCCGCGCCGTTGGCGGACGGGGTCACGTGCAGGACGCCGCGGGGATTGGAGAGCAGGCCGCAGGTGATCTGGTAGTTTCCGGGCTCGAGCTTGGCGGTCAGGGTCTGGGTGAAGCCGGGGGCGATATTCTCGCGCTCCTCCAGCACCATCACGCCGTCGAGAATCTCCCATTCGACCGCGCGCTCGGACTTGTTGACGATCTTGAAGAGGGTGCGGCCGGCCGGCACGGTCAGCTCGTTGGGATCGCAGCTCTTGGCGTTGATGGTCACGGTGACGGCGCCGTCGGCGGCCACCTTGCGCTCGGCCTGCGAATAGCGCGACGCGTAATAGAAGGCCGCGCCGGCGGCGAAGACCAGCAGGACGGAAACGCCCACCCCGACCTTGACCAGGTTCGGCGAAAGGACTTGCTTGGTTGGGGTCTCGGTCATGGAACGGGCTTCGTCAGTTGTTGCGGGCGGCTTCGGAGCGCGCCGCCGGTGCGGGATTGTGCGGGGCCAGGAACAGGAACAGCATCACGGCCAGGAAGACGACATAGACCACCACTTCGCTGACGGTGGGCGCGTCGATATAGCCGAGGATGCCGCCCAGCACCGAGCCGAGCGGACTGTCGAGCGGCAACCGGTCGCTGAGGTTGAAAACGACCTGCTGGAAGTGGTTCCAAAGGCCGGCCTCGTGCAGCGCCTTGACGGCGTTGGCGAAAATGCCCGCCGCGACGATGAGGATGAAGACGCCTGTCCAGCGGAAGAAGCGGCGCAGGTTGAGCTTGAGGCCGCCGATATAGATGAGGTAGCCGACCAGCGCTGCGAGCAGGACGCCGAGAAGCGCGCCGAGCGGCGCGAGCGGGCCGCCGGACTGCTGGAAGGTGGCCAGAAGGAAGAAGACCGATTCCAGTCCCTCGCGCACCACGGCGAGGAAGGCCATGGCGGCGAGGCCGAGCCCGCCGGAATGGGAGGCCAGCGCCTCGTCGATGGAATGGTGCAGCTCGGCCTTGATGGAGCGCGCCGCCTTGCGCATCCAGAACACCATGGAGGTGAGGACGGTGACGGCGACGAGCCCGATGACCGCCTCGAACAACTCCTGCGCCTTTTGCGGAAATTCCGCGCTGATCATCTGCAATCCGGCGCCGACGGCGAGCGAAAGCGCGATCGCCAGGAAAATGCCGATCCAGACCACCGGCATCCACATGCCGCGTCCCGTCTGCTTGAGATAGCTGGCGATGATGCCCACGATCAGCGCCGCTTCCACCCCTTCGCGAAACATGATGAGAAAAGGTACGAGCATCGATTTGAGTCCGGGCAGACCTATTCGCAGGCTGCATGTGCAGAGAATGTTTTTCGGTCATCTTTTATAGCCGCCCATGACGGGTTGCAACCACAAACATGAGACGGCTGATCAAGTTAATGGGAAGGCTGGAGAATTTCTTTTGCGATCCGCGCGCGGCGAAAGCGGGGCGTTACGGGATCGGTCGATCTCATTATAGCGCGCGTTTCTGTAGAGTGTATCCGGCTAGCGACACGGTCCCATCCATAAACATGATAATCTTATTCAAGTTTATTGGCTGTCGCTGAAAACGATGATAATAAGCGGCGTGAGTTATCGATCCCGAGCGCAACGAGACATTCGCCGGACCGTTCATTGGATGTTTCGCGTATAGGTTAGGACATGGGCCTGGACAAAAAGGCGGAATGGCAGGCTTTGTATGTCGAACAGCGCAAGGCCTTGATCGACTACGCCACTCCGTTGACGAAATCGAGGGACGAGGCGGAAGACGTGGTGCAGGAGGCCTTTCTGCACTTCATGCCCAAGGAGCCCGACCAGCCCGCTCCGCCCAAGGCCTATCTGTTCCGCATCGTGCGCAATCTGACGTTCAACCGGAAAAGACATCAGAAGGTCCGCGCCTCCCAGGCCGTCGAAGACCTGCCCTGGTGGGCGCGGTCCCTGGCGATCGACACGCCCGAGGAACAGGTGCTGTTCTGCGAGCATGTCAGGATCGCCGCGCAGGTCATCGAGGACCTGCCGCAGCAGATGCGCCAGATCGCGGAATTGTACCGGATCGAGGGCCTGACGCTCGAGGAGATTTCCGCCCGTCTCAATCTTTCAAAATCCACGGTTCATCGCCTCCTAAAAGAGGCTATGAAAACGATCAGAGAACAGATAGCTCTCAGGCGATAATCGAGCTGCGCGCAAAAATTCCGTATTTTGTGGGAAATTTGCCTTGCCCAGGTGTCTTTTGGACAATAGGGCGGCGTTGATCGCTCCAAGAGGGGACAGGAAGCGTTGGTTTGAAAGAGATGAAGCCGGAACACGACAGCTTCCATTCTCAGTCCATCGCGGATCAGGCCGCCGACTGGCTGATCCGAATCCGCGAGAACCCGGACGAGCCGGGCCTGCGGGCGGACTTCGAAAGATGGGTGCTTTCCTCTCCCGAGCATCGGCGCGAATGGGAGAGCGCCTGCCGCCTGTGGCGCGTGATGGGCGAAGCGCCAAAGCATTACCGCCGCAGTCCGCAGCCCGCCATGAAGCGTCCGCGCGCGGGCGTGGGAAGGCGCGTGGCCGGCGTCGTAGCCGCCGGCCTGATGGCGGCCTGCCTGGTCCTGGTCGCCGGCCCGTCCATTCTCATCCGGCTCGAAGCCGATTATCGGACATCGACGGGAGAGACGCGCACGGTTCGGCTGGAGGACGGCAGCAGCGTGGTCCTCGGGCCGGCCAGCGCGCTCGCCGCGGATTTCTCGTCCGGGAAGCGGCATGTGAGGCTCTTGGCGGGCGACGCCTATTTCGAGGTCACGCATGACGCGGCGCGGCCGTTCCGGGTCGAGGCCGGCGGCGTCGACGTCACCGTGCTCGGCACCGCCTTCGACGTGAGCCTGACCGACCGGAACACCCAGGTCGGGCTGGAGCACGGATCGGTGAAGGTGACCGGGGAGATCGCGGGCGCGACCATCGATCGCGTGCTCGTTCCGGGCGAGATGGTCAGCATCGACCGCGACGCCGGCGCGGTCACGGACGAGCAGGTGGGCGCGCAGGAGATCGGCTCGTGGCGCGACGGCCGCCTGATCGTCGTCGGGGCGACCATCGGCTCCGTCGTCCAGCAGATCCAGCGATACCATAGCGCGTGGATTTCCGTGCCCGACCCGGCCTTCGCCGCGAAGAGGGTGACCGGCGTCTACGACCTCAAGGACCCCGACAAGGCGCTGGGCGCGCTGGTGGATTCCTATGGCGGCAGGGTGCGCAAGGTCTCGGACCTGGCGCGGATCGTCACCTCCTTCTAAAAAAATTGATAATAAAAATCAAGTTTTAGCAGATTCCTTCAAAATTCCTGGGAAATCGGCGAACGCCAAGTGTCTATCCCACCGAAAGCACCCACCGGCGGTGCGATCTGGGGACAGGCGATCGCAATGGCATATCGAGCAGTTTATCGGCGCAGCAAGACATCCGAACGGGCGAGGGCGCGAATGGTCCTGCTTCTGGGAACCGCCGCCGTCGCGATATTCTGCCGGGCCGACGGGACCGCCGCCCAGGCGAACCCGCCGGCCCAGACCCGCGCGCAGCCCGGCCTTCGGGCCTTCGACATTCCCGCGCAGCCTTTGACGAGCGCCCTGATCGCCTTCAGCCGGCAGTCCGGCGTGCAGGTGACCTCTCCCGCCCGCGACACGGTCGGCGGCCTGCGCAGCAGCTCCGTCAAGGGCGACCTCGACCCCCAGCAGGCCCTGGCCGCATTGCTGGCGGGGACGGGCCTGAACTATCGTTTCACCAGCAATTCGGCGGTGGTGATCAGCGGCGGACAGCAGGCGGCGGGCGGCGCGGATTTCGTCGATCCCAATTCGACGATGCTGCAGCCGATCATCGTCAAGGGCGGCCGTCTCAGCAATACGGGTTCGGGCTATCAGGGCACGCCGGACTGGGTCTACGAGACGCCGTCCTCGGTCAGCGTCGTTTCGCGGGAGGCGATCCAGAACGCGCCGTCGCGCAACGCCCGCGATCTGCTCGACAATGTCGCCGGCGTCTACGCCAATCGGTCGGCGGGGCAGGACCCGGGCATCTCGGTCAATATCCGCGGGCTTCAGGATCAGAACCGCGTCGTGACCATGATCGACGGCGCACGGCAGAATTTCCAGCTCGCCGGGCATGGGACCACCTCGCGCGTCTATGTCGACACGGCCTTCATCCGCGCCATCGATATCGAGAAGATGGGCGGCTCGGGCGTCGGCGGTGCGGGCAATCTCGGCGGCTCGGTGGATTTCCGCACGATCGTCGCCGATGACCTGATCCGGGACGGCAAGGACTGGGGCGTCGAGGTGAACGGCTCGACCGGAACCAACGCGTTCAAATATGACGGGTCGATCGCCGCGGCGGTGCGGATTTCCGACAGCCTCTCCATTCTGGGCGGATACGGCGCCAAGAAGATGGGCGCCTATGACATCGGCAAGCATGGCGAGCTGGTGTTGAACCCGGAAACCACCTCCAACAACGTGCCGATCTTCACCGGCTCGGAAATGAAGTCGTCTATCCTCAAGGCCCAGGCGCAGCTGACGGACGATCTCGAACTGACGATGAGCTGGCTGCGCAGCGAGTCGAATTTCAGCACCGGCGGATACATCATCGCCGGCGAATTGGCCGGGGGCACGCAGGAATCGGTGTCCGACGTCGTGAACAACACGTTCAACGCCGACCTGCATTGGAACCCGGACAGCGACCTCATCGACCTGAAGGCGCGGCTTTACTACAACAAGACGAAGAACGATCAGGATTACGATCAGTTGCTGATTGCCCAGCTGATCGAGACACCCGCGCACTATCAGTTAGGGACACTCGGCGGAAGCATCGACAACACCAGTCTTATCGATACATCGATGGGCGCGCTGACGCTGAATTACGGTGTCGAGGCGTTTCATGACGACGGCAAGACCACAGTTGATTACAACGTCATCAACGCGACAACGGGGATAAACGAAAGTGCTGGCCTAACCGGGCCAAACCCGACCGGCACACGCGATGTCGCCAGCTTATTTTCCACCGCCAAGCTGGAGCCGACGGATTGGCTGACGATCACCGGCGGTCTCCGTTACGACTGGTACAGGATCGAAGGCGTTGGGTCTTTCGTGGGATTCGCGACGAAGGTCCATCCGGGATCGGACTGTGCATACGAGCCTTATAAGAGCAGCCAAGCGTGCACGCAGTTCCCCGGCATTCCCTTCGCCTGGACCGACTACACAAAATACGATGTCGATATCGACAAGTCGGACGGCGCCTTGCTGCCCTCGTTGACCGTCGCCGTCGAGCCATGGGACGGCGTCCAGTCTTTCGCAAAATACGCCAAGACGTTTCGCCCGCCGACGCTGATGGAGCAACTGTGGGGTGGTCAGCACTATCTCGGCAGTTCGCCGGTCGGTTTTGCCCCGAATGTCGATCTCGCCGCCGAGCGCGCCGACACATTCGAACTCGGCGTGAATGTCAGCCAGGACGCAATCTTTTCTCCCGATGACAAGTTCCGCATGAAGCTGGTCGGCTTCTATCGTGAGGTCGACGACTACATCGCCTTCGGGGCGGTGTTCAAGGACGAGACGAACCGAGCCTATACCTCCTTCGTCAATCTCGATGGAACCACCTACATGAAAGGTATCGAGTTGGAGGCCAATTACGATATCGGCGTCGCATACGCCGGGGCCTCTCTCACCTTTCTCGATACCAATTATGCCGACAGCTACACCTACCACGGGATTGGCGGGACGAACCCGAGTACGGGAAACATCATTAAGGATGGCGAGAAGCTAAGCTCCGACGCCTTGTTCGTGCCGCCAGATCTGCGCGTGACGGTCGATGCCGGCGTCCGAATGTTTGAACAGCGCCTGACGCTCGGCGGTCGAGTAACGCATTCTTCCGGCGGCAAGAGCGGCGAGACATCCGCATACGAAATCAAGAATTACACCGTCTACGACATTTATGGCTCGTACGCCTTCAGCGATAACGCCAAGCTTCGTTTCGCGGTCAATAACGTCGCCGATCTCGCTTACGTCCCATCGCTTGGAACCGGGGACATTCCCGCGCCGGGACGGACATATACGGCATCCTTGAATTTCAGGTTTTGACAGTTTCTCGCGGTTCGCCCGCGGGATCGAGATCCGCCATAGGGGCGGATGATTAGAGGAAGCAACCTCAAAGGAGTACTGAACATGTCAGTCAGAATCGAACAGCAGGACGGCTACAGCAACGATCTGCTCGCCTACTTTACGACGTGGCAGGCGAACGACGCATATCGTGGGCACGGCTACTTCAACTCCACGACCCAGCCTTACGACCAATGGGGCGCCGGCGACAAGTATGCCGATGCGGCCTCAGCGGAGGGAAGTACGGCGTCCGGGGTGATCCTAAGCGGGGATGATTTCACCTATACCCAGGCACATTTCGAAGGCGATATTCAGGCCCTGACGTTCGGCACCGGCATTTATGACGCGAGCGCCACCTCGTTCGGTCTCGATCAGACCGGCTTGGTGCTCGATCTGACGGGCGCCTCCCTTACCACCGCCTTCACCTATGCAATTTATATCCTGTCGAACTATGGCAGTGTATACGATACGAACGTGTACGGCACGGTACAGCCCGGTCTGTTCTCCTACCTCAACGAACAGGGGACCGACCAGATCGGCACCGCCAATGCCGATGTGCAGTACAGCTTTACAGGGAACGATACTTTCACTGGCAATGGCGGTGCGGATACGTTCGTCTTCTCTTCGACGTCAATCGGTCAGGACACCATCACGGACTTCGCCAATGGTGCTGATCACGTCCAGTTCTCGACGTCGGTCTTCGCCGACTATGCGGCCGTCTCCGCGGCCGCTGCGCAGGTCGGAAGCGACGTGGTGATCACCCACAGCGCCGGCAACACCGTGACGATCGACAACTTCACGCTGGCGCAGATGGACTCCAGCGACTTCCTCTTCGTCTAAGGATCGCGATGTTTGGTTCGTCCAAGCAGGCTCCGTCGCAGCGCAAAGCTGCGGCGGTCGCCTTTCCCCTGAAAAGAAGCGTCACCGGCATCGCGCTGATCAGCGGCGTGGTGAACCTGCTCGCGCTGACCTCGCCCTTGTTCATGCTGCAGGTCTACGACCGCGTGCTGGCCAGCGGCAGCGCGCCGACGCTCGTGGGCCTCGCTGTGCTGGCGGCGTCGCTCTATGCGTTTTCCGCCGCTCTCGACATCATCCGCGGCCGGGTGCTGCTGCGGATCGGCGAGCGTTTCGACGGCGAATTTTCAGGCCGGGCGCACGAGGCGGTCGCGCGCCTGCCGCTGGTCGCGCCCATGCAGGGCGACGGTCTCCAGCCGCTGCGCGACCTGGACAATGTTCGCGGCTTCCTCTCCGGCAACGGTCCGACGGCCTTCTTCGACCTGCCCTGGATGCCGCTCTATCTCGGCATATGCTTCCTGTTCCATTTCTGGATCGGCGTCACGGCGCTCGCCGGGGCGCTCGTCCTCGTGTCGCTGACCCTTCTCACCAATTCCCTGTCCCGCGCCGCGATCCGCGACACGATCGTCCACAACATGACGCGCAACGGCCTGCTCGAAGCGACGCGCCGCAACGCGGAGGTCGTGCAGGCCATGGGTCTCGGGCCCAGGCTCGCGGCGCGGTGGCGCAAGGCCAATGACGACTACCTCGCCGCCAATCGCCGGACCGGCGACGTGGCCGGCGGCCTCGGCGGCGTGTCCAAGTCGTTCCGCATGATGCTGCAATCGGCGATCCTCGCGGTCGGCGCCTATCTCGTCATCACCCAGCAGGCGACCGGCGGCGTCATGATCGCGAGCTCCATCATGATGGGACGCGCGCTCGCGCCGGTCGAGCTGGCGATCGCGAACTGGAAGCCCTTCCTGATGGCGCGCCAAAGCTGGTCGCGACTGAAGGAGCTGCTTTCCCGGCTGGGCGAGGCGCCCTCGGTGATGAGCCTGCCGAGGCCGGAGAAGGAGCTGCGGGTCGAGGGCGTCGCGATCGCGCCGCCCGGCGAGCGCAGCCCGACGGCGAGCGGCCTTTCCTTCGCCATTCCCGCCGGCGCCGCGCTGGGCGTGATCGGCCCGTCCGGTTCGGGAAAATCGACGCTGGCGCGCGTCCTGGTCGGCGCATGGTCGCCGGCGGCCGGCAAGGTGCGGATCGACGGCGCCGGCTTCGACCAGTGGGACCGCGAGCGGCTCGGCCGCCATATCGGTTACCTGCCGCAGGGCGTGGAGCTTTTCGACGGAACCATCGCCGAGAACATCGCGCGCTTCGACGAGAACCCCGATCCCGAGGCGATCGTCGCGGCGGCGAAGGCGGCGGGCGCGCATGAGTTGATCCTGCGTTTCGAACGCGGCTACGAAACCCGGATCGGCGAAGCCGGCTCGGCGCTTTCGGCCGGCCAGCGCCAGCGCATCGGATTGGCGCGCGCGCTCTATGGCGAGCCCTTCCTCGTCGTCCTCGACGAGCCCAACGCCAATCTCGACGCGGAGGGCGAGGCGGCCGTCGTCAAGGCCATCGCGTCGGTGCGCGAGCGCAAGGGCGTCGCTATCGTCGTCGCCCATCGTCCGAGCGCCATCGGCGCGGTCGATTTCGTCCTGGTGATGGAGGGCGGACGGCAGAAGGCCTTCGGCCCGCGCGACGAGATCCTGTCGAAAGTCCTCAAGGCGGCCGGCGCCGCGCCGGCTCCCGCCGGAAGGGGTTTCCCGGCCTCGGGCTTCAACATGGCGCCGCTGCGCGTCATCGCCAATCCGGCGAAGGCGGAGGAGCAGGCCAGCGTGATGGAGGACGCCGATGACCGAGGCTGAGAGGCGGCGCGCCGTCACCCTTTCCATCCGCCGCCACCTGATGGCGGGATTGCTGGCCAGCGTCGCGCTCGTCGGCGGGGCCGGAGCCTGGGCGGCGGTCACCGAGCTGTCGGGCGCCGTCGTCGCCCCCGGCCATTTCGTGGTCGACAGCTATGTGAAGAAGATACAGCACCCGACCGGCGGCGTGGTCGGCGAAATCCTCGTGCGCGAGGGCGACGAGGTGAAGGCCGGCGACGTCGTCATGCGGTTGGACGCGACCCAAACCCGCGCCAATCTCGCCATCGTCGCCAAGCGGCTTGAGGAACTGGCCGCGCGGCTGGCCCGGCTGGAAGCCGAGCGCGACGACATGGAGGCCATCGTCTTCCCCGACTGGCTCATCGCGCGCCGGGACAGCCAGAACGTGGCCGCCGCCATCCATAGCGAGGAGCGCCTTTTTGAATTCCGCAAGGCCTCGCGCAAAAGCAAGAAGGCGCAGCTCGCCGAGCGGATCGTGCAGTATCGGCACGAGATCGAGGGCCTGAAGGCGCAGGAGATCGCCTATGCGAGCGGCATCGAGGTCATCCAGTCGGAAGTGTCTTCGCTGGAGGGGTTGCGCAGGCAGGGCATCGTCTCGGTGCAGCGGCTCAACAGCCTGAAGACGCAGGCCGCCACCTATGGCGGCGAGCGCGGCGAGAAGATCGCCTATCAGGCGCAGGCGGCCGGGCGGATCGCCGAGACCCGGCTGCAGATCCTCCAGGTCGACCAGGACCTCAAGACCGAGGTCGGCCAGGAACTGCGGGAGATCCAGGCGCAGGTCGGCGAATATGTCGAGCGCAAGATCGCGGCGGAAGACCAACTGCGGCGCATCGACATCATCGCGCCGCAGGACGGCGTGGTGCATCAGCTCGCCGTGCATACGGTCGGCGGCGTGATCGCGCCCGCCGACCCCATCATGCTGATCGTGCCGGAAGGCGACGACCTGGCGCTGGAGGTGCAGATTTCGCCGAAGGACATCGACCAAATCCAGATCGGCCACCGGGCGGTGCTGAGGATGTCGGCGTTCAACCTGCGCACGACGCCGGAATTGAACGGCCATGTCGGCCGCATCGCCGCCGATCTCACCACCGACGAGCGGACCGGGCAATCCTATTACCTGGTTCGGATCGTGGTTCCCCATGAGGAGCTGGTCAAACTCAGGGACCTGAAGCTCGTGCCGGGAATGCCGGCGGAGGCGATGATCCGCACCAGCGAGCGCACCGCGCTTTCCTTCCTGGTCAAGCCGCTGGCGGACCAGATCAACCGCGCGTTCCGGGAAGAATGATTCAACTCAGGCAGGGCCGCATATGCGGCGTTCAGACAGGATAGAGGGTTAAAATGACAGTTGGGGATATGCGGGGCGCAGCCGGGTCGCGGAGAAACAGCCGGGGAACGCGTCTGGCCGACATCAAGAGGCGCTTGCGGTGCAGCACGGTGCTGCTCGCCTCCGTCCTCATGGCGGCGGCGCCGGCCATGGCCGGAACGTGGAGCGGCGCTTCCGGCTCCGGCGATTGGTACACGGCGGGCAACTGGTTCAATTCCGATCTGCCGGCCAGCGATCGCTCGACCTATATCGTCAATGGCGGCGACGTGGTGATCGACCACGGGACGACGACGTCGTCGACCCTCGATATCGGAACGAATCCGATGCTGACCGGCGTCACCGACTATAACGGCGCGCTGACGCTGACCGGCGGCGCATCGCTGCAAAGCGGGACCGTCACCATCGCGGGGACGGCGGGCGCGACCGGCGATCTCACCGTCACGAACGGCGCGACGCTTTCGCTGTTGAGCCCGCGGACCAACTCGATCCAGTCGATGAGCGTCGGCTCCTATGGAACGGGCTCGCTGACCGTCTCGGGCGGCGGCAAGGTGAAGGACGGCGTCAACCTCTATGTCGGGCAATATCAGAATTCGCTGGGAACCTTGATCGTCAGCGGCGACGGCTCGTCGATCACGATGGGCACGGGCCTCATCGTCGGCAATTATGGAAACGGAACGGCGGTCATCTCGGACGGCGCCGACGTCACCGCCACGGTGCAGGTCATGATCGGCTATTACGCGGCCTCCAGCAGCCGCCCGACCAGCAACGGCGAGATCACTGTGACCGGCTCGGGCTCGACGCTGACGACCGGAATCTTGCGCGTCGGCAACAACGGCGTCGGAACCTTGACCATCGCCGACGGGGCCAATGTCTCGGTCGTCGTCAATCCGAATCTTTCGACGAGCGGCGTGACGACGATCGCCTATGGCGCGACGAGCGTCGGGACGCTGAACATCGGCGCTGAGGCCGACGAGGCTGCTGCGGCCGCGGGCGAGCTCGCTTCGGCGAACGGCGTCGTCTTCGGCAAGGGCGCCGGTACGCTCGTCTTCAACCACACCAGCACAGGCTATGATTTCGACTCCGTGCTGACCAGCGGGACCGGCAGCGCGACCATCGAACAGCTCGCCGGCGTGACGCGGATGACCGGAAACAGCGCGGCCTTCGCCGGAACGACGAATGTGAAGGGCGGCTCGCTGCTGGTCACCGGCGCGCTGGGCGGCGTCTTCAACGTGTCCGACGCGGGCTTGCTCGGCGGCACGGGAACGATCGGCTCGGCCGGATCGACGACGACGGTCTCCTCCGGCGGAACTCTGTCGCCCGGCCTGCCGGGCGCGATCGGGACGTTGAACGTCGCGGGCGACCTGGTGTTCGAAAACGGCTCGACCTATGCGGTGGACGTCAGCGCCGGCGCGGCCGACCTGCTTTCGGTGGTGGGGACGGTGACGATCAACGGCGGCTCCGTCAGCGTCACCTCGCTGGACGCCCAGACCAGCTACCAGACCGCCAAGACCTATACGATCATCTCCGCCGGCTCGCTGTCGGGCGCCTTCGCGCAAACGCTCAGCAATTCCGCCTTCCTCGACGTGACGACCGCGAACGACGGCAACGACGTCAAGCTGACGGTCGCGCTCAAGGGCGAGCAGCCCACGGAAGCGCCAACCCAGGCGCCGACCGAGGCTCCGACGCAGGCCCCAACAGAGTCTCCCACGCAAGCGCCTACAGAGGCCCCGACGGAGGCGCCGACTGAAGCCCCCACTCAGGCGCCGACAGAAGCTCCAACCGAGGCTCCCACGCAAGCGCCCACCGAGGCGCCGACGGAGGCGCCCACCCAGGCTCCAACAGAAGCGCCGACGGAGGCTCCTACCGAGGCGCCGACTGAAGCTCCGACGCAGGCCCCAACCGAGGCTCCCACGCAAGCGCCTACAGAGGCCCCGACGGAGGCGCCAACTGAAGCCCCCACCCAGGCTCCGACGGAAGCTCCGACCGAGGCGCCCACCGAAGCTCCGACCTCCGCGCCGGACGTGTTCACCTCGGTCGCCCGGACGCCGAACCAGGTCGCGGTCGCCGGCGCGCTGAACACGCTGGAGCAGTCCGGCGGGTCGCTGGCGCTCTACAACTCTCTTCTGGTGCTGGACGCGGATCAGGCGCGGCAGGCTTTCGAGCAACTGTCGCCGGAATCCTACGCCTCGGCCCAGGGCGCGCTGGTGCGGGGAACGATGGCGGTCGACGCGGCGCTCAACAACCGCATCCGCACCGTCACGGGCGGCGTCGCCGCGCCGGTTCCCGGTTATGACAAGACCGTCGATCCGGAACGCTTCGCCTTCTGGGGTTCGGGTTTCGGCTCCTGGGGCAAGCTCGACGGCAAGGATGGCGGCGTCTCCACCGATATCGCCACCGGCGGCTTCCTGATCGGCGCCGACGGCCTTATCGGCGATATATGGCGGGGCGGCCTCTTCGCCGGCTACAGCCGCTCGTCCTTCGACACCGACAGCACCGACGGGCATAGCGACAATTACCATCTCGGCGCCTATGGCGGCGCGCAGTTCGACGCGGTCTCGCTCCGCGCCGGCCTCAGCTATACCTGGCACCGGATCGAGAACCAGCGATACGTCTCCTTCCTCGGCGAGACGCTGAAGGGCGACTACGACGCCGGCACGCTGAACGCCTTCGGCGAACTGGGCTATCGCATCGACCTCGGCCGGTCCTCCTTCGAGCCCTTCGCCAATCTCGCCCATGCGCGCCTGAAGGCGGACGGCTTCACCGAGACCGGCGGCCTAGCGGCGCTGACGGTCGACGGCCAGACGGTGAACACCACCTTCACGACGATCGGCCTGCGCGCTTCGACCGGGTTCGATCTCGGCGGCGTCGCGGCGGCGGCGCGCGGAACGCTCGCATGGCGGCACGCCTTCGGCGACACCGACATGCTGTCGACGGCGCGTTTCGCAAGCGGCGACAGCTTCACCACCGCGGGTACGCCGATCGACAAGGACGCCGCGTTGGTCGAAGCCGGGCTGGACTTCGCCGTCACGCCGCAATCGACCCTCGGCGTCTCCTATACCGGCCAGTTCGGATCGGACGCCGTCGAAAACGGCTTCAACGCCAGGTTCAGGGTGAATTTCTGATCGAACGAGCGGCCCGCGGCCTTTGCGCCGCGGGCTCTTTCCGGAAACGCCCAACATAGGCTTTGGCCATGAAGAAACGCACCATCGCAGCAATCGCCATCGCGGTCTTCGGGATCGCCAGCACGGAGAGATTTATGGCCCAGGCCCAGATGACGTCCCAGGCGCAGCCGACGCAGAACAAGACGGCGGCGAAGCAGCCGCGCGCCGCAGCCCCGGCGCAAGCACAGACGAACGCCCCGTCCAGCCTTCCGAACGGCGCCACCTCGATCAACGAGACCTATCAGGACTGGGTGGTTCTATGCGCGGCCGGCGATAAGGGCCGCAACTGCGTCATGACGCAGCAGCAGCGCCGGCAGGACACCAACCAGCTCGTGCTGGCGGTGGAGTTCAATTCCATCGCCGCCGACGAGATCAAGGGCATGATGGTGCTTCCCTTTGGGCTGCGGCTCGCCGACGGCGTGACGTTGCAGGTGGACGACGGCGCGGCCTCCCGGCCGGTCGCCTTCTCCACCTGCCTGCCGGCCGGCTGCATCGTGCCGTTGTCCTTCGACGCCGCCATGGTCAGGACCTTGCGCGCCGGAACGACGCTGAAGCTGGTCGCCAAGGCGCATGACAGCGGCCAGGACGTCGCGCTCGGCGTGTCGCTGAAAGGCTTCGCCGCGGCGCAGGACCGTGCGGCGGCACTGGCGAAGTCCTGACGCGGATCGGATCGTCGCCATGCAAGCCAGCCCCGCTCCACGGATATTCGTCAGCATCGCCAGCTTCTGCGACCCGATGCTGATGTTCACGATCGAAAGCGCGCTTCAAACCGCCCGCTATCCCGAGCGGCTGTCCTTCGGCGTCGTCGATCAGAACGCCGTGTCGATCGAGGACAAGCTTCCGGCGGGCGACTGGCGCAACGCCTATGTGAGGATCGAGCCGCATCAATCGCGCGGCGCCTGCTGGGCCCGAGCGCTGGCGATGTCGCTTTACGCCAGCGAGGATTATTTCCTCCAGGTCGACTCGCATTCCCTGTTCGAGCCGGATTGGGACATGACGCTGATCGAGACGCTGGAGGCCATCGCCACCAGGAGCGGCAATCCGAAGATCGTCCTGTCGACCCGTCCTTTCGCCTTCGAATTCGGCGCGGACGGGGCGATCGAGACCAAGCGCTTCACCGCCGAGACCATCAAGCTCGTGCCGAAGCAGACGGTGCTGAAACTCACTGAGCCGGTGATCGCCTTCGCCGCCTGGAACTCGAAAGAAACCTGCGACATTTCCGGCTTCCAGGTTTCGGCGGCCTTCCTGTTCGCCCGCGGCGGCTTCGTGGAGGAAATTCCCTACGATCCCTATTTCTACTTCCATGGCGAGGAGCAGGACATCTCGATCCGCGCCTTCACCCACGGCTTCGACATCTGGCACCCGAACAGGACACCGCTCTATCATCTCTATAAGACCCGCGCGGACGGCGAAGCGCCGCTGCACTGGGATTCCCAGTTCGAGGAGAAGCGGAGCGAAAAATGGCTGGAGATGCGAAACCGCGCCTGGCGCCGGCTGGCGGACCTGATTGAGGGCAAGCTGGCCGGCGTCTACGGCCTTGGAACGGCGCGGTCGATCGACGACTATCTGCGCTTCAGCGGGCTGACGCTCGAAGCGCGGCCACAGGATCAAACACCCGCCTCGGCCATGCAGCCGAGCGCGGCGCAATGAAAGCAGGAACGATGACGATAACGGCGCATGAAATCGGGGTCTCGCGGGTCAAGCGGCTGCGCGAGGCGACCCATCCCGCCCACGAACGGCTCGACACATTCATCATGGCGGCGCAGCCTTTCGCGAGCCGCGACCGCTTCGGCCTTTTCGTGAAGATGCAATATCGCTTCCACCGCGATCTCGACGCGTTGTTTTTCGACAGCCGCCTGGACGCGTTGCTGCCCGACCTGCAAGGCCGGCGCAGGCTCGCCCTGATCGAGCAGGATCTGGCCGACCTTGGTCTGACCCCGCCGCAAACCGCCGCAGCGCCGCGATTCCAGCCGGGCAGGCAAGGCGATCTCGCCGAAGCGCTCGGCTGGCTCTACGTGGTCGAAGGCTCCAATCTCGGCGCCGCCTTTCTGCTCAAGGATGCGGCCAGGCTCGGCCTGGATGAAAATTTCGGCGCCCGCCATCTCGCCGGCGCGCCCGAGGGCAGGGGCCTGCATTGGCGCAGCTTCACGGCGGCGCTGGATGCCGCCCCGCTGTCGAACGAGGAAGACGAGCGCGTCGTCGCCGGCTCGATGGCCGCCTTCGCCGCCGTCGAGGCCTATGCGCGCGAAGAGATGGCCTGAAACCGTTCCGATTCACCGGAAACGCCGCCGGGCGAGCGAGAAGAGGGAATATCGATGAACGAACATATCGTCATGCCGCCATCCTTGCTGTCGGGCAGGTCGCTTGCCAAAGCGGACGCCATCGCCTTCGCGAAAACGGGCGTGCCCGAATGGACGGTCGCTTACGTCGGACCGAAGGAACTGCCGATCGCACAGTTCAAGCATGTCGAGCCGATGAAGGTTCTGTCGAACCTTCTCATCGAGCTCGGCTGGCTGAACGACAGGCGACTGGTCGGCCGGATGGTGTTGCCAAAAGGGCTGCGGCCCAAGGACGGCGCACGCGTCAAGGTCGACGACGAGCCGCTCGGCGAGCGCTTGGCTTTCGAGGCGGTTCAGAGCGGCGAAAACATGGCGCGGCTGAACTGGGAGGAACAGGCGCTCGCCATGCTGTCCAGTGGCGAAATCCTGAGCGTTCACGCGGTGACGGCTTCGAGAAAGAAGCCGGTGACCTTCAAGATTCCGTTGAAGAATTTTACTTCCACCATCGATCGCTTGAAAGAAGCGATCGAGCAGCGAAACAGTAAAAGGTCGTAAAGCAAACCGGCCGTCTGGTTGTGCTGGAGCGGGAGGCTCGATTTGCCGTGTCGCCAAATTTTATGATGTTCGGCGCTTCGTCGCGGGGAGGGGCTTTACGAAGCTGGAGCTTGGCGGCGACGGCTATCGCCTTTCTCGCTGCATGGCCGGCTTATTGCGGAGAACTTCCGGCGCACGGGGCGGCGGCGATCGAGGAAGTCCATGGCGACTGGACGGTCTTCTGCCGGCCGCGCGGCGGTGAGCGGGTCTGCGCCGTCCGGCAAATTCAAGCCCAAAAGCAGAGCGGTAAACCTGTTCTCCTGATCGAGTTGCGCGCTTCGGCGGGTGGCGGCGCCAAGGGCGGCGTTATGCTGCCGAGCAGCCTCCGCCGCGACGCCGGCGTGCGTCTCGCTCTCGACGGCGCCGCCGCTGCGCGCGCCCTGCCAATCAGGGACTGCACGGGAAAAGGCTGCGCGGTCACCGTGACATTCGCGGGAGCGGCTTTCGAGAAGCTTCGCAACGGCAGGTCTTTGCAATTGCTGGCGACGAGAAGCGATGGAGCGCCGCAAATATTCGCCGTCGGTTTGAAGGGATTTTCCGAAGCCGTCGCGCGAAGCATGCAATTGGAGCGGCGATGAAATGAGCGGCATTGCGGAAGAAATATCGGTCGTCGTCGACGAGCGCCTGTCGAAAGGCCTCGTGCGCGCCGAAATGCGCGAACTGACCGACGCGCTGAAGCAGAACGCCGGCGAGGTGCTCAGAATATTCCATGAGGGCGTGGTTCATCATTTCGAGAGACACAGCCGTCTCACACTTCTCGAAATGCAGGCCATCGCGAACGAGCTTCACGACAAGGCGAAGACTGCGTTCAGCCCGCTTCGGTGCGATCTGGAGATCGAGCAGCCGTCCGGAGGCCGGCCGCAATCCGGCTCCTACGAAATGCTGCATTACTGGATCAGCCCGAAGCCGGTCGAAGGAACGACGAACCGCCTGATGATGATCGCCATGTTCTCGGCCTGGGGCAACCGCAAGCAGAACGCCATGCGCGCGCACGACACTCTCACCAGCTTTTACGAGCATGCGGCGCAGCGGCTGCTGCAGCGCTGCGGCAGCCGGGAGGCGGCGTTGCGGTCCATCGGCGAGCGTCTGGTCGAAACGATCATTATTCCGACGCTGGCGCTGCATGACGCGCAGGCCTCGCTTCTGGACAGCGAATTTCCGATCCCTTTCATGAATGGGCTTCTGATCGGACGGTTCGTCGAGCGTCCTGCAGACAAAATAGACGGCGATCACAAGACGATCGGGAAAGAGGGCTGGAGAACGCGGCCTGTCAAGCTCGGATCGGCCATGGAGTTTGTCGTCAAAACCTATATCGGTCCCGAAGAGATAACGGAGCGTCAGCAACGGGCAGCGCGCCATGTCGAAACCTGGCTGGCCGACCATCGGCGCGAAGCCGAAATCATCCGGCGCTATGTAGGTTATAAGCTCGGGACGTTGTGGGACAACGGGCATATGTCCAAAAAGGACTTCGATGCTCTGTCGGATGATTTCTGGCGCATGCGCGAAAAGCTGCTTTCGATGCAGAAAATCTAGAACATCCGCAATCTTCGCGTCGAATCCACTCGGCGATTGATCTCCCGATCTTTGAAAAGTCTGACAATTATGCGTTTCGTCCGCCCGGCATTCCGTTTCTTTTCTCCAGCTTTCTTTCTGCTTGCCATGGCGATCCCCACCTTGGCGCAGGATGACGCTCCCGCGCCCCCGCCTGTCGTTTCGCCTGCCCAGGTGATCCCGGCTTCGCGGATGGATAACGGCTCCAGCGTCACTGCGGGCGAGGGGAGTCTTCCTGCCACGGCGCCGGCTTCGCCGTCTTCCGGCCCTGCGCCATCCGATATGGGCTCCTCTCCCCAGACGTCCGGGCAAACTGCATCGCAGCCGGTTTCCGTCAATCCAACCACGCCGTCCGAATCCGAGCCGGCGCCGTCTCTTCTGGGGGATCCGGCCGGCGCGATCTCGCGGATGCTGGAGCCGGCGAAGCGTGATCCCAACCTTCCGCATGACCTGTCGCCTTGGGGCATGTTCAAGGCCGCCGACTGGGTGGTGAAAAGCGTCATGCTCGGTCTCGCCTTCGCCTCGCTGGCGACATGGACGGTATGGCTCGCCAAGACGATCGAGATCGCCTGCGCGCGGGCGAGGGCCAAGCGGGCGCTTGCCGCCGTCATCGCCGCGCCCGCAATGAAAGATGCGGCAAAGGCTGTCGAGAACCGGGGTGGCCCCGCCGCCTTCATGGTGCGCGCGGCCGAGGACGAACTCCGCCAGTCGGAAACTGCGATCGATCTCGCCGGCGGCGACGGCGTGAAGGAGCGCGTCGCTCTGGCGCTTAGCCGCATCGAGGCGCAGGCGGGCCGGCGTCTGACGAAAAGCACCGGCGTGCTCGCCACCATCGGCTCGACCGCGCCCTTCGTCGGCCTGTTCGGCACGGTTTGGGGCATCATGAATGCGTTCATCGGCATCTCCCAGGCGCAGACGACCAATCTGGCCGTGGTGGCGCCGGGGATCGCCGAGGCGTTGCTGGCCACGGCGATAGGGCTAGTCGCCGCCATCCCCGCCGTCATCATCTACAATGTTTTCGCTCGAAGCATCACCAGCTACCGGCAGTTGCTAGCCGACAACGCCGGCGCCGTCGAACGGCTGGTCAGCCGCGACCTCGACTTCCGCAAAGCGCAAGCGACGGAGTGATGATCGTGGCTGGCTGCTTGAGGAAAAGCGATGGGCATGGTGACAAACGTCTCGTGGAAAGCGCCGAGAATAACGGTGCGTGCTTCATCGATGTGATGCTGGTCTTGCTGATTATTTTCATGGTGGCCGCGTCGTTCGCCACGGTCGATCTTCCGGTCTCGACGCTCCTGCCGGAGCCGGACAGGCCGCCGCTTCATTACATGGTGAAAGACGATCTCACCCTCGCGCTCGGCGACGAGCCTGTGTTCCGCAAGGCGCTGTCGGTCGCGACGGAGGGCGACAGGCAGGCGCGTATCTTCCTGCGCGCCGACGAGAGGGTCAGCTATGAACAATTGATGGCATTGACGAATCTCATGCGTGGCGCCGGATACCGGAAGATCGCGCTCGTCGGTCAGCGGATGAAGTCGAGCGAGGCGCGAGCGCAGCCTACCAGCTTTGCAAGCGTCACATCATGAGCGGCCTGTGGAACTGGCGGTCCGGCCGGCGGACGAGGCTCATCGAAATCGCCTTGTGGTCCGGGGCGACGCTTACGATGGTGACGGCGCATGTAGCCGGCGCGATCTGGCTGATGCGGGAAGAACCAGCGGTAGCGGCCGACAACGCACCGCCGCCGGCCATCATGATTGAGTTCGCTGATACGCCGGAAGCGACGCAGACGGAAGAAACCGATATCTCGCAGAACATGCAGGACTCGGCGCAAAGTGCGCCGTCGGAAAAGGTAGACGCTCCCTCGGACGAAACGCCGCCCGAGCCGGAGAGGTCGGAATCCGTGATCGAAGAGAAACCTGCCGAGGAGGAAACGCCGACATTGCAGAATGTCGAGGTCCCGCTGCCCGTCAGCAAACCGAAGCCACCCGCTCCGAAGAAGGAGATAGTCAAGAAGGAGGAGCCGAAAAAGAAGCCTCCCGAAAAGCGCCGTCAACAGCAACAGGCCGCCTCGCAACAGGCGACGAAGGCGCAGGCGCAAGTCACTCAGTCTAACCGCACGGCGGCAAGGCAGTCGGCGTCGGGCCTGTTCTCGTCGTCGATGACGCCGGCGCGCTGGCAGTCGCGCCTGATGGCGCATCTGGAGCGTCGCAAGCGTTATCCTTCGGGGGCGAGATCGCGTGGCGAGCGGGGGGTCGTCTATGTGCGTTTCCGCATCGATGACGCAGGCAATGTGTTGTCGGCCAGTCTCGCTCGCTCGTCCGGTTATCCGGATCTGGATAATGAAGTCCTCTCGCTCGTCAAGCGAGCTTCTCCCGTTCCGGCTCCTCCGCCCGACGTCAACAAAACCATCACTGCGCCGGTTAAGTTCGATACGAGCAGGTGAGCAGAAACAAGAGGCGCTGCCAGACGAGCAAAATGCGAGTTGGCTTTGCGGGTTTGGCTGAAACGTAGCGAAACCAAACGTAGGACGCATATCCATCGGTAGCATTTCAATTTACCGCTGAAAACTTGAGCAACGAGGTATACTCTCCATATGAGGTGGGAAGAGGCTCAGTCTCGCCTTATGGTTCTCAGCAAGTGGTGAAGCGGTGGCTAAGGTACGGACATCGATCAAAACAGATTGCGTGGTGGCTGGCGCCGGTCCCGGCGGGTTGATGCTCGGCCTGCTGCTGGCGCGGGCAGGCGTGGACGTGACCGTGGTGGAGAAGCACGGCGATTTCCTGCGCGACTTCAGGGGCGACACGGTGCATCCCTCCACGCTCGACATCATCGACCAGCTCGGCCTGCTGGAGGATCTGCTGACCGTGCCGCACACCCAGGCCCCGCGGCTTCACGCCGAAATCGGCGGCAAGGACGTGACTATCGCCGATTTCTCTCGCCTGCCGACCAAGTGTCGTTTCATCGCCTTCATGCCGCAATGGGATTTCCTCGACTTTCTGGCGCGAGAAGCCGAAAAACTCGCGAATTTCCGGCTGATCATGTCGTCGGAGGTCACCGGGCTGATCGAGAGGGACGGACGCATCCGCGGTCTGGTCGCGAACACGCCGGACGGTGTTATGGAGATCGGGGCGCAACTCGTGGTTGGCGCGGATGGACGCAACTCTGTGGTGCGCGAAAAGGCGGGGCTCGAGGTGGAAAGCTTCGGCGCGCCGAGCGACGTGTTGTGGATGAAGCTCTCCCACCAACCCGGCGATCCTCCTTACACGATGGGCCATGGCGGTCCGCGTCAGGGTTTCGTGATGGTGGATCGCGGCGACTATTGGCAGTGCGGTTATGTCGTGCGCAAGGGCACCTTCGCCGAAGTGAGGGAAAAAGGCCTCGAAGCGTTCCGTGAAGCGGTCGCCGCTGTATCGCCGCTGCCGGCTGAAAGGGTGGAGGAAATCCGCTCCTGGGACGATGTCCACCTGCTTTCGATCCGCATCGACCGGCTAAAGAAATGGTGGCGACCGGGACTCTTGTGCATCGGCGACGCCGCGCACGCCATGTCGCCCATCGGAGGGTTCGGCGTGAATCTCGCCATTCAAGATGCGGTGGCGGCAGCGAATATCCTGTCCTTGCCGCTGCGCGAAGGAAGGCTGACCGATCGGCATCTCGCCGCGGTGGAGAAGCGCCGCGGTTTTCCAACCAGAGCTACTCAAAAAATCCAGCTCATGATGCAGTCGAGCAGCAGGAAGCGTGACAGCAACGCCGCCAAGCGCAACGGTCCGCCCGCCTTCGTCAAAGGCATCGCCCGCTGGCCGCTTCTCGCCCATTTGGCCGGCAGGCTCGTCGGCATGGGCATACGGCGAGAGCGTGTACGCTGCCTGTTGTAATCGTATTGGGTTCGCACCAACCTTTTTGCTCGGAAGGTTCAGTCTGGCAGAGGCGAGCTATTTGATGAAGATCTGCAAAACGCTGGCGGGGATGCTCCTTCAATTTATCAGTCTACGCTCGCGGCTCGATCATCAAACCCAATGTTTTGAAGACGGCCGAGCAGGCGATTGGCGGGGAGGAGAGAGGCTCTTAGAAGCGGTGTTTGCCGGAAGGACAGCTTTGCATGCCTACGGTCAAAAGGTCAGGCCGCTTGCCGCCGCCCCATCTTGAAAATGCCAAGGGTTGTTGACGCGGCTTTGCAGCGCAAATCTGTTGAGCTGGAATTCCTCCATCGTGGCGTTGAGAAGTTGCAATTCGCCGTGTGAAGAGTGAATATGGAGGCATTGTTTGTATAGATGGGGAATATCTTTGTTATCAAGCAGCGGTAAAATCGGAGCGTACCGACTGCACGCTCGGATATTTCTTATACTTTTTATCTTCGGTCTTATTACGATGTCCATACCTCCTGTTTCTGCGAAGAATTTCGATCTACTGAAGCGTATCCCGACGATCGATGTCGTACGCGATGCTGCGCTTGGTCCGACCTTGCGACTCTTGTTCGAGAAGGAGCGTGCTGAAACCTTCGCCAAACTCGAAGCGCTCGATCCAGACATGAAGGCGTTGATGTGGCTCTGTTTTCTCGATCAAAGATGGGGTCGGGACGGTCTGCATACGTATTTCTTCATGTTTGGTGGTGACTTTGCGCCGCAGGTCCTAGCGGCGCTTCGCCATGCCCGAATGGAACGGGAGGCTACCGTTTTCGCTCAGGCGATGGGCCTGTTCGGGCCGGTCTATCCGACAGACTTGAAAGAACGCGAAAAGCGTTTCGCTTGGAGCACGCCGGGCCGGCAGGTCGATGAGTCGACTATGATTCCCAATGAACCCAATGCATTTGACCGCGCGCTGATGGAAAAGAGCGGTGAATTCGGAACGCAACGCGACCTTGCAAAGCGTATCGCCGCCTATGTTGAAAATACGCCGTCACTCATAGCCTGGGCTGATAAAGCCCGCGCAGAAATGACGGATGAACAACGTCTGAATTGGCTACTGGACCAACTGACTGTAAGTTCTTGGGAGAGTGCGTCAGCAGAGATCGCCGCTTGGCCGCAGCCCTATCGGCAGATATTCTTGCTGGAGTTATTCAATGCCGAAATGCTGAACGGCGGCGTCCATCAGTTTTTCAGTAATTCGAGCGGTGATTTTGCGGTTGAGGTGGTGGCCACGATGCGCGACGTTGGCCTGCCTCGGCACGCTGCGGCGCTGCAGCGTTCGGTCGATATGTTCGAAAAGCCTTATCCTTCTGACAGAAACGTTCGCCATATGCGCTATTTCTCGAAAGAGTGGTCGGAGTGGGATGAGAGACTCAATGAGCCGACCGGAGATGTCGATGACGGTGAGATCATCAATAAGATGATTGAAATCGCCAAGCGGAGTGGGCTGCTCCCGCATTGAGATGAGCGCGGTTGATGATTAGGTCGTCTTGCCTGAATGGATGGCCATCGCGAAAACTCGCTTCGCAGAATGAAGCTGTCGTCCAGGCTTTTACAACAGTAGGGATAAATGAAGGCGGATCCGATCGCCAACCTACAAGATATGATAGAACCCTATGGCCAAATCCGTACTCGAGAATTGTGTGCGAATCGCAAGATTCCGCTTCTCGAATCGAGTTGAGGACTTTGATGCGGGTCGGAAAAGCTTGAAATCGTGTAGTCTTCTATATGGTGACGCTGCGACCAGAGTTTTAAATGCGGGTAGGCACTTGGAGACACGAACAGAAGGCGACGAGGCGATGGCGCAAGACAGAACAGCCACTGTCACCTACACGGAAGAAATCGTGCGCGACGCCGTCAGGACGTTTGTCTGGCGGCAAGGGATTGCTAATCAAAAAGGACTGTGGGTGACGGAAGCCGTGATGATCGCCCTTCTCGCATGGTTGCTTTGGAGCGGGGAGCGAGGATGGCTGGTTGGCGTCCTCGGCGTCATCGTCCTTCTTCCTCCCGGTCTGATCGTCGCGATATGGGTTGCGCACCATCGCAACACGGTCGGAAAATTCCGGAGGATGACGACCCGTAGAGCCGATTTCGCATTTCTCAACGATGGGCTCGAAATCATGTCCGAGCTGGGGACGACAAAGATTTCCTGGACCGCCATCACCGGAATTTGGGAGAAACCGGACTACTGGATGATATTTATTGCGCCCAACCAGTTCGTGACATTACCGATGCAAACGATCTCGGCGGCCGACCGGGATTTTCTACGATCCAAAACGTCATCTGCGATATCGCGGAAATTCTGAAACCCGCTCGCGCATCGCCGCGAATTATCGCCTCTCGCCGCTTCCACAAATCAGTTCGATACAAGCGCGAAGGCCAGCCATGTGTCCTTGTCCACATCCATACGCCCCTCAACCGCGTCGAGCTTGGTGCGCCGCATCGCCTCGTCGTAGGATCTGGTCTCGACAAGATGGGCGTAAAACCGATCCATGAAGATGGCCGCTCCCTGATCGCTGACCGGCCAACGGGCGAGCAGGCTTCGGCGCGCGCCGGCTATCGCCAACGCGGAGGGCAGGCCGTTCAGACCTTCTACATAGCTGCGATCTCCTTGCGCCGTATCGCACGCCGACAGCACCACGAGATCCACTCCGGACAAATCCCACGAGGCGATCTCGGCGGCGTAAAGCGTTCCGTCGTCGCCGCGGCGATGGGTCTGCTCTCCGTCGCTCGCTCCGGCGAGCGCAATGCCGGCCCGCCACAATGGCGCGGTATCGTCGGCGCCGACCGGCTCGAAAAAGCCGTGCGTCGCAAAATGCAGGATGCGCTGTCCGGAGGCCGCCTTGCGGATGGCTTCCTCGGTGGCCCGGCCTTTTCGCAATATGTCCGTTTCGTAGCCGGCCGCCTTCATGCGTCCGGCAATCGCGTCCACCTCGGGGCCCGTGGCCGGAAGCGCCGCGAGCCCGCCGCCTTCGCCATAGTCGACGTCGCCGACCAGAAGCATCCGGCCGGGTTCGGCGGGGCGGTCACGATCCGCTGACGGGATCGAACGCGCATTGCGCACGATGCGCACGTCGCGCGTCTCGATCAGGGCATGGCCTTTATCGTCGAGCAGCCCCTCGAAGGGGATCAGATATGTGACGCCGTCGGGCACGATGAACAGGCGGTTGACTTTCGCCAGCTGGGACTGGAACTTGCCGATCGTCATGTCATAGAGCTTGCGCCGTTCCTTGTCTCCGGAAAGCTTGCCGTCGGCCGGAACGAGCGCTTCGAAATCCGCGGCCAGGCCAAGATCGGCGAGCTGTGCGTCGCCGTCCTGAAAGGCCATCATCGCGAATATCCGCTCCTCCACCTTTCCATTCGGCGAGCGCAGCGGCGCGCTGACGAAATCGAGCACCGCCGCGTCCTTATCGAGACCCGACAGGATGGCGGGATAGGAGCGCTGGCGCCCATGCTCCAGGCGGGCGAGCCCGCCGATCTTTTCGGCCAGCCTGGCTTCCGCCACGACAAGGTCGGCGTCGGTCGCATCCGGACCGGACAGGCTTTCCGCACGCAAGGCGCGAACGCGCTCCAGAAGGGCGAGATCGTCTTGCGAAAGCTCGTTATGTGCGCCGTCGAGCAGCGCGCGCTCCAGCGTTCCGGGTGTTTTCCACTCGACCAGAACGCGCCCGACGAGCGCCATGAGTTGCGGTTTGCCGCGCAGGTAACGGAAGCTGTAGCGCAGGATGTCGCCGATATTCTCGCGTGTCGTGGCCGTAACCTGCTCCAGCGTCGCGGTGTCGGTGGTCGATGCGATTTCGCGCTGCGACCAGATGCGCAGCCTGCGTTCCAGCTCGACATAGGTCGCGAAGCTCTCTTTCCGTTCGAGCGCGCTCTCGCTGCGCGCCGTATTGGTGAGCATCGCAAGCGTCGTCGGATGATATTCGCCGTAATAGGCGTCCGCGAGGCGCAGGGACAGCCGGTTGAGCGCGAGCTCCTTGACGGCGTCGCCCTGCCGTCCGGCGATGCCTGCAAGCAGATTTGCGAGGCGCACGCTTTCCGCCGTGGGTTTCGCATCTTCCGATATCGCGTCGAAGCTGGCGCCGGCCGCATCCGCCGTCCCGGTCAGCACCGCAAGCATGTCCCGCTCCCGGCGGATATCGCGCGTCAGGGGATGGTTATGTCCGCGCGTGCTTTCCAGCGTCGCGACGATACTGTCGTAATATGTGCGGGCTTGCTGCGGCTGGCCCAGCCCTATCAGGTCCAGCGCAAGGTTCTTGCGGCTGACGAGCGTCGAATCGTGCGCCTGGCCGAGATTGGCCTCGCGCCATTCGAGGGCCTCGCGGTCGAGCGGTTCCGCTTCGGCGTAAAGTCCGAGGGTGCGCAACACGCCCGCAAGGTTGTTCGCCTGCAACATCGTGTCGTCGCTCGCGCCCAGCGCGCTTCTTGCGCGCGCCAGCGCATCCCGCAGCAGCGGCAGCGCGGCGGCGGGCCGCCCGGCGAAGGCGTAGGTCTGCCCAAGTCCTCCGATCGCGGCGATGGTGTCGGCGCTATTGGGGCCGGCCGCGGCGTTGAGAACCTCGATCGCCCGCTGGTGCCGGGCGATCGCCGCGTCGTAGCGGCGCCGGTCCCGTTCGAGGATGGCGGCGTTGAAATAGGTGATACCAAGAGAAACACGATCGTCGCCCTTGCTCAACACCGCGATCAAGCGGTCGAATATCTCCGAAGCCCGGTCGAGCGAGCCCCGGTTCTGGAGCATGACCGCCGTATTGTTGAGCATGCGCACATACAGGTCGCGATCTCCCTTCTCCAATACGGCGAAGGCCTTTTCCCGCAGTTCTTGCGCTTCATCGTGCATGCCCTGTTCGTCGAGAAGACCGGAAAGCGTCAGCCGTCCTGCCTGTAGCGCGGGAGCCGTCTCCCCCAGCGTATCGCGGCGGAAGGCGACCAGCCGGCGCGCCGCCGCCACGGCGATATCCGGCCGCCCCGTCTGGCTGGCCGCCTCGATCAACGCCTCTTGCCCGGGGTCGTAGAGGTCCGGCGACGCGACGGCGTCGGCGGCGGCGAGACGAGGCTCGAGCGTTTGCAGCGCCAGCGCCGGCTGGCCGACGGCGTTGGCGATTTCCGCAAGCCGGATCGCGATGCGCAATGCGTCGGGTCCGTGCGCCTTTTTCAGAAGGGCCTGATAAATCTTGAGCGCATCCCCATACCGTCCCGCGCGCACATCGGCTTCCGCAGCTTGCATCGTCGGCGGGCTGGCGTCCTGCGCAAAGCAAGGCGCGAAGCCGCACCACCATAGAACGAACGCTGTCAGGAATTTCGGGGCGGCTTTACGCATGGACGGCATGAGCGATATCCAACTGTCTTCGACGCCATCCCCGTGATATTGCGGTTTATCCAGATGGCCAAGTCCCGATGCCGGTTCTTGGCGGGTTCTTTGACAGATTCCGCTTCCGCCATCAGGCTCCATCCTTGAGCGCCGAGACGCTCCAGACTGCCCTCCAAGCAATGTCGCTACACCGCTTGCGATCAGATTATGCGCCATAACCAGCTTAGGATTTTCACGGCTGTTTCGACTTCCGCCCTGAAGCGGATAGGACGGCTGCCTACATTTCACTTCTATTTTCAAGAGCCTCGTCTTCAACGAAAAGGTCCAGTCCCCAGCTGACGCCGCAATCCGCGAGCACCCTCATCGCGGAAGGCTCGAGCCAGATTCCACATTGCTCGTCATAAGGCTGATAGAACGCGCCATAGATCGTAATCTGCTTTGGCCGCACTTCCTGCCGCAGCCGTGCGAAGGCTTCCTCCCGGCCTCGTATCTGTGCGATCAGGCAGTCGAGCGCATTCTCATGCTCGGCTCCGTTTCGGAGCCTTTCGCTCAACCCATCCAGGTTCCAGCCATTCTTTTTGCGCGGCGAACCGTTACGCATCGGGTCACCCTTGCGAACTACGTATGTGGGTTCGACGCCCAGGATCGCAGTCACCATGTCGGGGTCGGCGTCGAAGTCGGCGATCGAGAGCGAGATCATCACCTATCCTATCTAGCTTCTGAAAGCGGAACACATGACGTTGCGCCTCCAGGGTTCATCGCAAAACTGCGGCATAGCTGGATTTAGAACTTCTGCGGCAGGCTGGTCGCCACATGAGATTCTGCATTGCCTGTTCCGTGTGTAAAGGACTTGCGTCCGAACCATTCCGCAAGCGTCAGCGTTGAACTGTCGTCCGGCGGACGGCGCAGGAATTCGGCCACTTCGGCGCGCCAGACGCGGAAGCTGAAGCGAAAGCACCAGCGCAGATGCGCGCGAAGCGCGGGATCGGGGTGGAACAGCACCCGGCGCAACGCCCTTGGCCGCGCATGAACCGCAAGCTCCATCAGCTTCACCATCCAGAAGATCGCCCGCGAGGAAAGATGCCGCGACGACAGCAATTGGTTGCGATAATCCCATTTCGCCCGGTCGGGCTGGATCACGACGCGATCGGCGTTCCCCGCCGTCCAGTCCGACCAGCGGTGAGGGGTCACATACATCGCGTTCAACAGGTCGGGATCGTAAAGCGAAACCTGCCGGATCGCGCGGAGATAGTCGCCCATGCGCTCCTCCTCGAAGCCGACGATGTGGCCTAGCATCGACAGGATTCCATGTTCGCGCAACAGCGCCACCGCCTGCTGGTCCTCGCGCACCGTCGAGCCTTTGCGGATGGCGGCCAGCGTCGCCGGATCGGTCGTCTCGATCCCCATCAGCACGCAGATCATGCCCGCTCGCTTCATCAGCGGCAGAAGGTCTGCGTCGCGCACGATATCGGTGGCCCGGATCGTCGCGAACAAGCCGACCGGCACGTTCTCCTCGACCAGCGCTTCAAGGAATTCGCGCCACAGCCGCTTGGACGAAGTCGGATTCTCGTCCGCCAGGTCGACGAAATTGATTCCGTGGCTCCGGTGCAGCCAGGCGATTTCGGCCGCAACCGCTCTCGGGTCACGCCAGCGCCATTTTGACCAGAATTGATATTGCCCGCAATAGGAGCATTGATGCGGACAGCCGCGCGAGAACTGGATGATCGCCGCGCGGCCAAGACCAAAACACTGGTAGAGATCCCAATCCTCGATCAGTTCCCAGCCCACGCGCCAATCGTCCAGCTTGCGGATCAGCGGCGCGGGCGGGTTATCATGCAATACGCCGCCCGCGGCCCGGAAGGTAATTCCCTGGACCCGGGACAGCGCCTCGCCTCGGCTCAGGCGATCCGCCAAATCGAGCGCCACCGCCTCGCCCTCGCCACGCGCAACGATATCGACAGCGTCGATCTCCGTCAGAATGTCTTTGGCGTGATAGGTCGGATAGACGCCACCATAGACGGTGACGGCCAGGGGGCAGGCCCGTTTGGCGGCGCGCAACGTCTCGATGCAGGCGGGATGCGCCGGGGTCGATCCAGCGTGACCGGTCATCACCATGTCGGGCTGGAAGGCCGTGATGCGATTTTCGATTTGCTGCGACGTCAGGCGATGCCTTTCGGCGTCCAGCAGCGCGACCTCGTGTCCCGCATCGATGAGCGGCCCGCCGATGCAGAGTAGGCCGAAGGGTATCTGATGGCCGACGCCGCGTGACGTCAGCGAAATATAGGCGGGATTGACCAGAAGGATGCGAAGCGGGCCACCCATGCGGTTTGGACGTCTTATTTCAATCTCCAATGTTGCAATAATTGCCTTAGCTGGGGCAAAAATATTTAGCGTAGCATAAATTAGAAGCTACCCGCCACACGCGGGGTTATCCATCTTCATTTGAGCAGCGGAAGTATTTCCGGCGCACAGGACGTCGTGATGGTTTCGATTTCTCTCTCGCTATAGCTCGTTTGTGTCTTTGCGTTGAACTCCGCCATTTTTTTGAATTCTGCTATCGCTTCGCTCTCTGCTTTTCCCAGCTTCGCGCCAAGATCCACGGTTTTGCGCATGTATCGTTCCGTCGCGGCCTCGAAAGCTTCTTCCATCTTCTTTTCGTCAATGCTTCGCGCCAAAATCGTGAAGGCGCCTATATGCGCGCCACACATCATGGCTTGATTGTAATCGCCACGAATTTCATCATTGGCCTCGGCAAGCGAAGCTGACGATGACGCAGCCACAAAAGCGCAAACAATGCTTGCGAGGCCGGTGAAACGATAGAGGGAGTTTGGCTTCATGTATCTCCCTTTGATCAATCGTTGCGGCGGACATATGGGACGTCATATGTCTCAAGAATTACATGATAGATGCTATCTGTCGAACCATGTTTTGAACACGCGTATTTCCCTCCAGTTCCACTTCGGGGCGATGATGAAACCACCTATTGTTCTAGCTGTCCGATAGCGCCGCGATCAGTCATCAGGAATGAATACATAATTTGGGCATTGCCCGATATATTTGTCATTCAATCCCTTCATCGCCACGGAAATCGATTGATCTTCCTCATCGTCGCTATCGAGGCCCATCAAACTGAGGCTAAGCTTGGGCGATACGACTGATCCGGCGACATCCAGGAGATCATTATCCAGCGCTCGAATATGTCTTAATGTCGTTTCCCAATCCGAATTGAATAGGTCGAGTCCATCGAGCTGCACCTTTTCCACCTCTTTGGAGAAAGTGATCTCTATAAGTATTCCGTTCTCATCGAAGGTTAATATCGGCTCCGATATAGCGCGATATTCCTGCGTATTCCCGCTTTTACGCTTCACTTTGCGATTTGGGGCGCCTAAGAGCCTCGCCGCATCATCGGGCGTCATGCCGAAATTCAAAGGTCCGGCTCCCGCCAGCGGTCTGATATCCCAATCCATGCCGTTATGCGCTCCCAATCGTGCTATACGAATGTCACGATTTCCGTGACATAGAACATTGTTGGATGCAGGAAAGCATCCATTTCGCCCTAAGCCTGCGATGGATGTTTTCTTTGTTCAAGCGCTCTTTCAGGGCCTCCTTCAACGACGGCGTCGCGATGATGCGCGCCAGACGGCAATAGTCGCGGAATTCTTGAGTGCTTCTTTCATCGACGATTTTGAGAAGGACTTTCTCCAGGCGGTCAATCTGTTGCTTCGATAAGGGAACGCGCTTGAGAAACCGGGCAAGTTTCGCCTTGATATAACCGGATCGAAAAAACCACGGATCGGCTTCGAGGAACTCGATGGCCGTTTCCACACCGCGCGCATCGCCGCTTCTTAACCGATCATACTGCTTCGAAAAATCTGGCGGGTAAGCCGAACAAACGGCATTGTGGAAGCGATCGACAAGTTCGGGCGTTCGCGGCGCAGCATGAAGCGCCTTTCGTGCTTTCTCAACCTCGCTCGCCCGTGCGGCCCACGGAAATCTGCTCAATAGATACCGTCCTTGTGCGAAAGACCGGCGATCCTGACGCCATCGCCCCAGCGGTGAATCCGACCGTATCAGATAGGTGGACAGCAGGAGAAGGGCGCCGCCGCAGGCAGGGTCAAGATGCGGGTTGGAAAAATCATGGCGAAATTGTGATTAATTGTTGACTTTTCCAGTCAAGTTATTGCAGATAGCACCGTCAACGAAGCCCGCAAGAATCTGAAAATAGAGGATGGCGCTTATAAAATATTGGTCATCCATCATTTCGCAAAAAGCGAACCGTTGCCGGTCGCTTACGCGATAGGATTCACGAAGCTAGCCTTGTTCGATCATGTTATTCTTGAATGTGGTCGACACCTAAGCGGCTGCGTTGACCGCAAATTAGCATCAGAGCCAGCATACCCTACAGCCAGCCACTGATTTTCGAATCTCTTGAGGAAAACAGTGAAGAGATATTCGGGGATACTTACGTTGGCCTGCAGCGCCCTTGCGCTGAATATATGCATCGCTCACGCGCAGACCGCCGATGACAGCGCGAAGCAGAAGGAAGAGGGCGTTGCGTCCGCTCAGTCCGCCAAAAACAATGGTGTGACGGAGCTGCAGCCGATCATCATCAGCGCTGGCGTCGACCTCGATGCGCCTTACCTGACGCCGGGCGGCGTCAGCGTCATCGATGGTTATGTCGTGCAGGAAAAATATGGCGGCGACGCCAACGCCATCGTTCGCTCCATGCCGGGCACGTTCACGCGCATTTCATCCAGCCAGCCGGGGGTGGCCGTCAACATCCGAGGCTTCGAATCCGACGGCCGCGTGAACACGATGATCGATGGCGTTCCGCAGATGTTCAGGAATACGGCGGGGCATGCTTCGACCGGCGGCGAACTGCTTTATATCGACACCAATCTTCTCGCCGGCGTGGGCGCCGAGCGAGGTCCGGTAAACGGAGCCCACGGCATGGGATCGCTGGCCGGCGCGGTGAATTTCCGAACCATCGACTTCGATGACGTCGTGCTCGATGGACAGGATCAGGGCGTCAAGACGATCATGAAAGCCGGGAATAACGGCTTCGGCTATTCCGGCATGATCGCGGCCGGCGCCAAAGGCGCCGTTCCGTCGACTGGCTTGACGGCTTCCGTCACCGGCGCCTTCAGCTATAGCGATCATGACAATTACCGTCGCGGCGACGGCGTCTACAACACGCCCGACGCAAGCAATAAACCCGGTTCCGGCCTGCTGAAGTTCCATCTGCAGCCCGATGACGTCCATGATCTGAAGCTCGGCGCAAGGTGGTACAAGAACGACTTTCTCGTATCGGGCTATGATTGGGGAGTGAGTAATGCGACCTACACGGCGAACTATTCCTACAACCCGGATAGCGAATGGATCGATCTGAAGATCAACGCCTATTACAATCGGACCAACATGTCCTACGATCCCACGTCGGGCGGCTCCTATCGCAAACGCGACACACAGGATGATGGTTATGGTTTCGACGTCACCAATACGAGCAGGTTCGATATAACGGACGCCCTGAGCGCTCGCTGGGAATATGGCGCCGCGTATTCCTCCGATGACTACAAGGTAAACGAATATAGGGGAGCAAATCCTCCCGGGCGAATGCAGAAAGCGCGCGCTTGGACCGATCTGACCTTATCGCAAGGCATTTTTGAGCTGAGCACGGCTCTCAATTACGACTATTGGACGCTCAGCGGACACCAAAGCCCCTGTAAAGCGGATGTGGGTTTCTGCCCTCCCACGGGCGGCGACGTGGACGTGTCACGCCACGAAGACGCGCTCAATCCCAAAATAACGCTGTCGGCCAAGCCTACGGACTGGTTACAACCTTACGTGACTTATGCTCATACATTCCGGCCCCCTTCGGCGCGCGAAGCGCTTTGGGCGCTCGTACCGATCGGCGCGGGTATCGGCGGCGGCCAGTATTCCAACTTCTATCTCGATCCTGAGAAATCCCGCGGATGGGAATTTGGCGCCAACATCCTCAAGGACGATCTTTTCTTCACGAGTGATGCGCTTCGCTTGAAGGTCAATTACTTCCGCTACGATATTGAAAATTATATCGTGAATAATCTGATGACCTTGCCAGGCGATCCCTACGAACGCGCGATATGGGTCAACGTTCCAGGAACGACCCATTCCAAAGGTTTCGAGATCGAGGGAGGCTATGATGCGCGGGTCGCTTATGTGAACCTGTCATATACCCATGCAAGCAACGACCAGCCGGTCGGCTGGGGCGCGGGCATCGGCAACGGGGACACAACGTTCCTGCCGGAAGATTATGTCACCCTGGATGTCGGCGTTCGCGCATTCGAAGAGGCTCTTACCGTTGGGGCGACGATGAATCATGTCGGCGGCAGCCGTTATGCGGTGGGCTTAGGCGATACGGCGAACAAGGAATCCTACACGCTCTATAACCTCTATGCTTCATATAAGTTCAACAAGCACGCGACCGCCTTCATGAACATCGAGAACTTGACCAACGTCGCCTATAGCCCGGCAGTTTCGGGAGAAATGTCGGAAAAGACGGGACGTGGACGCACCTTCATGGTCGGTCTGACGACCCAATTCTGACAATACGGAACAAAGCTCTGTAAAATAGCACCGCCCTTTCAAAGGGCGGTGTCGCCATGGATGTCACCTATACCAGTCCCCGTAGTCGTGAAACGGGCGCCGTCGCATCCGCACCGCATCAGTTTCCGATCGTCAAAAGGGAGCAGCGATATCGTTCGGATTGCGCATCCTGACGCTTGCCGCCGCTGCTTCGTCGGAGAGCTCTTCGCCTCGAAACCAATAGCCGGCTGGCTTTTAAAATGAAAGGCGATCTCCTAGGTTACCGGGAGCCCTTTCCCTCAATCCTCCCGGATGTAGCCACAACATGAGCAAGCTCTTCACCCCCATCGCGTCAGGCAGCCTTTCCATGCCGAACCGTGTGGTCATCGCCCCGATGTGCCAGTATTCGGCCGAGGAAGGCCGGATGACCAGTTGGCACATGATCCATCTTGGTCAACTCGCATTGTCGGGGGCGGGGCTTCTGACCATCGAGGCCACCGCGGTCAGCCCCGAAGGACGCATCACCTATGCCGATGTCGGCCTGTGGGACGATGCGACCGAAGCGGCCATGACCCCTGTCCTGAAGGCGATCCGGCAATGGTCCGACATCCCGGTAGCGATCCAGCTTGCCCATGCCGGGCGCAAGGCTTCGACGGAAAAGCCGTGGCTGGGCGGGGCGCAAATCCCTCCCGGGCAGCCGAATGGCTGGCAGACCGTCGCACCCTGCGCACTGCCCTTCACCCCCGACACCCATGCGCCCGAGGCGTTGGACAAGGCCGGAATGGAGCGCATACGCGACGCCTTCGTCGAGGCGGCCCGGCGCAGCCTGCGGCTGGGTATCGATGCGATCCAGTTGCATGCCGCACATGGCTACCTGCTGCATCAGTTCCTCTCGCCGTTGTCGAACCATCGCGAGGATGCCTATGGCGGCAGCCTTGAGAACCGTTTGCGCTTTCCGCTGGAGGTCTTCGAGACGGTGAAAGCTGTCGTTCCGGCCGATTATCCGGTCTCGGTCCGGGTGTCGGGCACGGATTGGGTGGATGGAGGCTGGGACGTCGGGCAGACCGTCGCGTTTGCGCAGGAATTGCAGAAGCGCGGCTGCGCAGCCATTCATGTGTCCAGCGGCGGTCTGGACCCGCGACAGGAGATCCCGGTCGCTCCGGGCTATCAGGCGCCACTGGCCCGCGCGGTCAAGGCTGCGGTCGATATGCCGGTGGTGGCGGTGGGATTGATCACCGATTTCGACCATGCCGAATCGATCGTGGCGACGGGCGACGCCGACATGGTCGCCCTTGCGCGAGGGGTGCTTTACGACCCGCGCTGGCCCTGGCACGCTGCGGCGCATTTGGGTGCGCAGGTGCAGGCCGCCCCGCAGTATCTGCGCTGCCAGCCCCGCCTCCACCGGGAATTGTTTCTGCATAGATGAGACATCCTGCGGCGCTGCCGGGCCGCGCAGCGCCGGGGGCTTTGGGCATCGTGCAGATCCGGGGTTGCGGTCCGCGAGACCGGCCATTCGGATCGTCATCCCGCCATCGGTGGATTGATACGCGAGAAGCCCTCCTGCCGACGGTAAGGGAAATGAGGATAGGGCGCGGTGACGCTGCTGGCCTCGTCCAGCCTTGTTACCTGCTCGGGCGTAAGGTTCCAGCCGACCGCGCCGAGGTTCTGGCGAAGCTGTTCTTCGTTGCGCGCGCCGATGATGACCGATGATACGGTCGGGCGTTGCAGCAGCCAGTTCAGCGCGACCTGCGGAACGGTCTTGCCGGTTTCCTCTGCCACGACGTCGAGCGCATCGACCACACGATAGAGATATTCATCCTCGACCGGCGGGCCGAAGCTGGCGGTCTCATGCAGGCGGCTTCCTTCGGGCAGAGGTGCGCCGCGGCGAATCTTGCCTGTCAGCCGTCCCCAGCCGAGCGGACTCCAGACCATCGCGCCAAGGCCCTGATCCGCGCCCAGCGGCATCAGGTCCCATTCGTAGTCGCGCCCGACCAGAGAGTAATAGACCTGATTGGCTACATAGCGCGGCCAGCCGTAGCGGTCGGCGACGGCCAGCGATTTCATGATCTGCCAGCCGGAGAAATTAGAGACGCCGACATAACGGACCTTGCCGTCACGGACGAGTGTGTCGAGCGTCGACAGCACTTCCTCGACGGGCGTGAAGGCGTCGAAGGCGTGAAGCTGGAAGATGTCGATATAGTCGGTCTGGAGACGGCGCAGCGCATCCTCGACGGCGCGGATCAAGCGGAAGCGTGACGAACCGGCGTCGTTCGGCCCGTCGCCCATGGGCAGGCTGGCCTTTGTCGAGATCAGCACATTGTCGCGGCGGCCCTTGATGGCTTCTCCCAGCACCTGTTCCGATGCACCGTCGGAATAGACGTCCGCGGTGTCGAACAGGTTGACGCCGGCCTCCAGACAGATATCGACGAGCCGGCGGGCCTCGATGGCGTCTGAGTTGCCCCAGTTGCTGAACAGCGGGCCGGAACCGCCGAAGGCGCCGGCGCCGAAGCTGAGGACCGGCGCCTTGAGGCCGGATTTTCCGAGAGTGCGATAGTCCATGGGAATACTCCTTAGTGAACGGGATTGCAGGAAGGCGTGAGCGTCACGCTCTTGCCTGCCCTGACGGCGATCAGCGCGGTGGCGATGGCGAGAAGCGGAAACAGCGCGGCCACGATGGGCGCCACGGCGAGGCCCGGCCCGTGCTCGATGACCATGCCGCCCGCCCATGCGCCGATTGCGTTACCGAGGTTAAAGGCTCCGATGTTGAAGCTCGATGCGAGGCTCTGGCCTGCGCCTTCGGCCCTGGAGAGCACCCACATCTGCAAGGGTGCGACGGTGGCGAAGCCCGCCGCGCCGAGCAGGCCGGTGAAGACGACGGCGGCAATCCGGCTGTTGAGGGCGAAGGTCATCACCGCCAGAACGAGGGCGAGCGCGGCCAATGTGCCGATGATGGCGCGGATCAGGTTGCGGTCGGCAAGCCTGCCGCCCACGAGATTGCCCGCCACGAGTCCTCCGCCGAAGACCAGCAGGATCGGCGAGACGGCGCTGTCCTCGAATCCGGAGACATCGGTCAACAGCGGCGCGATATAGGTGAAGACCGCGAAGACGCCGGCATAGCCGAGCACGGTGGTCAGCAGGCCGAGCAGGACGGGACGGCGGATGATCGCGCGCAGGTCGGCCCGCCAGTCGGACGTTTCCGGCTGCGTCCGGTCCTGCGGCGCCAGCACGGCGAGGATAACGAGCGTGATCAGCCCCACCAGCGTGACCGCCCAGAAGGTTGCGCGCCAGCCATAGTGCTGGCCGAGCCATGTGCCGAAGGGGACGCCGAGCACGGTCGCAACCGTCAGGCCGGTGAACATGATGGAGATCGCCGAGGCGCGCTTGTCTTCGGACACCAGACCCGTCGCCACCACGGCCCCGACGCCGAAGAAGGCGCCATGGGTCAGCGCGGTCAGCATCCGCGCCGCCATCAGCCAGCCGTAGCTTGGCGCGAGCGCGCAGGCGGCGTTGCCGATAACGAAAATGACCATCAGCCCGACCAGCACATGCTTGCGCGGCCAGTGGGCGGTGAGCGCGGTCCGGACCGGTGCGCCTATGGTGACGCCGAGCGCATAGCCCGAGATCAGCAGTCCGGCGGCGGTGATGGTGACATGGAGTTCACGGCTGACCTCCAGCAGGAGGCCCATGATGACGAATTCGGTGACGCCGATGCCGAAGGCTCCGGCCGTCAGGGCGTAGAGCGCGACGGGCATGGTTCCATTCCATTCTGCGATGTTGCGTCGACAAACATAGATGTTCGGCATAGAATGAAATAGAATGGCTTATGGAATATCACTTGTGAGATAGATTCATCATGGCGAGACCCGAAGTAAACCGCTCCGGCGAAATGGAAGTGTTCGTCCGCGTGGTCGAACTCGGTGGCTTTTCGCCTGCCGCGCGCGCCGCGCGCATGACGCCTTCGGCCGTCAGCAAGCTGATCGCGCGATTGGAAGCCCGGCTCGGCGCGCGGCTGCTCAATCGCTCGACGCGTCAGCTTCAGCTCACGCCGGAGGGCTGCGCCTTCTACGAACGGGCGACGCGTATCCTTGCCGACCTTGAGGATGCCGAGCGCGCGGCCGGTGTCGGTGAACAGCCCGTGGGGCGTGTGCGCGTCAACACCAGCGCGTCCTACGCCAACCATATCCTCGCACCGGCGCTGCCCGCGTTTCTGGCGATCCATCCGGGCGTTACGCTGGACATCGTTCAAACCGACGCGGTGGTCGATCTTCTGGCGGAGCGCACCGATGTGGCGATCCGCGCAGGGCCGCTGAAAAGCTCCAGCCTCGTCGCGCGCAAGCTTGGCGAGACAGCGCTGACAATCGTGGCTTCGCCGTCCTATCTGGAGCGTTGCGGGGAGCCGCGAAGCATCGCCGACCTTGAGGCGCATAATCGCCTCGGTTTCGGCTATGCGCGTACGGTCGACGGCTGGCCGCTTCGCGAAAATGGCGAAACCATCGTCGTGCCAGTGACGGGCCGCGTGCAGGCAAGCGACGGCGAGGGCCTGCGCCATCTGGCTCTCGCCGGCGTCGGCCTTGCCCGTCTCGCCGCGTTCACCGTCAGGGCTGACATCGCGGCCGGTCGGCTGATGCCGGTCCTCGCCGATCTCGATATTGGCGAGAGGGAGGCTTTCCACGCGGTCTATATTGGGCAGGGCGGCCCGCTGCCGTCCCGCGTTCGGGCGCTGCTGGATTTCCTCGCGGAACGTGGAAAGGTCTCCTGATCGGGCGGCCCGGCCCGGCCGCTCTCAGAACCCCTCCAGCGCAATCTTGCCCATGGCTTTTCCGCTTTCGATCAGGCGGTGGGCGCGCTTTAGGTTCGCGGCGTTGATCGTCCCGAAATTCTCTGCAAGCGTCGTTCGGATCGTGCCGTCATCGACCAGACGCGACACCTCGTTGAGCAGGACGCCCTGTTCGGCCATGTCGGCGGTTTCGAACATCGAGCGGGTGAACATGAGCTCCCAATGCACCGACACGCTCTTGCGCTTGAATGGGTTGATGTCCAACGCGACGGGATCGTCGATCAGTGCAAGGCGGCCTTGCGGCGCGATCAGCTCGACGATTTCGGGGAGGTGCTGGTGGGTGTTCGTGGTCGAGAAGACGAAACCCGGCGCGCCGATGCCGAGAGCGGCGATTTGCGCAGCCAGCGGTCGGGAGTGATCCACGACATGATGCGCACCGAGATCGGTCACCCACGCTTTCGTTTCCGGCCGTGAGGCGGTGGCGATGACGGTCAGGCCGGTGAGCTTGCGCGCAAGCTGAATGGCGATGGAGCCGACGCCGCCCGCGCCGCCGATGATGAGCACGGCAGGGGCTGCGCCGGGGACTTGCCTTCCGGCGATATCCAGCCTGTCGAACAATGCTTCCCATGCGGTGATCGCGGTCAGCGGCAGCGCGGCCGCTTCGGTCCAGCCGAGCGTCTCCGGCTTGCGCCCGACGATGCGCTCGTCGACCGCTTGGAACTCGGCGTAGGCGCCGGGCCGCGCAATTGATCCGGCATAGAAGACCGCATCGCCGGGCTTGAAGAGCGTCGCGGCCGGTCCGGTTTCGACCACGACCCCGGCGGCATCCCAGCCGAGCAGCCGCCAGTTGCCGCCTTCCGGTCGTACGCTGCCGCGAATCTTCACATCGGCCGGATTGACCGAGATGGCTTTGATCTCGACCAAGAGATCGCGGCCCGAAGGCGCGGGGCGCGGCAGGTCAATATCGACCAGCGAATTGTCGTCATCGATGGGGAGGGGTGTCTTGTAGCCAATCGCGTGCATCGGGGGCTCCTGTTGGTTGCAGCATTTTGTGCTTGGCCATAGATGACGCCTTGGCGTATTCTTCGCAAGAATGCACATAAATTGCACATAGTATCGAAAAGGATACCGTCTCCATGCCGCGTCCACGCCATGAGCATTTCGATTGCAGCCCCGGTTGCCCCGTCGAGGCGACGCTTGCCCTGATTGGCGGCAAATGGAAAGGCGTGGTGCTGTGGCACCTGTTGCAAGGCACGCTCCGTTTCAACGAGATCCGCCGCCGACTGCCGAACGTCACGCAGCGCATGCTGACCAATCAGCTCCGTGAACTGGAGGCGAACGGCTTCGTGATCCGCACCGTCTATCCGGAAGTGCCGCCCAAGGTGGAGTACAGCCTGTCCGCGCGCGGCCGGAGCCTCGAGCCGGTGATCCTCGCCCTCAAGGCGTGGGGAGAAGCCAATGGGGTGGAGCCCGATAACGACGACACGGTTCCCCTACGAATCTGAAAGCTCTCGACCACGTTTCCGGGCGTGCCGACACCTGAGTGTTCAGCAAGAGCGGTCGGACGGAGCGGATCGCAGTTGGAGTGCAGCAGTTCGAGACGACCCTCTGTGCAATCTACCCTCTCATGGCGGCATCTCGCTCCGAAAAGCCGCACCTTGCCCGCGTGCGCCGACGACCCGAAGCCGCAACGCGGGCCGGGCCACGTTATTTTCGCGCGAGCGGCAGGTTCAGGATTTGCTCGGTGCTGAGAACGTCGCCGAAGGTGTCGTCGATTGAGGCCAGCGCGGCGCGGTGCAGGGCGTCGTGCGAGACCGTCCGGCCATCGGCCATATCGATATCGCGTGTCGCTGCGGCGTCATCCGCCACGATCACACTGTAGCCGAGCGGCACGGCGTCGCGCGCAGCGCCAGCCACGCAGGCATGGGTCATAAGGCCGGTGATGATAAGGGTGTCGATCCCCGCCTGCTTCAATTGCCTGTCGAGATCGGTGGTCGGAAAGACGCTGACCGACGATTTGCGCAGCACGGCATGATTGGCGTTTGGTTGAATGCCGGGATGAATCTCGACGGTCTCGCTGTCCTCGGCGAAGACCGGGCTGCCGGCCGGCGTGACGTGCTGAACGTGATAGACCTTCATGCCGCTCGCGTCGGCGCGCTCGATCAGACGCCTGGCGTTGGCCAGCGCCTTCTCGCCGTCCGGGATCGGCATCTTGCCGGTGAAATATTCGTTCTGGAAATCGATCGCGAGAACGGCGGTCCTGGCCGGATCGATGCTTTGAGGTGCGGTCGCACCCGAGAGTATGCGGATGGTTGGATGCTGCGCCATTTGAAGCTCCTTTCGCATTGCTTGGCGATTGGAAGGAAAAAAGCGGAAAGCCGGTCATCGCGAAAGTGGCCTGAATGACAATATGTGATAGATTCCGGCCAAGTTTATCCGACCGGGAACACAAGCCCGATGCATACCATCGCCGTCGTCGCCTTCGAGGGGCTCAGTCCCTTTCATCTTTCCGTCCCCTGCATCGTGTTCGGGGATGACCTGCTGAAGCTTGGAGCGCCGCGCTACCGCCTGCTCATCTGCGGTGAGCGGACGGGGCCGGTGCGCACCATGTCGGGCTTCAACATCGATGTGGAACACGACCTCAGCCTTCTCGATGAAGCGGACACCGTGATCCTGCCGGCCTGGCGCGACCCGCAGGAAAGACCGTCAAAGCCGCTGATGCAGGCGCTGAAAGCGGCTCACGCGCGGGGTGCGCGGATCGTGGGCCTGTGTCTGGGAACCTTCGTGCTGGCGGAAGCCGGATTGCTCGACGGACGCGCGGCGTCGACGCATTGGGCGTGGGCGGGCGAGTTCGAGCAGCGTTATCCGCAGGTGGCCTTGAACCAGAATGCGCTTTACATCGATGAGGGCGACATCCTGACCTCCGCGGGAACGGCGGCCGCCATCGATTGCTGCCTGCACATCGTGCGTAACGATTACGGCGCGGAGATCGCCAATCGGATCGCCCGGCGGCTGGTCGTCGCGCCGCATCGTCACGGCGGTCAGGCGCAATATATCGAGAAGCCCTTGCCGGCGACCGCCGATGCGGATCAGCTCGACGCGACGATCAACTGGGCCATCGCGCATCTGAACGAGCCGCTGTCGCTGGAACGGTTGGCTGACCACGCCGGTATGAGCCTGCGCAGCTTCACCCGGCGCTTCAAGAAGAAGACCGGCGATACTTTCACCCAATGGCTGCTCAACCATCGTCTGGCGGCGGCGCAGCGGCTTCTTGAGACGAGCGCATATTCGATCGACCAAGTGGCGGAGATGGCGGGATTCGGCTCGACGGTTTCCCTGCGCCAGCATTTTACGCGCGTCTTCTCGATCTCGCCGGCAAGCTATCGTCGCCAATTCAGGAACAGGCCATCGGCGCACGCTGCGTGAGGTGTTGTTCGACGCCTGTATAGGAGAAGCTAATCAACTTATGGTTGGATCAAGCGTTCACTTCCGTTGTTTCGTAATCATGCTGGTTTAGTTCCACAAGGGAAGTGTAGGAATATGGCAATTCCCTGGATCGCTTGGCATGCCTTGAAGAAATTCCAGTTCATAACGCCGCTCTTTGAGCGCCATATAGTACACGCGTACTAATTGTCACCCCAGGTGGGAAATGCCACTCCTTTCATGTGCCCGTCGAGGATAGCGGCGTCAAAGCGTTGCTGCTTCGTCAGGACGTTGAACATCATATGCACAGGAGCGGAAAATGACCTATATGGACATGATGAGAGACAATGCGGCTGATATGGAAAATGAATTCGCCGAGCTTTCCGATAACGAAGTGGCCGGAGTGGCCGGCGGCATCATTCCGATCGTTATCGGCGTCGTCTGGGCTGTAACGCAAATCGGCCTCGCCGTGGCCCAGCGAGAAGTCTGCAGCAGCTGATTTTTCCGACGCCAGGTCCGATCGGTTTGCGATCGGACCTGGCGCATTCTTCCAGTCGGTTTCGTCAAAGCCGTTCATACGGACCGGAAATCATGACAATAGCGGATATCGGCGGCGTTTGTCTTCGCGCCGGCAGGCAATGCAGCGCCGCATGCGAACATGCTGCATAGACCGATCAACTCTCAGGACGCTTCGGGCCCCGTGTTCAGGAGGCAGGCTGTCGCATTTCAGGCCAATCGCCTCGACGGCGAGGTGCTGCTTGTGCAGCCCGTTTCCACCAGGGTTCTGTCCGCGCTCGCCGTTGCCGTCATCCTTGCCGCCGTCGTCTTCCTGTCCGTGACCCGTTACGCGCGCATGGAAACCGTACCGGGATGGGTCGTGCCTGAAGGCGGATTGGTTCGTGTGGCGGCTCGGCAAGGCGGCTCGGTTGAAACGATCGCCGTTCGCGAGGGTGAAAGGGTCGCCAAAGGGCAAAAATTGCTTTCCCTCAGCCTTTCATCCGTGCTCGGCGATGAAAATTCCGGGGCGGCGCTTGCCCGCCAATTAGCTCTGCAAATTGCAGCGACCCAGGCCACGACCGACGCGCAAATCCAGAAACTCCAGGCGGAAGCCGCTCAGCTCGCCGGCCAGAGGGAGATACTGGAACGGGAAGCCGAGCAACTTGCGCAGCAATTGAAAACTTTGCTCGACCAGAACGTGATCCTCGAGCGCCGGGCTGAGCGCATCGACGCGCTGTCCCGCCGCGGCGTAACCAACAAGCAGGACGCTGAAACTGCCGAACTCGCGCTTCTCGCGTCACGGAAGGACGCCGCGCTGGCTCAGGCGAGCATCCTTGATCATCAAAGGCAACTCGCCGATCTCAAGGCGCGTCTCGCCGCCATACCGATCGATATCAAAACCGCGCAGGCGCAAAATCAGGTCAATCTGGCCCTCCTGGAGCAGAAGCGAACGGAAGTCGCCCTGCAGAACAGCTACGGCGTGAGCTCGAGCGTCAATGGGCGTGTGGTGGCCCTGCCGGTCTTCGCGGGCCAGGACGTCGCAGCCGGCAAGGTCGTGGCGGTTCTGATACCCGAAAACAGCACGTTAGGCGTCGAGTTGTATGTGCCGTCCCGCGCGGCGGGCTTCATCCGCAAGGGGCAGGATGTCCGGCTCAAATATCAGGCTTTTCCCTATCAGAAATTCGGCACGGCCAAAGGCGTCGTTCGCGAGGTTTCAGCGACGCTCTTAAGTCCGGGCGACGTTCAGATGCCGGAGGAGCAACTGCGGGAGCCGGTTTTCCGCGTCAAGGTGGCGCTGGAGAAGGACAGCGTCGACGCCTACGGAAAGCGCATCCCGATCCAGCCGGGAATGCTGCTCGAGGCCGATATCGTTTTCGATCGTCGGAGCCTTCTGGAATGGCTTCTCGACCCGATCTATGCCGTGAGCCGCTCGGGATGAAAAAATCATGAACTCTTATCTGGCATGGCTTACGAACGGCAAGCGCTTGCCCGTCATCGTGGCTGCGGAGGCCGCCGAATGCGGTCTCGCCTGTCTGGCGATGATCGGAGATTATCACGGCCATGAGGTCGATCTGAACGGGCTCAGGCAGCGCTTTCCCATATCGATCGGCGGCGTGACGCTCAAAAGCCTGATGGATATTGCGCGAAGTCTGTCGCTTGCTCCGCGCGCCTTGCGGGTCGGACGCGATGCAATCGGAAAGCTCGCATTGCCGGCGATCCTGCACTGGGACCTCAACCATTTTGTCGTCCTGAAGAGCGTCGGCAAGACAGGCGTGGTCATCCACGATCCCGCGCTCGGCGCCCGTTCGCTCGAATTGTCCGAATTCTCGCAGCATTACACCGGGGTCGCCGTCGAGCTTACGCCGGGACAGAGCTTCAACCCAATCGTTGCGAAACGCCCGGTCCAGCTATCCGGCCTGTGGTCGAAGCTGACGGGGTTATGGCCCTCGATTTTTCAGATTCTCGCGCTGTCGGCTGCTTATCAGGTGGCGACGTTCGCGCTGCCGTTTCATATGCAGCTTGTCGTAGACGAGGCCATCGGACGCAGCGATTACAACCTTCTGACGATTCTTGCGCTCGGCTTCGGCGCATTGACCCTGCTCCATTGCGGCCTGGAGGCGCTGCGATCATGGATTCTGCGGGTGACGGGCTCCATGATGCTCTATCAGGTGGCCGGCAACATCGTCAGGCACCTCATACGGCTGCCGCTTTCCTATTTCGAGAAGCGCCATGTCGGCGACATCATGTCCCGGATCGAGTCGACCAGCTCGGTTCAGGACGCAATAACCCGGGGCATGGCGGCGGCGCTGGTCGACGGGGTTATGTCCATCATTCTGGCATGGATATTGTTCGTCTATTCTCCTCTGCTGGCCGGGATCGTCATAGGATCCCTGGCGTTGACCGTCTGCGTTTCGCTGTTTTTTTATCCAATGATGCGCGCTCAGGTCGAAAGGCGCGCGCTGGCGTCGGCGCGGGAACAATCTTACCTGATGGAAACGATGCGCGCCTCCGCGACGATCAAGCTGATGGGGGCGGAGAGCCTTCGGGAAAGCGGCTGGTTGAATCGGTACGCCGCGGTCACGAACGCCGCGATCGGCGCCGCCAAGACCGAGGTCATGCTGAAGTTCGTCCAGACCGCAATCATCGGCCTGCAGACGGTGCTCATCATCTATATGGGCGCGCGACAGGTTCTCGAAGGAGACGGATTTTCGGTTGGAATGCTGGTGGCCTTCATGTCCTTTCGCCAGACGTTCAGCGATCGAACCATGTCGCTGATCACCGAAGCGATCCAGTTCCGCCTCCTCGGTTTCCATCTCGGCAGAATCGCCGATATCGTCACGTCCGAGGTCGATCCGAGCGTCGGTGTCGAGCCTGCCCTCCAGCACGCGGTCAAAGGCGGGTTGGAGATGTCCGACATTCGTTTCAGCTACGGCGTGGGCGACGCCGTTGTGCTGGACGGCCTCAATCTGAAGATCGAGCCGGGCGAATTCGTCGCCATCACCGGGCCTTCGGGAAGCGGCAAGAGCACCTTGTTCAAGCTGATGACAGGGCTGCATTTCCCGACAGGCGGCCAGGTGATGCTGGATGGCCGCGCAGCGACGCCCGACATGTGGAAGGCATGGCGCGGTCAGATGGGCATCGTTGCGCAGGACGGCCAGTTGATCTCGGGCAGCATCGCCGACAACATCGCGTTCTTCGACCATGATCTCGATATGGCCGCCATATGCGAAGCCGCGATGGCCGCCGGCATCCATGACGAGATCATGCACATGCCGATGCAATATCTGTCGTTGGTCGGCGAGATGGGGGCGGCGCTCTCCGGCGGCCAGAAACAACGCATCCTGCTCGCCCGCGCCCTCTACCGTCGTCCGAAAGTGCTGCTGCTCGACGAGGGAACCGCCAATCTGGACGAAGCCAGCGAGATGCGGATCGCCGATCTTGTGGAAAGCCTCGACATCACCCGCGTGGTGATCGCGCACCGGCCGGCCCTGATCCGCAAGGCGCAGCGAGTAATCCGGATAGAGGGTGGAAAGGCGAGGGATGTTCAGTATGCTTGAAGCCGCATTCAGAGTTGCAGGTTCGACCATGCGGGGTGAAGCATAGCACATGAACTCAGAAATTTTCGCAGTTGAGAACGTTGAAGACGTTGAGCTGGTTCAGGCGTGGTAGGCGGCAATGTTCTCGGTGCTGTAATATATAACCAAAAAAGATAATATATTCCGATGCAGGACTTTGGTTACTGATGATGAACGCCATGGCATGCGTTTCTGCTGAACAAGAAATGTGTATCGCAATCAATTGTGGGCATGTACCTGGTTTCGAGACCAGCTCTATCGAGCTATATTTGACCAAAACGGTTCATCATGAACGCAGGGAGATGCCGCGCGTGCCCTCTGAAACCATTATTGTAGCGGATGATCATCCCATGTTCCGGGATGGTCTGTGCGCTCTCGTTCAACAACTCGTCCCGAACGCCGAAATCCTTCCCGCCGATACTTTCGATCGCGCCTTGTCGCTTGCCCGCAGCCTGCCGGTCCCGCCGAGCATGCTGGTTCTTGATCTCCACTTCGCACGCCGCAATATCAAGTTCGAGTTGCCCGCATTGCGTCGCGAGTTCAATCGTTCAGCCATTGTGATCGTAACGATGGCGGAAGACATGGCCACCATCGACGCCGTCATGACCTATGGCGTCAACGCCTATATCAGCAAGGCCGTCTCGCCGGCGGATATGATCATGTCTCTGCGGGCCGTGCGGGAAGGCGAGCAAGTGATCAATGTCCCCCATGTCGAGGCGATCTCCGCCGGCGGCGGTCTCAAGCTAAGCGACCGTCAGTTGGAGGTCCTGCAACACATCGCCGCCGGGCGGACGAACAAGGAGATTGCGCAGGCTCTCGACATTTCCCCATTTACAGTTCGCATCCATGTCTCCGCGCTTTTTCGCGCCCTCGGGGTCAACTCTCGCTCCGCCGCTGTGACCAAAGCCGTTTCGGAAAACCTGCTGTCGCCTTAAAGCTTTTCCGCCATGTCCAAGGTCTCTGCGGAAATCACCGAGCGCAGTTCGGTGGGCTGCACCGGTTTGGACAGAATTGGAATCTTCGCGTCATCGAGATCCTCATGCAAGCGTCCGGCGTCATGGCCGCTCATGACCACAGCAGGCACGCGCCATCCTAGTTGTCGACGTATAGCGGTAATGCATTCGATTCCGGTCACGCCTCCACCCAGGTCATAATCGGTAACGATCAAATCGCAGTGTCCGACGGTCTTTGGAATGGCCAACTCGGCTTGAACCCTGCAGCCCCATCGCTCCAGCAAACTGGCGGTGGCCGCCAGAACGGCTGCATCGTCCTCCACCAAAAGCACCCGGAGGCCCCGAATGCTCGAATACGCCTGCGAGACCGGGAGGTTCGCCCCATGGGCGTTTGACGGCTCGCGCTCGATGAGCCTTAGTCCATCGATCCGAACCCTGGTTCCCCGACCGACATGGGAATGAAGCGTCACCTGCAGGCCGAGCAGCGTCGCCAAGCGCCGGACGATCGGCAATCCCAGTCCGACGCCCTCCACGTCACGGTCGCCGCGCTGGCGGATCTGATAGAATTCCTCGAAAATATTGGCTTGATGCGCTTCATCGATACCGGGGCCGCGGTCATAGACGTCGATGGCTAATGCGTCGCCGCTTCGCCGGCATCCGATGAGAATATCGGAACCGGGCGCATATTTTACGGCGTTATTGACGATGTTCTGCAGCATGGTCGTCAATAATCCACGGTCGATGCGTACGTAACGGCGGCAAGCCACGCAACGAAGCACGCCGCCGCTTCGCTGCGCCGATTCCGCGTTTTGGCGTAGCACGTCCTCGAGAATTTCGCCGACGCTCACCACTTCCCATTTCGGCGCGACCTTGCCGCTATCCAGCGTGGACACGTCCAAAAGCGACTTGAACAGGCGCGATACGCTCTGCAATGATCGGTCGATATTATCGACCATTTGCAATTCCCGGGATTTTAGTCCTGCTTCTCGCAAACAGGCCGTGAAGAGGCTGATGGCGTGGATCGGTTGTCGGAGGTCATGGCTGGCTTGCGCGAGGAAACGCGACTTTGAAAGATTGGCTTCCTGCGCCGCCTTGTAGGCGCGTTGGAGGCGATCTTGCAGTATATAAACATAGCCCGGCACCACGAGCGTGGTCGCCACCATCGCCGCCACCAGATGCGGCTGACCGTGCAGGTAATCGTTCATTACGGCGCCGATCGCGATCGCCAGCAGAGCGAGCGCCGTCGATCCGACCAGATAAGAGGTGCCGAATCGCAGGCCGTTGCCGACGGTGACCCATATCAAGATCGCAAAGAGCGGCATTATGGACGCGCTGCCGACGCTGAAGGTTAGCGTCATTGCGGTGTAGTCCATCCCCATGGTTAGAATCCGGCGCAAAGGTTTGTCGCCGGGCTGACGGCCGATCCAGTATATCAGTCCAAGCGAATACGGAACGTAGAAGGTATAGAGCGCCAGCAGAACATACATGGCCAGTTTCGGCATAAGGCCGAAGATCGCCATGGGAACGACATAGAGAGCGATTGCGAGGATCACTATAACGCGCACGACCGCCTGCGCGTGTTCGGTATCGAATTCCGTGCTGTTTTGACGGAAGTACCGCAACCATAGATTCTTCATTCTCTTCATAGGGCTCTGTAGACTGTTCACGCCATTCGTCTGGTGGATTTATAGAAAATCTACATGAGCATGTGGCTTGGCCGGATTGCAAGAGGCGGGCGATACTCACGCCGCCGCCATTCTTTCGATGGGGAGACAAATCAGTCGGCTCGATTTGCGAACGAACCGAACCTATCGGAAGCGATGCCCGACCCGGATCGGGACGGGCGGAAAAGGCCTGCAACGGCGACTTTATTGGTATCGCCGGCCCGGCAAGGTTATGATTTCGCTACATAGAGCGCAACAACGAGAGTTGAGGCAAAACTGCCGAACGGTTCTGCTATCTGATCAGACCATAATCTTCCTATTGCCGGCGAACCATTACACAGATCGACCTTAGCGTACGATTTGGCGCTGCTCTTATTCCGCTCTTCGGTTCAGGCGGCTCTATTGTATCGGACGGAAGAGTTTTATAAATCGAAGGACCCAGTGAAGATCGATGGACGATGCAGATGCTCCAAAGCCTTCCCAACGTCCTCGTGCTTACGCCGGTCAAGGACGGAGTTCCGCATCTCGACGCGCATCTTTCGGCGCTTGGGCGTCTCGACTGGCCGCGACAGAAGCTTGCGCTTGGCTATCTGGCGGGCGATAGCATCGACGGCACTTTTGAGCGCCTCGGCGAGTTGCGGCCTCGGTTCGAAGAGCGCGCCGCGCGGGTGACGATCGTCAAGCGGGATTTCGGCTTCCGGATTCCTGCCGGGCTGCCGCGCTGGACGCCGGCCTTCCAGCTCGCGCGCAGGGCGGTCCTGGCCCGCGCCCGCAACCATCTGCTGTTCGCGGCGCTGGCCGATGAGGAATGGGTGTTGTGGCTCGATGTCGATATTATCGATTTCCCGCCCGATATACTGCATCGCCTGCTCGCCACGGGCTGCGATATCGTGCAGCCGAACTGCGTGCTTGAACCGGGCGGCGAGACCTTCGACCGCAACGCCTGGAGCGACGGCGGCAGGAAGACGCTGCACGATTTCGCCGGGCGGCCGCTGGTGCGCCTTGACTCAGTCGGCGGCGCGATGCTGCTCGTGCGCGCCGACCTGCACCGCGACGGTCTGGTGTTCCCTTCCTTCAAATACGGCTTGCGCAACGCCGCGCTGCGCGATCCGCACCCGCTGTGGGGATTGGGTGAGATCGAGACCGAAGGGCTCGCCATGATGGCCCGCGACATGGGCGTCCAATGCTGGGGCGTTCCCGACCTCGAGGTCTTCCATGCCCGTTCCTGAACCCGCTGCGGACGGCCGACGTGCGCTCCTGTGCTGCCTTGCGGTGGCGCCGACGGCGGAAGAGACCTTGCGCCTGCGGCTCGACCTTCTGCGCCCGGACATATGGGAGCCGCTGCTGGAGGCGGCGCAAGCGGCGCGGCTGACGGCGCCTTTGGCCGCCGGCATAGCCGCGCGCGAGCTGGCTCCGCCGAGGCCGCGGCGGCTGGAGGAAGGCGTGATGGCGCCCGCCGACGTGTTGGCGGCCTTCGCCACGCAGCACGCGGCGCGGCGTGACGCCCAGCGGCGGGCGCTGCTGCATGTCGTGGCGCTGCTCAACGCCGGCGGTTTCGAGCCCATTCTGCTCAAGGGCGCCCGGGCGCTATGGCTCGGGGTCGAGCCGCAAAGGAGCATGCGCGACTTCGATCTCCTGCTTCCCGGTCCGGCGGCGGCCGAAGCCAATGACCTGCTCAAGGCGAATGGCTTCGCGCCGCTGCCCGACGCTCCCGAGCGGCCGAACCGGCACCATCTCGACCTGCTGTTCCGCGACGACATGCCCGGCTGGATCGAGGTCCACCGGCGCGGCGGCAGCCCCTATGCCGAGCCGTTCCTGCCGACCCGCGAGATCGTCGCCGCGAGCCTACCCCGAGCTTGCGAGGACGCGCGCGCCTTCGTGCTGCCGGATGCGGAGCATTTTTGGCATGGGCTGGCGCATCATCATTTTGGCCATAGCGGCTTCGCCCGCGGCAATGTCGATCTCAAGGGGCTCTACGAGTTTTGCAGCGCCTATCACCACTTGCCGCAGGATGAGCGCGTGGCGTTGCGGCGTCTCGCAGCCCACGATGCGACAGGTCTCGCTGCGTTGGACTTGTGGCTGGCGCTCGGGCGCCGTCTCCTAGCTCTACCGCTCGACGCCGAGCCGTCGCCGGATGCCTGTGCGGTGGCGGCGACGGTCGAAGCGCGGATTTTCGGCGCGAAGGCGACGGTGCGTTATCCGGGGTATCGCGAGACGCTCCGGCTCGCCTGGTCGCCCGACCGTCTCGCCGAGACGGGCGCAAGCGGCCGGATCGGCAGGCTGCGCGCCCGGATGCGGGCGGCGATGCGTCTCATGCCGAAGATTCGCCGCGGCTGAGGCACCGGCCGGCAGATATTATGGACGGCCGGCGGCGGCGATCGCCTTGAACCGGTAGGCGGTATTGTCAGGGGCGAACGCGCCGGCGCGGCGGAACGCCTCCGCCGCCTCCGCCCGCCGGCCAAGCCGCAGCAGCGCCGCGCCCTTCAACTCAAAAGCCCATTCGCCGAAGATTCGCTTGTCATAGGCCATGAGCGGGTCGATGAAACTGTCGGCGTCGATGGCGCATAGGCGGTCGACAAGAGCCAGCGCCATTTCCGCCTCGCCGTTTGCAAGCGCGGTGCGGGCGGCGGCCAGGCGCAGGGCCATGTCGTCTGGAAGGGCGTCCAGCGCTTCGCGCGCCAGGCTTGCGGCGGCTTCAACATCCGTGTCGGCGTAGAGCCCGATCAGCTCCAGCCAGGCGACGCCGCCGTCGCGATGCTGCTTGGCGTTGGCGCCGGCCCCGGCCGAAAGGGCGATGGCGCGCCGGCAGGCGTCCTCCGCCTCCCGCCGGCGTCCGGTGGCGGCCAGCGACCGCGCGAGGTCCGTCCACAGGAAGGCCCGTCCGGGATCGTCGACGACCGCCGCCTGCAGCAGGGGCAGGTTGCGCGCATGCTTGTGCGAAAGATCGCCCTCATAGCCGAAATGGTCGATGCCGATCGCCAGGTCCGCCAGCCTGAGGCCATCGCTTCGCGCCACCTTGTCGATGTCGGGATGCACCGTCTCATGGATGCGGCCGCGGAAACGGATGCGGTCGTCGCGGCGGAAGAGCCGGATTTCGAGATAAGGCGTGTAGGCGACCCGTGGACGAAAACGCACGCGGCCGGCCACCGCGTCGGGCAGGGCGACGGCGCGGCGCAAGGCCCCCGGTTCCGGCACGACCAAACGTTCGTCGGCGTCGATATAGAGAATCCAGTCGCCCGTGGCGCGGTCGAGCGCGACATTGCGCGCCGCCGCGAAATCGTCGCGCCACGGATGTTCGACGACCACAGCGCCCATATCGCGCGCAATCTCGCGGCTGCGATCGTAGGAGCCGGTGTCCACGACGACGATCTCGTCCACCTCCCGCCCGAGCGATGCGAGGCAGCCGGGCAGGAAGCGTTCTTCGTTGCGGACGATCATCGCCGCGCTGACGCGAGGCGGAGCGCCCCGAAGCGCGCGATCAGCGCTCGTCAAGAAGAGGTTGTGCCGTTCGACGACGCCGCCCAGGCGGACGATACGCTGAGGCCGCCGAGCGCGAAGGAGGCGATCACAGGCGCCGCCCATGCTGCGCGCGCAAGCGTCTGCAGGGCCTCGCGGCGTCCCGCGTCGATGGATTCGTTTTCACCCGATTCGCTCATGACAGGTCTTTCCATAGGTGTTGAAGTTGTTGGTTCGACAGATTTGTAGAGTAATGATTCCTAGAGCCGATGGATTATATTGTAAAGGTGTCGGGTGGTTTCTTTCAACTGTCCATTGCGCAATTCCCAACAGCGCGCCGAACGCGCCGCGGCGACGATCGCGCCCAGCGCCTGGGCGCGGCCTTGCTCCGGCAGGATGACGTTGAGAAGCAGCCGCGCCATCGCCTCTTCAAAGCCGATATGCGTAAGGCGCGAATGTCCACCGTGGTTATCCGACAAGAAGATCAGGTTGCGGATCGGCCGGCGGTGAAGCGTCCAGTCGACGCCGAACGCCGACGGCTCGACCGCATGGACGGGAGCGCCTTGCCAGTCGACGACGAAGGGCGCGTTCAGCACCGTCTCGCGCGCCTGCGGCGGCAGGTAGCGCAGGGAACCGGGCTTGATGCGCAGCGAGCGCGGCCGCGGAATGGCGCCGTCGCTGCCGACGACGACGTGCTCGTCGCCGCAGACCGGCCAGCCCTCGGCGGCGAGAGAGGCGAGCAGCGTCGTCTTGCCGGCCCCCTTGTCTCCGACCAGCACCGTATGGCCGTCGTTGAACGTCAGGCAGCCGCCATGAATGAGCGCGGCCTGCGGGAACTCCGCGCGCGTCAGGTCGAAGTGAAAACCGTGCAGCTCGTTGAGGACGGACTGCACCGCGCCTTCATGGCGCGCCTGGCCGGGAAGCGAGAGCGAAAGAAAGCCGCAGGAGCGATCGACCTCAATGTCCATCCGCTCGGCGGTCTCGCCCGGGATGTTCGGCCGGGCCTGGATGAAGCGCAACGCGTCGGCGGTCTTCTGGTCGGGCGCGTGGATTACGAGCGCGCGCCGCAGCGTGCGCACCGAAACGGTCAGCACGGGAGGATGATTTTCTCCGCCACGAGTTCGTCGAGGCACGCGCGCACCTCGCCGTCCGGCGGCGTCGAAAGCGCGAAGGCCTCCTGGAGATAGGCGGTGATGGCGGCGATGTCGCTCGCCTCGCCGCACAATTCGAAGATCATGGCGGCGGAGGGATTGAGGTAATGCACCTTGTCGCGTTCGGGCTGATAGACGACATAGCCGTCCGGCATCCGGTTCACCTCGAGCCCTTCGGCCCTGACATATTTCGCCCCGTCCATTTTATCCCCGTCCGAACGCCTGACACCTTTGATGAGGGAATAGCAGCGCTGGCGGCGTTCCTCAAGTCCTCGCCGCCAGCAAGGTTTCCGCCTGCGCGGCTATCCGCGCGACGATGCGGGCGCGGTCGTTGCCGCGCTGCACGGCGGCGCGAGCGGCTTGGGCGAGACGGAGCCGCCGCTGCGGATGACGCAGCGCCTCGACGATGGCGCGGGCGAAATCCTCCGGCCGGTCCGCCAGCCAGATATGGCGGCCGGCGCCGAGCGTAAGCCCTTCGGCGGCGAGCGCCGTGGCGACGACGGGCGCGCCATGCATCGCGGCCTCGACGATCTTGATCCGCGTTCCCGCGCCGGTGCGCAGCGGCGCGACAACCAGCGTGGCTCGGTGATAGAAGGGCGCGAGGTCCGGCTGGAAGCCGTGCAGCCGAACGCCGCGTTGGCGCGCGAGCCGCCGCAGCGCGGGCGAAGGCGCTGCGCCGACGATATCGAATTCGAGGCCGGCCACATGCCGCAGGCGCGGCCAGACCCGGCGCAGGAACCAGACGACGGCCTCGTGATTGGCTTCGTAGCCGAGCGCCCCGACGAAGAGCAGCCTGGCGTGGCCGGGGCGCTCGCGATCGCGAGGCCGCAATGGAACGGGCGCAGCGCTATTCGCGGCGAGTTCGAGGGCCGCCTTGGGCGCCGACCCGTGCAGCGATTTCAGGTCTTGTCGCGAGGAGACCCAGACTTTGGCGAAGGCCGGCAGGGTCTGCGCTGCGATCCGCTCGTAGGCGCGCGCCTCGAGGTCGAGAATCCGTGCGGCGTAAAGGTCGCCCTGCCGGCGTCGCATGGCGGCCTTGCGCCGTGCGAAGCGGGCGTCGTCCTCGTCGGCGTCGAGCGTCAGGATCGGCCGCCCGCCGCCGGGCGCCGCGATGGGCAGGGATAGCGCCAGCGGCGCCATATAGCCCCGCGCCACGTGGACAAGGTCGTAAGCGCGATCCGCCGTCGCCGTGGCGATCTCCGCTGCGACCTCGGCGGTCAGCGCCGCTGTCAGGCTCGGCTTGCCGTAGTGGGCGAAAGCTTCGGCCCGCGCGTCGGGATCGGTTAGCCGCGCGAGCAGGGCAAAATGGCTGTCGAGACGGCCGCGCGGATCGACCACGGCGACGCGGTTGGCGAGCCGCGCCGGCCAGGCCAGCGCCGGAGCCGTGGGCGGCCCGAACAGTGGCGCGATGACGACGTCGACGCGGCCGACGCGGGCCAGCGCCCCGACGAAGACGCCGATCCGCATCGCAAGGCCGCCGCCGGTGGCGGCTGGTGCCGTGGGAGCCAGGACGAGGATCGAGGGCCGGGTCACAGATGCATCTTGCCGCCGCTGATATAGCCGCTCGCATAGGCGTCATGGTCGATGACGACGGGCTTCGGCCGCGCGGCGTCCCGCTGGGCGAGCACCGCGTCGATGACGGGACCGAACTGTGGAGACCGCCGCTTCAGCGCTTGAAGCGCCGGCGCCGCGCCCGGCTCCGCTTGCAGCAGCAGGCCGAGCGCCGTTTCCAGACGTTGACGCGCCATGTCGTCCGCGGGGGATCGGTAGCCGGACGCGCCGGCGAGGGCGTTGACCAGAAGTCCGACGCCGCCGCTGTCTTCCGGTTCTTCCGTGCTCGCCTTCCGCTCGGTCAGCAACACCGTCGCGCGTGGCAGCGAGAACCGTTCGCCCGACCAGCGGCCGCCGTCCTGGCGCGACAGCCGGTAAGTGACGCGTTCGCCGTCATGCAGGACGAGATCGAAGCCGGCCTCCGTTTCGACCACATACCAGTTCTGGCGATCGATGCTGCGGCCGGCGCCGATCTGATGGCCGGGCAGCAGGCGCACGACGGTGTCGTGGTCGCCGAGATGGGCGAGGCGCAGCTCCCCGGCGGCGGCGAGCCGGTCCTCCTCGGCGCGTGCGGCAAGGCTGCGATCGGGTGGAAAGAACAGTCGGCCGTTCCAGACCGCGCGAAGGTCGGCGAGGAAGCCCAGGCAGGCGTCCCAATGGACGAAGCCGTCGATCTCGTATTGCGGACCTTGGTAGTTCCATTTGGTCCCGGTGCGATGCTGAAAGAGCGGCAGGCCATCGAAATCGCGCTGGACGAGGATGCGCTGGTCGCGGAAGGGCAGGTGCGACGCCACCGCCGCGTCGGCCTCCGCCATGCGCCAGGCGAGCAGAAAAGTGTCCTTGTCGCCGTAGATCATGCGGTAGACGATCTCGGCCCGCTCGTTGAGGCGCAGCGCCATGTTCAGCGCGCGCCAATGGCGGCGGCGGTCGACCAGTATCTGGCCGCTCTCCCACGAGCGGCAGGTCCCGCCGGCGAGACCGCACAGCGCCCAGATGGCGTTGTCGCCCCGGAGGTCGATGACGTCGGGCCAGAACACGGCGCCCGTGCGGACATAGTCCGGCCAATCGAACAGCTCGGCGGGATCGCGCGCAGGAACCTGATCGGCGTCGAGAAACAGCACCTCGTCGAAGCGGCTATGAACCAGCGCATAGGCCTTGAGCTGCCATCCGTCGGCGATCTCCGCGGGGTGGTCGTTCAGCACGGCGGCCGCATCGACCAGCTCGACGCCGAGATCCGTCAGCAACACGCGCATCGCCGGGGTGATCTCCTCGCCGCCGAAATGCCACAGCTCGATCGGCAGCTTGCAGCGCAGCGTCTCCCTCAGGACGCGGACCAGGACGTAGACGCACACGAAAAGGCGCGCGCCGCCGGCGCAGGTGACGATGCCGCGCCCGCCCGCACCGGGCCTGAAGGGCGCTTCGCCGGCCGCAATGACGTCTTCCCTGAACTGAGCTTCCATCCGATTCTCCATTCGTCGCCGTCTCCTATCGGCCAAACATCTCCGCCAGCCGGCCCAGGCGGGCGCGCAGCATCTGGCGGCGATATCCGGCCCTCAGCGCCCGGCCGGCTGGGCTCTTTTGCGCCATATGCCAGAAGCGGTCGCCGTGCGGCGTCAGGCGCGGCGAGAACAGCCAGGGCTTGCGCGGACCCGTATAATGCACGATCCAGGGGTCGGCGCTCCAGCGCTCCCGCAGCGCCGTCTGTGCGGGCGTCGTCGGCGCGGCCATATCTTCGAGGGCGGCGGCCATTGTGTTCCAGCGCGCATCCAGCGCCACGTAGTCGCCGCCCACGACCGCGTTGAGCGCGTCCTGATCCGGCCATTGCAGGCGGCGACCACGGATGAAGGCGCGGCATGCCTCGGCCAGCCGCAACCGGCGCCAGGCGGCGAGATCGAGGAGGAGCACGCCGGAATTGAAATAGTCGCCGGCGCTGCGATAGGCGATGCCGAGCTCCTCCTTGAGATAAAGCAGCGTCGCGCCGAAACGGTCCCGGATGGGAATCGGATTGTGCAATGCGAAATGGAACAGGTTGTAGTCCGGCGCGGCCGCGAGCGGTCGCCCGTCCATGTCCATATCGTACAGTTCGGAGATGTCGCGGCAGACGACGGTGTCGGCGTCGAGATAGATCACGCGATCGAGGTCGGGCAGGGCCTCGGCGAGGCCCAATCGCAGGAATATGGCCGGCGAATAAGGCGGCTCGACGGGAAGGTCGGCATGGTCGGGCGGGGTTTCGTGCAGCACGATGCGCATATGCGCACGCTGCGCCCGCCCCGCCATGCGGGCGAGATCGTAGCGGCTCGGCGCATGCAGCAGGTGGAAGACGATCGGCCGGGAAGCGCCGCTCTCAGCGAGCGAAGCGGCCAGCACCAGCGCCGCCAGAACCATGCGGTCATCCGCGCCGCAGGCGACGTGAATCGGGCCGGTCGCTTTGGTTCGCGTCTGGCTTGGTCCATCTCCGCCGCAGTTTGCAATGCCGGACTGGCGCCCCTCGACCATTATGTCCTCGTCCGCCAACATTCGAGCCTTTCGTTATACGGTTTCGGTCCGTATTGGAAACAGCTTTTGAATGGCCGCAGGAGGATGCTGCGCAAATCGCGATATTCGGCTCCGTCGCCAGCGGCAAGCCATAATGGCGAGGCGTATCCTGTAGCCTTTCCGACCGTCCGCTCTTCGTTTGTTCATGGCGGCGAGGGCCGACATCGGTGGCCAGGATGAGGAATCGCGGGAGTTGAAACGGCTCGATCTGCATGCCCGCTAAATGGAGCGATACATAACCGGTCCGACTTTAAAGAGACTGTCGCCGGGCGAGCGCGGCGGTCACAAGAGCTGCGATCACGCGCTGCGGCAAGTTCTTTCGTGCAGCGCGGCCGGCGGCGAAACGCTCTTTTAACAGCATTATCCGGCGCAGAAGCGATTCCGCTGTGGCTGCAGACGCTCCTAGCGCTTACAAAGAGGGTTCCATATGGAATTCAGCGGATAATGCTTTGATCATGATTGCGGTTACCTGACTATTCGGTCAGCGCCGCGTCTCGTCGCCAATAAGCCACCACCAGTTGTTCGCTCTTATGCAGACGCCGATCCTTTTCGAGGTGACGGCGGATCTCCTGTGCGGCGGAGAACTCGGCCCCGACCCAGGCGAAGATTTTCCCGCCGCCCTCCGCCCATGGCGCCGCCTTCACGGCCTCATAAAGAAGCGCAGTCGTTCCGGCCGGCGCTCCGTTTCGGTGGAGCCACCGCAAACTCATCCCGCGCGGCGCGTTCAGCGGCTGCTCTTCTGCTTTGTCGGCGATTTCGACCAGTATATGTCCCTTGGCGTCGGCCGGCAGCGTGTCGAGCATGCGGCCGACCGCCGGCAAAGCCGTCTCGTCTGCGGCGATGAGATACCAATCGGCCGTCGCAAGGCCGCGACCTCCCGGACCGATCATGCCCAGAAGGTCGCCCTCCTGCGCCTGGGCGGCCCAGTTCGAGCCTGGGCCTCCGTCTTCATGCAACACGAAGTCGATGTCGAGGGCGCCCGCCGAGGCGTCGATCCGACGGATCGTGTAGCGTCGAACGATGCGCTCCCGATCGTCGGCGTGCAGGTCGCTTTTGCCGTCCGGGCGCACCGACAGCCAATTCTTGCGTGGCGCACCAGCCGGAGGAATGAATAATTTGACGTGAAGATTTTCGTTGGTCGCGAAAGCTTCGAGATTCTTCCCGACGAAGGTCACCCGCAGCATATGCGGCGTTACGCGATGCGTTGAGACGACACGGATGGCGGTGCATTCCGTAATACGAGATTGCAGTATCCGTTCCAGCACCAGCGCAACTCCTTTCAGCATCACCAGCGGCCTGTACGACCGGCGGCGATGCTCTCGGCCGGCTCCGTCATGGCAGGGGCCGCCGCCTGTGGTTCGGCGATAAAGCGCAGCACGCTTGAAAACGCGACCATAGGGACGGACAGATGGTTTTCGCCCTCCAAAACGCGGTAAGTCACATCCAGCCCGGAAGGCGCTTGCGCCTTTAGCTTCGCCGCCAGCTCTCGTGTGGCAGTTTTCATAAGCATGCTCACTTCAGGGCGGTCGGGGGCCTCGTCGCCGCCGACGGCCATAAAAAGCCGTGTCGAGAGGTCGTGCGGCAATGCTGCGATCATCGCGTCTGCTGCCTTCATCAGGCATTCGTCGTCCCACCACAGGGAAGGGCTGAGGGCGGCGTATCTCCAGAACGCCCTGGGGCGAGTCAGCAGCGCATGGAGCGTGAAAAAGCCGCCGAAGGAATGCCCGCACAGGACCTGACGGGAGAGATCGACCGGGTAGCGCTCGGCGATGTCGTTGCGTAGCGGGCCGGTCAGAAAATCGAGAAACGGACCGGCGCCGCCCGGCTGATGCCAGGGCGCGCCCTGCATGAACCGGGCGGACAGCTTGCCCGAGGAATGCTTTGGCAGAAAGTCGAAAGCCCGGCGGCCGAGGTCTATCGGCGCATCGCCGGGATAGCCTACCGCGACGATGATCAGGGGCTCGATCTCGCTCTGCCGCGAGAAACGGGACTGAAATCGAAGGGCTTCCGTCACCCCTGCGGCCCAGGCGTTTCCGTCGAGCAGATAGAGGACGGGATAGCCCGCCGCCCTGGGCGGCGGCGCGCTGGGCAAAGTGACGAAAACCGTATAATCGCCGTTTGCGCCATGGGCGTCGTATTGCTGGATGTCCCGTAGAAGGAGGCCTTCTCCGACCGCCTTCAGAATTCCATCCTTGCGGGCGATCGCCCGGCGGTGGATCGCCGAGCGTTTTCGGCTGAAGGTCGCCGAGCGGAAACTGTCCCAGATGGAGCGGATGATCATTTTTCTTTCCAGTTCCCGCCCGTCAGCTCACCATTTGCGGCTCAACGTTGCGAATACCTGCCGTCCCTGCCCAAGGCCGCAATAGTCGGTTGAAGTGGCGCAGGACGAAACATAATATTTGTTGAACAGGTTGCTCACGTTGACTTGCAGATTCATGCCCTTCAACTTGGGGTTCTTGACCCCGAAGTCATATTTGAGCGCTGCGTCGAACAGCGTGTAGCCCGAAATCCTGTCCGCGTTGCGGATGTCGATATATTGCGAGCCGGTGTAGCGCACGCCGCCGCCGAGGCTGAGGCCGCCCAGCGCTCCTTCATGCCACGTATACATGGCCCAGAGCGAGGCGTTGTCCTTCGGCGTGTTGACGATATCCTTGCCCACCGCTTCCGGGACGATATCGTCCTTGGTCGCTTTTGCGGAGAAGAAGTGGCTGTAGGCGGCGATCACGTCGAGATTGTCGGTGACGCTGGAGCGCGCCTCCAGTTCCAGTCCGCGGATGCGCGCCTCGCCGGTCTGGTGCGCGTAGAACCAGCCGAAATTGTCGCGCGACAGGATGTTCTTTTTCGTGAGCTGGAAAAGGTCCGCTTGCAGCATGGTGCGCGAGCCGGTCGGCTGGTACTTGACGCCGACTTCGTAGCCCTCGCCGGTGGTGGGTTTCGCGAGATGTTCCTTATAACCGTCCGACGGATCGTAATAAGCCATCGAATAGCCCGTCGGCGGCTCGAACGAGGTCGCATAGTTGACATAGGGCGCAAGGCCGTTGTCGAACTGGTAGGTCAGGCCGGCATTGTAGGTGAAGGCGTGGCTGTCCACCTCATATGCGCGGTCGCAGTATGACTGGTCGATGAGGCCGGCGAACAGATCGCAGATATATTGGGTCTGGTTGCCCTTGACCTGATTTCGGGCGCGGTCGTAGCGGATGCCGAGGTCGAGCGTCAGCCGGTCGTATTTGATCTGGTCCTGCGCATAGAGGCCGAACTGCGACTGCCTGTTGCCGAAATTATATTCGTCCAACCAGACCGGCATAGGGCCAAGGCCGATATCGGGCGTGTAAGGGCGAGCGCCATAGATCGGGTCGTAGGCGTCGATGGGGGCCAGCGACGAGTCCCAATAATGATATTTGCCCTTGCCCCACTGATAATCGAGCCCGCCGAGCAGCTTGTGCTCGATCGGGCCGGTCGAGAAATCGGCCTCGATCTGGTTGTCGAAGGCGAGGTTCCGGGTGGACGTGTCCATCCGGTGCGCGGTGCGCTGGACGGTACGGCCGTCCATACTATACATGCCGTTGGCGCGGATGAGCTGGTTCTCGGACTGAACGCCGTCGAAACGCAGGTTGGAGCGGAAGGTGAAGACGTCGTTGAACTTGTGCTCGAAGGAATAGCCGATCCATTCCATGTCGCGGTTCATATATTCGAAGCCGGGCTCGCCGAGATAGGTGCTGCGGGATATGCGGCCGAAGGGCGCGGCTTTTTCAGTCAGCGCCAGCGGCACGAACTGCTGCGCTATGGTGCGCCGGTCGCGCCCGAGGCCGCCGGAGACCGTCAGCGTCGTGTCCGTGTCCGGCGTCCATGTGATGCTGGGGGCGATGAAATAATTTTTGGTGTGGGTATAGTCGATCTCGCCGTCGTTCCACTGCCCCTTGCCGACGATCCGGTAGAGGAAATCGCCGTCTCTATCGATAGGTCCGCTGGAATCGAAGCCCGTCTGCACGCCCGCCGGGCTGGAGGCGGTGACGAAGACCTCGTTCTGCGGCGTCGCGGTCGGCTGCTTGCTCACCATGTTGACGAGACCGCCCGGCGAGCCGCCGCCGTAAAGCGCGGATGACGGGCCGCGCAACACTTCGACCCGCTCCAGAAGATACGGATCGATGAAAGGCATGGCGTACTGGCTCAGGCTGTCGGAGGGCAGCGACAGCCCGTCCAGATACATCGGCGCCTGATAGCCGCGCAGCGTCACGAAATCGAAGATGCCGTTGGCCGGATAGGAATCGAGCGTGATGCCGGGCTCATAGCGCAGCGTCTGACCGACGGTCTGCGCCTGCTGCTGCTCGATCTGCTCGCGCGGCACGACATTGACGGCGCGGGGGATTTCGATGATCGGCGTGTCGGTCTTGCTGGCCGTGGCCGAGCGGGTGGCGACGATGCCTTCCACCGGGCCGTTGGCGCGCTCGCCCGAGACGACGATAGGCGCCAGTTCGATCGATTTCGCGTCCTTCGCCTTCGCCGCGTCATCTCCCGCCGCAGACTGCGCCAGCGCTGGCGCGCCGGACGCCGACAGAACCAACGCGAACAAAGCGAGATAGGAAACGCTCTCCAGCGCCCGCGCAAGGCTTCCATTCGACACGTTTCACCTCCTTATCGATATGGTGATCATGATTGATCGTAAATCATGATTATATTTGTCATGTTTCTTCCAATCCCCTATCATCGACTGCGGATAGCCAGCTATCGCGAGCGCCAGCAAAACCATTGCGAAAACAAGAATCGATCAAGCGCCGCCGCAGGCGGGGAGATTTGCGCGGCGAAGGCGGCTATGGCTGCATCTCGCGCTGGAGGTTGAAATCATGAACACCGGAACAAAGGCCGTCGTCGGGAGCGGCCCCATTTCCGACCTGCATCGAGAGGCGGCTGAGCGGCTGTTCCGCATCGCGTATCAACCGGAACGGGAGCCGAGGCTCGAAACGCCGGGCATGACCGGCTTGTTCCGGGCCGAAGAGGTGCAGCCCGGTCTGCTCGTCTGCGGGCTGGACTTGACCTATTTGCAGGACATCGATCTGGCGATTCCCATCGAGCGCTCGCTTAACTGCATGGTGCTTCTCGACGGCGGCAGCGAGCCGTTCCACATCGAGGGATATCCAGTCATGACCTATGCGCCCAAGCTCGCCGAGATTCACGGCTTTGGCGAAAAGCTGTTGTGCAGGAGCACGCCAGCTCGCGGTCTGCGCAAGCGGACCTTCGGCATCACTGTGAAGCCGCACTTCCTCGACCGTTTCGGCGGTGCGATGACCAATGGCGACCTTGCCGTTCTGGACGATTTCCTGCGCCCCGGATTCCACCGCATGACGTTGCCCTGGCGGCCGAAAATCATCGAAACCGCGAACGACTTTCTGGCGCATCCCTATAACGGAGCGCTTTCGACGCTATTCCATGAGACGCAAGCGTTACGCTTTCTGATGGAAGTGGTCCTGGCGCTGCGCGAACGGAAGCGCCCTAACCGGGACATGGCGCACGTGCAGTTCGAACGGGCGTGCCGGGCGCGCGAAATCCTCGACCGATCCCTGGTCAGCCCGCCGAAAGCGTTGGAGCTGGCGAAAGAGGTCGGCGTCAACCTGACGACGCTTCAGGCGGACTTCAAGGCGATCTTTGGAACGACCATCTTCGGCTATGTCCGCAGCCAACGGCTGGAAATGGGACGTGTCCTCATCCTGGAGCACGGGATGCGCGTCACAGACGCGGGATTTAAGGTCGGATTTTCAAATCCAGCCGCTTTCACCGCCGCCTACCGCAAGCATTTCGGCCATCCGCCATCCGTCGATCAGCAGCTCCGATAAGTTGCGCGATATAGATAGGGCCTATCGAAAGGTTGCATCCGGATTACAGGCTCGATGTGAGTCGGCGTCGGTCGGCGCCGGCTTGCTTACGACACCATGGGGACCACGGCTGAGCTAAAGCGCTTGGTCTCTCGCCTCTGTATGATTTGGGGAAGCATATGAAGGCAGGGCGTGTGGATTTGGGACGCCAAAATATCCCTGGACGCACTTTCTCCTGCTTACATAATGCTTACGGCCAATGCGCCGTGTAAGCACCATAGCGCCCAAAACAGAATGTTTAATTATTTGATTTCCTTGGAGAAAACTGGAGCGGGCGAAGGGATTCGAACCCTCGACCCCAACCTTGGCAAGATTGAGAGTGGCCTACGCCATGGTATCCAGAAACTCTCTAACTTACTGTGAAACATTAGGAATTTGAATTCATCGCCGCCGGCCATAACCGAATTGCACCCTGCGATTTCTGTTCTCTCGCTGACAATTTGCTGACAAACTTGACCTCATTATGCTATTGTCAGCAAAATCGTCAATCCGCATTGAAGAGAACGCAGATGGCCAAACTTACGAAACGGGCGCTCGACGCCATGACGCCGCCCGAAAAGGGAAAGCAGGCGTTCTTGTGGGATAGCGAACTCCGGGGTTTCGGCGTTCGCATGCTGCCCTCGGGCCTTCAGACATTCGTCCTGAATTATCGCAATGCGGCCAACAAGGAGCGTCGTATCAACCTCGGCCGGTTTGGAGTGATGACCGTCGAGCAGGCGCGCGAAGAAGCCAAGGTGAAGCTTGGGATGATCGCGGCCGGGGAAGATCCCGCCGACGCTGATGACGATCCCCACCGTCAGATGACAGTCACTGCGCTTTGCGACTGGTATCTCGCGGAAGCCGAAGCAGGCCGCATTCTCGGCCGGCGCAATCGGCCAATTAAGAAATCGACGCTCGCCATGGACAAGAGCCGCATAAAGACGCACATCAAGCCACTTTTGGGCGATCGCCTCGCTCACACCTTGAAGGTCGCTGACATCGAGGGAATGCAGTCCGACATCGTGACGGGAAAAACGGCAAAGCCGCGGGGCAAGGGCCGAGGCGGTGTCGCGACTGGCGGCCCTGGGGTCGCGTCGCGTGCAGTCGGAACGCTCCAGGCTATTCTCGGTCATGCCGTGCGCCTTAACAGGATCGAGGCCCATCCGAGCCGTGGCGCGCGTAAACTGGCGGGGAAGAAGAAGCAGCGGCGCTTGAGTGTGGCGGAGATCAAGAAGCTGGGCGCAGCCATGCGGCACGCCGAACGCGAGGGTGAAAATCCGGTGGCTCTGGCCATCGTCCGGTTCCTAACCCTCACCGGCTTCCGCATTTCGGAAGGCCAAGGTTTACAACGCGATTGGCTCCATGCCGATGCGGGTTATGTGGCTTTTCCCGACACCAAGGGGGATGCGCAGATTCGCGGGATTGGTCCGTCTGCCGCGAAAATCGCAGCCAGCCAGCCCGCTCGGGGCAAGAACCCCTATGTGTTCCCGTCCGACACCACCGAGGGGCATTTCACGGCGGCCAAGGCCTGCCTCTCGAGGCTGTGCGCCAGCGTCGGCGTCAAAGGTGTGACGCCGCATACACTGCGGCACACCTTCGGCAGCGTCGCAGGCGACCTCGGCTTCTCCGAGCTGACGATCCGGGCTTTGCTTGGCCATGCCGCTCAAAGCGTCACCCAAGGCTATGTCCACATCGATGAGGCATTGAAGCTCGCCGTTACCCGCACCTGTGAGGAGATCGCTTCTCTGCTGGACGAAGAAGGCAAGGCGCGTCCGGAGCAGGAAGGAAGGCAGGCAGCTTGAGGACGAAGTCATGGATGGTGAAGGATATTGCTGTCCAATTAGGCGGCGAAGTGGAGACTTTGCTCGATACCGTCCAGAGGCGAACGCTGGCCTATTTCTGGGAAGGTGCTCATCCTGCCATCGGTCTCGCATATGACCGACGATTGATCTATGGCGAACCCCGCAACGATCTCGTCGCGATAGGCGCGTCGGGATTTTCGTTCATCGCCGTCGTCATCGGCGTTCATCGCGGTTGGATCCCACGCAAAGAGGGGATTGTCCACCTTGCGAAAATGCTGGCGGCTTTGGAAAGCGCCAGGCGATATCATGGCGCGTTCCCGCACTTTATCAACGGATCCACCGGCGCGACCATCCCGTTTTCGCGCTTCGATGACGGGGGTGATCTCGTCGAAACGGCGCTGCTTCTTCAGGGAATGATTTGCGCCCGTGAGTATTTTGCGAAAGCGGATGATCCACATGAACAGGAAATCGGCAGGCGCATTGACGCCATCATCGACGACGTCGACTGGAACTGGTACACGCGCGGCGCGGATACGACGCTGTTCTGGCACTGGAGCTCCAGGCACGGCTGGCGGAAAGATTTGCCGATATCCGGTTGGAACGAAGCGCTGGTCGCTTATATTCTCGCTCTCGGCGCATCGCGGAATGCGGTCGAACCCTCCGTCTATCATTCCGGCTGGGCGCGCTTTGGTCAGTTCCGAAACGGCCGCGTTTTCCATGACGTAAGGTTGCCGCTTGGCGAGGCGTTCGGAGGTCCGCTGTTTCTGTCGCAATTGCCCTTCAGCTGCATCGATCCGGGCGCAATCCGCGATGGATACGCCGATTACAGGGAGCAGGCATGCGCGCATGCCACAATCAATTATCGCCATTGCGTCGAGAATGCTACGCGCTACGCCGGATATGGAGCCCAGTGCTGGGGACTGACCGCTTGCCACGGGCCGAAAGGGTATATCGTCTGTTCCCCGACAAACGATTATGGAATCATAAGCCCGTCGGCGGCGCTTTCTTCTTTTCCTTTCCTGCCGGTCGAGGCGGAAGCTGCGATGCGGTTTTTCCTGAAATACAAAGGCGGAAAGCTGTTCGGACGATTTGGGTTCGTCGATGCCTTCTCGCCGGCGACGGGCTGGGTGGCGAGAACCAGTCTTGCGCTCAATCAGGGACTCACTCTGACGATGATCGAAAATCATCGTAGCCGGTTGCTGTGGGATTTGTTCTCGCGATCGCGCGAATTCCAAAAAGCGCGCCAGGCGATCGAGAAAGTGGATCGGGGCGCGGCTGCTTAGCCTTGATGATGAGCGATCATGGGCCGCCATGACTCAAAACAATCGTTTCGTCTGGCGCATCCGTGACCTCGGCCCAATCGAGGCGTGGTAGAATGACCAGGTTCTGCGGCTATGAGCCTGTCGCTCGAAAGTTACTACAAATGGACGGAGCGTTTGCATCATCGTCACAACTGTCCTATATTTCGCCATATAGATAGGACGTTTGGTGAGACAAAGGAGGCTATGATGGGCGCTACAGCCACCAAAGCGACGCCGACCAAAGCGAAAACTCGCATCACACCCCCGTTGGTTGTCACCTTTATGGACCGTTCGGGCGAAATCTCGATCACACACGTTGCCGACAGCTTCGGGCTGTCGAAGACCCAACTCGCCGAGACCATCGGGCTCGGCAGGGAAGCGCTGTACAAGGCCGATCGGACGCGCGGGCGCAAGACGCAGGCCCGCATCCGGGAAATGCTCGAGATCATCAGCGCCGTAACGGAATGGGCCGGCGGCAAGCAGCAGGCGCTGGCCTGGTATCGCTCGCAGCAGATTCCGGCTTTCGGCGGCAGGACAGCCGAGGCGCTCGTCAAGGAGGGCAAGGCAGGAGCTGTACGCGACTACCTCGACCATCTCGCGGTTGGTGGGTTCGCTTGAAGTTCGAAGGAACGTGCTATCGCGCGCATGATCCGCGCTGGGCTTTCAAACCGATCTCGGGCGATGGCGCGGCCATTCGCGGCGCTCGGTTCAACCCGAAAGGCGTTCCGGCGCTTTTTCTCGCCCTGAGCGTCATGACAGCCGTGAAGGAAGCCAACCAGGGTTTTGCCTATCGAATCGATCCATGCATACTTTGCTCCTACGAGGTGGATTGCCAAGATATCGTCGATCTGCGCACGCCGGCGGATTGCGATGCTGCAGGGATAACCTTCGACGATATGGCCTGTGCGTGGATGCAATGCCTTGCCGATGGCGAGCGGCCGCCTTCGTGGCGCATCCATGATCAGCTTGTTGGTCGAGGCGCTGTGGGAATCCTTGTACCGAGTTTCGCTCCAGGGGCTGACGACAATGACCGAAACCTCGTCTTGTGGCGATGGGGCCGCGATTTGCCGCACAGCGTAAAGGTGTTCGACCCGAGCGATCGACTCCCTCGTAACCAGCTCTCATGGGACTGAAAGCACAGGCGGTTCACACGATCAGCCGCGCCGCCTGGCCGAGTTGCCGCTCGGCGTCGTTATAGTAGCGCGCGGCCTGCTGGATGGACTTGTGCTGTGATTGCTGCATCGCTTCCGGGAGGGGAGTGCCGCAGCCACTTTCAGCGGAGCATTGCACCTCTGATGTTTGGCGGGGGACAGCAATCGGAGCTTCGGCCCGGAACGCTACCGCTCGCGCTATGTGTCGGCATGAGGGAAGCCGCTCGACTTTTCGCAGAAAAGTCCTCGCAGGAATCCGAACGGGCGCGACTTCGGCGCCTTAGAGATCATCTGCTCGGCCGACTCTCCGAACTGGGCGTTCCTTTTCATCTGAACGGGCAGCCTTCGGATCGAAGGCATCCTGGCAATGCCAATATCCGGCTTGAGGGACTCATCGCTGCGGACGTTTTGTCATTTGTTCAGCCGCAACTTGCTGCATCGACCGGATCCGCCTGTACATCTGGCATCCCTGAACCGTCTCATGTCTTGAGAGCTATTGGCTTGACAAAGGCGGAAGCAGAGCGCTCCATCCGCTTTTGCGTGGGGCGTTATACGACGGAAGCGGACATCGACGCGGCCGTTGTAATTCTGGGCGATGCCGTGAGCCGCTTTCGTGCCATTGAAGAAGATGATGGCGCGTTTGATCATAGGACATCCTGAAGATGTGATGGCGCAGTCTCTTTCTGGAGGCCGCCGAAATCTTGCCGACCCCTTCGATATCATCGGAGACGTTTCTGGAAGCGCTTCTGCTATACAGTGAGGTAGCACGAAACATCAGGAAATCGGAGGGCCTCTGTCTTGCGACCGGATGGTCGGATGCTCATGTTTGTCGGTGATCGCACCGACTGCGTCCCGTTCGGTAGATGCGCTATGTATCGCGATGACCACCGTGAAATCTTGTTGTTGGTATCATAGTACATCTAGTGCATTCAGTCCGCTGAACGAGTGGTAACTTTTGGCAAACCGCGGCAGGCCGCCGACCGTCGCGGAGATTGCCATTTCAACGGCAGCTATTCGACCCTCGGTGCCCGAAACCGGTCCATCCGAAGAAGGCCTCAGCCTTGCCCTAAGCCCTATTCCGAACGAGCGGCAGGGCAAGTATTGGGTGGTACCGGAAGTACTCCGAACGGCGACAATGAGGGTTGGCTGCAGAACGGCAGCTTACCGCTGAGCGATCGCCGCAACCGGACTGACCGGACACGGGCCCTTGCGGCCACTCCTGCTCACATTCACTTCTTAAAGGCTGTCGTGCGTCAAAGGCATGTTGCGAACACTTGATACAGGACCTGTACAGACGATGAGCGAGTCCACCTTTACCGCTGGTACGCCATTCGAGATCGTCTACTCCGCTACCGGCGAGGTGATTGTACGTTTGCACGCTGCAACACTAGCCATCGAGGACAAGGCCGTCGCCTCCGCTAAGCGCGCGCAAAAAGACTGGGTCGCGAGGAGCCCGACCACTTGCAGGCGCATCATTAAGCGTGCCGCCGAGATCATGCGCGCGCGCAACCGCGAGCTTTCCGAACTCGAGACGCTCGACACTGGCCGGTCGATCAAGGAAGCTATCATCGGCGATCCGACTTCCGGCACCGTCGCCTTCGAATTCTTTGGCGGCATCGCAGCTGCCGGACTCAACGGCGACTAGATCCCCCCAGCCTAGATTTTGCCTTCACCAAGCGCGTGCCGCTAGGGGTCTGTGGTGGTATCGGCGGGTGAGGACGTCTATGTCTGTTTCGGTGATGCTGTGTCCGCGCTACGATGGCGAATTACGGCAGGACGATCGACAATCAGCTAGGCAAAGCCTTGAATCGACCCAAAGGAATCTCCATTCCTATGGTTTGAATAGGCGCGTGGTGCTAGCTGTCAAGCGGCCGTGAAAATTAGGATAGCGAGCCACCACAAGCGAGAGCAGGACCTGAGAACTCGACAGAGGCCTGCAAGTCCTCATCGTTTGTGAAACGCGCAATAGTCTTTGTAGGGTAGAAATAGGCGAACCGAAACTGACCAGGAACCTGATTTCGATTGTCCGGGACATCAGGCGCAATAGCTGTCTGAACTTTGCCTAATATGCTTCCGACATGCGACCAGCCCATTGTCTTGGCGGAGGCCACGTCGAGCGGAACGATCCGCGAGATCGGCTGCGTCTGGCTCTTCATGCATTTCTTGCGCGTCGCTGTAGGCATCGCCACGATCCTTTCTAACGATCCAGCACACTCCGAAGTCGTTCGATCTCGAATGACTGATTCAGGGCAGGAGAGGGGGCTCGCTCCTTACGCGAGCCAAGCTGGGTTGGTCCTATAGTGATTTGCAGCTCATCTGTTCTGGTTCTGGTAGCAGCGAGAAATGAGGGGGTTGGATTGATTATCACATTGGTGAATGTCCAATTCGGAGTTGTGCTGGCTCCACCCGTCACTTGAAACGATACCTTGTGCGTTATCGTTTCAAAAGGACCACCGACAATTCGATCTGAAAGCGTTCCAAAACCGTCCCAGGCTTGAAGCGCGGCTTGAAGTGTATTTTCAATGCCGAGATTGCCTGCAATCGGTTCGATTTCATTGGATATTTTCGAACAATCAAAATTTTTGCCTTTCTGGTCAACGGCCGTCCGCGACGGCAGCATTTCATTGAACGGCAGATAGTAGGTCATCGTCATTTCACGCATGCCATTGGTTTCGACCTGCGCGCCGACGGCTGCTTTAAATATCTTCGTGTTGTTCATCAGAGAAATATTGGGATTCAGATTACCTTTGTCATATGCTCGGATTGTTAATGCGATTTTAGCTGCCCAATCGTACAGAAATTTTCTATTTGGGTCGTTTGGCGCGTATTCTCGCGCTACGGCGCGATGGATTTCGCATTTGACGTGAGCTGAAATCGCAGAGACAAAACTTGCGAAAGCTTCATCGCTACGGTGACGATAATCCATCACCGGCAGCGTTGAACCGCAAGCGCCCAGAAAAGACGTTACGGACAGGCAGATAAGGCTGCTAAAAATCTTCAATTTCATTGGATGCCCCCCGGCTTGCATTATAGATTACTAGTTCAGCGGGAAGTTGCAATATGGTTTTTATGAGGATGTCGCGGATACTGCTGCTGATGGTCGCTGCGTCTGTGGAGCAGGTGGAGATATAGAAGTCCGCAACTTACAGATTGGAAAGAGTGTGTGGGCAAGGTCTTGGCGTCAGCGTTATCGTGCGAAAAGCCTCCAGTCTGCGGTGTGGGAACGGCGTGGCTCGCTCTTACATAACCGCAAGCGAACCGCAGGCGCGTTCTGCTTCTTATTTAGGATGAGTCGGAACAATATCTGTCATTCGAAAAGAAAATCCGTGATGTCGTTCCGACGATCTCAATGCGCCAACTCAGGTTGCCATATGGGATTTATCGCCGATATTAGTCGTGAGCTATTAGCGAGCTATCGCTCTCGGCCCGCTTCATCAGCAGCGCGTGCGATTGGCGAAAGGACATATTGAATGATCCTGCGTTCGCCAGTCTTGATCTCAGCCTGGACGGCTAGCCCAGGGCCAACCGGCCGTTCTCTTCCTGCAATCAACAGCGTTTTCTGTTTGAGATGAATACGGACGGCGTAGACTAGGCCTTGCTGCGACGGATGCTGGCCCGCGGCGGAACTTTGTTGTTGCTGGTTCTGTTCTATCGCGTCGCGACTGATGTTTTCGACTTCGCCTTCCAGCAGCCCGTAATCGGTAAACGGAAACGCTTCGAGTTTGACCCGAACAGGCTGACCTTCGCGAACAAAACCGATATCGCGGTTGAGGATCATCGCGTCGACCGCGAGCTCGGCGTCATCTGGAACGATAACCATCAGCGGTTGGGCCGGCTGAACCACCCCGCCGACAGTCGTGATGGCGAGTTGTTGAACTGTTCCGTTAACAGGTGCCTTTAATTGCTGAAATTCACGTCGCTGGCCGGCTTTGCGCAAATCCTGTGCTGCGATCGCAGATTTGTCACTGGCATCGCTAAGCAGGCCCACGGCCTCCTTGCCGAATGCTTCGCGCAAACGATGAATCTGCGCATCGAAATTGGCGATAGAAGCCCGTGCGCGAGCTGCGTTGCTTTCCTGAACGTCGATGTTGTGAAGGTGCTCGATACGGAGCTGCTCGTATTCCATCGTCTTGAGCTTGGAGAAAAAACCTTTTTCGCTGAGCGCGCTTCGAGCGGCGAGTTGGTGTTCAACAAGCGGCAGGGTTTCTCGCAGCTTGGACAATTCCGCTTCGGCGGCTGTAAGCTGAGCTCTCTGTTCGGCCTTGCTCTGCTCAAGAGCGGCACGCTCGGCTTCGTACTGGGCGATAGAGGTTTGGATGAATTGTTTTTGCGTTTCGACAATATCGTCGGGGGTGCCCGCAGGCGCGGTAAATGTGCTGGGACGTCCGTCGAGATATGCAAGCAAAGAGCTATTGCGTGCACGGATGATGTCCGCGGAGAGCTGGTTTCTTAGCGCCTGCGCTTCTTCTGCGCCTATCAGAGTAGGATCCAATTCGACAAGCAACTGTCCTTTGTCGACATGCTGACCATTATGCACATGGATAGCGCTCACGGAACCAATCTCGATCGGTTGGATAAGCTTCACATTGCCTTCGGGGACGATCTTACCGCTGGCGACGGCAACAACATCGACCTTGCCGATACATGCCCACACGATAGCGATGGTGAAAAGGCTGCACAATATCCACAGCAGATAGCGCAGTCCTGGGCTGGCTGGCTTTTCCATAATTTCCAGCGCGGCCGGCAAGAATTCATGTTCGATAAGCGGTTGATGACGGCGGTCAGCCTCATTCTGCAGCGACCAGGATTGTCGCAGGACGCTTAGATGGCGGGCAATCGTCGGAAACCGCTCGGCGAAGGCGGCGCCAATCATAGCGTCACTCCCATCTGTTTGGCGTAGAGCTGCGCATAGCGTCCGCCGAGGCTAAGGAGTTCGTCGTGATTACCTTGCTCCGTAATCTCACCGGCTTCGACAGTGACGATGCGGTTGCACTGCCGGACAGCCGAGAGTCTATGCGCAATAATGATGACTGTCCTGCCTTTGGCGATCTTGCGTAAGTTCTCTTGAATAATCTCTTCGCTTTCCGCATCGAGCGCCGACGTCGCCTCGTCCAGGATCAAGATACGCGGATTTCCGACCAGAGCGCGGGCGATCGCCATGCGCTGACGTTGCCCTCCAGATAGGTTATTGCCGCGCTCGTCAATGATGGTGTCGTAGCCATGGGGAAGGGCGAGAATGAACTCATGCGCGCCGGCGAGGGTAGCCGCGGCTATGACCCGCTCCATCGACAGGGTCGGATCGGCTAGCGCAATGTTTTCGCGAACCGAGCGGTTGAACAGGATGTTTTCCTGAAGCACCACACCGATTTGCCGCCGCAACCATGCGGGGTCGACGAGCGCCAAGTCCACGCCGTCCACCAGCACTCGACCGCGCTCGGGGATATAAAGCCGCTGGACGAGTTTGGTGAGCGTGGACTTGCCCGATCCGGACGGACCGACGATTCCAATCATCTCGCCTGCGGCGATCTCCAGGCTGATTTCACGAAGGACCTCTGGTGCGTCGGGGCGGTAGCGGAAGCGGACCTTGTCGAACGCAACGCGCCCTGCGATCGGCGGAAGGCTTGCGCGATTGGGATTGTGCTCGGGCTCGGCCGGGGCGTTGAGCACGTCGCCAAGACGATCGACGGAGATGCGAACCTGTTGGAAGTCTTGCCAAAGCTGCGACAGGCGCAGAATTGGCGCGGCGACGCGACCCGACAGCATGTTGAAAGCGACAAGCGAACCCACGGTGAGATCGCCCGCGATCACTGCCTTGGCGCCCCAATAAAGCACGGCCACAGTGGTGAGTTTGGAGACGAGCTGGATCAAATGGCTGCCCCAGTTGGCGAGAACCGCCACGCGGAAGCCGGTGTTGGTATAGCCGGAGAACTGACGTTCCCACTTGTCGCGCATTTGAGGCTCGACGGCCATCGCCTTCAACGTGCCGATGCCGGTAATGCTCTCGACGAGGAAGCCCTGATTTTCGGCGCCGCGGCGGAACTTCTCATCAAGCAGCTTGCGCAAGACCGGCGTGATGAAGACGGAGATCAGAACATAGGCAGGAATGGAAAGAACGACAATCAGCGTCAGCCAGGCGCTGTAGAGCAGCATTAACGCGAAGAAGACGATGGTGAAGAAGAGATCCAGCACGACCGTCACGGAATTCGAAGTCAGGAACTCGCGGATGCGTTCGAGTTCGCGCACGCGGGCCACGCTATCGCCGACGCGCCGCGCCTCGAAATAGGACAGCGGCAGATTGAGCAAGTGCCGGAACATTTGCGCCGACAACTCGGCGTCCACGCGATTGGTCGTATGCGCGAACAGCCAGTTGCGCAGCGCCGACAGCATCGTTTCCCAGATGAGGACCACAGCAAGGCCTATGGCGAGCACGTCCAGCGTCGTCATCGTCTGATGGACCAGCACCTTGTCGATGACGAGTTGGAAGAAGATCGGGCTGACCAGGCCCATCAGTTGCAGAAAGAAAGATCCGACCAGGACGTCGCGCAACGGACGCCGGTATTTCACAAGCGCCGGAATGAACCAGGATATGTCGAACGGCCGCGCGACGCCTGCAATGCGCTCACGGGAGGTTAGCAGCACCATCTCGCCGGTGAGACGTTCCGCAGTCTCGTCCTCGGTCCAGATTTCTGCGCGGTCGGCGTCGGGGCGTTGGATAAGGAAGCGCGCCTGCTCCGAATCGGCCTTGAGAAGAATGATCGACGCGCCGTCGGCGCACGCCGCGATAGCTGGCAGCGGCAGCTTGGCGAATTCCGACGGGCGGGCGTTCTTGATCTTGGCGACCAGGCCGAGCTTCTTGGCGATGCGCGAAAGATCGCTGAAACTGTACGGATCGCTTCCACGGCCGCGATCGTGGGCGATCTGGTTTGGATCGGCCGACACGCCGAGGAACTTAGCAAGTAGAATGAAGCAGGCGAGCCCGCTGTCGAAGCGAGGCGCGTCATTGACGCCAGCGGGTGCGTCGGCGAGGTCGTTCATTATCAAGGCCGTTTCGTCGAGCGGGCGGGGGACCGGTCAGAATCCAGACTGACAAACGCACTGCCGGTTCCAACATCCGGAACCGGTCAGCGCGAATGAGAGCGATTCAAAGGAGGATATGAGCACGGAGAAGATAAGTCAGGCGGCCGGCGCCTCAACCTTTTGCGCGCCCATTTTCTTGAGCACATCCGGATCGAGCAACTTGGTGACCACGGGATGGAGACGTAGATCCCCTTCCTTCGCCACCTGCCGGAAGTTCGCGATGACTCTCGCGGTCGCCTTTGAATTGGGAGCGATGACGTCGAGCAGCCAGTTTATGTCGCCTGACTTCCACTCCTCCGGCTTGAGACGGATCGGGAAGACCCCGGCTTTCACCTGCTCGCGGATCTTGCCGTCGACTTCTTCCGAGACGCTGGCCCAAATGGCGACGCCGGCGATGTCGGAAAGCGCATTGCCGTCCGCATCGGACGGGTAAGCAATCGCGATGCGGTCATTGATCAGCGGCTCGAGCACGAGGTGCTGAAGATCTTCGAGCGCCTGGCGCCGATAGCGCGGGATCACCATCATCGCCATGACGATCTTTCCAAAGCTTTCGCGCACATGCGAGCGCACGGTGGCGATCTTTTTCGCCACTTCGGGATCGAGATTGGCCACGACCGACGCGGGCGCAGCCTCTCCGTTGGTGAAAGCCGTTTTTTCCGGCTTTTCGCTATTGTCGATCTTGTCGGAATCCGTCGTGACCTGCTTATTCAATGCCATCCCCCAGATGCGATTGCTGCGACCCCAAGTTGCCGAGCCAATGTGGCATTCGGCGAACAGCGGCGCAAGCGTAGATTTTCGTTTCCGTTCAATATCCAAGACGTAAGTCTTTTTTGCCGAGACCCATACTGCGCCTAATCACAAAATATCACACGTTGACAAGCATTACCTTAATATCCGATCTGCGGCTTTCGTCGGACGAGTTAAAATTCCTGTTGCGTGCTTTAACCGATATGCTACCAGTGCGGGTAAGGGGTGGGGTATGGCAAACGGGGAAATTTCTTCCAGAGGATCGACTCTAGTGCCGACGTTTGTTGTGACTGACCACGCAATAGGATCAGTCACCCTATTCGTGCGCGACCAATCAGAACATGGTGCGATAAGCGGCCGGCCGATTCAGCAACGGTGCAATACCTGAACATGACGGGCACAAAGCAATGTTGACCGAAATGCACTTTATTCCTGTTTTCCACGCTCTGGTTGAGCCCGATTTCAAACTCATTATCCAGCGGCGTCAGATTCGTATTGATGAAGACCCCTATCTTGAGTTTGGTTACGACCCACTGATTGGTCGAGATAACTTGACGATGCTATTATCCGAGAATCTTCATTTTCTCTACAAAGGCAGAGAAAGTGAAATACCTCAGGTCCTTTTTAGATCAAAACAGTATGTTGAACTTAAGAAAGTTTTCTTAAAAATTCGATCTACGCCCGAGGGTCTTCAGATTGTCGCCCACTGTGGTGATAACGGCCTAAGATATGCCGTTGAATTCCTAAAGCGTACGGGATTTTCATGCGATAATCCCTACGATGTTTTCCATCATATGCTCAAAGCATCGATCGATCTTGATGCATGGGACGGCGATACAAAAGAGCTGCGGACAACTACGTGTAATATTAGCTTCTATCTCAGTATTGCACTGAGAAGTGAGCTTGAGGCGCATTCTTCGTTTGCATTTGAACAAGCGAGCGATAGCGAGGTCCTTCTTGCGCAGCGGGAGACGCGATCATGAGCACTCTATTTGAGCGCGCCGTTCAAAGTACCGCGAGCACACTGCGGATCGATGGTCATCCCTTAAGCGCCGAACAGGTTACTGAGCCCACTTCGTTCCTATCAACTATGAGCCAACAAACACCATTGCCGCCGCGGAAGTTCAGGTTTGATGAATTCTATGAAATGCTGAAAGAATATGTGCACGACCCCAAGGCACGGCAAGCACTTATGACTTACGATGCTGAGTTTGGAGCCGGGCGGGGTTATCTTAATGATAGCTCGATGTGTTCCGAATTGGCGTTCGATTCATATCTCGATTTCAAAGGCGTGGGCTGGTCGATTTTAGCTAAACATGGTTGGCCGACTTATGGGCAGATAATCCAGTCTACAAAGGGCAATGTCGAGTTGCGAACGAAAATTCAAGCGGCTGGTATGACATTTATCGAGTTTGGCCGACGGTTGATACGAAAAGAACCTTACGAAAAAGGTTGGTTATTCCAAGATGAAGATTTCAATATCGATAATCGCGCCAGCATCCTCAGGTTATTAAAGATAACGGAAAATATATATCCACACAATCTGCCTTATACGCTGACGGGGGATGAATAATGGCCAGCGATTTTATTGTTGTAGACGCTAACGCCATCCAAAATCTCTTTGCTGGTGGTGGTACAGCCGCGTGGGACCAACTGCTGTCCAGCGGCAAAAAGGTCGTTTTGTCTTCGGTTGTCAATGAAGAAATACAAGGCGCACCTAAATCGATTCAAGACCCCTTCAACAACTGGAGAGAAGCCAATAACATTCCAATAGTGGAATTCGAGATCGAGGGAATCCGTTTCCCCGAAGGTCATCCCCGCGCAGGAGAGTTGACACGCGACGCCGGCGACAAGGTGCTCCGAGCACTGATGGACCATGGAAACAATCCGGTTGCCGTCGCCGCGCTGTAAAATGCAGGCATCGATGTTGGCCGCGACCGACGCGGGCGCAGCCTCTCCGTTGGTGGAAGCCGTTTTTTCCGGCTTTTCGCTATTGTCGATCTTGTCGGAATCCGTCGTGACCTGCTTGTTTAATGCCATCCCCCGGATGCGATTGCTGCGACCCCAAGTTGCCGAGCCAATTTGGCATTCGGCAAACAGCGGCGCAGGCGTCGATTTTCGTTTTCGTTCAATATCCAAGATGTAAGTCTTTTTTTGCCGAGACCCATACTGTGCTCAATCACAAAAGATCACACGCTGACAAGCATTACTTTAATATCCGGCCTACGGTTTTCGTCGAACAGATTAAAATTCCTGTTGCGTGCTTTAACCGATATGCTACCAGTGCGGGTAAGGGGTGGGGTATGACAAACGGGGAAATTTCGTCGAAAAGATCGTTGTCGATTCGTGCTGAAAATGGCCGCGTAGCAGCGGTAAGTAACTATGTGGCGGCCGGCTCAGTCAGGCTGTCTTTTAGAATGCGATTGCAGCTCTCCGTATCGTCCGCCTATTGTGCAATGCTGCAGCGATTTGGCTTATCGCGAGGCGCAGCTGCGCTTATGACGACGATATTTGGAACCGGTATTTTCTTAGTGGGTTGTCGCGACCAAATCCCTGTTGCGCTCCAGTTTGATGAAAAGCCAGTATATCAGTTAATTCGCACACATCGTTTCGCTATTCCTACAAATTATCTGTACTCTATCGATAATTTTGGGGCGTTCATGATGGCTTCTTGGCCAGAGATGGAGGGGCGCACCGAGCAGAATTATACGCACTACACAAAAAATCACCTATCGATCCTTGTAGATTCTGGTAGCAGCAAGGAAATGGGGCTGATTTATAATATATATTTGCTTGAAGAGACGACAAAAGGTGTTCAGAAGCGACCGATATATTTGGGGCAGGAGTACGGTTTCGAGCATTCTATTATTCGCTACCCGAACGCTAAGCTAGACTCGGGCGTTGATACACATAAAGATATATATGTTCGAAAGCGGCGCGACGGCAACATCGACGCACTCATGCAATGTAGCGGTGAACCAGCCCCGGTTGGGACGAATCCGCAATGCGCGCTCTGGGTCATGTTCGATGAGTTTCCCGACCTTTCCTTCAAGATAGGTTTCTCTCGGCGCAAGGCGTTGAGCCAGGTCAATGAGATTGAACAGTCGGTTCGAAACAAATTTCTGGATTTTCGTGACGCCGGTGAGAAAGCCTTTCTGGAAAACAAAACAGCCCGCGAGAAATTTCTTGAGCAGGAAGGCTACGTCACGCAGCGACGAAACGCTCAAAATGTAGATCAAAAGAATGGAGAGCAATAAATGGTCGCGCATTTGACCCAAGGCCAACTCGACGCTCTGGCGCAAGCTCTCCGTCTTGATGAGGATAACCCAGCTAACAACTATGTTAATTACTATACATTACTAGCAAGTTATGGTGAAACATACGGTTTACTCGCACTGGACGTTGCAGCATCACAATCACTTTCTGGACGTGTAGCTCGTGCATTCGCTGCCGCTCGTGCAAAGGAACTTGGTACATCTCTCACATCGGAAACGTGGGCGAAAATATCCGCCGATCTTGCGAAAGCAGATTTTGAAGCCCGTAGTAAGTTGGCCAGAGAGGATAACCATGATCATGACAACAGCTCGTCGATTGATTTGCCTATTCGGTTTATTCAGGAATACCACGAGCAGGTTTTTGCCAAATATGGCTTAGATATTACTGCATGGACTGCTTATATTCCTCTTCAGCTTGCAGGCAGTACAGAAGAAAAGGAGTCCAAGTGGGAAGAGTTAAAGCAGCCTGGCGTATGGAGCGAAATAGTACAGGGCAGTTGGACCGCCGTATCGACGATCCTTGGGCAAGCATTTAGTTCGAATATTGCCGCAACTATCATGGGCTATCTTGGCGGGGGTTGGGTTGGCGCCATTGGCTTAAACATACTGGATGCCGCTACCGATACCAATCCCGTTGATGTATGGATTCGTAATATCGTCGTGGCGTCTGGGGCCGTTTTTGGCATCGGCGACTCGGGCACGATTTCCAAGTTTGAACTGAATCTTCCTGATGGCGGCAAACTCATTGGCGGAAATGGTGAGCCGACCATCAAATGGTCCGAATGGTTAAATGGCTTTGGCCAGAGTGCAGATGATGATCCTGATTTGACGGGCACAGCGAGAGACGACGTTATTCTCGGCTATTCGGGCGATGATCGACTTGATGGCGGCGACGGAAATGACACGCTGCATGGCGGTTCTGGCAATGACGTTCTCATCGGGGGGGGGCGGTAACGACTTGCTCGACGGCGGCGAAGGCGGCGACGGCGGGCTTTTCATTTTTGATGATTTTGATACAGCCGATTATTCGAATGTTAATCATGGCGTCACGGTTATACTTGGCTCGCAACCGCTCGGAGAAAACATCCTCGCATTTGAAGTTACAGATGATGGAACAGGAGGAAAGGATATCCTCGTCAATATCGAGCAAATTAAGTTTGGATCGGCTGGTGATACCATCGATATTGATGAAAAAGCTTATGAATTAATTGAAAAGCAATCTGCTCTTCTTGGTTATGGCCTAACACTAGATCTCTCTAATCCGACTGGAGGCAACACAAGCTCCGAAGATTTTGACGCCGTCAAATATGAAACTCGTGCGGGATGGGATGGTGCCGAGGGAGTGTTCTGGTATGATGGAAGTACGCATGGGGCGAACTTAATCACCGGTTCGCTTATATCCGCGTCGTCATATGTTGCGTCTATCGTTGGTGGTCTTACTTTTAATGCCGCCAGTGTTGGAGTATTAAAGGCTGGGCTTGTTGCGGAAAGTCTGCTTCCTGACGATGATATATATATCCGGGGTGCAGAAAACGTTATTTTAACCGATGAGGACGATCGTTTTTATTTTTCCGGTAGCGACAACACCATTCATTCAGGTGTAGGAAATATTCGCGGTGGTGGGGGTGGCGACATCCTTGTTTTTAATGGCGCGAAACGCTCTGGCGATCTTCAACTCGTTCTTGACGGTGGAGCGGATAACGATTGGATCGTTGCAAGCGGAGGGGTTGGTGCTGTTACTCTTGGTGGGACAGGCCGAGACTGGATTTACAACACCTCGAAAGGCGGCGAAAGCTACGGAGACACCGTCGACGGCTTAGACTCCGAAACAGGACAAGCGATTACGGATTCCTCGGAAAATTCCGACAACTTCTGGTACTTCCCAGACACCACGATCATGGACGCCCAGCATTATGACGTCCTGAAGTTCTTCGGCTTACCGATGACGGGCGGCGATGCCAGCGCAGGGAGCGTGGGTCTTGCTTTGGGCATGCAAACCGGCAGCATGATGGTCGCTTCGGGTGTCGTAGCAGCGGCCAATACAGCCGCTGCAGCAACCGGCAATCAGGTCTATTTCGACCACCTTATGCCGTTCATGACTTACAAGCGTGACGGGAACGACCTGCTTGTCGGAAACGTCGTCGACAGCTTCTTCAAGATGCTGACTGGTCAGGACGGCCTGTTCAATCAGATTCCAAACGGAGACGGCACATACACCGACGCCACCGGCGTCATGCGCATCAAGAACTTCGACTTCAAGAGCAGCGTATGGGGCTTCGAGCAGGTCGACCTGAGCGTCTTGCCCGGCGAAGATAGAATGCCGGCTGGCACCATGAACATGGTGTTCAAGGACGGTAATCCTGCGCTCGCGGCGCTGGAGCTTATTTCAACGCTGCCGTCGGTCGCAGGCTCAGGCCTTTTCGGCTCGATGATCCAGATGTTGATTACGCTCGATGCGTCGCTGGTGACGCTGTCGGCGCTATTGCGCTCCGCAAAAAGTGCAGGATGGGCGGCAGGCGCCGATCCTCTGATCATCGACCTTGACGGCGACGGCATCGAAACGGTCGACATCGATAGCCAGCGCCTGTTCTTCGATATCGATGGCGACCGCTTCGCCGAACGCACCGGCTGGCTGAAGGGCGACGACGGTTTCCTCGTCGTGGACGCCAACCACAATGGTAATATCGACGACATCTCCGAGATGTTCGGAAACCGCTTCGAGGGCGGCTATGCCGAATTGGCGCAGTACGACAGCGACGGCGATGGCAGGATCACGGCGGCCGACTTGCTCTGGAGCGACCTCCAGATCTGGCAGGACAAGAACCAGAACGGCGTCGCCGATGCGGGCGAACTGAAGACGCTGGATCAGCTCGGCATCACCGAACTCAACTTGACGACGACCGCTACCGACGTCACGACGCCGCAACTGACCCGCTTGTTGTCGTTTGGCGACGTCGTCTTCAATGGCGGCCGCACGAGCCATATGTTCGAGGCGATCTTCAACTCGAGCGATGTCGAAACCCATTTCGCCGGCGAAGCCGGTCTCGCGCCGTGGCGGAACGGCTTGCAGCTCAACGCCAAAGGCATGGGCACGATCACCGATCTCGCCATCGCCATGGCGAACGACGCCGATCTGGCCGAGCTTGCCGATAGCGCCGCAGTATCTATGACCGCTCCGTCGCTGAAGACGCTCGTCCAGCAGGTCGGTCCGGTTCTCGGCCGCTGGGGCGAGACTTTGGAACTGACGCGCGAATTGACGCCCGTACTGCTTGGCGAAGACAGTGAGGGGAAAGCCGTCCTCGTCGATCGCGCCGTTTATGTGGAGGACGCGACAGGCGGCTACTGGACGCTGGAATCCGGCGCACCGGTGCTGGACGCCTCGGGCGCCGCGATCGCGCGGCCCACCATGGAGCAGGTGCTGGCGCAATCGACCGCGGCTGGCGTTCACTGGCGGATCGAGCAGACCTGGTCTCCTTCGGCGCGTGGCGAGGCGGTCGAGTTTCGCGAAGCGGCCCCTTACCTCATGGAGGTCGTCGACGGTCGCGCCAGGATTCTCGATTATGGCGTCGCGCAAAGCGATGGAACGTGGCGGCTCGCATCTGATCCCGCAACCGTTTACGCCTCGGTCGATGACATTCTGGCGATTTCGCATCCGGCCGGACAGGAGTGGCGGGTCGAAGAGATCGGCTATAATCCATACGCCAATATTCCGGTCGAACAGATCGGCGTTTACACGATCGACGGCATCGTCGTCGATTATACCGTCGAGGTCACCGATCGCGACGGCAAGTTCTATGTCTGGGCCAGGAATCTCGACCGCGCTCTCGAATTGCAGGCGAAGTATGGCGATTCCCGCGAATTCAACCTGCGCAACTACGAAGTTGATTTCGAGACGCTGGACGAAGTCAATTCGACGGATGACAGCCATTACCGCGTCGAGTTGCTCACGCCCGCGCAGTTCCACTTCGCCACCTCGCTGGGCGGCATTGACTTCCGACCGGAGATGTTGAGCGCGGTTCTCGATAGCGATACCGGGCTCATCGATTACTCGATCAACGGGACCCGGCAGGCCTTGACGTCGATCGACGGCGGCGTGTCGGACGTCAAGACGATGATCGAGATGCTCCAGCCGGTGATGGACGAATATATGATCGTCAGCCGGCGCATGGCGGTCCGTCTCGCGCTCCAGGGAGGACTGAAGGATTTCGCGCGCGACATCACCTATGATGTCGCCGCCGACAAATATCGCCCCACATCGGATCGTGAACTCGCTCCGATGTTCGAAGCTATCTTTGAAGGCGCGCCGCCGAGCAACGACAACGACGCTACCTACGATTATCTCGCCGGATGGAACGAGATTCTTTGGCAGATTTATCCTGACTACGCTCCAAGCGGTCACGGAAATGTGTGGGGCAGCAGCGTCTCGATCGACCAAGCCTTCATCTTCCAGATGCTGTTGCCGGCGTTCGAGAATGTCGGCATCGACCTCGATATCCGGGCAGTGGCGAATGCGCTATCGATCGACGAAACGCGCATCATTACGCATTCGTCTTCCGACACCACCATCGAAGGAACGGCGGGCTCCGACTTCTTCTATATGACAGGTGGCGACCAGACGCTGAGAGGCGGGAAGGGCGCCGACTATTACTTCGTCGGCAAGAATTCAGGCGCCGACCTGATCCATGACGTGGACACCGGCGAAAACGACGAGCTTCGGTTTACTGATGTCAATGCGCAAGATGTAACCGCTACCCGTGACGGCGAGGATCTCATCCTGCAAGTCGCCGGCCGGACCAATACCATCCGCTTGAAGGACCAGTTCCTCGGCGAGTTGAATGAAATGGTGAGCCTTGGCAAACGGGCTGACAGCGGCGTTAACCAGATCGTCTTTGCGGACGGCGTGATCTGGGATCGTATGCGCATGGCGATGGAGGTCGCCGATCCCCGCGACACGAACGATTCCTATATGGGTTCGGGCTCCGGCGACGTGTTGTGGGGCGGCAAAGGCAACGATGTCCTGCACGGCGGGGCAGGTGGCGATATCTATATTTTTGGTCGTGGCGACGGGCAAGACGTCATTGGCGAGAACGGCAATTTCAGCTTCGGCGCCATCAAGGCTGGTCTCGACTTCCTAATGTTCCGCGGCGATATCACCGCTGACGATCTCTATCTCATTCGCGACGGCGAGAGCGACGACCTGCAGCTGTATATCCTCGATGAGGATGGCAAGCTCAATTACGATGCAAATGGCAACATTACCAATGACGGTATTCTTGTCGAAGGACAATTCGATGGCGTCAGTCTGAATCTTGGCGCGTTCTCGGTTCTTTTGGGCGGCAACGACGGACTGGACTACGTCTCTCCCAGCCTTATCGAGAAGTTTGTCTTCGAGGATGGCAGCTCGCTTGATTTCACTGAAATCGTTGAGAAGGTTCTTCTCAACGCCAAGACAGACGGCGACGACGCTATCTACGGCGTCTTGAACGCCAACACTCTCGATGGCGGGGCAGGGAACGATTATCTTTCCGGCCGTCAGGGTAGCGATACCTATATTTTTGGCCGCGGCTACGATCACGATGTGGTCAAGGACGCTGATTTCTCCTCGAAGCTCTTTGGCGACACGCCGGATCTGTTGAAGTTCACCGACGACTTACGTTGGACGGATTTCGATTATCTGCGTAATGGCTCGGGCGACACGCTCACGCTGAGGATCACAGGTACTGACGATCAGATCACACTGACCGATTTCCTCGAGTACATTATACTCGTCGGCTACACTAACGTTCTGGAAACGATCGAGTTCGGCGATAGTACACAGTGGTCGTATTTCCAACTTCTTCAGCACTATGTCGACATCGCGAAGACAGCTGGCGACGACACGATCTACGGTTTCGAAACGATCAGCGATAGCATCGACGGCGGCGCCGGCAACGACAGGCTTGAAGGGCAAAGCGGCAACGACACGTACGTTTTCGGCCGAGGTTACGGTCGCGACACGATCTTCGATAATTCGGGTGAAGAGCGCGTCGTTCTCCAGGGCTTGAATTTTGGTGATGTGACGTTCTCACGCACGCAACTTGACGTCATCATCACGGTCAAAGGTACCGGCGAGCAACTAATCCTCGAAAACCAGTACGTCCGCGACGGTGGCCAATATGCGGCCGTGGAGTATCTGGAGTTCGCTGACCGCACCTTGGTGTTCACCGATTTCAATCCCGAAGATTTGGATCTTGTCGGCACCAGCGCAGGTGAGACGATCGAAGGTTCGAACTTCGGTGAAACGTTGGATGGTCGTGGCGGGGACGATACGCTTATCGGTGGCGACGGCGGCGATATCTACAAGTTCGACGTAGGTTACGGCCGCGACGTCATCATAGATCACCGTATCAGAGCTTCCTGGATCGATCGCCCGCGCATGAATGTGCGCGTGGACGACAAGGTGAAGTTTGGTGACGATATCACGCGCGAAAACGTCGTGTTCACCAAGGATGGAGACGACCTTGTCATCTCCGTTCTGGAGCGCACTGATACTTTGCGTATCCGAAACCAGTTCCGCGATATCGATGATGGGATTGAACGGTTCGAATTCAAGGATGGGAGCTTCCTGCTTATTTCCGATGTGGAGGAAATGCTCCAGATCGAAGCAGGAAATCGCGGCGACAACGTTATCGAAGGCGCCGCGAACGCACCTAACACGCTTGACGGACGACAGGGTGACGACACGCTGATAGGCGGCAATCAAGGTGACACCTATGCCTTCAGTGCGGACTATGATTTCGACCAGATCATCGAGAAGGCGGACCATGCCGGCGTGATCGACCGCGTGGTGTTCGGTGCGTCGGTCACACTTGACGCCATGATCTTCAAGCGCCGCGGCAACGATCTCGTCATTGACCTCGGTAGCGGCGCCGACGTGTTGACCATCGTCGACGGCCTTAATGGCAAGCAAGTCGAGGAGTATCATTTCGCGGACGGGACTGTTCTGACCATCGAGGAAGTCAAAACGCGTCTGCTTCTTGGCGCGGACGGCGATGATCAGCTTATCGGCTTCGATGGGCGCGCGGATGTGCTCAGCGGCGGCAAAGGGTCTGATTCGCTGGAAGGCGGGACCGGCAACGACATATACCGTTATGGTTTCGGTGATGGTCTCGATAGCATCGCCGACACCGGCGGTGTGGATCGGATCGAATTTGGTCCGGCCATTACGCGTGATCAGGTCCGCTTCTCAATCATCGGAGGCGACTTGCTCATTACATTGGCGTCTAACAGCGATCGCCTTGTTGTGCTGAATGGCTCCGATCAATCGGTGATTGAGAGTTTTGTATTTGACGGGGGTGAGACGTTAACTCTCGCCGACGTGAAGGCTCAGATCATCGAAGAGCAAGGGCTGACCGGCCAGAACAATCTCGATCTGCGCAAGCCAGGGTCGCCCGACTCGATTGCGCCAGGTCTCAATTTCGACCGCGTCGTGATGTCCAATGATCGCCGGGTCGTTTTTAACACCGGCGATGGACTTGACCGCATCGAAACGCCGAGCGGCGTAACACGCGCCGAACTAGACTTCACCGATCTGCGCTCTTCCGATGCGGAGGTGCGTCTTTCCAGCACCGATAGTCAGGATCTTATCATCGTCTTCCCTGGATCGGGAGACCAGGTGACAATCGTCGGCGCTTTAGGTGGCGCTAACGTTCCGACGATCTCATTTGCTGACGGTGTCACTTGGGATGCCGTCAAACTCGTGCAGAAGTCGATCGAAGCGCAGGTCGGACTGGAGGATGACACGGTTTTCGGCAGCTCGCGAGCGGATACGATTGAGGCCGGTCGTGGCGACGACCAGATTCGTGGCGGTGGAGGTAATGACACCTTTCTCTTCACGCGTGGGGATGGCCATGATGTGATCGAGGACAATGCGGGCACGGATACGCTACGGATCACTGGCTATAGCGTTGCCGATTTGCGTGTAACGCGCACCGATCCCAACCGGGACGAATTGCTCATTACTTTCGCCAACAGCGATGACGAGATCGTTCTACGGTACGGTCCAGGACGCAACGGCGTCGACGCTATCGTATTTGGCGACGGCACGCAGATTTCTCGCGACGGCCTGTTCGATCTGGCTATCGGCCAGGGAACGGACCGCGATGATAGGCTTGTTGGAACAACAAGAGCCGAAATCTTTGTGGGCGGAGCCGGCAACGATATTCTTATCGGTGGAGGCGGGGCTGACGTCTTCCAGTTCAGTCGCGGTGACGGCCAAGACCGTATTGAACTTGGTGATATGATAGATGGAAAGGCGATCCTCGAATTTGGCGCCGGAATCGCACGTGAGGATATTGTCGCATCGCGAGATTTCGACGACAACATCGTTCTGGCGATCACCGGAGCCAGTGACCGGGTTACGTTGGCGGTTTCTCCGACCGACAACGATGCTGTAGTGCAGACAATTCGTTTTGCCGACGGACAGCAAATTTCACTGTCGCAGCTTCTCGCCGGTCTTCTAGAAACGAGCGGTGATGACGTTATCGTCGTCCCATCAGGCACGCCGGAGCTCACGGGCGGTCTCGGCGTCCAGCTCTTCGGCGGCCTCGGCAATGATCGGATCAAGGGGGGACGTGGCGACGATATTATCACAGGAGGGATCGGCAATGACCGCCTTGAAGGTGGGCTTGGCGGCGATACCTATTATTTCGGTCGTGGCGAAGGTCAGGATTGGATTGGGGATTGGGGCAGCACGGAAGGCGTCGACAGCATTCGGTTTGCTGCCGACATAACGCCCGATGACATCGTCTTCCTTGGCGTGCCCGATGGAAACATCGTTTTCGGGGTTGTCGGTACGCAGGATCGAATCACCATCGAGAAGGGTGGAGCGGATTACAATTGGCAGGTCGAGGAATTCGTCTTCGCTGATGGCACGATCTGGAACGCCGCCGATATTTTTTCACGCGCAGGTCAGGGCACTTCTTTCGACGATCAGATCGAATTTGGCTATTATGTCGATCTGCCAATTACTATAAATGGAGGTCGTGGAGACGACATCCTACAGTCTGGAGTGAGCAATGCGACCTTCGTCTTTAATCGAGGCGACGGTTACGACATCATTCAGGTTCTGAACTCGAGTTCGACGAATACGCTGAGCTTTGGAAATGACATTGCAGTCGAAGATATCGTTCTCACGTCGGTTGGAAACGACTTGCTGGTCCAGCTACGTGGCAGCGATGATCGAATCCGCATCCTGAATCAGAGTGCGACGAACGGCTCCAACATCGACCGTTTCACATTTGCGAACGGAACGGTTTGGAATCTCGCCGACGTACAAAGCCATATCCTCAGCACGGACGCCGCTCAGCACGTACTCACTCCCAACACTGATAACGATCCGTTCGCTTCCACGATCTTTGAAGGATCGGGTGAGCAGCCAGGCGGCGGCAATTCCGGCGGAGACACACCTGAAGACGCTATCACTTATGGGACAGGTGGTCCCGACCATATTGATGGCACAACGGCTAACGATCAGATATTCGGAAAGGCCGGTGCTGACGTCATCAATGGCAATGACGGCGACGATCATCTCGTCGGAGATGTACCTGAAGATATTGTCGATTACGATTGGGAAGGCGTGAAGGCAGGTCTTCGTGACTATTTCGGCCCGCTTTCGAATAACCTCGTGAACGGCTTGGGAGGACCCTCCGGTTTTGGCGAGGAGGGGCTTGACGTCGGCGATGAGTCATATCCGACGATCGACATTCCAACGATGTTTCTTGCCGGGCTCCCGAACGGCGTAGTTTCTGTTGCTGGCGAGGCGATATCAAGCATTAGTATAAACAACAATGGAATTGTACGTCTTGGCAGCACCACTTTCATCGTCTTCAATCAAGACGTTGACACGACAGCAGGAACACTAGAGCCGAGCGCGGGAGGAACATCGCAAGGCAGCAATCGAGTTTGGTACGATTTCGATGAAACGACAAGTACAATTACGGTGACGTGGGACGATGTCGGACAATGGTCGTCAGGCACCGTCCCAAACGCATTCCAACTGCAGATTAGGGTGTTAGCGCAAGATTCGATCGATGTCATCTATCGGTACGAAAACGTCGATTGGCAGTCCACATCGTGGAACGGTACGTCGATAGAATTGGCTGGAGGACTTTACGATTTGCCGCGCCCCGTCGACGGCATCATTGGCATGGACTCCGCGACTGGCAATCTAAACGAACCGGGCGTATGGGCTTTCCAAATCCGCGGTACCAGCCTTATTGGAGTTCCTACGACAGAAGACGATCTTCTTTACGGGAACAATGGCAATGACCATCTTGAAGGTGGTGCGGGCAACGATTCACTCGACGGCGGCTCCGGCAACGATGTTCTAGAAGGTGGAGCGGGGAACGATTCGCTGCTCGATAGCGATGGCGACGACATCCTGATTGGTGGCGACGGAGACGATTATTTCCGGGATATCGCTGGCGCAAATAAGTTGTTTGGCGGCGCCGGCGATGACGAATTCGAGGTTTCTGCTACTCATGACGTTTACAATCAGATCGAAGGTGGAGAGGGACGCGATATCTATCATATAGAAGTCCCTACTGACGGCATCGACACTTTCAACGGTAAAACCATCGTAACTGATTTCGAAATTGGTACGCACGGGGACATTCTAAGCTTCAATGGGCGCACTATACCATCCGAGCGGCTTCTGCTTGTCCAGGACGGCGCCGATCTTATCCTTTATTACAAACCCGATGTTATCTTTGATATCGGCTTTGCCACGCTTATTACGCTTCAAGCGGTGAATGGGAGCCTGCTTACCTCCGAAAACTTCGGTGAGGACGATGAAGGCGTACCTGTTTTGGTGAACGGTAGCCTTTTGGTCGGAACAGATCAGGACGACACGCTTGAGGCCGGTGCCTTAGGCGATGTGCTGGACGGTGGCCGTGGGAATGACACACTGGTGGGAGGCGATGGCGCTGATCGCTTCTTTGATGCCGAGGGCAACAACACCATGATGGGTGGCGCAGGCGATGATGTATTCGATTTACAATCCTCCCGTGCGGTCAACATCGTAACTGGTGGTCAAGGACGTGATACGTTTTTCGTTCGCGCGACCGGCAACTATGTCCAGGCTACCGCTTCTGCATCAACGATTACCGATTTTGAAGTAGGAGCCGACGGAGACGTCATTTGTTTCCGTTCTGTACGTGGCATATACGACGATCCGATCGATTTCGATAACATCACGATTCTGCAAGAAGGGTCCGACGTTGTCATCTACTATGACTTCGCAAGCGATGAAGGAGATGAACTTGTCGAACTTCTGCGTCTCAAGGACACCAATGGAAGCCTACTGACGTTCGACAATTTTGCGGACTTCGGTGGGCGTACGTATATCCTAACCGAAAACATGACTCTGGTCGGCTCCGACAACGACGATATGCTGATTGGAGGTAGCCTCGATGACAGTATTCAGGGTCTTGGTGGTGCCGATGTACTTGATGGTGGCAGAGGCGGCAACGACATTATTGATGGCGGCGCTGGAGACGATTATTTCCGTGGTGTTGGGTCTGGAAATGGCAATGATACGCTAACCGGTGGCGAAGGGCGCGATCAATTTGAAATCTTGGCGTCGCAATATGGAGTAGGCCCAGGTATTGATGTTATCACCGATTTTGTCGTGGGGGATGGCGGTGATGTTCTCGAAATTGTCTGGGAAGATCACGACCCATATGGTGTTCCCGAAATTTTTGCGGCCCAAGACGGTACGGATACGATCATTTCAATCGTTGTTTTTAGTGACGAAATAGTTACTAGAACACGCAAGCTGGTTCGCCTGCTTGGCGTCGACGCGAGCCAACTTACTGCTGACAATATTGTCGGAGGCGCAATTGAGCTTGTTTTGAACCAGGTTATCGTCGGTGATGACGATGACAACTACCTTCAAGGTGACCTAGGCGATGACTATATCTATGGTCTTGCCGGAAGCGATTTTCTTGATGGTGGCGGCGGCGATGATGTGCTTCTCGGCGGCGACGGTGACGACTACTTCGACGATATTATCGGTTCCAATATTATGGATGGCGGAGCCGGCGATGACGAATTTCACCATCTCGGTAAAAACGATCAGCAGGACCATATTACAGGTGGATTGGGACGCGACCGTTTCATCATCGGCGATGGCAGCGTTATTGGCTTCGAGCCGATGGTGCTCGCCAATCCTGTCGCGGTGGCTGGCGACATCATTACTGACTTCGAAGCAGGCGCGCAGGGAGACATCATAGAACTAGATAACCAGTCGGCCATTTATACCGCTGCGGGACTATCGGTTCTTGTTCGTCAAAATGGCGATGACGTGCTTATCTTAAGCTATAGCTATAAAGGATCAGGAGTCGAGATCGGCGCGCCGCTACTGACACTAAAGAATGTTGACGCAGACGATCTCACTGAGGAAAATTTCGACGGCTTACATATAACGCGTACCGATGATCTTATTCTCAATGGTACGCCTGACGTTGATATACTCTATGGAGGCTGGGGTAACGATAATATCAACGGCGGATACGGTCTTGATATAATTCATGGCGATGCTGGCGACGATCATATTGTTGGTGACAATGGTGTGTTTCCGGAGCTTGGAAATACGTTTGTCAATTATTTCGGACCGCTGTCGAGCAGCCTTATTAATACGCTGGGGGGACCCGTCGGCTTCGGCGAACAGGTATTGCCGAGGGGGGACGAAAATACAGCGGTAGTCACCATTCCAAGTGACTTCAATGGCGGTATGATTGTCATCAACGGGCTGAAGCTCACCCAAATGTCGTTGCAGACCAATGGTCGACTTGTAATCGGCGATATCACGCTCGGCATTTGGCCACAAGATGTTGATACAGAAGGTGGACCGCTCGTATCCAGTCCTGGTGGTAACTCGCAAGGCTCCAATCAAGTCTGGTATGATTTTGATGCAGTCAGCAACACGATCACTGTCACCTGGGACGACGTCGGTGCCTATAACAATGGCATTGTCCCGAATGCATTCCAGTTGCAGTTGAAAGTTCTGGAAGACGAGAGTTTTGACATCGTCTATCGTTATGAGCGGCTGGAATGGACGAAGTCCGTCACGCCCTTTATCAAAACACCCTCGGGAATATTCACGCTACCACTTCCAACCGGCGGCGATACAGATTTCGACACGGCTCTCGGCAACATTGGCCAACCCGGCGTATGGACCGCTCAGCTTCGTGGATGGAATCTGATAGTTGAGGAGACAGAGGACGATTGGCTGTCTGGTGAGGACGGTAACGACATTCTCGAAGGCGGTCTGGGCAATGATTATCTGGACGGCGGAGCCGGATTTGATATCCTGAATGGCGGCAGCGGACGAGATACATTCGTCATCTCATTTGAAGATCGGATTGGCAATGGCGACATACAGTTCCCGTATGTTGTGCAGGCTGATGTGGTCACCGACTTCGAAGCCGGTGTCGATGGCGATATAGTTGAGGCTTCATTGGCCCAAATCGAGGGAGGGATTCTAGTTGTCCAAGAGGGCAATGACGCCGTTATCAAAGGAGTGCGATACAAGGAGGCTAATGGCAACTATGTCTACACGACGGCTATGATTCTCCGCGATGTTGATGTCACGAATCTAGTGTCAGAGAATTTTGGCGGATTAACGCTGCTGACCATCCTCGATCAAACGATTCAAGGTACAATTTACGACGATGTCCTGCGCGGAAGTCTTGGCAACGATATCATCGACGGAGGTTTGGGCGCCGATGTGATTTTCGGCGGAGTAGGCAACGACCATCTCATTGGCGACAGTGGATCTCTCATTGACGATCCGCTCGTTGCAGAAGGGCTCGCCATAGTCGGTCCAACCACAAATGCGCTCGCTAACACGCTGGGTGGTGCGAGCGGATTTGGCGAAGCCACCTTAGTTCGTGGCCAAGGCAACTCCGCCAATTTCAATATTCCATCAGACTTCAACGGCGGGCAGGTTAGCATCGATGGCATGATCGTTAATGAGATAACGGTCGGCACAAGCGGCAATGTCAATATCGGATCGCTGAGGTTGGAGGCTTGGCCCCATTATGTTGACACGCGCGCGGGTGTGTTGACGGCGAGCCCCGGGGGTAATTCGACCGGTAGCAATCAAGTCTGGATCGACTTCGACGCGGCAACGAATATCATCACTGTGACATGGGACGACGTTGGCGGTTTCCCTTCCGGGACGGTTCCGGATGCCTTTCAGATTCAGATCAAGGTTCTTGGCGACAGCGAATTTGGCGTTATCTATCGCTACGAACATCTTGAATGGAGCTTTCCCTATTCCAGCCCGTATCTTTCGGTTGGAGGAAGCAACGCGACCAATCTTCCCATTCCTGCCGCGGGCGCGCTCGACTTCGATACAAGCGAAGGTAATCTCGGATTGCCCGGTGTCTGGTACACGCATGTGCACGGCAAGGAGATCGCAGATTTTCAGCGCGACAATGACACGCTCAATGGCGGCGGCGGAGACGATCTGCTTGAAGGTGGGCGAGGGGCGGATCTCCTCGATGGTGGGGATGGAGCCGATACACTAATTGGCGGCGATGGCGACGACATTTTCGACGGCATTGGTACGGATAACAATGTCGATATAATGGTAGGTGGTTTAGGACGTGACACCTTCCGCTATCTCGACGGTGATAGTTATGCGCAATACCGTGTTGAAGATATCATCACGGACTTCGAAGCTGGCGCCAATGGCGACATCATCAGCGTTCGGAACTTATACGGGAATCCATTTATGGATGGCCGGCTCGTCGTTAAACAAGACGGCTCTGATACCATAATTGTTTGCGATAATTACGGTTCGCCTTTCTCGATGTTGCGTTTGATTGGAGTCGACGCGAATACGCTTACGCCAGAGAATTTCGGTGGTCTTTCATTCCCTCTCGAAATTTCTGCCAGTATTGACGATACCGACGAAGGCCACGTACTGACAGGTGGTTCTGGTGATGACCGGATTTACGGCTTCGGTGGCGCTGACACCATCTACGGTTATGCAGGTAACGACAAACTTGCAGGCGGCGCCGATGGAGATATCATCGATGCCGGCGAGGGTGATGACTGGGTGTCGGGTCAAGACGGCAACGACCAAATTTCTGGCGGTGAAGGTGACGATATTCTTGCCGGCGGGGCTGGGGACGACGTTATCTACGGAGGTGTAGTTACGCAATCCTTTGCCGACGCTGACGTTTTTGAAGGCGGCCGTGGGGACGATCAACTCTTTGGCGGCAGCGGCAACGATCTTTACCGTTTCGCGCGTGGAGACGGACGTGACACGATCGAGGATGCAGGTGGCAGCGATCGCATCGAATTTGGAGCCGGAATTACGCCGGATCAGATTAGCGTAGTGCAGATTGGCAATGATGTGGAGCTTCGAATCGACGCAAATGGCGGCCGTGTTCGTCTTCGCAATGCCCTTTCCTCGGAATCCGAGGCAGGAAAGATCGAGGCGATCGCGTTCGCTAATGGCTCCGTCTGGTCGTGGACTGATGTTCTCGACCGTTCAATCGTCGCAACCAATCGCGACGATGTGTTGAAGCTTGTAGGCAGCTTGAACATACTTGATGGCTTGGCCGGGAACGATCAGCTCAATGGAAGTGACGGCGACGATACGCTTATTGGCGGAACCGGCGACGATATTCTTAAAGGTGGCGTCGGTAACGATACCTATTTGTTTAATTTAGGGGATGGCCAAGATACTATTACCGACGCTGTCGGGCTGAACAAGTTGATCTTCGGCGTCGGAATCTCCGCAAATCAAGTGCGAATGGTACGAGGACTGTCGACGGCGTCGCTTGAGATCATGGGGACCGGCGATCGGATCAATCTCGGCAGCTATCCTTCCGAGACCATGGCCACGTTGTCCGTCCAGTTTGCAGACGGTACGGTTTGGTCGCCGGCGACACTTGCGGCGATGGCGATGGCTTCCTCTGAGGGAGCTGACCGCATCTACGGAACGGGCAATGCCGATGTTCTTACGGGGGGCGCAGGAGATGACGAGCTCAATGGGCTCGACGGAAACGACCATCTGGCGGGAGGATCCGGTAGCGATCGGCTTCTGGGCGGTGCGGGCGACGACGTCTACGAATTTGCGCTTGGTGACGGCCAGGATGTCATAAGCGATGCTTCCGGCTTCGATGCGATAGCTTTTGGAGCGGGGATCACCGAAAATCTTGTTGCTGTCGAACAGAGCAGCGACGGCGCCAATCTCATCGTCAAGATTCGGGGAACGACCGATCGTCTCACGATCATCAACGGAACTACAACTGGCGAAATCGAAGAGTTGCACTTCGCCGATGGCGCGATCTGGACGTATGCCGATATGTTGGCGCGCGTCGCCACTCCTATCGATGACTTCATTTTCGGCGACAGCAGCGCCAACATTCTGCGTGGCGGTGCTGGCAACGATACCTTAACGGGCGGTGAGGGAGATGACGTTTATCAATATGTTCGCGGCGACGGACGTGACGTCATTCGCGAAAGTGGCGCCTCGCTAGGTGATCGCCTGGAGATATCCGGCTACCAACTCTCCGATGTGCGTTTCTCGCGTCGCGGTAGCGACAGCCTCGATCTAGTTATTCGCTTCTCTGACGCCGGCGACTCGATTGTCGTTATCAACGGTTTGGCGTCTGATGCCCGTAAGGTCGACAGCATTACGCTGACGGACAGTGATACGTCTTTGACGATTGACGATGTTCGCGCGCTCCTCGTGGCTGACCTCGGCAGTGATGGAAGCGACGTCATCGTCGGGACAAACGCCGATGATATGCTGGAAGGAGGCAAGGGCGATGATCTTCTGGTCGGAGGTCTGGGGAACGATACCTATGTCTACCGAGCCGGTGACGGCGACGACCGCATAGTCGCCCTTGGCGGAGGACAGGATCAGGTTCAACTCGTTGATTATAACGTGTCGGATATCGCCTACGCCATGCGTGGCGGCCCGACCAGCAACGATTTGGTGATCCGATTCAAGGGTGAGCGCGATCGCCTGATTCTTCAGGATGCTCTCAGTTCTTCCAATACCAGCTCCATGGGCGTTTCGCTTCGCTTCGCCAATGGTACGATATGGGGCCGCGACGCCATGCGCGCTCGCGCACTAAGCGACGCTGACGGGGCGGGCGACGACAATATCTATGGATTCGATGGAAACGACACTTTTATTGCGCAGGCGGGCGACGATTTCATATCTGGCGGCGCGGGATACGACACCTACGTTTATTCGCGCGGTAAGGGGAACGACACCGTTGAGGATGCCGAGATAGCGGTAGCTTCCCACGACAAAGTCGTCTTCGACGGTATTGCTTCAACCGAAGTCACGATCGAGCGCCTTTTCAAAGGGAGCGATACGATCGTTTTCCGTTTTGGCTCGGCCAGCGATAGCCTTACGGTTATTGATGCGCTCTCCGAAAATAGCGCCGGGATCGAGTCCTATGTCTTCTCTGACGGCGTTGTCTGGAACAAGGCTTCACTGCTTCCTCTACTTGACAACAATGCACCGGTCGCAGGCGGCGACGGCTACTTCAGCGTTACAACTGGATTGCCGCTGGTCATCTCGAAAGAAATCTTGCTGCGCAATGACTTCGACGCCGACGGCGACGACTTGCGCATCATCTCCGTGAGTGGCGGCGCTAACGGCATAGCGGAGCTCAACGCCAATGGCGACGTTGTTTTCACCGCCGCAAATGGATATGCGGGACCAACGACCATCACTTATCGTGTTTCAGATAACCGCAATGGGATTGCCGAAGGCGCCGTCGATATTCGCGTGCGGCCAGTCGCTACCGCCCGCGACGATTATGGCTTCACAGTCGATGAAGACGGTTTCCTGACAATCCGCAGCGAGCGGCTGCTATCGAACGACCTTGATGGCGACCGTATGATCATCGCCCAGGTCCTCGATGTGCAAAACGGCGCCGCTAGCCTGACGAGCAACGGAGAGATCAGTTTCACGCCGAACGCCAACTTCCATGGCACGGCGCAGTTGACCTATGTGGCGAACACGCCTGAAGGCGGCCGTGCGGAAGCGGTCGCCTATATAACGGTTCTGCCTGTCAACGACGCGCCGGTCGCAGTGGCGGATAGCGGTTTCGTCACGGCCGAAGGGCACGCTTTCCAAATCGCGATTGCCGACCTTTTGCAGAATGATCACGATATCGACGGCGATGCCCTATCCCTTCGTTCGGTGACGTCGAGCGCTAATGTCAACGTCTCGATAAGCCCCGACGGCGTCCTTGTCGTCCAGCCTCTCGACTACTTCTTTGGTCAGGGCTATTTCGACTACACCATCGCAGATCCGTCGGGTATGACAGCGACGGCGCGCGTGACCATCACGGTGACTCCGGTCAACGATCCGCCGGAAGCGAAACCGGATCGTTTCGAAACAGACGAAGGCGAACCTATCCGCGAGGATAATCCGGTCGTCGTGAACGTTCTCGACCTTATCGCGAACGACATCGAGCGCGACGGTGATCCGCTCACTGTCACGAGCGTCGGCAGTACTTACGGCGGCAATGCGCAACTGCTGGAGAACCACACGGTCCTATTCACGCCTTGGAACAATTTCAACGGTGAGGCTTGGTTCGAATATACGATCGATGATGGACAGGGTGGCCAAAGCACCACGCGGGCCACGATCGTGTATGGCGCGGTCAACGATATTCCGGTCGCGAACGACGACAGCGTCGACAGCAGGACAGACCCCTCCCTCAAGGTTCTACTGCACGGACTTGAAGACACACCAATCGAGATTCCGCTCGCGGAGCTGATGAAGAACGACTTTGACGTCGAGTCGCTCAACCTGACGTTCCAAAGCGCCGGCAACGCTATTAACGGCGATATCGAGATTACGGATCACGGGACGATCATCTTCCGTCCCGATCAGGACTATTGGGGCTATGCGACGTTCAGCTATGTCATCGCGGATCCGGAAGGGGCAGTCAATGATGCGACAGTCACAATGTGGTTCGACAATGTCGGCGATGCGCCACCAGTCGCCGTCAGTGACACGATTCAGGTTTACGAAGATATTCCGGTCATTATTCCGATCGAGACCTTGTTGGCTAACGACACCGACATCGACCGGGATCCGATCCGCTTTGTAAGCTGGAGCCTGCCAAACCTCGCCGATGGACCGCTCAACGGCGTTATCACTTATAATGAAAATGGCGATCTGGTTTTCGCGCCGGACGCAAACAAGACCCACTCATCGGGTTTTTATTACCGCATCACCGATGACCGCGACGGCGAGTCGATCGGCTGGGTCGATCTTCAAGTGATCCCGGTCGCCGATGACCCTACCGCAGTCGCCGACGAAGTAGCGCCGACGCCGTTCAATGTTCCGATCGTCATTCGCGTGTCGGACATCATGAAAAATGACTTCGACGTCGACGATGTGAATTTCCGCGATGAAATTCTCATCCCGAATCCTAATCTGCGCTTCGTGGGCGTCGATTCTGTGAGCAACGGTACAGTCGAGATCATTGAGACGGATGGCGAGCAGTTTATCGTCATCCGGCAGACTGCAGGGTTTACGGGCGATATCTCCATTCAGTACCGCATCGCAGATTCGACAGGTCTAGAGGATATCGGTTTCATCGCCGCTTCGGTGGCTGACACCTACACCGGCGTTTTGACTGGAACATCGCTGGTCGATCTCCTGATTGGCAACAGCAGTGACGACACCATCATTGGTCGGGACGGCAATGACTTGATCCAAGGCCTTGCGGGCAATGACCGGCTCGAAGGTGGTCTCGGCGACGACACCATTCAGGGCGGCGATGGCGACGATCTGATTATCGGCGGCGATGGCGCCGACGCGATTGACGGGGGCAATGGATATGACACTGTCGATTTCTTGGGCTCGAACACAGGCGTGCGTGCGGACCTGGAATCGCGTGTGGGGCAGGGTGGGTTCGCTCAAGGTGACCTCTATCTCAATGTAGAGGCGTTGAGCGGCACTGCGTTCAACGATACGCTGGGTGGCGATGCAGGCGATAACCGGTTGGAAGGTCGGGATGGTCGCGATACGCTTGAAGGTCGGGCGGGCGACGACATGTTGCTCGGCGGTTCCGGCGATGACACGCTCGATGGCGGAACCGGCGCTGATTTGCTTGATGGCGGTGAGGGGGTTGATACGGCGTCGTACTTCAACTCGACGGCCGCAGTGACGATTTCGCTGGCTAACGGAACAGTATCGGGCGGAGACGCGGTCGGCGACACCCTTATCAGCATTGAGAATCTTACAGGCTCGAACTTTGCCGATGTATTGACCGGCGATGGAGGCGCAAACATCCTGAATGGCGGTCGTGGGGCCGATATTTTGAATGGCGGAGATGGGGACGACATCCTGATCGGCGGCCGCGATGGCGATACGCTGATCGGGGGCGCCGGCGTCGACATTGCCGACTACACGCTTTCGACTGAAGGCGTGACGGTCGATATGGCCAACGGTACGGCAGGAGGCGGCGATGCCGAAGGGGATACCTTCAGCAGTATCGAAATCATCCAAGGCTCATTTCATGACGACGTTATTCGCGGCGACGATTCCGACAACCGTCTTCGCGGTGGCCGTGGCGCCGACATTCTCGACGGACGCGGCGGCTTCGACACGGCAGACTATTCGCTCGCAGACGAGGCTGTGAGGGTCGATCTCTCGCTGGGGCAGGGACTAGCGGGAGAAGCATTGGGTGATACGCTCGTCAACATCGAGAAGCTGCAAGGTTCGATTTTTGCGGACACCTTCATTGGAAGCGCCGGTTCCGATACGTTTGACGGCGGCTTCGGCGACGATGATCTGCGCGGCGGCCAAGGTTCGGATAACTACCTGTTCGGTTATGACAGCGGTGAGGACATCGTCACGGAAGTCGGCAATGCCGAAGATATCGATCGTATTGTTCTGGGATCGACGATCCTGCCCAAGGATTTGTCGGTCATCCGAGAAGGTGACGATCTTCTGCTTGAGCTTGAGCGCGATGATGGCTTCCTAATCGATACGATCCGCATCAAGGATCATTTCGTCGGCCGGGAGTCCGGCGTCGAGGAGGTCGTTTTCTCCGACGGCACGATCTGGGATCGTCAGCGTATCAACGATTTGCAGCGTGTGGGCCGCTTCAATGCGGAGGACGATGTCTATCTGTTCGGAATAGAAGATATCGATGCTGTCATCGATCCGACCACGTTGTTCGTGAACGACGCCAGCGAAGGGCAGGGAAACCTGACGTTGCTTTCGGTGCAGAATGCGGTCAACGGCACAGTCAGCATTCGGCCTGACGGGACGATTGCTTTCCTTGGCGCTCAGGACTTCAATGGTGAGGCCTTCTTCGACTACACCGTCGTCGACGAGTTCGGCCGGGAATCGACCGCAACCGTCGAGGTCGACCTGTCGCCGGTCAATGACGCGCCCGTAGGCGTCAATGAAGATACGATCTTCTATGCCGACGAAGATACGGTTTTCCGGATTCCGATCTCTGTTCTTGTCGCAAACGACATAGACGTTGATGGCGACGAGTTGACTATCATCGGCATCACGCCGCTCTTCGACGAGACGGGCGCTAAGCTTTATCCATTCTGGACGTTCGAATATCCGCAAGAAGGAACGAATGTCGCAGCGAAGATCGTCGGCGATTATCTGGAATTTCTTCCGGCATACGACCATTTCGGTTACGCCGGCTTCACCTATATCGTTGCCGATCCCGATGGATTGACTTCCACAGCGACCGTCCAACTCTATATCAATCCGATCAACGATGCGCCGCGCAGTGGCGAAGACAAACGTACAATCCGGCTTGAGCGCACCACAGACATTACGGTCGCAAGCCTGCTCGCGAACGACTATGATATCGAGGACGATGGCTTCACCTTTGTTGGCATCCACTCGGCGATCAATGGCGCCGTTGTTCTGAACGCGCAGACAGGCACTATATCTTTCACGCCCAGTGAGCTTGGCGAAGCCAGCTTTCAGTACGATCTTCTCGACGAACGGGGCGCGACTTCGACGATTACCGTCTCGGTCAAAGTCATTCCGCTCAACGACGCGCCGATTGCGCATGACGACGGCGGTTTCGTGACTCTTGAGGATCAGGCCCTGGTGATTGATCCGGCCATCCTACTGGCTAACGATACCGATGATACGGATCCGTTGGACGATATCGTTATGTTGTCCGGCGTTGAGCGTTTCCCTCTCAACGGAAAGGTGATGATCCGGGAAGATGGTATGATCGTCTTCACGCCGCGAGCCGACTACAACGGCGAGGCGGGCTTTGTCTACTATGTCTCCGACGGCAACGGCGGATTCGACGAAGCCTTTGTCTCCATTACGGTCATGCCCGACAACGACGCGCCGATCCTGCGTGACGACATGGCGTACGGCGCAGAGGATGGCGCGATTTTTGTGCTGGCGGCAGAAGCCTTCGGTAACGATCTGGAACCGGACGGCGACGTCCTGTTCTTTGAAAGCGCCGGCGTCGTGGGCGTCCTCGACCATAACAAATTCTTATCGTCTGACGCTCTCTACTCAGCCAGCATGAACAATGGCGATCCGTTGCCCGAATGGTTGACATTCGATTCCACGTCGATGACTTTCAGGGGGCTGATGCCGACCGGAACGGCTCCTATCACTGTTCTTATCAAGGTCTATGACCCTGCATCCGATTCCGCTTTCGTACGTCGCATAACGTTCGACGCTGACAATACCGGCGCGCTTGTCGGCGGCGTTTCCTATCTAACCGAGGTTCTGGACGGATACCAAGTCCGGGGCCACTATGCTGCCGACTTCGAGTTCGGCGCCAAGACGATCGGGTCCAACAATACCGTGACCGCCGCGCTGTCCAGTGACTCGCCTTGGCCGACATGGCTGGCATTCGATCCCGATACACTCACGTTTACAGGCACGCCACCTCAAGGGGTGACAAATCCGTTCGACGTTAACCTGACTTTTACCTATCAGAAGCCGGATATGACGGAGGCGGAAACTTTCGTCGAGACCATGACGATCGATCCCGCGAGGGTTGCTGGCGGCATATCCTATAATAGCGATATCGCCCTGTTTGATATCAGCAACGGCACGTTCACGGCGCGATTGGCCAATGGGCGTCCGTTGCCATCATGGCTAACTTTCAACCCTGAAACCATGATGGTGGAGTTGACAGGGATTCCGCCCGCGCCAGATGCCGAACTTGCGCGCGTGCAGATCGTCTTCACGCCCAACGAAGTAGCGCTGCCACAAGGCGCTTATGCGGCAAGCAAGCGCGACTTTGCGTTCGAGTTCGTTGTCGACCCGACCGAACCGCTCGACCCAGCGATCAACGCTTTGCTGACCAACGATTCTTATTTCGAAGCCCAGGGTTTGTTCGCGCTCGATTTGGGTGACGCTAGTTCGCTTGCCGCGAGCCGCGAGAGCCTTGCGGAATTGCCGTCCTGGTTGACATTCAATAACGAGACGCTGACTTTCGAAGGTGTGCCTCCGCCAGAGTTTGTCGGTGCGGTGCCTGTGCGCATCGATGTCGCCGGAAACGGCGGCGACCTGCCCACCATGTCGGTCATCACCGATCTGCGCGTCGACGCCATCTATCACGTCAAGAACCAGACCGGAATCTCGGCTGATGTTCTCGCCGAACGGATCAATCTGTCGACGCCGGAAGATTTTAACGGATCGATCGCAATCGTCTATTACGCTCGTGATGAAAAGGGCGCGGTTTCGATCGAGCCCGCGATCATCGTCATGAATGTCCGACCGACGCCGGAAATTCCCGACGCCGAAAACGACACTGTGTTTGCGACGGAAGATCAGACCGCGACGTTCGCCGTCGACGCTTTGATCACCAACGATCATGACGATGATGGCGACGCCTTCCAGGCGATCAGCTTCGGCCAGCCCGCGCATGGTCAACTGACGTTAAATCTGGCGGTGAGAACGATCGATGTACCCAAGGAGCTGACAACCCTCGTTAGCGGAACATATTCCGTAACGATGGCGGACGGTTCCGAGCTTCCAGACTGGATAACGGTCGACGCACAAACGGGTAGACTGACAGCGACAGTGCCGTTCGTCTATCGTGGAGAGCTCGAGTTCGCTTACAGCGTATCCGATGGCGCGACGGTCGAAAATTTTAACGCCAAGACTTTCTTCAACGGCAACGTCGGCGCTACGTTGACATATACGCCGACGCCTGGCTTCTCGGGAACGGATAGCTTTGCCTATACGATCACTGACCACAAAGATGGCAGTGCACAGGCGACCGTGACCATCCAGGTCGCGGCGGTCAACGATCCGCCGGTCGCAGTAGAGGATTCGATCGTTGCGATCGAAGACACGCCGCTTGTTATCGACGCGGCTACACTGCTTTTGAACGACACCGACGTCGATGGCGATCCACTTACGCTGATCGACGTAAGCAATGCAGTCCACGGCACGGTCGCGTTTGATGGCGCAAACATCAGTTTCACTCCCGACCATAATTTCGATGGACACGCCGAGTTCGACTATACGGTTAGCGACGGCTCCGACGGCAGCTCTGTCGGCCATGTGAACGTCATCGTGCAGTCGACCAATCAGGCCCCGGTCGTGGTCACTGATACGTTCAATGGAGTCGAGGATTCGCCTATCGTCGTCGACATCGCAGACCTAATCGCGAATGATTTCGATCTGGATGGAGACGAGATGCACTTCGTCTCTGTGCGTGATATCAGCGATGACGGGAGCGTTTTCACGCTTCCTGGCGGAAAGCTGCAATTCGTTCCCGATGAAAATGTGAGCGGCCTTGTCACGTTCGAATATACGATTTCCGACGGTCGTCGTACCGGTACCGGCACGATCCAGTTGAACTTTGCCGCGGTGAACGATGCGCCGATCGCGATTACGGATAACGGCTTCGTCACATCGGAAGATACTCCAATTGCCATCAGCCTCGCCACATTGCTCGCTAACGATCGTGATGTTGAAGATGATTTGTTCTCGATCGTCGAGGTATTCGACGGCGATAACGGGACGGTCGTTCTCGACGGTGATACAGCGGTCTTCACGCCGCGAGCCGACTACTATGGCAATGCCTCATTCTTGTACCGGGTTCGGGACGAGCATGGCGCAGAAAGCATCGGACGGGTCGATTTGACGGTGATGCCGGAGTTCGATTTGCCAATCGCCGTTTCGGATGGTGGATATGAGGTCCTTGAAGATGGATTTATTGATCTCAATCCGACCGTGTTGATGGCCAATGATTACGATCCAGATGGAGGAGAGTTGACCTTCGTCGGTTTTGCCGCCGGACAGACGGAGAATCTCGGCAACGGCTTTTACAGGGTGACGCCGGAACCGGATTTCTTCGGAAAAATTACGATCACCTATACGATCTCCAACCAAGCTGGCTATACGGCCTCCGCTACCGTCACTATCGATGTTCTGCCCGTGTCGGACGACCCGATCGCGACTGATGATACGCTAAGCATGACGGAAGACACGCCGCTGACTATCCTGGCGTCAGACTTGCTGGCAAACGACTATGATGTCGATTTCCAGGGTTTGTCATTCAATCGCGTGGTTGGCGCCGCTGGCGTGACCGTAACCGAAGATGGCGTTGGCCATCTTATCATCACGCCCGACGCCAACCGCAACGGTGCGGCCTGGTTCGACTATGAAATGCAGGACTCGACCGGCGCAAAGGCGACCGCTCGAGTAATGATTTCCATCAGTGCAGTCGAAGACGCGCCAGTTATCGGCGAGGTTGAACCTTTGGTTGGCGACGAAGACCAGGCTTTCAGTGCAACGCTGCCGGCATCGCTGTTCAGTGACGCTGATGGCGATCTATTGCTGATCGAAATGCAAGGTTCAGGCGGTAGCCCATTGCCAGGTTGGCTGACGTTCGACCGGAGCACGCTGACGATTAGCGGCAATCCGCCGGCCGATTTCAGCGGCGAAGTTGCGCTGGAGCTGACTGCTACCGACAACACGGTCAAGACAGTAAAGGCCATAATCTTGACCATCACGCCGGTCAACGATGCACCTGTCGCCAACTCAGACAGCTACAACGCGGGTGCGGCCACCCTCATCACTATTCCAGTCGCCTTGGTGCTTGCCAACGACGTGGATGTCGATGGAGGCACCTTGCAGGTGGTTAGCGTGCACAATGGTGAAGGCTTCACAGTTACGCTGGACGGCCAAGGCAACATCGTTATTAATCGTGACCCGCAATATGCCGGACAGCTTGTGGTGAGCTATACCGTGAGCGATGGGTCGCTGACCTCCGAGTCGACTCTCTTGGTCAATGTCGATGCGAGCAACTCGGCGCCGGATATCGTACCGATTGCTGCAATCCACTCCAACGAGGATGCTCCGATCGACTTCACCTTGCCGGAAGGAACGGCAAGCGATGTAGACGGGTATGAAGTGGTGCTCGCGCTTCAGCGAGCAGGCGGCGCCGCGCTTCCGTCCTGGCTTACGTTCGATCCGACGACCGGACGCATCACCGGCACGCCGCCCCAGAACATGACAGGGACGATCGCTTTGCAACTCGTCGCCAACGATGGTGCGCTTTCGACGACACGCGCCTTCGATCTCGTCATTGATCCGGTCAACGACGCGCCTGTGCTTGAAGCGCCTTTCTCCGATCGGTTCGCCAACGAGGATACGGCGTTTAACATCGCTTTGCAGACCGGATTGGTCACGGATGTGGACGGTGACAGCCTTGCCTATACTGTAAGGTTGCAGGACGGCTCGCCGTTGCCCTCATGGCTAAGTTTCGACGCAAGCGCATTCGCGCTCGTCGGAACTCCGCCCGCTGACTTTAACGGCGTAATAGCGCTCCGGATCACGGCTTCGGACGGTGTAGCCGAGGTGTCTGACCTTTTCAATCTGACCATTCTGCCGTCAAATGATGCTCCGGTAACGAGCGACAGCATGGGCTCGGTTCAGAGCGGCCAGACTATGACGGGCCAAGTCGTGGCGACTGACGTCGATGGCGATGCGCTCACATATACGGTTGCTGTGCAAGCTGCGCATGGAACCGTGGCGATCAATGCGCAGACCGGCGCTTATAGCTATGTAGCGGCAAGCGGCTATAGTGGGTCGGACAGCTTTGCGGTCGACATCTCGGACGGCCATGGCGGCGTGGTGCGCTCCACCATAACCTATACAATAATCCCACCTCCGGCTGGCCCGATCAACGGCGGCGCTGGAGACGATACGTTGATCGGTACTGGCGGCAATGACGAAATATACGGAAGAGGGGGGAATGACACGCTCAATGGCGGGGCTGGGGACGACCACCTTTATGGCGGCGCCGGCGCCGATACCTTGATTGGTGGCTCCGGCGACGACGTGCTGAGCGGCGGCGTTGGCGGCGATGTTTATGTGTACGGCGCCGGTGACGGTTATGATTATCTGAACGACGGCAGCAACAACAGTGGCGACGTTGACGTGCTGCGGCTGAGCGGCCTCAACCAGGCGGACGTCGAATTCATGCGCTCGGGCCTCAGCCTGATCATGAGCGTCGAGGCCACGGGCGAAACGGTCTACATCAACGACCAGTTCAATCCCGATCAGGGTGGCCATTGGGGCGTCGAGCGGATCGAGTTCGCTGATGGCTCCTTCTGGAATAGTCAGCAGATCGGCGATATCGGCTGGATACGCGGCGGCGCGGGCGACGACATCCTCGTCGGCTCATGGCGGCAGGATATTCTGGCGGGAGAGGCCGGCGATGACCAGCTGGAAGGCGACTGGGGCAGCGACACCTATGTCTTCAACGCCGGCGACGGCCACGACACGATCGAGGACTGGGACGATCCGGATTCGGTTGACGTGCTGCAACTGGGGGTTGGGCTCGACGCCGGCTCCGTCTCGGTGGGCCGTGGAGCGGCCGGCTTCTGGGACATCGTTCTGGACTTCGGCACGTCAGGCTCGGTGACGATTATTAACGGCTTCTACAGCGCCAGCATGGTTGTCGAGGAGGTGCATTTCGCAGACGGCACGGTATGGAGCCTCGAAGACCTGCAGACGATCCAGCTGCAACAGGCGAAGACGGGTGGGGACGACACGATCTTTGGCTTCCTAGACCGTGACAATGTCATCGATGGTGGAGATGGAGACGACAGTCTTGTCGGCTACAACGGCGATGATACGCTAATCGGCGGAACCGGCGATGACGTGTTGACTGGCGGTGTTGGAGACGACGATCTGGACGGCGGTTGGGGTAGTGACATTTACCTCTTCAACGTCGGCGATGGCCACGACACGATTGAGGACTGGGATAATCCAGAAGCGGTGGATGTGCTCCAACTAGGGGCGGGGATCGAGACCGACTCCGTCGCTGTAAGCCGCGGCGCGGCGGGCTTCTGGGACATCGTTCTGAACTTCGGCTCTTCCGGATCGGTGACGATCACCAACGGCTTCTATGGCGCCAGTACGGTGATCGAAGAGGTGCATTTTGCAGATGGGACAGTGTGGACCCTGGATGACCTGCAAACCCTCCAACTGCAGCAGGCGAAGACGGCTGGAGATGATACGATCTCTGGTTTCTTCGATCGTGATAGCGTCATCGACGGTGGCGCCGGAGACGACATCCTAGTCGGCGTCAACAGCGACGATACGTTGATTGGCGGCGCCGGCGATGACACCCTGAGCGGCGGCGCTGGCGGCGACGTTTACGTATATGCGTCTGGTGACGGTCACGACGATATAAACGACGATAGCAACAGCACTGCCGACGTCGACATCCTGCGTCTAACTAATCTCAATCAATCCGATGTCGAGTTCATGCGCTCCGGCCTTGGCCTTGTCATGAGCGTCGACTCCACGGGAGAAACCGTCTTCATCCGCAATCAATTCAATCCGGATCAGGGCGGACATTGGGGCGTCGAGCGGATCGAGTTCGCCGACGGCTCTTTCTGGGATAGCCAGCAGATCGACGACATCGGCTGGATCCGTGGCGGCGCGGGCGACGATACCCTCGTCGGCTCATGGCGGCAGGATATTCTGGCGGGCGGGGCCGGCGACGACCAACTGGAAGGCGATTGGGGTAGCGACACTTATGTCTTCAATATTGGCGACGGCCATGACACGATCGAGGACTGGGGCGACCCGGATTCGGTCGACGTGCTTCAACTGGGCGCCGGAATCGATGCCGGCTCCGTCGCAGTGAGCCGCGGGACGGACGGCTTCTGGGATATCGTTCTGGAGTTCGGTACGTCGGGCTCGGTGACGATCACCAACGGCTTCTATAACCCCAGCAATGTGATTGAGGAGGTGCATTTCGCAGACGGAACAGTGTGGAGCCTTGACGATCTACAGACAGTATATTTGCAACAGGCGAAGACGGCTGGGGACGACACGATCTACGGCTTCTTCGATCACGGCAGCGTTATCGATGGCGGCGCCGGCGGCGATAGTCTCGTCGGCTACAACGGCGACGATACACTGCTCGGCGGAACCGGTGATGATGTATTGACCGGCGGCGCTGGAAGCGATGTCCTTGACGGCGGTGACGGCGATGATGTTTTGAGCGGCGATGATGGCGACGACACATTGCTCGGCGGCGCCGGAAACGACACGTTGATGGGCGGAGAAGACAGCGATCATCTTACTGGCGGTGCTGGTAATGACGCCCTCGTTGGGGGAGCGGGCGCGGATATCGCCTACTTCTCAGGAAATTATTCGAGCTATACGATCGCCACGATCAATGGCTCGATCACGGTTATCGACAATGCACCGGATGCTGACGGAAACGACGGCATCGATACTGTCTCCGGCATCGAACGCTTGGCATTCAAGGACGACATCACGGTCAATATCGCTTCGCCGATACTCCTCGATCTCGATGGAGGAGGTGTAAAAACGCTATCAGCGGGCGAAAGCGACGCAAAATATGATCTCGACAATGATGGTGTGGCCAATGATACGAGCTGGGTTGCGCGAGGAGAAGGCATCCTGTTCCTTGACAGAGATGGCAACGGCACGGTCAGCAATGTTGGAGAGTTCAGCTTCGTTGACGACAAGCTTGGTGCGCGTTCTGACCTGGACGGTCTGCGGGCATTCGACAGTAACGGTGATGGTCTGTTGTCGGAAAGCGATGCAAAGTTCGCCGCATTCCGGGTCTGGAAAGACAGCAATGGAAATGGTTCGGCTGACGCGGGTGAAATCCTCAGCATGGCTGAGGCAGGTGTTGCATCACTCAATCTCACTGGCGCAGCCGTGACAGGACTTGTGCGGCCCGGTGAAGTCGCAGTCATCAATAAGGGTAGCTTCACTCGGACTGATGGTGCGACCGCCGAAATACTGGACGTGGCGCTGACATATTTCACGTCCGCGGCGAACGCACCGCAAACCGGGGAAACAGGAAACACAGGCATTGAGGAGGATAGTGCAGATTCCGATGGCGACGCCGGCAGATCGGCTAACAAATCCACTGCAAATGCGACGAACAAAACGACTCCAGACCGCCAATATGACGGACGCGACGAGCTTTCTTCTCAGCTCGATGGGCTGCGGGCTGCGTTAGCCAATGGATTCGACGGGAAGAGCGGCAAGCAGGACCATACGGCTTCTCCGAAGGCCGCCGTCGTTGGTGGATCGGACGATTTCTTGCTTTATCGTCGCGTTTCGATGATGCGGCAGGATCTCACAGTTTTCGGCGTTTCACAGGGCGAATTGACTGATCGAATGTTCCCAGAGGAATCTCCCTTGCTGGGGCAACATTTTGCGGCGGTAAGTTGATCTTGAAGGCCGATGCCGCAACTTCGATTGTGGGTCCACCTGAACAAAGTCATCCTGGACTTCTCAGGTCTAGGGTCGAAACTGAATTGTGCTTCCATGATTTTTGCGGCGTTGATTCCGTGTGATTTGGATGTAATTGGATAGCGCGAAAATAGAACCCGCTGCGCACCTATTGTCGTGTACGCTGTCCCGATGAGACCGTGCCGAAAGCTCAGCCACTATTGGCTGCTGTATGAAGTGGATGAGGCAGCGGGCAATGTCTTGTATTCTGTCGAGGTATTCTCCGATGGGCGCATCGCGCGCAACAGCGTCGAGATGGAACAGCGCTATGGGGACGATTGCCCGTCGCTCATCGATATCGGTTGGCGCGAAGGCATAGCCGAGGCGCAGCTTGAGATAATCGGTGCCGAGACGTTCGAGAAACTCTACCGGCAGGGAATAGATACGCCCGTTTGGTTCGTCTGCTAACGACCTTATTGTCGTCGTTCAGAGTGTTTCTATCACCACCCAAGACCTGCCATTCGTTCAAGTCCCGCTAGACGGCAGAATCGGGGCGGAAAGCTGACGTTTGTCACCTGACGTTACTTTTGGCCCGTCGATATTCCTAGTTCACGGCCTGAAAGTAGCCATTTGTTTTGTTCCTAGGTGAAAGCTCCGCAAGGATGGAAATAGACGATATTAAAGTGCTCCGTGAAGTGCGGAATGGCAGGGCGTGACTGACGAAGCGCACGTCTCTCCGTTGACATCAGCGGCATGCTGGAAGTGTTGTCGGCGCGTTCCCCGATACGAAGGTCAGCGAGCCGCCGTCAGCGATCCTGGCGGCGCGCGCGATGCGATAAGCGCCCCAGAATTTCGAATTCACCGAAGCGTAGGCGTCGGCGAGGGGCAATTCGCGGACGGCTGCGACTTTCGTATTCGCCACCGAGACGACAACGTGATCGAAGACCCCGTACTTGGCGAAAAAGGCTTCGATATCTGCTTCGTCGGTCGTGTCGAGCACCTCTCCCACCGCGCCGGAGCCGAGCCGGCTCACCGCCGCGTCGATTTTGGCTTTCGAGCGCGATGCGATCGTCATCAGGCCTCCAGCCTCGAGCGCAGCTTTGGCCGCGCCGAACCCGATGCCGGAGCTTCCGCCGATGACGAGTATCTTCTTTCCTTGCAGGTCCATGATTCATTTCTCCCGTCTCTGTGATGTCCTATGCGGTGTTTGTGTGAGATGCTCGCCAGCATCGCTGTCCAACCCGACGCTATCCAGAACGCCGACGAGCGAAACCGCCACTACGATGATGAAGGCGGTCGGAAAGGCGTGACCGGAAGAAACTGCGACGGTTTCACCGATACGCCAGGCGATGGCCCCCAGCGCGACGCCAAGGCCCATGGCGAGCTGGAATACCGTTGAAAAGAGCGTGTTAGCGTTCGCCATCGCCGGCTGGACGCCGAAACTCTGCGCCATCTGCGGCAGCGCCGGCGTGATCACCGTGGCGTCGAGATTCTCCATGAAGAACGTGCCAGCCACCAGCAATGCGAGCGCGTTTCGCGCCACAGGCGCGAACGGTCGCTTGCTCTCGGCGGTACGATCCGGCCGCTAATGGGATGACCTTGCGCGCGCGGAATTCGTCGAAAAGCCGCAGGAACATCGCTTCGGAATCAACGACGTCATGGAACCCGGCCTGGCGGATCTTTGTCGTCGAGGTGATGACGTCCCAGTCGCAACGGAAAATGAAATCGCCGAAACCCCACGCGGCGACTTTTTCAAACGGCGTCGCCACCAGCCCGTACTTCGCGACGATCCTGTCCCAGATCGGTCCCTTGTCGGCCATCAGATCCGTCAGCGAAATCGGCATCGGCGGCGCTAATTCCATCTGGAAATAATCCGCGACGCTCTTCCACACCTTGTTCCAGCGGAAGAGGTCGCTATTGGTGAGATTGTAGGCCTCACCGCTCGCCGCTTTCTCGGCGGCCCACTGCGATCCGGCGGCGAGCTGGCTCGCATCGGTCACCTGCGCCAGCCGGCCGTAGCAGTCGACCGTACCGGGAAAGCGCAGCGGCAGCCCCAGTTCCTTCGATATCTCGGCATAAACCGCGATGACCATGGACAGATTCATCGGGTTGCCAATAGCGAAGCCACACACGACATCGGGCCGCAGCACCACCATGTCCCAAGGCCGGCTTGCGGCCGCGGAGCGAAGGAAATCCTCCTGATCGTAGTAGAACATCGGAGGCATCTGACGCGGATCGTCTTCATGCGCCGGCGTCGGGAAAGCGCCGAGATGGGCGCCGTAATATTTCGCACCCTCATAGAGAACGACCCGCTGCAAGGCCGGCGAAGCCCCATCGACCGCATTGACCAGATTGCGGAGCATGGCGAGGTTGACGTCCACCTGTTGTTTGGGGTCGTCATGTTCCTGATAGGCGGCATAGAAGACGTGCGTGATGTCAGAAAGGCCGCCGAACGCCGAGGCAGTCGCCGCACCGTCGGTCAGGTTGTGATTAGGCATGGAATAAGGACCCCGCAAATGGGGTGATCGGCGTCCAAACGGGACCCCCATCTGCGATGGGGTTACAACAGCCTCCG
>UBKJ01000022.1:0-8515 GCA_900465915.1 Hyphomicrobiales bacterium
GTTACGACGCCGATTGACAGCAGTGCTGTTTCAAACCACGCCTCCGCGTAGGAGGCGACCATCCGGCGGCGAGCTGCCGGAAATCGATTGGTCGTTTCAAACCACGCCTCCGCGTAGGAGGCGACGCGGCGTTTCGCGCCGGCGACACGCTGCAAATCCAGTTTCAAACCACGCCTCCGCGTAGGAGGCGACGACGAGGCTTTCGAGACGATCGGCGTTTCGCGCGAGTTTCAAACCACGCCTCCGCGTAGGAGGCGACTCGCCGGCGCGCCGCCGTCAGCCGAAAGGGCAATTGTTTCAAACCACGCCTCCGCGTAGGAGGCGACTGTCTTTCTCTAACCAACTGGCGCGAAACAAAAAAGATCGAAAATCGCGCGCATGTGGCAAAACTGGCGGCTGCCATCTTTCCGGCGAGGCAGGTGCGTAAAGATTCTTACACGATTTCAAAGAGCTAAACCGAGTGCGAACCTGGCGGCATTTTGCGACACGCTTATGGTTCGCACCGATATTCGCCAATATTGCGTATGTGTCAGACGATCAATGTGCCGCCAAGGTCAGCAGCGGGCTTGGCGCCGACATGCTCGACCCGTCTTTGCCAATTGGAGCCTAGATAGTAGTAACGCAGACTGTCGAATTCCGGTTTGATGATGCTTTCAAGTCGGGCCTTCAGCTTCGCCCATTGTGCGGGATCTACTTCGATTTCGAAAACGGAGAATTGCACGCGCTGTCCATAGTCGCGGCAGGCTTTTGCTATTGCGCGCAGCCGTGCGGCTCCCCGCGCCTCGGTCGTATTGACGTCATAGGTGACAAGAACCAGCATTCCAGCCTTCCCATTGCTTTTGTGTAGCATTTTCGAAGAAATTTATCCGGTTTGAGAATTCGGGATCGCAGTTCATCCGCCATACCTATTTCCAAAGCCAGGGCGGATAAGCGTCCAGATCGCCGCGCAGATGGCGCGCGAGCATTTGCGCTTGCAGATAGGGCGTCAGGCCCAGCGGAGCCTTCTCTTCGAGGAAAGGGTGCAGCCGTTCATCCTTTTTGCGCTCTTGCCAGGCCGTCAGCACCACTTTGCGCGCTTCATCGGACATCATCACCGCGCCGCCATCGCGCGTCTCGAAATCTTTCGCGCGCAACTGCCGCCGGTTTATGAGCGACAGGGCGAGGCGATCGGCGAGGATCGGCCGCATTTCCTCCATGAGGTCGAGCGCCAGCGAAGGACGGCCCGGCCGATCGCGGTGCAGGAAACCGACGGCTGGATCGAGCCCGACGCTCTCGCAGGCGCTGCGGCAATCATGCGTCAGCAACGTATAAAGAAAAGAAAGCAATGCATTGACCGGATCGAGCGGCGGCCGGCGCGAGCGTCCCGTCCAGCGCATTTCCACGTCCGGCGAACGGATAAGATGATCGAACACGGAGAAATAAAGATTGGCCGCCTCGCCTTCGGAGCCGCGCAGCCGATCCAGCGTGTCGTCGGAAAGTTCGATGCGGCGCAGGATGCGGGCGAGACGCTCGGTCACAAAGGAAATCGCATCGCGCGCCTCGCCGGAATAGTCCTGACCGTAGTCTCTCAAGGATCGCATCAGGACCGAACGCTGGTTGGCCACCTTGCCTATCACGATGGAACGGACGATTTCTTCCGGTCGGTCGGAAGCGCGGTATTGCGCACGGCGCAACAGAACATTACCGGTGACGGCTCCTTCGACGCGAGCCTGAAAACGGCCGTTCCGGTCGAGCATCACGATGGTGATGCCGGCTGAAGCGCAGGCCGCCATCAGCGCGGGCGAGATGAAGATAGACCCGAACAAGGCGACGGAAGCCAGCATATGTAGGGGAACGCGGGCGCGTTCCGTTCCCTCGACTTCAGCCACAAGGTTTTCGCCGTCCTTGCGCAACGAGGCGTTTTCCGTGGTGACGTAAAGCGTGTTGAGAAGTTTTTTCATAGCGATCCATCATCCGCGAGCAGCCGCGCCAGCATGCGGCTGCGCCATGCCCTGGCGGGCCTTGCGACGGCATCCGGGCGGCAGAGTTCGATCAGCGAACAGGCTCGGCAACGCTCCTTGCGCACGGTCGGCGGTGGCGTGCGGCGGCTTGCAAACACCTCGGCCAGCGCCGTGATCGTTTCTTCCGTCAGGCGGCGCAGTTCGGCGTCGAAGGGCACGACAAGCCGGCGCTTGGTTTCCCCATAGAAAAGCGCGCCTTCCGAAACCGGGCGTCCGGTCATTTCTTCGAGGCATAACGCCTGCGCGCAGAGCTGCACCTCGTCGGCGCGATGGAGCTTGGCCTTGCCACGCTTGTATTCGACAGGATAGGGCGTCTCACCGCCATCGCCCGGCAGGAACTCGACGATATCGGCGACGCCGGTGATGTTCAGCCGCTTCGAGGCCAGCGGCAGCGCCATGACGCGCCGTATGCCGCGCGCTTTGCGCGACCCGCCTTTGTCGGCCACCTGATGCAGCACCTGACCTTCGGCTGTGAAGCGATTTTCGGCCCAGACACGCTCCAGATGGATCAACGCCGTCTGCCGCAGGCAGTAGACGGCGTGCTGGAGCGCGGAGAGCGGGATCGGCTCCGTTTCATTGGCGCTGTCGGCTGCCGATCCCTGCATGGCTTACAGCTTTTCGATGATCTCGACGCCTTCGGGAAGATTGTCGCGGTCGATCGTCACCATGTAGTCGGAGAATTTGCGGGCCGGCGGCAGATTGTCGAGACGCCGGTCGATGGTGCGGAATTCTCCGTCCACGTTGCGGCCGATGCCGACGCGCTCGAAGAGTTTGCCGGCGGGCGCGTTGCCGAGCGGATTTTCATGTTTGAACACGATCAGCTTGCGCGTCGTCATCTCGCCGCGGGCCGCGGAGCGGTCATGCTCGAACATGGTCGTCAGCGCCTCGAAAAGAAGATCGAGGTCGCTTTCCGAAAAGCCGGTGCGCTCGGCGAATTTGGCGGAGATAAAGCCATGCGCGACATAAAGGCCGTAGGGCACGATGTGCTTGCGGCCCATGGTGCGATTGTCGGTCCGCTCGTTCGAATCGTCGCCTTCTGCCTTCTGCTTTTTCTCCGCCTCGTTGGTCGCCGCCATGCGGGTGATGGAGATTTCCACCGGCACGATCGGTTCGACGGAGCTCGCGAAAGTCAGTTGCACCGGGCCTTTGACCTGTCCAGCGTTAACGCCGGTCGACATGACTGCGCCGAAGGTACGAACGTCGAAGAAATTCCGGCACATGAAGTCGCGCAGCTGGATGGCCTCCGCGTCATCCTTCGGGTTGAGCTTGGCGTCCTTCTCCACTTTCGGATCGTTGGGGCGCAGCGCCTTGTAGGCCTGACGGTGCTTTTCGTTCAGGATCGCGCCTTCCTGCACATAGATGTGAAAGCCCTCCTGACCTCCGCGGGCCAGTTCGACATAATTGCGGATCTTGCGCTTGAGACTGACGTCCGAAACGAGGCCGTGATTGGTTTCGGGGTCGAGACGCGGGAGATTGCCGGCGTCGGGATCTCCATTGGGATTGCCGTTGGCGACATCGAAGACGAGGACGAAATCATAGCGGTTGGCGAGCGTGGTCATCAGGCGTTGTCTCCGGTTTCAGTCGTGTCGGCGGTCTTGCGCGATTTGAAAAATTCGCTGTGCTGGTGATGATAGCCCAGGCCGAAAAGAGCCTGCTCGTTGGCCGAAAGTGAAGACGGGTACGGGTCCTTGCCCGGCTCCATCAGATCCATGATCTCTTCCTGCAATCGCACCAGATTGATCTGCCGGCCCTTGCTTTGCTTTCCGATCTTGGACAGATGGTTCGCCGAACCGGCGTCGAGCATCGAAAAGACCTTGCGCGGCGTGGCCGATGCGGAGGCGTAGAACTTGTCCTTGATCGTCGCATTGACATTGTTGCCGAGCGCGGCGCGCTGGATTTCTTCATAGACCGCGAAAAGCCGGCCCAGCAGATAGCCTTTGTTTCGTTCCTCCGGGGTGAGCGCCACGGGAACCTCCATCTTGTAGTTTCGCATCAGAACAGCTTTGAGGATTCCGGCCCGCAAGGCGTTCACCTCGCCATCGGCGCGGATGCGCATCAGCGTGGTGGACAGAAGCGTCAGCGGGTAATTCGTGCCGGCGAGAATCGAACGCATCCAGTCTCCGGCGAGATTGGGCGGCACGTTTTCCCGTTTGCCGAGCACCGCCAGTTCGGTCAGATAGCGCCAGAGCGGCGGATAGCCGTCGCGCGGCGGCGGCTCGACGCGCATTTCCCTGACGAAATCCTGATAGCGTTTCGTCAATGTGCCGAAATTGCCCTCATAGAAAAAGCGGATCGAAAGCCGCGCCGCGTTGGGCGCAAGCCCGAGAACATAGAAATCGATATTGTCGGCGAGCTTTGGTTCGACATCGCTCAGGGCGTCGCCCCTGCGGATGCGTTCGAGCTGGATGCCGATCGTCTTCGTGGCGTCTTTGTCCCCAACCTTGTCATTGTCATCAATGAAAGCAGCGAAGAAACTTTCAGCGGCGTCGGCAGCTTCCACATTCGACGTATCCGCCCAGAACACGGTCGATGTATCGCCGATCTGCACGCGGTGGCCGCTGTCACGTTCGAGAAAGCGGTTGAGAACGGTTGTATATTTGGCGGCTGCGAGTTCCGATATAGGGGCGTTGCTTCCTTGCTCGTGACCGTAGGATGCGAAAGCGTCGAGATTGAAGGAAACAAGCGCCGCACCGGAAGACTGTGCGCCCCAGACGCCCTTGACCGAGGGATGCAGGCGGGCGACGGGGCCGCTTTCTCCGGTCACGAGACAGATTTGCGCCGACTTGTCCGCCGCCGAAGATTGTTTCTCCCAAAGTTGTCTGGCTGCTTCGCGCTCATGTAGAAGTCGTTGCCGGCGTTCGCTTTCCAGCGCAAAAACGACATTCTGGTCCTTCAAATCCTCTGGCCATTCAGGCGCCAGGAAAAGTTCAGGCGACCAGTTTTTCAGAAAGAGCAGGAGCGCTCGAAGCCCCGCATCCTGCGCGCCTTCGAGCGCCTCCACATGTCTTTCAACGAAGGCGGCATGTTCGTCCGCTGTGCGCTTGCCTTCACCGGCCGTAACGCCGAGAACGTAGGATGTCTTGTCCCACAGGAAATTCGGCGCGATGCCGGCCGTTCGCTTGACCGGCTGCGGCACCAGCAACATGGGCGGCTGTTTCTTTTTGCCGGCCCCACCGCGCAAATCGGTCACGCTGGCGACGCTGCCGTCTTCGTTAAGACCGATAACGAAACCGATCTTTTCCATCGAATAGCCGAATGGCGGGGCGTCCGGCAGACGGTCATAGGCCCTGATCAGCGCAGCAAGAATGCTCATCTCAGAATCTCCCCCGAATGAGGGGAGGGCACCTTCATGACGCCGTTTTCCAGCTTGGCGCGGAAAAACAGCGCGGGTTTTCCTCGCGCCTGATGGTCGACATCCCAGAGCATAATTCCAAGATCGCGGGTTTCGTCTATCGCGACAGGCAGAGGCGCATCGGGTGCGAGCAGTTCAAAATGCGCAGCGAATTCACGCGTGCCGAGGCAAGGCTGGTGAAAACATTGTCCGCGCGCTGCGCGCCGGTTGAAAATGTCGAGATGCTTGCCCTCGTTGTCGTCCGGTCCCGCCTTGTGGGTCATTTCGAAATGCGCTTCGATGACATAGGCGGGCTTGACCAGGACCGTCGAAGCCCGCTGTTGCCGGTCTTCATCCACGAGCAATTGCAGGTCTTCGAGATCGCCGCGTTTCATGGCGCTCTTGACTTTGCCCGCCGGTATCTTACCGCCAACTTCATTGCGGCGGATCGATTGGAAGCGGATCGGCTCGAGCACATGGATCGCGTCGATGATCCAGCGGATAGCCGGTTTCCAATGGATGGCGTCGAGAATTCCTCTGGCCGCCGATGGCGTCAGAACGTCATAGCTTACGCGCTCGACCTTGAGCTCCGGCCGGGTGAAGCAAGCGTAATCGCCCCAGACTTTTAGCTTGATACCGAAAGACAAACATACCCCCTAACGCCTCATGCACCCGACGCCGGAACTTCACAAGATCGAATTCTCGGCGGCCAGATAATCGGCATTTTCCCACAGCAAGCCGACATTAGGGTCGTACAGGCTGTCATTCTGCAAAACGGCGAATTGGTCCCCCCCGCAAGCCCGGATGAACGAAGGTGACGTGACCATTTCGGATCAACAAGTCACGAGCCTTCGGCGGCGCTTGCACAATATAAGTCTGCAACTCACGCGCGATTCTGCCAGACGAAATTTCCGGAACCCTAAGTTTATCAACGGCGTTTTTTGCAACCGGATCTATCGCTATGATCACAGGCTCCATGCCGCTTTCGATCATGCGGAATTTGTCGGCCGCCGTGCGGAACGCGAAGTCCGTGCCTGTCGCCCCCAGCCGGAAATCATCGAGGATATTCTTATGGTCGAGCCCGTCCGCGCCCACCCGCCAATAGACCTCGCCGAAATAGTCTTCGATGGCTTCGAGCGATTGCAGGTCGGTATGGTTCCTGCGCATGCGCCCCAGATCGCCGATCAATCCTTTGATCTCCGCCGGCGGCGGATAGTCGGGCGCGGAGAACACGGTGACGATGCTTTCTTCCGCCGGCCGCCGGCCCTCGCGGTTCACGCGGCCCGCAGCCTGAATGATCTGTTCCAGTCCGGCTTCCGCCCGCCAGGCCTTCGGAAAGTCGATGTCGACGCCCGCTTCGATGAGACTCGTGGCGATGAGCCGGCACGGTTTTCCGGCTTTCAACCGCTCACGCACATCGGCGAGAATCTTCTGCCGGTGCGCCGCATATTGCCGCGTGGTCAGATGCACAAGGCCCGATAGGCCTTCCGCACTCGCTTGCCGCCACAGTTCCAGCGCATGTTTGCGGCTGTTGACGATAATCAGCGCCTGTTCCGCATCCTGCAAGGCGGGGACCAGCGCGTCGTTGCTCATCTCTCCGGCCTGAACGATTTGGGTTCGCCGCAACGCGGCCGACAAGGCTTGCGGATTGGGCGCAAGCTCGCGCCCTTCCAGCGGCAGGCCGTTGCAAAGCTTGCGCTGGTCGAAGGCCGGCTGCGTCGCCGTACACAATACGATGCTGCAACCGTAATTGAGCGCAAGTTCATCCAGCATGCGCAGGCAAGGCAGAAGCAATCCACGCGGCAGCGTCTGGGCTTCGTCCAATATAATGACACTGTTCGCTATATTGTGGAGCTTGCGCGCCCGCGACGTTTTTGCGGCGAAAAGGCTTTCGAAAAGCTGCACATTCGTTGTCACGACGACGGGCGCGGCCCAGTCCTCCATCGCCAACTGCAATTTGCTCTTACCTTCTCGCGCCTCCGAGCCGTTCTTTTCTTCGTCAATTGCGGAATGATGCTCAAGCACATTTTCCGCGCCCAGAATGTTGCGGAAAATCGCTGCGGTCTGGTCGATGATCGACGTGAAGGGGATGGCGTATATGATGCGTGAATGGCCATGCGCTTTGGCATGATCGAGCGCGAAGCCAAGCGAGGCAAGCGTCTTGCCTCCGCCCGTCGGCACGGTCAGCGTGAACAGGCCCGGCGTCTGTGCGGCGCTCGACCGGACATGGTCGAGTATATGGCCACGCAGGCGATTGAGTTCCGTATCGCCTCTGCTTTTTGCCGCCATGTAGGCATCAAATTGTGCAAAAAAATGCGGCAGGCAATCTTGAAGCAACGGCCAGTTGCGGTCGGGTTCGAGGCCTTTGAGCGCCTGGTAGAAATTTTCAGTGTCCTTGTAATCCGCGTCCACCAGACACGAAAAGAGCATCCGGGTCATGATAGAAAACTGAAAGGGCGCGCGCTTCTTGTCAGGTTTGCCGATATTCGCGGCAAAGGCAGGGATGAGGCCTTTCGTCTCAGCGACCAGTTCTTGCTTCCAGATATCGTCCAGTGGTTCGAGCTCTTTTTCCAGCCGACGGTCGAGGCAGGAGGCGTCGACCGTATGGCGGTCCGGCAATCCGGTATGATGACCGGCGATGCAATATGCGACCATTTCAGCGATGGCCTTGTCGTGCCCGCTCACGAAATCGCTGAGCATCAAAGCCGCGCCGGCAGTCGAATGATCTACCGACGGACCAGTGTTATCCAGCCGCTTTTGGAAGGCGATCGTGTATTTGCCGAGATCGTGGAACAGTCCGGCAAGAAGCGCAGCCCTTTCCAGCCCCAAAGACGCCGCCATCTTGGCGGCGAGTTCACCAACCGCGATGAGATGATCTCGCAGCGTTTGCCAATCAGTTTTATCCGAAAGATTCCCCGAATGCGCGAAATAGCGCATAATATAAGCCCCCTTTTGCCCCTATCGTATTTTTATTGAGATTCGCTATGAACGCCACTTGTTATTTTGCCGTAGCTAATTTCGTTCTTTTGGAGGGGTAGGGGGATGATAAATTTTATAGTAAATTTAAATACGTATCGATAATATATTTCAAATATACATATTGAATTAAATTATAGTATATTAATTTTTTAAGAGATATTTATTTGAATAACACTTATATAATCCAATAAAATATAATATATAT
>UBKJ01000022.1:8569-153323 GCA_900465915.1 Hyphomicrobiales bacterium
ATATATATTATATTTTATTGTTTAGTTATGTAAATTTCTATTTTTGTAACCGATGTATTACTCATCTATTAGGTAATTATTTATTATGTTAAAGATTATGTCTGAGCTTTGAGCGAGAATTCAACATAAAAATATCTAATATATCCTATAGATGGCAAAGATTTTTTCTTTGATAGCGTCGGAATTTACCAATCAACGCAACAATAAGTTTTTTTAATAATTTATATAAAGATGGTTTTTAAAGATAAAATGTACACATTATTATTTTTAAAATGCTGGCTTAATATAAGAGGTCGAATGGGAATAATCTGAACCTGTTCGGCTCTGCATAATGAAAACACCGACAGCTCAAACCAGGGCTAACGGTGGTTTCATTATATGACATGGCCTCAGACGAGAAATCCGCCATATTCCAAAGCGATCACGCCACGTGGCGCGTCGATGGGGTCGGGACTGACGCGGTAGACGGAATAGATCTTTTCGCTACGAAAGGCGCTGAAGGTGTTCGTGGTCAGGTCGGCGTCGCCTATGCCCACTTGTTCGGGGCGGGCGCGGATTTCGCTTTGGCTGGCGACGACGCGGGCGTCGGCGGGGGAGCGGGCCGAGACCAGCACCGAGCCGTATTTGGGCGCGAGGTCGCCGATTTCCTCGGGGGTCAACGGCACCAGAATGAATGCGTAGCACGCATATTCGCTTTCGACCTTGACGCCGTGGTCGGGCTTTTCGCCCCACGTCATGAAGATGTTTTTATCCCGGTACATGGTCAAATCCTTCCATCTTTTCCGCTTTAACCGCTATGGAGGAAGCTTGTTCCATTTGCGGGAACCGAGATCGGCGGGCTACGTTTCCGGAAGGCTAGGTTTTTTGCGCAACGGACGGGACATGACGGGCGATATCGGGGCATTTTTCGACAGGGACGCGGTGAGCGTCGCACCCGAATTGATAGGCTGGATTTTGAACGTGGGCGAGGCCGGCGGCATGATCGTCGAGACCGAGGCCTATACCCGCGCCGACCCCGCCTCGCACAGTTTCAAGGGCGAGACGGCGCGCAACCGCTCCATGTTCGGCAGGCCGGGCACGGCTTATGTCTATCGCATCTACGGGCTGCATTGGTGCATGAACATGGTGTGCGGCGACGGGTCGGCGGTGCTGATCCGGGCGCTGCATCCGACGACGGGCCTCATGCAGATGGAGGAAAGGCGCGGGACTGGCCTCGTTACGGCGCTTTGCTCCGGCCCTGCCAAACTGGCGCAGGCGCTGGACATCACCGGCGATCTGGACGGGCGGTCGCTCGATCGTCCCCCGTTTCGGCTCGAAGCGCGGCGGAGCGTTCTTCCGGTTACGACGGGTCCGCGCATCGGCATTTCGCGCGCCGTCGATTTTCCTTGGCGTTTTTGCCTGGACGGCTCGCCTTTCGTCAGCCGCGCGAAAGCGCGGCGGGGCTGAAGCGGGGAACCTTTGGCTGTCTCGGCGGTTCCGTCTGGGAAACTCAGGAGGAACGCCATGACCCAGCAACCGGACTCCACGCCGCTCACCGAAGACGAAGACGTCAAGTTTCTGGCGGAAAATTCCGACGTCTCGCCGTTGCAGGCGCAGAAATTGATCGAACGTTTTGGCCGGGATCGCGAAAAGCTGCTCGAAGAAGCCAGAAAATTCAAGGCGGAAGGGTAGGGGGATGAGCCGCCGGAAATGGCGAAAGCGAATCCGCCTTGCCGAGAAGGGCGAGGACCTGGAGCAGGCCGCCGCCCTTCCGTATCGCTTCGAGAACGGGCGGCTGAAAATTATGCTGGTGACCACGCGCAGCACCAGCCGCTTCACCCTGCCCAAGGGCTGGCCGATGAAAAAGCGCAGCCTGCCCGAGGCGGCCCGCATCGAAGCGCGGGAGGAGGCGGGGATCGAAGGCGAGGTCGCTCAGGATGTTCTGGGCGACTATTTTTATTGGAAATGGCTGAAAGCCGTGTTCATCCCAGTCAAGGTGCGGGTCTATCCGCTGCATGTGCGGCGCGAGAACGACCGCTGGCCCGAGCGCAAGCAGCGCCGGCGCGGCTGGTTTTCGCCCGACGAAGCGCGGCTTCTGGTCGAGGAGCCGCAATTGATGAGCCTGATCTCATCGCTCGATAAAAAATCCGCAAAATAAAATCAGGCCTAGGAACATTCCCTCCCGCCAGCGGTTGGTCGGTCGTGAGAGGAAACCACGCAGAGGAGAAGAAAATGCCCAATCATGAACGCGATACCCACGACGACAAGCGCAGCGACGCCGCCTCGAAGGGCGGACAGGCTTCCGGCGGCAACTTCAAGAATGATCCGCAGCGCGCATCTGAAGCCGGCCACAAGGGCGGTCAAGCGTCCGGTGGCAATTTCAAGAACGACCCGGAACGCGCCGCCGAGGCGGGCCATAAGGGCGGCGAAGCCTCGGGCGGCAACTTCAAGAACAATCCCGAGCGCGCCTCGGAAGCCGGCCGCAAGGGCGGCCAGCACTAATTTCGCTTTCCCCCAACGACTTGAACCCCGATGCTCCCACCCTCCGGTGGGAGCTTTTTTATCGGCATGATGAAAAGCGCCCGCACGGATGCGGGCGCTTCTCGCATTTAGAGGATCGGCTTTCCGCCCGTCACGGCGACAGTCGCGCCCGACGTGAAGCTGGAAAGAGGATCAGCCAGCATCACATAGGCGGTCGCCAGCTCCGCCGGCTGTCCCGGCCTTTTCATCGGCGTCTGCTTGCCGAAATTCTTCACGCTGTCTTCCTTCATCGTGGAAGGGATCAGCGGCGTCCAGATCGGCCCGGGCGCCACCGCATTGGCGCGGATGCCCTTCTTCGCCAGAAGCTGGGCGAGACCGGCGGTGAAGTTCTGGATCGCGCCCTTGGTGGTGGCGTAGGCCAGCAGGGTCGGGTTGGGCATGTCCGAATTGATCGAGGCGGTGTTGACGATGGACGAGCCTGGCTTCATGTGCGGCAGCGCCGCCTTGACCAGATGGAACATGGCGTGGATGTTGACGCGGAAAGTCAGTTCCCATTCCTCGTCGCTGATGTCCTCCAGCTCGTCGAAACTCGCCTGATGAGCGGCGTTGTTGACGAGGATGTCGACGCCGCCCAGTTCCTCGACCGCACGGCGCACCACCTCGCGACAATTCTCCGCCTGTTGCAGGTCGCATTTCATCAGGACGGCCTTGCGCCCTTCCGCCTCGACCAGCGCCTGCGTCTCCTTGGCGTCGTCGTCTTCCTCGAGATAGACGATGAAAAGGTCCGCGCCCTCGCGCGCATAGGCGATGGCGACCGCCCGGCCGATGCCGCTGTCGCCGCCGGTGATGATCGCCTTCAGGCCCGTCAGCTTGCCGGAGCCCTTGTAGCTCGATTCGCCATGGTCCGGCTTCGGCTCCATGGCGCCGGTCTTTCCGGGCATGGGCTGCTGCGGCGTGTCGAATGGCGGCTTGGGATAGTGCTTTTCCATGTTCGATTCCTCCGTTGGGCTGAGGCCTAACCCGTTATCGCCCGCAGAGTTCCCGATATCGGCCGGAACAATGGAGGAGGCCCGCGGTTAATAAAGGCGAGCACAGGAGAAATGGAAATGGCCAGGAAAGAACGCCGGAACGACGCCTTGGACGAACTGGCCCAGCGCGCCCTAGTCCGGCATTTGCGGGCGCGCAACATGCTGATGCTGGAGGCGGTGATCGCCGCCATGCTCGACACCGACAGCCCCGAGGACGCCGCCCGCATCCTGCGCGAGCAGGCCGATATTCTGGTGCGCTATCTTTAGTGCTCGAAGCCGCGCCGCTCGAACAACGCCTCGGCGATGGCTGCGAGATCCCGTTCCCGATCGCTCAAGATGAAGCCGGCGAAACCCTGAAGGTCCAGCCGCGGATTGGCGGGCAGGGCGAAGACGAAGGGGATCGATTTTTCTTCCAGTTTCAGGACCACCGGCATGACGGCCTCGGGCTCCAGCGCCACGTCGAGGACGGCGGCGTCGACGTGGCCGCCGTCGCCTATGTGCTCCAGCGCCTGAGCGGCCGTATGGACCGGCCCCAAAATAACGGCTCCAATAGCGGCGAGCTTGTTCCCCGCCTCGTCGGAAAGCAGGAAAGAGTCCTCAAGGACTAAAATACGCTTTCCCACAAACAGATCATGCAAATCAACCATTACAGATAGTTGGCCATGTTCGAAACCGAAACACAAGACGATTTCTCGTCGCACGGCCAACAGATCATTCGAGGTTCGGACTTTACGCTTCTATTCGCCGTCCACCATGGTCTGGAGTTTGTGGCGGGCGCGGTGCAGGCGGCTCTTCACAGTGCCGATGGAGCAGTCGCAAAGCTCCGCCGTGCGCTCGTAGCTCGTCCCCTCCAGCGCCACCAGCGAGAGAACGCGGCGATATTTCTGCGGCAGCGCCCGAAGGGCGTTTTCGACGTCGTGCGCCTCCAGCGTCAGTTCCTGTGACGCCTTCACCGCGACGGCGGGAGCCACGCAGTCGCCCAGTCCGGGCGCTTCGCGCTTCTGCCGGCGGATGCGCGTGCAGAACGTGTTGCGCATGATGGTGAACAGCCAGGACCGCAGCGGCGAATAAGGAAAATATTTGTCCCTGTTCGCCAGCGCCTTCATCAACGTTTCCTGAACCAGATCCTCCACATCCTCTTTCTGCCTATAGAACGTGCGGGCGAAGGCGCGGAGGGCGGGGATCATCTCGACGAGGTCGTCAGGCTGTAATGCATAATCGGGGTTTGGGGGCGTGCACATCGTTCGGGCCTTCTTGAACTGTAGCGAAAATGCGGAGGCAGGCGGCTTTCGCCGCCCGCCCTTTACGAGTTCTTGTGGCTTTGCTTGCCCGCCTTCACGTGCTGCTCGTGAGAGCCGCCGCGAGAGGACGAGGATTGCTGCTGTTGCTTGCTCTCGCCGCCGCTCGCCTGCTTGCCGTCGTTCTTGTGGCTTTGCTGCCCGGCTTTCACATGCTGTTCGTGCGTGCCGCCCTGGGTGTGATTCTGTGCCATGCTCTTTCCTTCCGGTGGTTGGAACCATGATCTTTGGGATTGAGTATGTCGCGCGTGACATACGAACCAAACCCGGCCGGATGAAAGATGTTCCCCCGAAAAATTGTAATAAACATCACGTTTGCGGCTTAGCGGCCGAAGCCGGCGACGATGGCCAGATCCTTCAGGAACTGCGCCTTCTCGCGCTCGAAATCCGCGCGGTCGCGCAGCCGCAGAAGATAGGACGGATGGATGGTGACGAGATATCGATGCGCGCCGCTCGAAAGCAGATGGCCGCGCGTCTCGGCGATCTTGACAGGGCGGCCGAGCAGCGCCTGCGCCGCAGTGGCGCCCAGCGCCACGATCAGGCTCGGCTCCACCAGCTCGATCTCCTGGCGCAGCCACCAACGGCAGGCCGCGATATGGCTGGAGAGCGGCCGGCGATGCAGTCTTTTCTTGCCGCGCTGGAGGAAACGGAAATGCTTGACGGCGTTGGTGACGTAACAGCGCTCGCGCTCAACACCCGCCTCCTGCAGGCAGGCGTCGAACATATGGCCGGCCGGGCCGATCAGAGGCCGGCCGCCGATATCCTCCTTATCGCCGGGCTGTTCGGCGACGAAGAAAATATCGGCCTTGGCCGGCCCTTCGCCGAAAACCGTCTGCGTCGCGTGCTCGTAAAGCTCGCATCGGCGGCAATGCATGGCTTCGGCGCGGACTTCGGCGAGCGTCGCCTGTCTTGGAGCAGCGTCGGTCATTGCGCGCCCGCGCCCGACGGCGGCGTCTGCGTGGGCGCTGTGGCCGGCGTGCTGCGCTCGTCGTTCATGAAGTTGTCGCTGCGCTGCGCGCGACCCCAGATTTCGACCGCGCCCCAGACGATCATCGCCAGCACGAGACTGACGACGAGGATCGTCAGAACATGCCATCCCTGGCGGCCCTGACGCGCTTTTCTCGGAGAAACCTCTTTCATGGCCGGTCAACTCCAGCGCTCGCGTTCGCGCTCGATCTCATCCGTCGTGTAGGAGGCGTTGGATTGGTCATAGCCCTTCCAGCCTTCGCGGATATAAGCGGCGCGCCTCTTGCCGACGTCGATCCGCGCCCAGTCGTCCAGCACGGTCTCGACCTTCTCCCGGTCGGTGTCGTCGCAGCGGACCACCACCAGCGCGCCGCCGCGGCGGACGGCTTCGGTATAGGCCTGCGCCTCCTCCTCGGACAGGCCGGTTTCGGTCAGCGCGCCGATAAGGCCGCCCGCGGCGCCGCCGACCGCCGCGCCTCCCACGGCGCCCACCAGCGTCGCCGTCAGCCAGCCGGCCGCGACGACGGGACCGACGCCGGGGATCGCCAGCAGGCCCAGCCCGGTGAGCAGGCCCGCGCCGCCGCCCGCGACCGCGCCGACCCCGGCGCCCGTTCCCGCGCCGGTAACCACGCCCTGGTCTTCCTGAAGCGTGTCGTCGACATAGTCGCCATTGGTGTTGTTGGAAATCAGGCTGATGTCCTCGCTCGGAACGCCGGCTTCCTCCAGCGCCCGCACAGCGTTCAGCGCCTCGTCGTAATTGTCGAAAAGACCCGGAATATGCGTCATCGTCATCTCCTTCCCGCTATGGTCGGTTTCCTATTGGGTGGTGATGTTTCCCTGAAAATCGAAGAGCGCCTTGACGGGCTTGCCGTTGCGCTCGGCGTCGCCACGCCAGATTCTATCGTCTCCGAGCTGGAGATTTTTGGGATTGGCGTAGCCGGCGTCGGTCAGGCGCTGCTTGACCTGATCTTCGGTGAAGCTGTTCTTGCCCGGAACGGGCGCATTGGGATTCTGCTCGTCGGGCATGGCGACGGAGGGCGTCTGCAGCGAGTCCGACGGCGCGGTCTGCGCCAGCGCCGCCGCCGGAGCGAAAATCAGGAAGGACAGACCTGCGATGAGCTTTAGCGTTCGTCTCATGGGTGACTTCCTCGTTGATCTCATGCCGACCAACTGACGAAGCGCAAGAATGTTCCCACTATCAATATGAAAATATTCGGAAAATTGTCTTTTAACAAAACACAAGCAATCGTCGCCCTCCGCGTGGGAAGGCGACGCAGCAAATCGCTGCTTCCGGTTCGAAATCAGGCCGCTTCGGCGCGCCGGTTGGCCGAGGTTTCGGCCAGCTTGGTCAGGTCCTTGTCGGTCTGGCCTTCTTCCTGCAAGGTCTGGTTGAGCAGGTCGGCGATGTCGTTCTTGCCCAGTTCCTGCGCCCAGCGCCGGAGGGTGCCGTAGCGGGTGATCTCATAATGCTCGACCGCCTGCGCCGCCGAAATCAGCCCGGCGTCGAGCGCCGGCGTTCCGGCGAACTCCTCCATGATCTCCTCGCCTTCGGCGATGATGCCCTCGATGGCCTCGCAGGTCTTGCCCTGGGCGCGCCGGCCGAGAAGCTCAAAGCATTGCTGCAGCCGGTCCACGTGGCCCTCGGTCTGTTCGCGGTGCTTTTCAAACGCCGCCTTCAGCTTTTCGTCGGTGGCGGCGCGCGCCATTTTGGGCAACGCCTTCAGAATCTTGCGCTCAGCGTAGAAAATATCCTTGAGCGTGTCATAGAAAAGATCGTCAAGGGTGCGCGGTTTGGTGGTGGCCATGTTCGGTTCTCCCTGCGGTTTCTAGATGTTTCGCGAGACGCGACGGTTTTCTTTCAACGCTATATCAACAACTGAGCACGTCTTTTGTTTCACGAGACGGAAAAAACTTTTCGTCAGGCCCACATATGGCGCGTGATTGTCGCGATGATTTCAGGGTTGCGCTCATCACTCTTGAACGCTCGCCCGGGCCTGTTGACGACAACCTTCGTCAAGATTTGGATTTATGCTCCGGCTTGCCCTTCTGCTTGGTGGAAGCCATCTTCTCCAGCTCCTTCTCGCTCATGGATTTCTCCATTTCCCGCGAGGCGCCGCGCAGTTCGCTCTTCGATTTATCGCCGCGCTTGGCGGCGAGGGCGGCTCCTGCGGCTTGTTGCTGGGCTTTGGATTTTGCGGGCATTTTCTCCTCCTTCATCCTGGCGGCTTTCAAAAGAAACGCGCCGTTGAAACATTGCGATTCAACAACGGGGCGGGGGAATTGTTCCAGGAAGAGCGGATTAAAACGGCGCACCGCAATCAGGATGGCGGATTTTCGCCGGGGAAAAGCGCGAAGGCGGCGTTGTGGCGATCGCAATATCTTTGATGCGCCAGATAAGACGCCAATTCCGTAATATAGGTGAAATCCCGCAAGCCTCTTTCGTAAAGCAGGAGAACGGATGAAGAAAGATCCATGGAAGAATATTTCTTGCCGCTTTCTTCAAGAATTATGGCCGCGTGAGAAAAACAACTTCGCAGGAAACTCATTTCTCTTGCGTCGTAGATATGGCTCGTTTCGTTGAACAATGGCATTTCGATCTCCATCCCGGCTGTCACAACGATACGCGTGTTGCATTCGACACCCCAACCCGGCAGGCCATGCCCGCCGGCGACGCTGAACATGAAATGGGAGAGTCGCTCCACAGAGGTAGCGGTTCTCATTATAAAAATTAAAGATGGTCATGTAAAGTGAATATATGAGTTAATTCTAAATAACATTGATATCGATATATAATAATGCATAGATTATCGTGGCGCATATCACGCGCTTTAGAGCTATTCCTGTCAGAATATATTATGAAATTATTCTACGTGATCGATATGGATTGACTTGATATCCCAGTTTCTCGTTATCATTCTCAATGATCTTCGCAACGAGATTATTCCGAGGACTTGGATTCCAGTGATTGAAATCGACGTGGAAAATGCCGGCTCGTTCATAGAAGACGCATTTATATAACCGCCCGCCTTTGAATGGGTTCCCATTCTGACCTTGTTTTCCTGCGAAAATGGCTGCGCCAAGCGCGCCGCGTCGGAACAATCGCCGGCATGAGGGGTTATGAAATAATGACCCATATGACTGCACCACCCGACAATTCCGGTTTTCCCACCATCCCGGACATCGATACCGCTGCGCTGTTTTTCGATATCGACGGCACGCTTCTGGACATAGCCGACGATCCGGCGGCGGTCGAAGTTTCATCCGCTCTGCTCGAAGATCTGGCCGCGCTCAGCCGCAAGACGGATGGCGCGCTAGCGCTCGTGACGGGGCGCGATCTGGATTTCATTTCGCAGGCTTTTACCGATTTCCGGCGCGCGGCGGCGGCTTTGCACGGCGCGGTGTTGGAGATCGACGGCGCGGTGAGGACGACGGCTGTGGCGGACGAGCATCTGGCCGCAGCGCGCGCGTTTCTCTCACAGGCGGTCGAAAAGGCCGACGGCTTGCTGCTCGAAGACAAGGGAAGCGCGCTCGCGCTGCATTATCGCGCGCGGCCGGATCTTGCGCCGGCGGCGGAGGCCACGATGGAGCGCGCCTTGCGGCTCGCGGGCGCCGGCTGGCGCGTGCAGCCGGGCAAGATGGTGTTCGAGCTCTGCTCGGCGGCCGCGAACAAGGGCGCGGCGCTTCGAGCCATCATGGAGGAGGACGCCTTCGCCGGCAAAACGCCGATTGCGTTCGGAGACGACCTGACCGACATCCCCATGCTGCAAGCGGCGATCGCGCTCGGCGGCGTGGGCGTGGCGGTAGGCGACGCCATCGCCGGCCACGGCTTCGAGCGTCTCGAAAATCCCGCGCGCCTGCGCCTGTGGCTGCACGCGCTGAATGAAGAAGGAAATTGAAGATGGGCCGCCTTATCGTTGTTTCAAATCGTGTTCCGACGCCGGACAAGGACGGGAAAATTCCACCGGGCGGACTGGCCGTGGCGCTGCACGCGGCGCTGGCCGAGCATGGCGGCGTCTGGATGGGCTGGTCGGGCAAGACCTGCGGCCCGGACGAGCCGCAGGAACTGCACCGCCATGACGCCGGCGCCATCCGCTACGCTTTGCTGGACCTCAACGAAACCGACGTCGAGGAATATTATTCGGGCTTCGCCAATCGCATGCTGTGGCCGCTATGCCATTACCGGCTCGATCTCATCGATTATACGCGCAAGGAAATGACCGGCTATTTCCGTGTCAACCGCCTGTTCGCGCAGAACCTGCTGCCGATGATCGAGCCGGACGACGTCATCTGGATTCACGATTATCACCTGATCCCGCTCGCCGCCGAACTGCGCGCGCAGGGCGTGAACAACAAGATCGGCTTTTTCCTGCACATTCCCTGGCCGCCGGCCGATATCCTGTTCACGCTGCCGGTGCACGACATCATCATGCGCTGCCTGGCGGCCTATGATCTTCTCGGGTTCCAGACCGCTAACGACGTGGATAATTTCACGAGCTGCCTTTTGCGCGAGAAGACCGGAAAGTCGCTGGGCGGCGGCGTGTGGGAGGCTTTCGGACATCGGTTGACCATCGACCATTTCGGCATCGGCATCGAGACGGAGGAATTCGCCCGGCTGGCGGCCGAGGCGTCGGAGCAACCCCAGTTGAAGCGCATGCGCAACAGCATGTCCGAGCGCGACCTGATGCTGGGCGTCGACCGGCTCGATTATTCCAAGGGCATTCCCAACCGCATCGAGGCCTTCGAGCATTTTTTGAAACGCGCGCCGGAAAATCGCGGCCGGGCGACGCTGTTGCAGGTCACGCCCAAATCGCGCTCCGAAGTGGCGGAATATCAGGAGATGCAGCGCCATGTGGCCGAACTGGCCGGCCGCGTCAATGGGGCGCACGGCTCGATCGACTGGACGCCGATCCGCTATATCAACCGCGCGCTGGGCCGCGAGACGCTGGCGGGGCTTTACCGCCTGTCGAAGGTGGGGCTGGTGACGCCGCTGCGCGACGGCATGAACCTCGTCGCCAAGGAATTCGTCGCCGCGCAGGACCCGGCCGACCCCGGCGTCCTGATCCTCTCCCGCTTCGCCGGCGCGGCGCAGGAGCTGGACGGCGCGCTTCTGGTCAATCCCTATGACATGGAGGCGGTATCGGCGGCCATGGTGAGGGCGCTCGACATGCCGCTTGCCGAACGTGTCGAACGCTACGAGGGCATGATGCGCTTTCTGCGCGAGCACGACGTGAAAAGCTGGTGCCACGCTTTCCTGCAAAGGCTGGAGGCGACCGAAAGCGCTGCGCAGGCCACGTTCCAGTTTCCGCTGCCCGGGCCGTCTGAGGCGGTGCATGCGCCGGTGTTTTCCGGGTGATCGCAAGCTGAGGGAACATTCCCGGTTTCCGTTGGTTGGATGCGCAACCGCCGCGACGGAAATCCGCTATAAATCATTGATTTTTCATTTGATTGATCGTGGCTCTCGTCGTCGTGATGGCGCTCCGTCGCGCCTTCGCCTCCACCGAGCGCGACTGCCCTCCATAAATATCGACGAACCAGAAAAAGAGCCGAAAGCCTCCGAAATTTTTCGGGAACATTCATTCAGGCTCGTGGTTCGGTGGCCATTCAACAGGAGGCAGGCCATGGAACGCAAAGGGCGACAGCCAAAGGACGAAAACGACCAGAACAAGCAGGCGGAAGGCGAGAACGCTTCCGGCGGTTCTCTCGAAAAGCTGCGGACTTCCCTGACGCAGGCGCTCGACAAGGCCGACAAGGCCGGCTCCACGGAAGACGCGCGGCAAGCCGCGCAGGAATTGACGCACTGCTGGGCGCGCTATGTCCGCGCCTGCAATGTCGGCTGGCGGATCGCCGGCAAGGGCGAGCCGGACGCCGAGCCTGCGCTGCAGATGGACCTCGTCTCGTTCCTGCTCATGCAGATCGAGCGGAGCCTGCCGGAACCGGCGCAGGCCGCCGGGCTGAAGCTCGCCGCCCGGCTGGCGCGGGAGCTGACCGACAAAACCAATTCGGAAGCCGGTGGGCTTCCCGGAATTCAGGCCGCCGATATCGACCAGGACGAGTTTTCCCGTTCGATGGAGGCGCGCTTGAACGCTTCGTCCCAGGACGACGAGGCCGAAACGCCGCTCATGCGGTACCTAGCGATGGATAAGGAGGAAACTATGCCGAGATATTCCGATATGCCCGACCGCGATGAACGGGGCCGTTTCGTCAGCGATCACGACCGCGGGCGCTCCTATGACGACGATCGCGGCCGTTCGCGGCGCGATGACGACCATTATCGTTCCCGTTCGCGCTACGACGATGAATCCGACCGCCGCTATTCGGGCGGCCGCGAAAGCAGCGCCCGCTATGACGACGATCATCGCCGCTCGGGGCGCTACGAGGACGATCGCGGGCACGGCGGCTGGTTCGGCGATCCGCAGGGCCATTCCGAGGCGTCCCGCCGGGGCTGGGAGCACCGTCGCGACGACGACGATTATCGCTCCTCGTCGTCCCGGGGCCGCTCGGATTACGACGATCGCGACCGTGACCGCGACCGTTACTCCCGCGGCGGCAGCCATGACGACGACCGGCGCTATTCGCGCGGCGGCGGCGAGGATCATCGCGGCTGGTACGGCGATCCCCAAGGCCACGCCGAAGCGGCGCGGCGCGGCTGGGAGCACCGCCGGGACGACGATGATGACCGTTACGACCGTCGTCGCGGCGGCGGCGGTCGCTACTGACCCCGAAAGGAGGGAGCTTCGGCTCCCTCCTTTTCTTTATGCGGCAGCCTCAGACCACGCGGCTCATGACGTTGCGGCCGAGAAAGGTGTATTTCTCGACCTCATAGACCTGGCCGGTGACAGGGGCGGACATGTCGGAGGCCCAGAAGACGACGTGCCTTGCGACTTCCTCCGGCATGAGGATGCGGCCGCCCGGCGCGAAGACCGGCGGGATTCCGCTTTGCCAATTGTCGGGCCGGCCCTGCGCCCGTTGCGTTTCGATTTCGGTTTCGGTCAGCGTCCAGCCGACGTTGAGCTGATTGACGCGGATGCCTTCCGGGGCGCAGCCGTCGGCGATGTTGCGCGTCATCGTCATCAGCGCGCCCTTCGACATCGAATAGACCAGCAGGTCCGGCTGGCCGGAATAGGCGTTGACCGAGCCGATATTGACGATGGAGCCCTTGACGCCCTTGTCGCGCATATGCCGGATGACGCGCCGGGTGAGCAGCAGCGGCGCGCGGGCGTTGATCGCGAAGATATGGTCGAAAGCCGCGCCGTCCGAGGCTTCGAGATCGGTGCGCGGAAAGATGGCCGCGTTGTTGACGAGGACGTCGAGCCGACCATGGATGGCGATGGCCTGCTCGACGATCGTCTCGGTGGCGTCCGCCGCCAGGTCGCCCTGGACATAGGGCGCGCCGCCCAACTCGGCGGCGGCGGCTTCGAGCTTTCGCGCCGACGAGCCGTGCAGGATCACCCGCGCGCCCTCGGCTGCCGCCGCCCTGGCCGTCGCCAGCCCGATGCCGGACGACGAGCCGGTGATGAGAACGACTTTTCCTTCAAGCATGTCTCGCTCCTTGGGCATGGGCGCGCATGACGCCGCGCAGTTCGGCGAGGCCTTTCAGCCGGCCGATATAGGAATATCCGGCGTTGACGCGCAGGCCCGCCTCGACCTTCGCGACGTCGTCGGCCAGCAGGTGGCCGTGGTCGGGCCGCATCGGGATGGAGCAATCCGCCCGGCCTTCGCGGCGGCGACGCTCCTCTTCGTCCAAGAGCGCGAAGACGATCTTCACCATGTCGGAATCGCCGTCGAGATGCTCAGCTTCGTAAAACGAGCCGTTCGGCTCGCGCGTGGTGTTGCGCAGATGGGCGAAGGCGATGCGCGGCGCGAATTCGGCCGCCAGCGCCGGCAGGTCGTTGTCCGGCCGCGCGCCCATCGACCCGACGCAGAAGGTGATCCCGTTCGCCGGGCTCGGATCGGCGGCGAGGACGAAGCGGAAATCCTCCGCCGTCGACACGACGCGCGGCAGGCCGAAAAGTGGGAAGGGCGGATCGTCGGCATGGATGCAGAGCCGCACGCCCATCTCTTCCGCGACCGGCGCCATTTCGCGGATGAATTCGGCGAGGTTGGCCCGTAGCGTCTCGGCGGAGACGCCGTCGAACCGCGCGATTTCGCGCGCGACGCCGTCGCGGCTGTAGGTGTCCTCGCCGCCGGGAAGGCCGGCGATGATGTTGCGCTCCAGCCGCCGCCGCGCCTGCTCGTCCATCGCCTCGAAGCGTTTTTGCGCGCGCGCCACCAGATCGGCCGCATAATCTTCCGCCGCATGAGCGCGCCGGAGGATGAAGACGTCATAGGCCACGAAGTCGGCCATGTCGAAGCGCAGCGCATAGCCGCCCGAGGGCAAGGCGTAATGCAGGTCGGTCCGCGTCCAGTCGACGACGGGCATGAAGTTGTAATTGACTACCTCCACGCCCGCCTCGGCCAGGACCGCGAGCGTGTCCTTCCAGTTGGCCAGCACGGTTCGGAACGCGCCCTCGCGCAATTTGAGGTCGGACGGCGTCGGGATCGATTCGCAGACGGACCAGCGCAGCCCATGCGCCTCGATCTGCGCCTTCCGCGCGAAAACATCGTCCTTCGACCAGGCTGCGCCCGGCCTGTAGCCATGCAGCGCCGAAACGATCCCGGTCGCGCCCGCCTGTTTGATATAGTCGAGCGAAACCGGATCGTCCGGTCCGAACCACCGCCAGCATTGTTCCATGGAGCATCCCCGTTTCCGCGTCGAAGGTCTTTCGGGAAAGCTTGCAGATTTGTACCATGGTAGTCAACTGGAGAAATCCGCAGCGGCGATCGTTCGCGCATTTCACGTCACAAGGCTCTTCCGAAGCGTCCGGCTCCATGCCAGAAATATGCGGCCGACGCGCTGTAAGCCGCTTGGCAACGCCGATGATCTCGGCTAAATGATGACTACCATGGTACGCGACAAGAAGCGGCGAAGATCGCCGTTCCACGTCGCCGCTTGAAGAACGGGAGGAAGCGTCATGGCTGAACGCGCGCAAGAATCGCCCATGAGAGTGGCCGTCATCGGTCTGGGATCGATGGGCTTCGGCATGGCGGAATCGCTGTTGCGCGCGGGCTTCGACGTGGCGGGCTTCGACATATCCGAGGCGGCGCGCGCGCGGCTTCGTTCGGCCGGCGGCGTACCGAGCGCGTCTCCGCGCGAGGCGGCGGCCGGGGCCTCCGTCGTCGTCTCGGTGGTGGTGAACGCGAAGCAGACCGAGCAGGTCCTGTGCGGGGAAGGCGGCGTCCTCGACGCCATGGCGGAGGGATCGGTCTTCATCTCCTCGGCGACCATGTCGCCAGCCGACGCGGAAAATCTGTCGGCCAAGGCGGGAGCGCGCGGCGTTCTCTATCTGGACGCGCCGATCTCCGGCGGCGCGAAGCGGGCGGCGTCGGGCGAATTGACGATCATGGCCTCCGGCGAGCCGGCGGCGTTTGAAAAGGCGGGGACCGTCCTCTCCGCGCTGGCGCAAAAAGTCTATCGGTTGGGCGACCGCGCCGGCGTCGGCGCTTCGGTCAAGATGATCAACCAGCTTCTGGCCGGCGTCCACATCGCCGCCGCCTGCGAGGCGATCACGCTCGCCTCCAAGTTGGGGCTCGATCTTCGCACGGTCTATGAGGTGATCACCGCATCGGCCGGAAATTCCTGGATGTTCGAGAACCGGATGCCGCATGTCCTCGACGGCGATTATACGCCGCTCAGCTCCATCGAGATTTTCGTCAAGGACCTCGGCATCATCCAGGACATGGCGCGGTCCGAGCGCTATCCGGCGCCGATCGCGGCCGCGGCGCTGCAGATGTACCTCGCCGCCGCGGGCGCGGGCATGGGCGGCGACGACGATTCTTCGGTCGCGCGCGTCTATGCGCAGCTTTCCGGCGCGACATTGCCCGAAGGGAGCCGCTGACATGGCCATCCGCATCGCAGCCATCGCCGACGACTATACCGGCGCGTCGGACCTCGCCAACACCTGGCGGCGCAACGGCCTGAAGACGATCCAGACCATCGGCGTTCCAACCGCGCTCGACACGTCGGACGCCGACGCCGTCGTCGTGGCGTTCAAGATACGCTCCGTTCCGGCGGAAGAGGCCGTGGCCGCCGCGCTGCAAGCCTATGACTGGCTGAAGCGGGCCGGGGTCGACCATATCATGTACAAGGTCTGCTCGACCTTCGATTCAACCGATCGCGGCAATATCGGCCCGGTCACGGACGCGTTGCGCGCCAGGGCCGGCGCGGACTGGACGCTGGTGACGCCGACCTTTCCCGAGACCAAGCGCACGGTCTACAAGGGCCATCTCTTCGTCGAGGACGTGCTTCTGAACGAAAGCCCGCTCAGGAACCATCCCGTCAACCCGATGCACGACCCCAACCTCGTCCGGGTCCTCGGCAGGCAGTCGCGCGAGCCCGTCGGCCTCCTCGACCTGGCGACGATCCGCGCCGGAGATGAGGCGGCCATGGCGCACGTCGGCTCTCTCGCCCGGTCCGGCGTCCGCTCGATCGTCGCCGACGCGGTGGCGGAAAGCGATCTCGAAACGCTTGGCCGCATCGCCCTCCAGTCGCCGTTCTCGACCGGCGCGTCCGGGCTCGGTCTCGGCCTCGCCCGCGCGGCGCGGCCCGGGGCCAGCCGTTCGGCGGAGGCGGAGGAGCCGCGAATGGCGGACGGCTATTCCGCGATCGTCGCCGGAAGCTGCTCGGCGCGCACGCTGGAGCAGATCGCGGCGGCGGAGAAGATCATGCCCGTGCTGCGGCTCGACCCCGACCGCCTCGTGGCGAGCGGCGGCGACGTCGGTGAGGCCATCGCCTGGGCGAAGCAGCGCCTGCCGGACGGCCCCGTGCTGATCGCCGTTAGCGCCGATCCGGCCACCGTCGGCGCGATCCAGAAGAAATACGGCGCGCAGCAGGCCAGCGAGATCCTCGAGGCCGCCTCGGCGCGGCTCGCCGCGGGGCTTGTCGGAGAGGGCGTCCGCAGGCTCGTCGTCGCCGGCGGCGAGACTTCCGGCGCGGTGGTCGATCATCTGCGCATTCCGGGCTTCCGCATCGGCGAGGAGATCGCGCCCGGCGTGCCGGCCTTGAAGACCATCGGATGGAAAGAGGGGGAAATCGCCATGGCGCTCAAGTCGGGCAATTTCGGCGGCGTCGATTTCTTCGAGCGCGCGCTTTCCAGGCTCTGAAACGTCGCGGGAGGAGAAAACCATGCTGACGGACTGGTTCGAGGTCAGGGACCCGCGCTTCAGGGCGCTGGTGTTCGAGAACGTCCATGTCGAGAAACTGTGGAGCGGCGCGCGCTGGACCGAAGGCCCGGCCTATGTCGCGGCCAGCAAGCACCTGCTGTTCTCGGACATTCCCAACGACCGGGTCATGCGCTTCGACGAGGTCAGCGGCGCGGTTTCGGTCTTCGAGACGCCGTGCGGCTTCCAGAACGGCCGCACCGTCGACCCGCAGGGCCGCGTCGTCGCCTGCGAGCATGGCGGCCGCCGCGTGTCGCGCCGCGAGCATGACGGCTCCGTCACCGTGCTGGCCGCGTCCTACCAGGGCAAAAGGCTCAACTCGCCCAACGACGTGGTGGTCCGTTCGGACGGCTCGATCTGGTTCACCGACCCGACTTACGGCATCGACAGCGATTATGAGGGCCACAAGGCCCAGTCCGAGATCGGCGCTTCCCATGTCTACCGGATCGATCCCAGCGGCGAACTGACCGCCGTCGCCACCGATTTCGCCAAGCCGAACGGGCTCGCCTTCACCCTCGACGAGAAGCGGCTCTACATCTCCGACACCGGCCTCAGCCACGATCCCGACGGCCCGCACCATATCCGCGTCTTCGACGTGTCGGACGACGGAAAATCCTTGCGCGGCGGCGAGGTTTTGGCCGTCTGCGAGACGGGCGTCTTCGACGGGTTCCGGCTCGATTGCCTCGGCAATATCTGGTCCAGCGCCGGCGACGGCGTCCATTGCATCGCCCCCGACGGCGCGCTGCTCGGCAAGATCGGGATACCGGAGACGGTGGCGAACGTCGAATTCGGCGGTCCCAGCCGCAACCGGCTGTTCATCACCGCCACGCAAAGCCTCTATTCGGTCTATCTCCGCGTCAACGGCGCTCGCAATCGAAACGGAAAGAACAACCCATGACAGACACCGACCGTCCCGGCTGGATCGGCATGACCGGCCCGCGTTACGTCCAGCGCCCCGCCCACCGGCATTGGCTGCTGTCGCAGGCGCGGGCGCTGTTCGATTTCTTCCAATATACTGCCTTCAATCCCAAGGGCGGCTTCTCGACGCTCGCCGACGACGGCCGACCGAACCCGGCCGAGCCGGGCCACGCCGGCGCGCTGCGCCAGTTGCACGACACCTGCCGCATGGTGCATTGCTTCGCCATCGCGCAGCTTCTCGGCCTGCCGGGCGCGGACCGCAATGTTGACCACGGCATGGATTTCCTCTGGAGCCGTCATCGCGACACGAAGAATGGCGGCTATTTCTGGGGCGTCGACGACGAGAAAGCCGTCAACCCCAACAAGCTCGCCTATGGGCACGCCTTCGTCATCCTCGCCGCCTCGTCGGCCAAGGTGGTCGGCCATCCCGACGCCGACCGGCTGATGGCCGACATCCTCGACGTGCTGCGCAAGCGGTTCTGGGACAGAACCGTCGGCGCCACCACCGAGGAATATGCGGCGGACTGGAGCGCGATCAGCGACTATCGCGGCCAGAACTCCAACATGCACCTCACCGAGGCGCTGATGGCGGCCTATGAGGCGACCGGCGACCGCGAGCTTCTGGCCATGGCCGAAAGCATCGCCGCGCTCATCATCAACCGCCATGCGCGCGCGCAGGGCTGGCGCGTGGCCGAGCATTTCACCAGCGACTGGAGCGTCGATCTTGATTACGCCGGCGATCCGATGTTCCGGCCGAAGGGAACCACGCCCGGCCATGCGCTGGAATGGAGCCGCCTGCTGGTCCAGTTGTGGGAGCTCGGCGGCCGCGCCCACGCCTGGATGCCGGAAGCCGCGAAGGGCCTGTTCCTGAGGACGGTCGAGACGGGCTGGAACAACGCGACCGGCGGCTTCTACTACACGCTCGACTGGAACGACCGGCCCGACCGCAGCGATCTTTACTGGTGGCCCTGCGCGGAGGGCGCCGCGGCGGCCGCCGTGCTGGCGGCGGTGGACGACGATCCGCGCTTCGAGGAATGGTACCGCCGCATCTGGGGTTTCGTGAACAACCACATCATCGACCGCCGCCGTGGCGGGTGGATTCCCGAACTCGACAACGACCTCAACCCGGTCAACCGCGTCTTCATCGGCCGGCCGGACCTCTACCATGCCGTCCAGGCCTGCCTGATCCCGCTGCTGCCGCCCAACGGCAGCGTCACGCGCGGCCTGCGGGGCGACGGCTCGCTGTCCATTCTCTGACCCGACGGGAGGCCGCCGCATGTCCTATTCGATGAACGGAACCAATGTCGTCGTCACCGGCGCCGCCGGCGGCGTCGGCCGCGCGGTGGTCGAAAGGCTCGTGGCGCTCGGAGCCCATGTCTGCGCCACCGACATCACGGAATCGGTCGCCGAGCTGAAGTCGCTCGGCGGCGTCGAAACCGTCGTCGCCGACGTGACCAGAAGCGCCGATGTCGAGCGCATCTATGCGGCGGCGGAAAAAGCCTTCGGCCCCGTCGACTGCCTGGTCAGCAACGCCGGCTTCATCATCTCCAAATCCGTGCACGAGACGTCGGAGGAGGAGTGGGACCAGGTCCTGAACGCCAACGCCAAATCCTTCTTCCTGATGAGCCGGCGAGCGCTGCCCGGCATGATGGCCAAGGGCAGGGGCTGCATCGTGGCGACCGGCTCCATCTCCAGCGTGGTCGGCCTGCCGGCGCAGGCCGCCTATTGCGCCAGCAAGGGCGCGCTGCTCCAGCTCGTGCGCCAGATGGCGGTGGACTACGCCGGCAAGGGCGTGCGCGTCAACGCGGTCGGTCCCGGCTCCATCGACACGCCGTTTCTGAGGAAATATCTCGACGGCCTTGCCGATCCGGCCGCCGGCATGGCCGAGATCAAGGCCGCGCATCCGCTCGGCCGCTGGGCGGAGCCGGGCGAGGTGGCCGATTCCATCGTCTATCTGTGCTCGCCCGCCAGCTCCTTCGTCACCGGACAGATCCTGATGGTGGACGGCGGTTATTCGGCGCGGTGAAACGTCAAAAGAACGCAAGGATTTCAAGGTGACGCCCAACACGGCGAAAGCGAAACTTTCAAACGGCCGGCCCCTGTTCGGCTGCTGGGTCCAGTTGTTCAATCCCGTCGTGGCCGAGATGATGGGCCTGTGCGGCTATGACATATTGATGATCGACATGGAGCACGGGCTCGGCTCGGTCCAGGACGCGGCCAACGTCATGCGCGCCGCGCGCGGCACGGGCGCGGCCTCGCTCGTCCGGCTTCCGGCCAACGATCCCGTCATCGTCAAGACGCTGATGGACCAGGGCGCGGACGGGATCATGGTTCCGATGGTCGAAACGCCGGAGGCCGCGCAGGCCGTCGTCTCCGCCTGCCGCTATCCGCCCAAGGGAACGCGCGGCCTCGCCGTCGGCGTCGCGCGCGGCTCCGACTACGGCCTCAACGAGAACTATGTCGAGACGGTCGACGACCATACGCTCGTCATCTGCCAGATCGAAACCGTGCTTGGCGTGAAGAACGCCAGGGCCATCGCGGAGATCGACGGGGTGGACATGCTCTTCATCGGCCGCAACGACCTCGCGGCGGATTCCGGCCATATCCTCGACCTCGACCACCCGGAGGTGAACGCGCTCGTCGATGAGGTGCTGGCCGTGACCAAGGCGGCCGGCAAGAAGATCGGCACCGTGCCGAGCGCGGGCCGCCCGTGGGAGAAACTGATCGATGAAGGCTTCGACATGGTCATTCCGTCGAGCGACATCTCCATATTGCGCATGTTCGGCCAGCAGGAGGTCGCGGCGTTCCGCGCCCATGTCGGCCATGGCGAGGGCGCGGTCCGGGTCGCCAAGGGCTATTGAGCGCCTATTCGATTAGACCGGGGTCGCCCCATGCGGTAAAAACATGGGGCAGGGCGGCGAGCTGGAGGCATGGATGGCGTTGAGAAGCCTGAATTTTCACGAGGACGCGCCGGCGCCGTCCGCCTATGGAAAAGTCTATGACATTCTTCTCGGCCTGATCGTGACGTTCAAGTTGAAGCCCTTCGCGCTGCTGTCGGAAAAGGCGGTGTCCGAGGCGCTGCATGTCAGCCGCTCGCCGGTGCGCGAGGCGCTGGCGCGGCTCGCCACGGTGGGGCTGGTCGACATCTACGCGCAACGGGGATCCATCGTCGCGCCGCTGCGGGTGAAGGACCTCGAACATTCGCAATTCCTGCGCGAATGCGTCGAGGTCGGCCTGCTGCAAAAGGCCTGCCAATTGCCCGACCGTTCGGAACTATGCCGGCAGCTTTACGGCGAAATCGCGCTTCAGGAAACGCTGGCCGCTATCGGCGATCATGCGCGGTTCTCGAAATCCGACGAGCTGTTTCATCATTATGTGGCCGTCGCGGCCGGCTTCCCGGACATCTGGTCGGAGATCAGCAACGCCAAGCTGCACATGAACCGCTTCCGCACCTTGACTTATCCCGACATGGACAGCCTGGCGACGATCATCGCCCAGCACAAGAAGATCGCCGAGGCGATCGAGAAGGGCAGCGAGACCGACGCCACGCGGGCGATGCAGGAGCATTTGCGCAAGATCTTTCCGCTCATTCCCGAGCTTATCGGGAAATTCCCGGACTATTTCGAGGAGAGATCGAACGATCTCGCGGGCCGGATTCATCGCCCCGACCTGTCCTTCCTGCTCTAAGCGCCGCCCGGTTTCTCAAGGCCAGATGGCGTTGAGAAGCGCCGCCAACCGCCCGCCCGCCAGCGCGATCTGCCGCTTTTTCACGAGGCTCTGCGCCTTGAGATAGGCGGGCCGGTCCGTGAAGGCGATATCCCACCCCTCCGGCCCGCGGCTCGCGAAGCGCACATAGGAAAACACCGTCGCCCCGGCCTTGACCGTGTCCGAGGCCCATGCCGCCGGCCAGTCGACGATTTCGCCCGGCGTGGGAGCGAGCAGCGCCGCCTCCGCCTGCATCGCTGCGATTTCCTTGTCCTTGTAGCGCGGGATGGCGTCCCATTCGGCGTGGAACTTGCGGTCGCCGTCGAGCAGCAGATTGCCGCCCCGCGTGTCGGTGTCGGGATCGAAATCGCCCTCGTCGGGGTCCGTCTCCGTCCCGTGATCGTCTAGATAGACCGCGCCGACATGCAGCGGCTGGTGCAGGTCGCCGATCAGATGCGCGAGCATCAGCAGCGCCTCCTTGCGGTCGCGGATCGAGAAGGGCGGCGGCACGGGACGGCCTTGCAGGAAATCGACCGCCGCCCCGACGGCGCTGACGATGTCATGGTCGCTGGTTCCCGCGAAGGCGCGGTCGTAGCGTCCGCGCCGCACCGCCACATCGGCGAAATGATAGGTCTCGTGGCAGCCGCGCTCGCCGCCGCGATAGTCGCAATTCGACCAGTTGCGCCGCGCGTAGTCCTCCATGCGGGTGCGCTCGGCCTCCGTCTCGAAGGGCGCGCAGGGTCCGTCGGACCGTCCGAAATCGTCCTCATAGCGGAACGAGCCGTCGTCCTCCTTCTCGACGCTCTTGACGCAGTCGAGCCAGGGCCCGCTCGTCTCCAGCGAGAATCCGAGCGCCTCCTCGACCTGAACCGCCGCGTTCTCCGTCAAAAGATCGTCGGCGATCCGTCCGATCAGCTGGTGCCCCTTGGCCCCCCAGGCGCCCGCCGGCCCACACCAGAAAAGCGCCAGCCCGAACATCAACGCCGCGCGAAAAAGCATGACCGCCCCCAAGCTTCACCATTCGCCCCGCGCCGATTACAGGCCGCGAGGCCGGCGAAGTCAATCTCACCGCACGCCGAAAGCGCGGTGCGAGCGGCGCATCCTCGCCGGCGTCACATGGAAGGTGCGCTTGAACCAACGGACGAAATGCGCGCAATCCGTGAAGCCGCATTCATAGGCGATCTGGGCGATGGAGCGGTCGCTGTTGAGCAGCATCCATTTGGCGGCCTTGAGCCGCATTTGCCGCCAGTAGCGGGCGGGCGAAACCTGCAGATGCTTCTGGAACAGCCGCGACAATTCGCGCTCGGAGGCGCCGACGCCGGCGGCGATTTCCGAGACCGGGCAAAGCTCGTACATTTTCTGCCGCATCAGCCCGATGGCGTTGACCACGCGGCGGTCCTCGCATTTGAGACCGAGGTCGAGATCGTCCGACCTGTGCGTCCTGTCGACGCCGGTTTCGCCCAGAAGATAATGGAAGGCTTTGTGGGCGCGGGATTCGCCGCAGGCCTCGGCGACCAGGAACATGGCGAGGTCGACGGCGGCCAGGCCGCCCGGCGAGGTGATGACGCCGCCGTCCGAGACGACGGGCGCGTCGGTGATCGGGATCACGTCGGGAAAATATTGCCGCAGCGCGCCGGCGAGCGAGAAATGCACAGCGCAGCGTTTTCCCGCCAGAAGCCCGGCCTCGGCCAGCACGAAGCTGCCGGAGCAGCTTCCGACCAGCGGCACGCCCTTGCGCGCGGCTTCGAGGATGAAGTCGTATAGCGCCGGCGCCGGTTTCTCCGCGCTGTGCAGCACGCCGCCATGCACGACGATATAGTCGTAATCGGCCGGGTCGCCGAAAATCCTGTTCGGCTGCATCGTCAGCCCGCAACTGGCGACGATGGGCGCGTCGTCATGGGAGAGCACGTCCCATGCGCAATAGATCTGGCGGCTGAAATCGCCCTCGTCGCCGGCGAGGCGCAGGAAATCGATGAAGCAGGCGAGCGGCATCAGGGTGAAGCGCGGCGTCGGGACGACGCCGACGCGCAGCGGCGTTTCGATCAGCGGCGGCGGCTTGGCCGGTCCCAGGTGAGAATAGTCGCGATGCAAGGACGCCGCCCCCGGTTTTCCGCAAAACTTTGTCCGAAACATACAATACGTGGAGGACGGGCGCAATTAGCCTGCATGCTGTGGGCCTTGCCCGCCAAATCGATGCAACAAGACATCTCAAGGGGAACGGATATGAAGACTCTACTGGCCCTGGCGACCGTGGGCGTCGCCATGGGGATGACGCCGGCGGCGCATGCGGCGGCGTGCGGCCCGGTCACGATCGCCAATATGAACTGGCAGAGCGGCGAGCTGCTCGCCAATGTGGACAAGTTCGTCCTGGAGCACGGTTTCGGCTGCCAGGTCGATTTCGTGCCGGGCGACACCGTGCCGACCATCACCTCTATGGTCGAGAAGAGCCAGCCCGACATCGCCGGCGAGGCCTGGGTCGACCTTGTGCCGGAAATCGTCAAGCGCGGCACGTCGGAAGGCAGAATTGTACAAATAGGACAGGCTTTGTCCGATGGCGGCGTGCAGGGCTGGTATATCCCGAAATATGTCGTCGACGCGCATCCCGACATCAAGACCGTGGACGACGCCTTCGCCCATCCCGAACTGTTTCCCAACCCCGAGGACTCGTCCAAGGGCGCGGTCTTCAACGGGCCGACCGGCTCCGGCGGCGCGGTGGTGACCGCGCAATTGTTCAAGGCCTATGACGGGACGGCGAAGGGCTTCAAGCTGGTCGATCCCGGCACGCAGGCGGCGCTGGACGGAACCATGGCGCGGGCGAACGAGCGCAAGGAAGGCTGGATGGGCTATTACTGGTCGCCGACGGCGCTCTTGGGCAAATATCCGATGGTGCGGCTTTCGGCGGGCGTAGCGCACGATCCGGCGGAATGGAAGCGCTGCGACACCGTCGCCGATTGCCCCGACCCCAAGAAGAACGAATGGCCGAAGGACAATGTGGTGACGCTGGTGACCAAGCGCCTCGCCGACGGCAGCCATCCCGACGTGGCGGCCTATCTCGCCAAGCGCTCATGGGACAACGCCACCGTCAGCGCCGTCATGTCCTGGATGACGGACACGCAGGCCGGCGGGGCGGACGGGGCGGCGTATTTCTTCAAGCAATATCCCGACCTGTGGAAATCCTGGGTTCCGGCCGACGTCGCCAAGAAGATCGAGGCGGCGCTCTAGAAAGACGAACGGGCGCGGCGCTTCCGCGCCCGTTCGACGCTCCATCCCATCCGACGCAGGCCCCCCGATGACAAGCAAGTTTCCCAGACTTTTTTCCGAAATCTCCCTCGGCCGCCATCGCCTGAAGAACCGCGTGGTCTTCGGCGCGCATACCGCGAACATGTCCGAGAACGGCCTGCCCGGCGAGCAGCAGATCGCCTATTATGTCGAGCGCGCCTTGGGCGGGGCGGCGATGATCGTGGTCGAGCCGATGCCGGTCCATCCCGCGACGGTGCTGACCCGCGGCAATTTCCGTCCCTGCGACGACGCGGTCATCCCCGCCTTCCGCGAGCTGACCGACGCCGTCAAGCGGCATGGCGCGGTGGTGTTGCAGCAGCTCTACCATGTCGGCAGCCATGGCGATTCCGACCTGTCCTATCATCCGCATTGGTCGCCTTCCGGCGGCCCCAGCTATCACGACAGCGACGGCTCGCACGCCATGACCGAGGCCGAGATCGAGGAGACGATCGAGGCCTTCGTCGCCGCCGCGCTGCGCTGCCAGGCGGCGGGCTTCGACGGGGTCGAGGTCTGGGCCGCCTATGGCGGGCTGGTCGACCAGTTCTGGACGCCGTTCTACAACAAGCGCGAGGACCGCTGGGGCGGCGCGCTCGCCGGCCGCATGCGTTTTTCGCGCGAGATCCTCAGCCGCATCCGCTATCGCTGCGGCCCCGATTTCGTCCTCGGCCTGACGGTCAGCGACGAGCCGGGCTGTCCCACGGCGCTCACCCGCGACCAGCTCGCGGAAATCGTCGGCGCGCTGGATGAGGAAGGGCTGATCGACTATGTGATCTGCGGCTCGGGCGGCTATTACGACTATGGCGGCCTGATGCCGACCTTCCTTTATCCCGAGCGCATGAGCGCGGACCTCTGCTCGCGGCTCAAGGGCGTGGTGAACCACGCGCTGGTGATCGCCGAAAGCCATATCCGCACGCCCGAAAACGCCGAGATCACGCTGGGCGAGGGCACGGCGGACCTGGTCTCGATCGTGCGCGGCCAGATCGCCGATCCGCATCTCGCCAACAAGGCGCGCGCCGGCGCGCCGGAGGATATTCGCGGCTGCCTTTCCTGCAACCAGATGTGCTGGGGCAGGCGGTCGCGCGATTACTGGATCAGCTGCGTGGTCAATCCTTCGGTCGGGCGGGAGGCGCAATGGGGCGGCGACCGCTTCAGGCCGGCGGAGAAGGCGAAGTCGGTGCTGGTGGTCGGCGGCGGGCCGGCCGGGCTGGAGGCGGCGCGGGTGGCGGCCGAGCGGGGGCACAGGGTCGTGCTCGCCGAGGCCGGCGACCGGCTGGGCGGCGCCTTCCGCCTCGCCGGCGAGCAGCCGCGCCGGGCGCAGGTCCTCGATCTCATCCGCTGGTATGAGACGCAATTCCAAAAGCTCGGCGTCGAGGTGCGGCTCGGGACCTATCTGGACGGAGGCGACGTTTCCGCCTTCGGCGCGGATTCCGTCATCCTCGCCACGGGATCGCTGCCGACCGAGACCGGCTTCCAGAAGGCGCTGCCGGACCGGCCGATCCTGCCGGGGCTGCAGAACGGCAATGTCTTTTCCGCGGAAAGCGTCATGGCGCGCGAAGCGCGGCCCGGCGCGCGCGTGGTGCTGCTGGACGAAACCGGCGGCTGGAAAGGCTGCGGCACGGCGTGGAAGCTGGCCGAGGAAGGCCATCAGGTGCTGTTCGTCACGCCGGATGCGCTGATCGGCAAGGAATTGCAGCGCACCGCCGCCGACGTTCCGCTGCGGCGGACCTTGAAAAGGCTGGGCGTGCAGTTCTTCACCGAGACCAGCGTGGAGAGCTGGCGCGGCGGCGGCGCCGTGCTGATCTCTCACCTGACGGGTGCGACCGAAACCGTCGCCGCCGACAGCCTGGTGATCGCCTCGGCCAACACCGCCGCCAACTGGCTGGCGCTGGAGCTCGCCGGGCAGGGAACGGCGTTCGTCGAGATCGGCGACGGCGTCGCGCCGCGTCAGGCCCCCTTCGCCTTTTATGAAGGGCGTGTGGCGGGCATGAATCTGTAGCGCCGGGAGCATCGCGGCGCATAGGCCGCCGGAGCGGACATTTCGCTCCGGCGCGATAATCCATTGAAATATTGTAATATTATTCGCTTCGAGCCAGCCGTCGGAAGCGCGCATATCATCCGTATCATACATGTATAATGATATTATACATTTTTATTGACTCGTCTTTTCGCTCATGTAATCGTCAAGCATCGACACGCCAAGGTCCGAGAAGAGACCGGCGAGGGGTATTGGCGGCTGGCCGTCGCGGCGCGCGCCACAGCGATGGAGAACATGCTTTGAAGTTCGAAGGAATTTACACGCCTGCGATCACGCCGTTGGGGCCTGACGGCGGCATCGACAGGGCGGGTTTCGCAGCCGTGCTGGAATCGCTGATCGAGGCCAAGGTGCACGGCGTCATCGTCGGCGGATCGACCGGCGAATATTACGCCCAGACCATGCAGGAGCGCATCGAACTGGCGGCCTACGCCAAGGAAGTGATCGGCAACCGGGTTTCGCTGACCATCGGCACCGGCGCGATCCGCACCGAGGATTCGGTCGCCTACGCCGTGCATGCGAAGGAGATCGGGGCCGACGCCATTCTCGTCTCCTCGCCGCCCTATGCGCTGCCGACCGAGCGCGAGAACGCCGTGCATGCGCTGACCGTCGACCGCGCCGCCAACCTGCCGATCATGCTCTACAACTATCCCGCCCGCATGGGCGTGAAGATGGGCGAGGAGTATTTCTCCCGCGTCGGCAAGTCGAGGAACGTCATCGCCATCAAGGAGAGCACCGGCGAGACCGGCAACATGCATCTTCTGGCGCGCAAGTTCCCGCATATCGCGCTGTCCTGCGGCTGGGACGACCAGGCGCTGGAATTCTTCGCCTGGGGAGCCAGAAGCTGGGTCTGCGCCGCCTCCAATTTCGTGCCGCGCGAGCATATCGCGCTCTACGAGGCCTGCGTCATCGAGAAGAATTTCGACAAGGGCCGCGCCATCATGACGGCGATGCTGCCGCTGATGGATTTCCTCGAAGGCGGCAAGTTCGTGCAGTCGATCAAATATGGCTGCGAGCTGATCGGGCTCGAAGCCGGCCCGATGCGCGCGCCGCTGCGTCCGCTCAATTCGGACGAGAAGCGCGGCCTGCAAACCATCGTCGCAACATTGAAGCGTACTGTCGCCCAGATCACGTCGGGAGCCAATCATGCATGAGCCTTTGACCGCCGCCGAATACAAGGCCATCGCCGCCGGCCTGCAATTTCCGACCAACGCCTTCGTCGACGGCGCGTTCCGCCCGGCCAATGCGGGCAAGACCTTCAAGACCATCAATCCGGCCACCGGCGAGACGCTGGCCGAGGTCGCCGCCTGCGACGCTTCGGACGTGGATTACGCCGTCGCCAAGGCCCGCGAGGCCTTCGACGACGGACGCTGGCGCAACCAGTCGCCGGCCGAGCGCAAGGCGGTTCTGCTGCACTTCGCCAAGCTTCTGGAGCGCAACCGGCACGAACTCGCGGTCATGGAAAGCCTCGACAGCGGCAAGCCGATCCGCGAATGCCAGACGGTGGACGTGCCGGACACCATCCACACCATCCGCTGGCACGCGGAACTCATCGACAAGCTCTACGACAACACCGCCCCCGTCGGCGCAAATGCGCTGACCATGATCGTGCGCGAGCCGATCGGTGTGGTCGGCTGCGTGCTGCCGTGGAATTTCCCGCTCCTGATGCTCGCATGGAAGATCGGCCCGGCGCTCGCCGCCGGCTGCTCGGTGATCGTCAAGCCCGCGCAGGAAACCTCGCTGACGACGCTGCGCGTAGCGGAGCTTGCGCATGAGGCGGGCATCCCGGCCGGCGTGTTGAATATCGTGACCGGCGGCGGCAAGGAGGTGGGCGAACCCATCGGCCTGCATATGGGCATCGACATGGTGGCCTTCACCGGCTCGACGCCGACCGGCCGCCGCTTCCTGCGCTATGCGGCCGACTCGAACCTCAAGAAGGTCGTGCTCGAATGCGGTGGCAAGAACCCGGCCGTGGTTCTGGACGACGCCGAAGACCTCGACCTCGTCGCCGAGCAGGTGGTCAACGGCGCGTTCTGGAACATGGGCGAGAACTGCTCGGCCACCTCGCGCCTCATCGTCCACGCCAAGGTCAAGGACGAGCTGCTGCAACGCATCGGCGCTTATATGCGCGAATGGAGGACCGGCGATCCGCTCGATCCCGACAACCGCATCGGCGCGCTGGTCAGCAAGACGCATTTCGACAAGGTCAAATCCTTCCTCGACGACGTGAAGAAGGAGAAGCTCACGCTCGCCCATGGCGGCGGCGTGCGTGACGGCGTCTATATCGAGCCGACCGTGGTGGAGGGTGTTTCGCCCGAAAGCCGCCTGTTCCGCGAGGAGATTTTTGGACCGATCCTGTCGGTGACCACCTTCAAGTCGCTCGGCGAGGCCATCGCGCTCGCCAACGACACCAATTACGGCCTGACGGCCTCGGTCTATACCGGCAGCCTGCGCAACGCCATCCGGCTGTCGCGCGAAATCCGCGCCGGCGTGGTGACGGTCAACTGCTTCGGCGAGGGCGACGCCTCGACGCCTTTCGGCGGCTACAAGGAATCCGGCTTCGGCGGCCGCGACAAGTCCGCTTTCGCCCACGACAATTACTGCGAACTCAAGACCATCTGGATCGACGTCTCCGAGCGTTCCGTCGACGAGACCGTGAAATGACAGCCGGCGCGGTCAGGCGGCTGCCGGTCGAGAACGGGGTTTCGGGCTGGGAGGCCGTCAGCCGGCGCTCCTTCCCGGTCCGGGTTCTCGACGGCGACGTCACGGCGGACTGGCTGGTGATCGGGGCAGGCTTCGCCGGCCTGTCGGCGGCGCGCCGCATGCGGCAGTTGCGGCCGCAGGACCGCATCGTCGTGCTGGACGCGAGCGAAGTGGCCAAGAGCGCGGCGGGGCGCAATTCGGGCTTCATGATCGACGTGCCGCACAATTTGTCCTCCGGCGAATATTCCAGCGGCGGCGTCGACGCCGCCCGCCGGGAGATGGCGCAGAACCGCGCGGCGATCGCCTTCGCCGCCTCGGCGGCGGCGGAATACGCCATGCCGCGCGCCACGTTCGATCCGGCGGGCAAGATCAACGCCGCCGCCACGCCGCGCGGCGCCAAGCTCAACGATGCCTTCGGCCGCTCGCTCGCCGGCGCCGGCGAGCCGCACCGCTTTCTCGACGCCGCCGAAATGCGCGAGCTGACCGGATCGGACTTCTATCTCGGCGGGCTTTACACGCCCGGGGCGGTGCTGATCCAGCCGGCGGACTATATCCGCGCGCTGGCCGGCGGGCTCTCGTCGCAGGTCGACCTCTACGAGCGTTCGCCCGTCACCGCGCTGCGGCGCGACGGTGCCGGCTGGGTCGCGGCCACGCCGAAGGGCTCGGTCCGCGCGGCCAGGGTCATCCTCGGCGTCAACGGCCATATCGACGATTTCGGCCATTTCGGCGGCCGGCTCATGCATATCTTCGCCTATGCGTCGATGACCGCGCCTTTCCCCGCCGAGGGATTCGGACGCCTCGCCTCGGGCCACGACCGCTGGGCGCTGCTGCCCGCCGACGCCATGGGCGCGACGGTGCGCAAGATCACCACGGACGGGCAGTCGCGCATCGTCATCCGCACCCGCTACACCTGCGACGCGACGGTGGACGTTTCGCCGCGCCGCATGGCCAAGATGGCGGCCGAGCACCGCCGCTCGCTCGACATGCGGTTTCCGGGGCTGGCCGGCGTGCCTTTCGAGCATAGCTGGGCGGGCCGGCTCTGCCTCAGCTTCAACCACGCGCCGGCCTTCGGCGAAGTGGAGCAGGGGCTTTATTCCGCCTGCTGCGAGAACGGGCTCGGCACGGTCAAGAGCACGCTCGCCGGCATGATGGCGGCGGAGCTCGCCACCGGGACCCGTTCGCGCGAACTCGACGAATATATGGATCACCCGCAGCCCTCGCGCCTGCCGCCGCCGCCGTTTTTGCAGCTCGGCGTCAATTCGGTGATCCGCCTGCAGGAATTGCGCGCCGGCCGCGAAGGTTGATCGGCGTCGCGCAAGGCCGGGCCAACTGGCCCGGCGAAAGAATACGGGAACATCAATCGGAAAGAGGAGCATTGAAATGAAGACGTTGTGGAAATCCCTCTGCGCGGCGGCGGCCATGGGCCTGTCGCTGCTCTCCGCCCATGCGGAGGAAAAGACCATCACCATGGGCACCATGTCCTGGGAGGACCTGCTTCCCATCACCGGCATCACCAAGAAGGTGCTGGAGGATTCCGGCTACACGGTCAAGGTCGTGAATTTCTCGGAATGGGGCATCGCCTACGCCGCGCTCGCCAAGGGCGACATCCAGATCCTGACCTCGCAGACCGACTATGTGGCGCAGGACTACTGGACCAAGAACAAGAACCGGCTGGAGAAGCTTTCGCCCGTCTCGCACGGCCTCTACCAGGCCATCGCCGTGCCGAAATATGTCACGATCGACTCCATCGACCAGCTGAACGCCAACGCCGACAAGTTCGGCGGCAAGATCATCGGCATCGAGCCGGGCTCCGGCCTGATGCGGGATACGGCCGACGCGGTGAAGAAATACGATCTCAAGCTGCAGCTCGTCGAAGGCAGCACCGCCGCGATGGGCGCCGCCCTCAAATCCGCCGTCGACCGCAAGGAGTGGATCGCCGTCACCATGTGGGAGCCCATGTGGATGATGCCGAAATACGACCTCAAGTTCCTCAGCGACCCCAAGGGCGTCTTCCCGCCCCCGCAGACCTATTACTGGATCGGCAAGAAGGGCTTCGCCGCCGACAATCCGCATGCGCGTGAAGTGCTCGCCAGCGTCTATGTGCCGCTCGCCGACATCACCTCCATCAACGCCGAGGTCAAGGACGGCAAGACGATGGACCAGGCCATCAAGGACTGGACCGACAGCCACGCCGACCTCTTGAAGCGCTGGGAAAACATCAAGAAGTGATCCCGCATCGACGGCCCGCCGTCCGGCGGGCCGTCCATCGGCGGGCCGCGGCCCGCGACGAAAAGCCGGGACGAACCGGCGCACGGGGAAGATCATGAACACGACGCACAATGACGCGAATGAGGTGCTGGTCGACTGCCGGTCGGTCTGGAAGATTTTCGGCAGCCGCGCCAAGGCGGCCATCGAGGCGGTCCGGCAGCGCGGCCTGTCCAAGACGCAGGTGCTGCAGGAGTTCAACTGCGTAGTCGGCGTGTCCGACGCCAGCCTGCAGGTCCGGCGCGGCGAGATTTTCTGCATCATGGGCCTGTCGGGCAGCGGCAAGTCGACGCTGATCCGACTGCTCAACCGCCTGATCGAACCAAGCCTCGGCCAGGTCATGGTCAAGGGCCGCGACATCGCCACGCTCGACGCGGCGCAATTGCGCGAGATGCGTGCGCGCAACATCGGCATGGTGTTCCAGAGCGTGGCGCTGCTGCCCTATCGCACGGTGCTGGAGAACGCCGCCTTCGGCCTCGAAGTGCGCGGCGTCTCGAAGGAGGAGCGCAACAAGGTGGCGCGCGCTGCGCTGGCCAAGGTGGGCCTCGCCGACTGGACCGACCGCTACCCGTCCGAACTCTCCGGCGGCATGCAGCAGCGCGTCGGGCTGGCGCGCGCGCTCGCCGCCGATCCCGAGATCATCCTGATGGACGAGCCCTTCTCGGCGCTCGATCCGCTCATCCGCCGGCAGTTGCAGGACGAGTTCCGGCAATTGACCAAGTCGCTCGGCAAGTCGGCCGTCTTCATCACCCACGACCTCGAGGAAGCCATCCGCATCGGCGACCGCATCGCCATCATGAAGGACGGCGTCATCGTGCAGGTGGGCGACGCCGAGGCCATCGTCACCCAGCCCGCCGACGACTACGTGGCGGATTTCGTCGCCGGCATCTCGCGGGTCCACCTCGTCAAGGCGCATTCGCTCATGCAGCCGGTGGCGCAATACAGCGCCGCAGCCTCCGCCGCGGCGGTGGAGACGCTGCCGCAGGCCGCCCCAGAGGCCGACATCAGCGCGTTGATCGACCTCACCATGCGGTCGGAGCGCGACGCCGTCGCCGTGGTGGAGAATGGCGCCGTCATCGGGGTGGTCACCACGCGCGACCTGCTGCGCGGCGTCGCCGCCTGACGCCGGAGGATGCGAGATGGACATTTCGGCTTTTCCCGACTTTTTCGATTCCACCGTCGACGACGCCCTGGGCTGGATCGGCGACAACGGCTCCGGCCTGTTCGATTTCCTGCGCGCCATGCTGGAGGGCGCCTATGACGCCGTGCTGAAGCTGCTCGACCTGCCGCCCTTCTACGTGGTGGCGCTGGCGGCGGCGCTGATCGGCTGGCGGCTGATCAACCTCTGGTTCGGCGTGGCGGCGGGGCTGGCGCTCGCCGTCTGCGCGCTGATGGGCCTGTGGCCGCAGACCATGAGCACGCTGGCGCTGGTGGTGACGGCCACGCTGATGGCGCTGGTGGTCGGCGTTCCGCTCGGCGTCGCCGCCGGCTTTCTGCGCCCGCTCGACCGCGCATTGGAGCCGGTGCTGGACCTGATCCAGACCCTGCCGCCCTATATCTACCTGCTGCCGGCCATAGCGCTGCTCGGCTTCGGGCCGGCGACGGCGTTGGTCGCCACCTTCGTCGTCGCCATGCCGCCGGCCATCCGCCTGACGGCGCTCGGCATCCGCATGACGCCGCGCGAATTCGTCGAGCTGGGCGCGGCGAGCGGCCTGACCGGCTGGCAGATGTTCGTCAAGATACGCCTGCCTTTCGCCATGCCCAGCATCATGGCCGGCGTCAACCAGAGCCTGATGATGGCCTTCGGCATGGTGGTCATCGCCGGCATCGTCGGCTCCGGCGGCCTGGGCGAGACCATCTACGGCTCGGTGCGCACGCTCGACATCGCCACCTCGATCAACGCGGCCATCGCCATCGTCGTCCTGACCATGGTGCTCGACCGCCTCACGCAGAGCGCCGCGCGCCGCGGCAAGGGGAGGGCGGCATGAGCTGGACATTCTCGCCGGGCTATTGGCTGGCCCCCGTGGTGGGCTGGCTCAACGCCAATTTCCACCCCTTCTTCGAGCTGATCACCCGCGTCATCGAGGCGGTGCTGGGCGCGATCGAGACGGGGCTGACCGCGCCGCCCGCCTACGCGGTCATCGCGATCGCCGTGGTGCTGGCCGGCCTCTTCATCGGCCTGCGCAGCGCCGTGGTCACGGCGCTGGCGCTCGGCTTCTGCTTCGTCACCGGCTTCTGGACCGCCTCGATGCAGACCATCGCGCTGGTCATCGTCGCGGTGGCGATCTCGGTCGCCATCGCCTTTCCGCTCGGCGTGCTGGCGGCGCGCCGGCCGCGGATCGAAACGGCGCTGCGGCCGCTGCTCGACATCATGCAGACCGTGCCGCCATGGGTCTATCTGATCCCGGCGGTGATGATCTTCAGCCTCGGCCGGGTGCCGGCGATCATCGCCACCATCGTCTACGGCATTCCGCCCATGCTGCGGCTGACCACGCTGGCCTTCAACCAGATCCCGCAGGACCGCGTCGAATTGGGCAAGGCCATCGGCGCCGCGCCGCGCGCCATCCTGTTCAAGATCGAGATTCCCTCCGCCATGCCCACGCTTCTGGTGGGGCTGAACCAGTGCATCCTGATGTCGCTGGCCATGGTGGTGCTGGCCGGGCTGGTCGGGGCGGGCGGCCTCGGCGCGGAAGTGACGCGCGGGCTGACGCGCATGGAGATGGGGCTGGGCCTGCGCGCGGGCCTCGCCATCGTCGCCATCGCCATCCTGCTCGACCGGCTGTCGAAGAGCGCATTGCACCGCCCGCACGTTTGACGGGGGCGGGCGCAATGCGCGCAACGGCCCGCTTTCGCCGCAAAACGCGCAAGCGGGCTGTGTACATCCATGGCCAATTATGATTTTACGTCGCCCGTGGCCCGCCGGTCGGGCCTGGGGCATGTGCGAGGCGGTGCGATATGAAGGGTGGCAAGTCTGCGCTCAACGAGACGCTGAAGCGTCAGATATTGACGCTGGAGCTGGCGCCGGACGAGGATCTGGACGAGGTGCGGCTCAGCGAGGAATACGGCATTTCGCGCACGCCGGTGCGCGACGTGCTGCGCCAGCTCGCCGTCGAGGGCTATGTCGACATCCGCGAGAACCGCGGCGCGCGCGTCGTGCCGATGAACCATTCCACGCTGCGCGACTTCTTCCTCGTCGCGCCGATGATCTACGAGGCGGTGGGGCGGCTCGCGGTGCAGAACCACCGCGCCGGCCAGCTTGAGACGTTGCGCGCCTGCCAGGAACGGTTCCGCGCGGCGGTGGCCGGCCGCGACGCCGAAAAGATGGTGGTGGAGAACAACCGCTTCCACGAGCTGATCGGCGAGATCGCCAACAGCGCCTATCTGAAGCCGACGCTGAACCGGCTCTTGATCGACCATGCGCGCATCGGGCACACCTTCTTCCGCCCCGCCTCGGAGGAGATGGAGGCCAATCTCGCCAAGTCCTGCGCGGACCATGACGGCATGATCGAGGCAATCGCCAATCGCGACGAGGCGCAGATGGTCGAGCTGGTCTTCGAGCATTGGGAAATGTCGCGGCGGACGATGGAGCTGTTCATCGCGCCCAGGCCGCTACGCTCCGAAACCGCGCTACGCGCCGCCGAGCGGCGTCAGGAAGCGGGCGAGGCCGAATAGGCTTCGGCGAAACCGCGGATGAGGTCATGATCCGGCGCGGCATGGCCAGTGGCTTCGGCCCGCCCATGCCCGGAATATGGACGCCGAGCGTTTCTAGGCAATGCACTTGCGCGGCCGCCCGCGCCATCGTGGCCCGGCCATCGGCCCCTGGCTGCAATGCGATCACGGTGAGGCCGGCGGCGGGCGAGGCGTTGCCCGAGCAGAAATCCGCGATGTCCAGCGACCATGAGCCGCCGGAAAGCCCGGCGGACAGCATCTCCACCGTTAGCGCGATATTGGCTCCCTTGCGTCGGACATGCGGCCTTCCTCCTCACGCGTTCCGCCAGCAAATCCGCCTCGTGGCGGCAAGCGCGCCGTACATGAGTGTCCACGCCATGGACATTTGTGTTGATGAAACAGCTAGTAAACGTTTACCGTATATTTTCCCGCTTGTCTTTGTATGGACGCGAAGCGGTTCCGAAAATATAACGGTTGTAGCGCGTCGTGTGCGAGGAGTGTGCAAGTTGAAAAGCCGCAATCCGGAAGCCGCCCCGAAAAAGGCCACCATCCACGACGTGGCCCGCATCGCCGATGTGTCGATCGCCACCGTCTCGCGCGCGCTCAACAAGCCCGACCACGTCAACCGCGACATGTACGACCGGGTGATGGCGGCGGCGGCGCAGCTCGGCTACACCACCAATTCGGCCGGCAAGGCGCTGAAGATCGCCCGCACCCGCACCATCGGCACGCTCCTGCCGCGCCTGGACGATCCGATCTTCTCCGAGATCGCGCATGGCGTGCAGGAGGTGCTCTACGCCAACGATTATGTCGGCTTTTTGCAGACCTCGGGCTACAACAACAGCGTCATCTTCGATTCCGTCTACCGGCTGCTCAATCGCGGCGCGGAGGGGCTGCTGATCTTCGGCCGCATCGACGATCCCAAGCTGATGGAGTTCCTGTCCATCAACCCCGTGCCGGTGCTGCAGATCTATTCCTATCTCGAAGGCCACCCGCTGCCGTCGGTCGGCGTCGACAACGACGCCTGCATGCGCAAGATGGTGCAGATGCTGCTGCAATTCGGCCATCGCGAGATCGCGCTGATCTCCGGGCCGCTGCGCGGCAACGACCGCCAGCAGACGCGCAAGAAGGCCTATGAGGACGTCATGGCCGCCAACGGCCTGCGCGCCACGGTGGAGGTGGCGCCGCCGGACTATACGATCAACGACGGCGGCCAGGCCTTCCGCCGCATCCTCGACGCCCGTCCCAATGTCAGCGCGGTCATGTGCGCCGCCGACCTGCTCGCCTCCGGCGTGCTGCTCGAATGCCGGCGGCTCGGCATCGAGACGCCGTCGCAGGTCTCCGTCACCGGCTTCGACGAGGTCCGCTGCGCGCCGCTGCTCTACCGGCCGCTGACCACGCTCGCCATCCCCGCCGGCGACATGGGCCGCCACGCCGCCCGCGCCATGATCGCCAATCTGGAGGAGGGCGCCAAGCTCACCTCGACGCAGTTCGACGCCAGCCTCATCCTGCGCGAGTCGGTCGGCCCCGCGCCGCGCTCGGACCGGGCTGCTTGACGGTGATTTTGAAAACGTTTACCCATTGAGAAACGGTGCGTAAGCGCTGACGAAAGAGGGCGACGAGATGCGTTTCAGCAAGATGGTGACGGTGGTCGGCGCGCACGCCGCCGGCGAGCTCAACGAGGTCATCACCGGCGGCGTGCTGCCGGTGCCCGGCGCGACCATGTTCGAGAAGATGCAATATCTGGAGAAGCACGGCGACGCGCTGCGGCAGTTCCTGCTGCACGAGCCGCGCGGCAAGGTCACCCAATGCGTCAACCTCATCCAGCCACCGACGCATCCCGAGGCCGACGCCGGCTTCATCATCATGGAATCGGAATATTATGTACCCATGTCCGGCACCAACACCATCTGCACGGTGACGGTGCTGCTGGAGACCGGCATGATCCCGATGGTCGAGCCGGTGACGGAGCTGACGCTGGAGGCCCCGGCCGGGCTCGTCAAGGTGCGCGCGCAATGCGCCGGCGGCAAGGTGACGGGCGTCACCTTCCACAACGTCCCGGCCTTCACCATGGCGCTGGACCGCACGGTCGAGGTGGCGGGCGTCGGCGCGGTCAAGGTCGACGTCGCCTATGGCGGCATGATCTATGCGCTGGTCGACGCGGCGGCGCTGGGCTATGCGATCACCGAGGACGAGGCGGCGGAGCTGGTCGATCTCGGCGAGAAGATCAAGAGCGCGGCCGCTGAGCAGATCCCCGCCGTCCATCCCGAAAATCCCGAGATCCACACCATCAACCAGACGCTGTTCGCCGGCCCGCTCAGGGTCGAGGACGGGGTCAAGCGGGCCCGCAACACGGTGATCGTCTCGCCGGGCCGGCACGACCGCTCGCCCTGCGGCACCGGCACCAGCGCCCGGCTCGCGGTTCTGCACGCCAAGGGCCTGATCGGCGTCGGCGAGAAATTCGTCCATGAATCGATCCTCGGCACCGAGTTCATCGGCGAAATCACCGCCGAGACCACCATCGCCGGTCAGCCCGCCATCCGGCCTTCCATCACCGGCACGGCCTGGATCACCGCCTTCCACCAATATGTGCTGGACCCGACCGACCCGTTCCCGACCGGCTATACGCTCGGCGACACCTGGAAATCGCCCGCGCGCAAATAGGGGCGGCGATTAAGGGTTGAGCGCAGCGCCGAAAAGGGCCAATTTGCGCCCGCGCGCATCGGAGGGCTCCATATGGTGACGATCACGGTTTCGGACGGCTGCCGGCTCGTCTGCGACGTCGCGGGCGAGGGCGAGACGGTTCTGCTCATCCCCGGCCTGGGCGGCATGGCGGCCTTCTGGTCGGCTGTGACGCCGCGCCTGGCCGAGCGCTATCGGGTGGTCTCGTTCGACCATCGCGGAACCGGGCGCAGCGACCGGCCGGAGGGCGCCTATTCCATCCCGCTGATGGCGCGCGACGCGGCGGAGATCCTGCGCGGCCTCGGCGTCGAAAAAGCCCATGTCGTCGGCCATTCCACCGGCGGCATGATCGCGCAGCATCTGGCGCTGGACCATGCCGATCTCGTCGGCCGGCTGGTGATCAGCGGCAGCTGGGACCAGCCCGACGCGCGTTTCCGCACCATGTTCGAAGCGCGGCTGGCGGTGCTGCTCGAAGCCGGGCCGAAGACCTATCAAAAGCTCACCCACGCCATCGGCTATCCCGCCGCTTATCTCGAAGCCCATGCCGAGGCGCTGGCCGCCGTGGTGGAGGCGGCGGAGGGGCCGCTGTCGCCGCTCGGCGTGGCGGCGGCGCGCATCGAGATGCTGCAGCGCGACGACCGCGCCGAAGATCTGGCGCGCATCCGCGCCGCCACGCTGGTGCTCGGCGCGCGCGACGACGCGCTGATCCCGTTCTATCACGCCGAGCGCCTCGCCGCCGCCATTCCCGGCGCGCGGCTGGCCGCGCTCGACGGCGGGCATTTCTATCCCAAGGTTCACCCCGAGCGCTTCGCGGCGCTGGTGCGGCAATTTCTGGAGCAGGACCATGCATAAGGACCCCCGTAAGATCGCGGTCATCGGCTTCGGCGCCATGGCGAGAAGCCTGCGCGCCTCGCTGGAGAAAGACGGCGGACGCTACGCCGTCGCCGCCGCGCTGCTGCCGCCCGGCATAGAGCCGGAAGGCGGCGAGGGCGTCGAAATCCTGCGCTCGGTCGACGATCTCGTCGCATGGAAGCCGTCGCTGGTGGTGGAATGCGCCAGCCACCAGGCGGTGCGCGACAGCGTGCCGCCGCTGTTGCGGGCGGGCGTCGACGTGGTGGTGGTCTCGATCGGCAGCCTCGCCGACGCCGGGCTGGTGGCGCTGCTGGAAAGCGCCGCCGAAGCGGGCGGAAGTAGGCTTACCGTGGCCTCCGGCGCCATCGGCGGCCTCGACGTGCTGCGCGCGGCGGCGATCGCCGGGCTGGACGAGGTCGTCTATACCGGCAGCAAACCGCCCGCCGCCTGGAAAGGCACGCCGGCGGAGGACGCGTTCGACCTAGCGGCGCTCAGCGAACGTCAGGTGATCTTCGACGGAAACGCCGCCGGCGCGGCGGCGCTCTATCCCAAGAACGCCAACGTCACCGCCGCCGTGGCGCTGGCCGGCGTGGGCTTCGAGGCGACGCGGGTGACGCTGGTGGCCGATCCCGTCACGCGCAGCAACACCCATCGCGTCGAAGCGCGCGGCGCCTTCGGCCGCTTCGCCATCGAGCTGGAGAACCGGCCCTTGCCCGACAATCCCAAGACCTCCTGGCTCGCGGCGCTCAGCATCGAGCAGAGCATCAAGCGCTATTTCCAGAGCGTTGAATTGTAAGGACGTTCGCCGGTACGACGGCGCAAACGTTCCGGCTGTTTGGTAGCGTGCGACATCCAACTCGCCGCACGCTATTCCCGGTCCGCCAGCCTCTAGGCCAGCAGTTTCGCCGTCGCCAGCGAGAGCGCGATGACGCCGAGGCGGATGCAGTCTTCGTCCGGCTGGTAGTCGGAATTGTGCAGGGCGTCGTTGCGCCCCTTCTTCTGCGAGCCGACGCCGAGCTGGAAAGTTGGCACCTGTTCGCCGACCAGCGAGAAATCCTCGGCGCCGAGGCTGGGCGGGCGCTTCAGCACCACCGCCTCGCCGAAATGCTCGGCGATGGCCGCCATGGTGGCCGACACCACCTTGGGGTCGTGATGCAGCGAGGGCAGGCCGCGCAGATAGTCGAGCTCGACCCGCACGCGCATCAGCTCGCCCAGCGCCTTGCACTGGCGGTGCATGGCGTCGTCGATGGCGAGCCGCGTGCGGCGGTCCTGGCAGCGCACGGTGCCCAGCAGCCGGCACTGGTCGGGAATGACGTTGTGCGCGTCGCCGCCGGCCTGGATGCCCGCCACCGTCAGCACGGCGGGCCGCATCGGGTCGACCTCGCGCGAGACGATGGATTGCAGCGCCAGCACCAGATGCGCCGCCGCCACGATGGGGTCCACCGCCTTGTCGGGATGCGCCGCATGGCCCGACTGGGCGTGGATGGTGATGGTGAACTCGTCGCAGGAGCCGTTGGCGACGCCGTCCGTATAGCTGAAGGTCCCGGTCGGCTCGTCGGGATGGTTGTGGAAGCCCAGCGCCATGTCGACGCCCTGCAGCACGCCGTCCTCGATCATGGCGCGCGCGCCGCTTTCGGGCGTCTCCTCGGCGGGCTGGAACATCAGCTTCACGTCGCCGGCCAGCCGCGGCGCGATCTCCTTCAGCACCGCCGCCACGCCGATCAGCGTCGAGGTGTGGAGATCATGTCCGCAGGCGTGCATGCGGCCCTGATACGCGCTGGCGTAGGGCAGGCCGGTCTCCTCCAGGATCGGCAGCGCGTCCATGTCGGCGCGCAGCAGGATCGTCGGGCCGGGCCTTCCGCCTTTGATATGGCCGACGACGCCGGTGCGCCCGACGCCGGTCTCGTGCGCGACGCCCAGCCGCGCCAGCTCGCGCGCCACCACGCCCGCCGTGCGCTCCACGTCGAAGCCGATCTCTGGATGGGCGTGGATGTCGCGGCGAATCTCGATCAGGCGCGGCTCCTCGCGCGTCGCCAGATCGTCGATGAGGCGGCCGATGTCGTTGACCTGTACGTTCATGATTCACCCTGCTGCGCTGTCGGAAACTCAATGGCGTCTTCTATTGCCTGCCGGTCCAAACGACAAGCCTTCCGGCGACGGCCTTTGGGGGCGGCGATTCTCCGTTTTGCAACGGCGGCGTTTGGCGGTATCAATCGCCCGACTTCGGGTTTCGATTCAACCGGGCGTCCGGCGGCGGTCCGGGCGGCCCGCCATTCAGGGGACGATCATCATGAACAAATGGACCAAGGGCCTCGCGGCCTTCGCGCTCGCCATGACGGCGGCGGGCTTCGCGCAGGCCGGCGAAAAGACGCTGCGCATCGCCACGGAAGGCGGCTTCGCGCCCTTCAACTTCACGCGCGCCGACGGTCAGCTCGACGGCTACGAGATCGAGCTCGGTAAGGACCTCTGCGCCCGCATGAAGGTCGATTGCGTCTTCGTCACGCAGGATTGGGACGGCATGATCCCCGCGCTTCAGGCGCGCAAGTTCGACGTCGCCATGGACGCAATGTCCATCACGCCCGACCGCGAGAAGATGGTCGATTTCTCGCTGCCCTACCAGGTCGGCCTGATGGGCTTCGGCGTGATGGCGGATTCCTCGCTGGCCGGCCTGCCCGGCGCGGGCCAGGTGCTGAACATCGACGCTCATCCCGACAAGTTCGCCGAATTGCTGGCGACGTGGAAGCCGCTTCTCAAGGGCAAGGTCATCGGCGTGCAGTCGGGCAGCAACAACGCCAAGTTCCTGGAGAAATATTTCAAGGACACGGTCGAGATCCGCGAATATCCGACCACCGACGAGCACGACATGGACCTTCTGGCCGGGCGCGTCGACGCGGTCTTCGCCGCCTATCCGACGCTGAGCGCCACCATGGAGAAGCCGGACTTCAAGGCCATGAAGATCGTCGGTGCCGGCGTGCGCGGCGACGTGTTCGGCAAGGGCGCGGCGGCGGCCTTCCACAAGGGCGACACGGAGCTGAAGGCGGCCTTCGACAAGGCCATCACCGAGGCCAAGGCCGACGGCACCGTCAAGCGGCTCAGCATCAAGTGGTTCAAGAGCGACCAGACGCCGACCGACGATTGAGGCCAAGGCGGATTCGGGAGATAAAGGCGCATGAACCCTTTTTCTCCCGGTGACGCATGAGCCAAGAATCCCTGTCGCAAACCGCGACCCGCCCCTGCCGGCCCATGGGCGGGCGCGACCCGCACGAGGCGCATCGCGTCGCCACGCCGCTCGAGCTGCTGTTCGACCTCACCTTCGCCACCGCCTTCAGCCTCGCCGCCGCGCAGCTGGCGCGGGCGCTGGCGGAGGGGCATGTGGCCGCGGCGCTGCTCGGCTTCGCCATGGCCAGCTTCGCCATCTGCTGGGCCTGGGTCAATTTCTCCTGGTTCTCCTCGGCCTACGACACCGACGACTGGATTTTCCGCCTCACCACCATGGTGCAGATGATCGGCGTGCTGATCGTCGCCATCGGCCTGCCGCGCGTCTTCAGCTCCATCGAGCAGGGCGCGCATCTCGACAATTCCCTGCTGGTGCTGGGCTATGTGGTCATGCGCGTCGCCATGATCTTCCAGTGGCTGCGCGCCGCGCGCGAGGATCCGGCGCGGCGGCGCGTCTGCCACACCTACGCGGTCGCCGTCGCCGTGGCCCAGATCGGCTGGATCATGCAGATTGCGCTCGATTTTTCGGTCGCGACAAGCCTCGTCATGGCGGTGGGGCTGGCGGTGGTCGAGTTCATGGGACCCTATCTCGCCGAGCGGATCGGCGACGGCACGCCCTGGCACGCGCATCACATCGCCGAACGCTACAGCCTCTTCGCCATCATCGCGCTGGGCGAGGCGGTGGTGGGCACGGTGGCGACATTGTCGGCGGTGATCGAGCGGCAGGGCTGGTCGGCCGACGCGGCGCTGGTCTGCCTCGCCGGCATGGGGCTGACCTTCGGCCTGTGGTGGGTCTATTCCATGCTGCCTTCGGCCGAGGCGCTGCATGCGCGGCGCGACCGCTCCTTCATCTGGGGCTATGGCCAGATCGTCACCGTCGCCTCCATCGTGGCGACCGGCGCCGGGCTGCATGTGGCGGCGGAGTTCATCGAGCGCAAGGCCGAGATAGGGCCGCTGGCGACGCTGTTCTGCGTGGCGGTTCCGGTCGGCGTCTTCCTCGCCTCGGTGCTGCTGCTCTACCGCTATCTCGCGCCCGGAACGGCGCGGCTGCGCTGGTGGATGGCGGCCGCGCCGGCGGCGATCGTCGCGCTGGCCGTGGCGCTTGCGGCCTGCGGCGTCGACATGGCGGTCTGCCTCGTCGTCGTGTCGCTGGCGCCCGCCGCGGTGGTGGCGGGCTACGAGCGGCTGGGCCGCGCCTGAAAGCCCCGCGCGCGGAACATCGCCGCCGCCTGGCTGCGCGAGGCGACGCCGAGCTTGCGCAGGATCTCGCTGACGTGGAAGCGCACGGCGCGCTCGCTCAGGTTCATGATGCTGGCCACGTCCCTATTGGACTTGCCCTCCGCGATCCAGCCAAGGATCGCGGCCTGGCACGGCGACAGGCCGGCGCTCTCCGCCGCCTCGCTGGCCGGGTTGGCGCCGGTCAGGCCCAGAAGCTCGGCCTTCATCGCCGCCGCATCGGCGGTGATCATCAGCGCATAAGTGACGTCCGGCCCATGCGCGCGCTCGTGGAAGCTGATGGCGGAAAAGGCGCTGATCGTGCCCGGCCGCTGCGCCAGCGGCACCCAGACGCCGCAGCGCAGCGGCGTCGAGCGGATGAAGTCGAAATAGTCGCAGCCGTCCTCGCCGGCCCGGCGCGGCGGGATGCGCCAGTAGAGCGGCCCTTCCGCCTGCGCGAGCTGCGCGAAGATCGGGTCGCGCTCGGCGAGGCCGAGGCTGTCGTAGCGCGCGCCGAAGGCGTCGGGGAGGGCCGCCGCCAGCATCGGGTCGACGATGAAGTCGCGCTTGCTCGGTTTGTGGCAGGAGAACAGGAAACTGTCGAAGCCGAAGGCGAGGCAGGCCTCCTGAAGCGCCGCCCACAGCATGTCCCGGTCGCGGGCGGAGCGGATGCGCTGCGAAATGGCAGCCTGTCGTTCCAATATAGAAATATCCAAAGAGCCTCGCGGCGGCGTCGCTGAAATTAACCCGGATTTTATGTAAGCCGGAAAATGTTGACAAGTGTCTAACAGGCCAGCTTTGTCCGCCTTTCCATTATGGTACGGTTGGGCTAGGGGGAGACTGGGAGATCGCACCGAAGGTTCTTGCGCGCAAATGAAAACATCGTTTAGCCTCGACACGCCGGATGACGGCATGAATCCACAACTGGACGGCGGGCTCGAGGCGGTCGGGGACGCGCCGTCGCAGCGCCATCTGGGCGACGAGTTCATCCGCTACGCGCTCGACAGCGCGGCTATCGTGGTCAACACCGACGTGCAAGGCTCCATCACCTACGTCAACCGCAAGTTCTGCGAGATCAGCGGCTATTCCGCCGAGGAACTGCTCGGCTCCAACCACCGCATGCTGCGCTCGATGGCGCATGACCGCGCTTTTTTCCGCGCCATGTGTCGCGAGATCGCGCAAGGCCGCATCTGGCACGGCGAGATCTGCAACCGGCGCAAGGACGGCTCGCTCTATTGGGTCGACACGACCATCGTGCCGCATGTGTCGCCGGGCGGCAAGGTCGACAGCTACACCGCCATCCGCTTCGACATCACCGAGCGCAAGCAGCTCGAGGAACAGCTTCGGCGCAGCAAGGAGCATCTCGACCGCATCGCCAATGTCGATTCGCTGACCGACCTGCCCAATCGCCGCCGTTTCCAGGAATATCTCGAAAGCCTGGTGGCCGACCACGCGGCGACGGGGCGTAAGTTCCACCTCGCGCTGATGGACGTGGATTCCTTCAAGGAGATCAACGATTCCTTCGGCCATTACGCCGGCGACGTGCTCTTGGAAAGCCTCGGCCAGCGCATGCGCGCCGTCTCGGGCGAGCGGCTGTTCATCTCGCGGCTGGGCGGCGACGAGTTCGGCCTCATCCTGGTCGGCGCCAGCGACGAGCAGGCCGACGCCTTTTTCGACAGCGTGCTCGACGTCATCCGCCAGCCGGTGATGATCGGCGAGATCGCCCGGCATTGCTCGGCCAGCCTCGGCGTCGCCGCCTATCCGCGCGACGCCTGCGCCGCCGAAAGCCTGTTTAAGGCCGCCGACCTGGCGCTCTATCACGCCAAGGCGCTGGGCCGCGACCGGGTGGAGACTTTTCAGCCCTGCCTGCGCGAGAGCGTCGAGCGCAAGGCCGCTTTCGTCGAGGAGATCGAGGACGGCTTGCAGCGCGGCGAATTGGAGCTGCATTACCAGCCGATCATCCCGGTCGCCGCCGACGGGCGGGTGTCGCTGGAGGCGCTGATGCGCTGGCGCCATCCGCGGCGCGGCCTGCTGACGCCGGCGCATTTCGCCGAGGGCTTCGAGGACGCGGCGCTGCGCGCGGCGCTCGGCATGTTCATGCTTGACCGCGCCTTCAAGGACGCGCGGACGCTTCTGGAGCGCGGCGTGCCGCTGCGCCGGCTGGCGATGAACCTGACCAATTCGGATTTCCGCTCCGACGCCTTTCTCGACCGCTTCTTCGAGCTTTGCCGCGAAACGGGCGTCGGCGCGGACAAGTTCTGCGTCGAGGTCACCGAGGGCATGCTGCTCGGCATCAACCAGAAGCGCGTGGCGCAGGGCTTGCAGCGCCTGCACGAGGCCGGCGTCGAGGTGGCGCTGGACGATTTCGGCACCGGCTACGCCTCGCTGACGCATTTGCGCCTGCTGCCCATCGACCGCCTCAAGATCGACAAGAGTTTCGTCGCCAATATGGTGACCTCGCCGGAAGACCGCACCATCGTGCGCGGCGTCATCGACATCGCCCACAGCCTCGGCAAGGCCGTCACCGCCGAGGGAGTGGAGACGGTGGAGCAGGTGATGCTGCTGCGCGACATGCGTTGCGATCTTCTGCAGGGCTGGTATTTCAGCAAGGCGCAGCCGGTCGAGACGCTGGCCGAGGCGTTGCGCGCCATGCCGGCGGTGGCGAGCGTCGGCGGGAAGCCCCGCCGGAAGGGACGAGCGGGCCGGATGCGGCCGGGGGCCTGAGAAAGGCCCCGCGTCGGGGATGAGCGCCAGCGGAAAGGTGGTAGCGGCGGGGATGGATACAAGGACGATGTTCATGACCGTCGCGGCGATGGTCCTGGCCAATGGCGGCGTGCTGGCGATCATCCACGGCGATCTTCCCGAGGACCTGCGCCCCGCCGCCGTGCGCTGGCACGTCGCCACGGCGCTGGTCTGCATCGGCTGCGGCGTCATGGCCTTCGGCGAATCCCTGCCTCTCGCGCCGGCGCTGGTGGTGGCCAACACCGCCATGGTGTCGGGCCTGATCTTCTACCACCACGCCATCCAGACCTTCTACGGCGAGCGGCCGTCGCCTTGGGACGCCGGCGTGGCGGTGGTGATGGCCTGCATCATCTTCTGGTTCTCGGCCGTCTCGCCCAGCTTCATCGCCCGCATCGTCATCGTCACGCTGCTGTGGCTTCTGGTGGTGGGGCGCACCATCGCCACGCTGCGCCGGGCGCGCCATGTCGACCCGTCGCGCAGCCGGCGCATCCTGATGTGCATCTACGTGCTCGCCTTCGCCTTTCTCGTGGTGCGCGCCGGCGTCTATCTGCATCACACGCCCGCGCCGGAGTTCCGTATCTGGTCGGGGACGACGTCGATCAACCTGACCTCGCCCATCGTGCTGGCGCTGTTGCCGGTGATCGGCTCCACCGCCTTCATCCTGATGTGCGCCGACCATATGCGGCGGCAATTGGCGGTGGCCGCCGCCACCGATTATCTCACCGGCCTCGCCAACCGGCGCACGCTGGCCGACCACGGCGAAAGCCTGATCCGCCGCGCGCGCGATCATCACGGCGGATTCGGGATCGTCGTGTTCGACCTCGACGATTTCAAGCGCGTCAACGATTCCCACGGCCATCATGTCGGCGACCAGGCGCTGGTGCATGTCGCCGCGCATCTGCGCATGGCGGCGCGCCCGCAGGATCTCGCGGCGCGCAGCGGCGGCGAGGAGTTCATCCTGCTTTTCGACGGCATGGACGAGGCGCGCGCCGCCGTCGAGGCCGAGCGCATCCGCGCGGCGCTGAGCGCGCATCCCTTCCGTCCCGGCCCGCTGGTCATTCCGCTGACGGTGTCGGCCGGCGTCACCGCCTTCCGGCCGGAGGACCGCGACTTCGACGCCATGCTGCGCCGCGCCGACCGTGCGCTCTACCGCGCCAAGGCCGCCGGCCGCGACCGCGTCGAACGCGCCGGCTGAAGCTTTTCCGTCATTCCCGACCTGCCGCCGCGCGCGAGACTCTCGCGCAGGATTTCACACGTCCGCAGATAGCTTTCCGTCAAAATAACATCATAAATGTGATAATGTGATTTATCGTTTGTGACGATCGCAAAAACATGATAGGCAGCCGCCATCGTCCTCGAACGACATGGAGGTTGTCGCCGATGAGTCCCACCCAACCCGAAGAAACCGATTGCGTGGAGCCGCTGGCGCTCGACGGCGACGCGGCGCGCGTCGACGCGCCCGTGGTCGACCTCTATCTCGACGGCTGGGCCGGCGACGACGCGCAGCGCCTCGCGACAGTTCGCGCCGTCAAGGCGGTGCTGGCCGGGGCGCGGCGGCTTGCGGCGCGCATCGCGCTCGGCTCGCTGCCGGGCGATCCGGCGCGGCTGGTCGGCGTCAACAGCGACCAGGATCAGCAGAAGAACATCGACGTCGGCGCGCACGACCTGTTCGCGGGCCTTTTGCGCGACGCCGGCGTCGCCTCCATCCTGTCCGAGGAAAGCGACGCGCCGGTGGCGGGCGACCCGGCCGGCCTTATCGCCGTCGCCATCGATCCGCTCGACGGCTCGGGCAATGTCGGGCTGGGCGCGCCGCTCGGCACCATCTTCTCCATCATGCCGGCGGGCGAGGGCGATCCCTTCCTGCAGCCCGGCGCGCGGCAGATCGCGGCCGGCTACGTCTCCTACGGCAATTCGGTCGATCTCGGCTTTTCGGTCGGCGAGGGCGTGCTGTTCGCCACGCTCGATCCGCGCAGCGGTCTGTTCCATATCACACGCAGGAATGTGACGTTGCCGGAGCGCACCGGCGACCTCGCCTTCAACGCCTCGGTGCATCGCCACCTGTCGCCGGGCATGCAGGCCTATGTCGACGACGCCTTCCTCGGCAAGGACGGGCCGCGCCGGCGCAATTTCAACATGCGCTGGCTGGGCGCGGCGGTGGGGGACCTGCACCGCATCCTCCAGCGCGGCGGGCTGTTCTTCTATGTCGACGACGGCCGGCCCGGCTACGAGAAGGGCCGCCTGCGCCTCGTCTACGAGGCCAATCCGATCGCCTTCCTGTGCCGGCAGGCCGGCGGCAAGGCCACGGACGGCAGGCAGGCCATCCTCGACATCGTCCCGCAGGCGCATCACGAGCGCTGCGGACTGGTTTTCGGCGTGGCCGAGGAAGTGGACGTCCTCGGCCTTTATTACGCGCGCGGGCGCAACTGAACTTCGGGAGGGGAAAACATGGCGCGCATCACCCTGCGTCAATTGCTGGATCACGCCGCCGAGAAGGGCTACGGCGTGCCGGCCTTCAACATCAACAACATGGAGCAGGCGCTGGCCATTATGGCGGCGGCCGACGCGGTCGACGCGCCGGTCATCATGCAGGCCTCGCGCGGCGCGCGCGCCTACGCCCATGACGTCATGCTGCGGCACATGATGGACGCGGTGGTGGAGATGTATCCGCATATCCCGGTCTGCGTGCATCTCGACCACGGCAACGAGGCCGCCACCTGCATGACCGCCATCCAGGCCGGCTTCACCTCGGTGATGATGGACGGCTCGCTGAAGGCCGACGGCAGGACGCCCGCCGACTGGACCTATAACGTCAACGTCACGCGGCAAGTGTCTGAAATGGCGCATCTGGGCGGCATTTCGGTGGAAGGCGAGCTGGGCGTGCTCGGCTCGCTCGAAACCGGCATGGGCGAGGCCGAGGACGGCCACGGCGCCGAGGGCCAGCTTTCGCACGACCAGCTTCTGACCGACCCCGACGAGGCGGTGAAATTCGTCCGCGAGACCAGGGTCGACGCGCTGGCCGTGGCCATGGGCTCGTCGCATGGGGCCTACAAGTTCACGCGCAAGCCGGACGGCTCGGTGCTGGCCATGCACGTGATCGAGGAGATCCACCGCCGCCTGCCCGACACGCATCTGGTCATGCACGGCTCGTCCTCGGTGCCCGAGGATTTGCAGGAGATCATCAACCGCCATGGCGGCGCGATCAAGCCGACCTGGGGCGTGCCGGTGGACGAGATCCAGCGCGGCATCCGCAACGGCGTGCGCAAGATCAACATCGACACGGATTGCCGCATGGCGATGACGGGGCAGGTGCGCCGCGTGTTGCAGGAAGACCCGTCCGAATTCGACCCGCGCAAATATATGAAGGCGGCGATGACGGCGCTGGAGGCGCTTTGCCGCCAGCGCTTCGAGGAGTTCGGAACCGCCGGCCAGGCCAGCTCGATCGCGCCGCTGCCGCTGTCGGAAATGGCGAGGCGCTATCGCGACGGCTCGCTCGATCCGAAGTTTGGCTAAACTGCTGGCTGGTTTGGCGCGGCCAGCGCGTTCGGGCGGGTGAAGGCGGCGATGGCCGAGCACACGCCGACGAGCTGCAAGGCCGCGCCGAAGGCTTCGCCGGGCGAGGGCGAGCGGCCCTCGAACAGGAAGCCGAAGACGAGGCCGAACACCGTCTGCGCCACGGTGAGCTGGGCCGAAAGCGCCAGCGGCAGGCGGCGCGCGGCGATCATCCAGAACCACGTCGCCAGCCACGACCCCGCGACGCCCATGACCAGCGCCCAGACGGCGAGCCGCCGCCAGTCGGCGGCCGATGCGGCGTGGACGAGGTCGAAGGAGACGAGCGGCAGCAGGAAAAGCCCGGCCAGCGCCGCGCCAATCCCTTGCAGGCCGGTCCATTGCAGCCCGTCCGGCGCGTCGTCGCCGCGCATGATCGCGGCGTTGACCACGCCATAGACGAGCCAGACCGCGAGCGCCGCCATGCTCGCCATGACGCCGAGCAGGATCGACGGCGCGGCCGAGGCGGGGGCGGCGTGCAAGGTGGCGATATTGACCAGCGTCACGCCGCAGCCGATCAGCAGGAGCGGCAGGGCCAGCGCCCGCCACGGCGCGGTGCGCTCGCGCAGATTGGCGATGACGGCCAAAAACACCGGCATGGCCCCGACCACGACCGGCGGGATGGCCGCGCCGGCGTAGCGCACCGCGAAGGCGACGGCGACGAAATAGCCGATATTGCCGAGCGCGCCGAGCCCGAGGCCGAGCAGCCATTGCCGGCGCGTGAGGCCCGTGGGCCGGAAACGCCGGTCGGCGAGAAGCAGCAGGCAGAGAAGGCCGAAGACGGCGTAACGGGCGAGCGTGAAATCCCAGACCGAGAAGGGCGCGACGGCGCGCGGGGCGACGAAGCTCAGCCCCCACAAGGCGCATGTCGTCAATCCGGCGATGATCCCCAGCAGCATCGGCGCTTCCCCAAAACCCGCGCGCATCATGCACGGGAAGCCGGGTGATTCCCATCGCAATAACGACAAAAGCGGACGGTTTCCCGTCCGCTTTCTCAGCCGCGTTTCAGGGAAACGTCAGCAGGCGTTGTACTTGGCGTCGACGGCGTTGATCGCGTCGACATTGCCGGCCGAACGGCCCTTTTCGTCGAAGGTCTGGGCGAGATAGGCGTCGGCGATGGCTTTGGCCAGCTCCGAGCCGATGACGCGCGCGCCCATGGTGATGATCTGGGCGTTGTTGGAGAGCGCGGCGCGCTCGGCCGAATAGGTGTCGTGCGTCAGCGCGGCGCGGACGCCCGGCACCTTGTTGGCGGCGATGCAGACGCCGATGCCGGTGCCGCAGACCAGGATGGCGCGGTCGTACTCGCCCTTGACCACGGCCGAGGCGACGCGGTCGGACAGGTTGGCGTAGAAGGCGTCCGCGCCGGCCTCGGTGCGCGAGATTTCCGAAACCTCAAAGCGGTCCTTGAGGTGTTCGGCGAGGATCTTGGCGAGGCCTTCGCCGGCGCTGTCGCCTGCAACTGCGATTTTCATGGCTGTTTCTCCTTGAAGGTTCTGGATTATTTCCGGATCTGGCGGGCGCACTTGTCCAGGATGTCGAGATAGCCCTCGACGTTCCAGGCCGAGCGGCCGATGAAAAGACCGTCCACATGCGGGCAGGCGATCAGCTCCTCGCAATTGTCGGGATTGACCGAGCCGCCATAGAGGCAGGGAACGCGGCGGCCGAGGACGCCTTCCGCAACCGCGATGATCTCGGCCTGGCGCGCGTCGGCGTAATCGGCGGAGGCGGGGATGCCCTTCTCGCCGATGGCCCAGACCGGCTCATAGGCGAGGAGGATCTCGGCCTGCTTCTGCGCGTCGGAGAGTTTTGACAGCGCGCCGCGCACTTCCTCGGCCAGCACTTCCGCCGCGCGGCCGCTCTCGCGGTCCTCGAGCGTCTCGCCGATGCAGATCAGCGGGATCAGGCCGTGGCGCACGGCGGCCTCGACCTTGAGGCCGACGGTCTCGTCGGTCTCGCCGAAATGCTCGCGGCGCTCGGAATGGCCGAGCTCGACGATGTCGAGATTACAGTCCTTCAGCATCAGCGGCGAGATTTCGCCGGTCCACGCGCCCTGGTCGGCCCAGTGCATGTTCTGCGCGCCGACCTTGACCGACGCGCCGGACAGGATCTGCTTGACCTCGCGCACCGCCGTGAAGGGCGGGATCACGAAACGCTGGATGTCGGCCACGCTTCCGCCGTCCGCCGCCTTCAGGGCCTCGGCGAAGGCGCGCGCCTCCGCCAGCGTCTTGTTCATCTTCCAGCTCGTGCCGACCCAGAATCTGGCCATGCTCAATCGCCTTTCCATTCCGCTATGGTGAGTTCGATCCCCGCCGCGTCGAGCTCTGCGAGCACGTCCGGCGCGGGCGGGGAATCCGTGATGACGGCGTCGAAATCGCCGAGGTCCGCCATCACGTGCAGGGCCGGGCGGCCGAAGCGCTGATGGTTGACCAGGAGGCAGCTTCGCGCCGCGGACGCCGTCATGGCGCGCTTGGTGCGCACCACGCTTTCGTCCATGTGATAGACCAGCCTGCCGTTGACCGCCGGGGTGGAGATGAAGGCGACGTCGGCGCTGAGCCGCGACAGCGCCTCCTCGGTCAGGAGGCCGAAAAAGGCGTTGAACTTGGCCGAATAGACGCCGCCCAGCGCGATCAGGTTGACGCCGTTCTCGCCCTTGAGCGCGTCGATGATGACGGCGTTGTTGGTGATGACGGTGAGCGGCCGCTTCTCGAGCAGCAGCCCGCCCAGCACGGCGGCCATCGAGCCGTCATTGACCATCACCGTCATGCCCGGCTCGACCAGCTCCAGCGCGGCGCGCGCCATGCGCAGCTTGGCCGCGCCGTCCTGCCGTTCGCGGAAGCGGAAATCGCTCTCGAACTGGGTGCCGGCGTCCACCGTCGCGCCGCCGCGCACCTTGCGCAGCACGCCCGACTGCTCCAGCGAATCGAGGTCGCGATGGATGGTCATGCGGGAAACGGCGAAACGGTCCGCCAGATCGTCCAGATCGACGGCCTGGTTCTCGACCAGAAGATCGATGATCGCCTGCCTGCGGTCGTCCCGTTTCAAGATTCCTCCGAACCGCCTCCCGAATTCCAGCCATTCTTATACGAAAAAGTCACAAAATACCATATCAAAATGTTATCTTGTGATGTTTTCGTTTCATTCGACCAAAGCGCGCGCCGTGCGCTCGTCGGTGATCAGGCCGTAGAGACGGCCGCTTTTCAGCACGGCGCGGATGGCCTCGACCTTGGACGACCCGCCGGCCAGCCCGACGATGCGGCCGTTCTCGGCTCCGTCCTCCAGCGTGGCGGCGACGGTGCGCGCCGTCAGCGCGGTGCGCACCGACTTGCCCTCGGCGTCGAAGAAATGGCCCAGCATCTCGCCCACGCCGCCGCCCTCGGCGATCTCCTCCATCTCCTCGCGCTCGACCATGCCGGAGGTGACGAGCTGCGCCCGCGCGTCGACCGTGCCCATGCCGACGATCTTCAGCTCCGCCCGGCAGGCCATGTCGAAGACCTCGGTGACGCCGCGCTGCGCCAGCAGCACCTCGCGGTCCTCGGCGCTGTTGGCGAAGAAGGGGATGGGCATGATATAGGCCGGGCGGCCGGTCTTTTCGGCGATGCGGTGCATCACGTCATGCGGATTGGCGGCGAATTTGCGGGTGAGGCCGCCGAGCAGCGAGACGAAGCGCAGCTCGCTCGCCGTCACGCGCGGCATGTAATGCACCGCCGCCGACAGGGTGCGGCCGTGGCCGATGCCGATGACGTCGTGGTCGCCATGCTCGATCTCGCGGCGCAGGAACTCCGCCCCGGCATGGCCCAGCGCCATCAGCGGCACGTCCGGCTCGCCCAGATCGGGCGCCACCTCGCAATAATGCAGGCCGTAGCGGTCGGCGAGGCGGTTCTCCAGGTCGATGCACTCGATGATGTCGCCGTCGATGGAGACCTTCACCGCGCCGTCGGCCACCGCCTTGGCGATCAGCCGATGCGCCTTGACCGAGGGCAGGCCGAGCCTTTTGGCCACGGCGGCCTGCGTCATGCCCGCCACGAAATGAAGCCAGGCCGCGCGAAGGGCGAGGGAGTCGTCTGCGTCGCTCATGATCGGTCCGGGACTGGAGCCTGCTCCATCTCTGTTTACGTATCGTCCTGGCGCGAAACCGCTTCGCGCCTTGGCCGCCTATATCTTCAAATCCGCCGCGCCCGTGTCAATGTGCGGGGCCCAGAAAGCGACGCTTTCGGCGATCTGCTCCACCACCTGCCGGTCGTTGGGCTCGCGCTCCTTGAAGGAGAGTTCGAGGCAGATCTCGTTGTCGACCGCGCCGCCCTCGGCGAAGGCCTTGAGCAGCGGCTCGGGCTGGATGCGGCCGCGGGCGTTGAACTCGGCCGTGAAGGGGCGGTGGCCGCCCTTGTCCATCAGGCTCTGCTTGATATGGATGATCGGCGATACTTTCGGCACGGCGCGCGCCCAGGCGTAGGGGTCGTAATCGTCCGGGTTGGGCGAGGTGACGTCGCCATGGTCGATATCGGCCATCATCCACATCGGGATCGCCATGTTCGCCGCCGTCAGCCGGTCCTGCAATTTCATGCAGGCGGCGATGGTTTCGCCGAATTCGCGGCCGACGCTCATCGGCTCCCAGAACAGGTATTTCAGGCCGGCGCGGGCGGCGTGCTCGGCGACTTCCGCCCAGCAGTCGATCGCGATCTTAATCAGCTCCTCGCGGCGGGCCGGATCGTCGAAATCCTTGTAGGTGAAGATGGCGAATTGCGTGCCCACCGACACGCCGCCGAGATCGCCGGTGATGTCGGCGAAGGTCTTGAACCAGTCGACATAATAGCGGCGCACGTCGCGGTCGGGATGGCCGAAATGGTTGAGGCGGCCATAGGGGCCGGTCATGCCCGAGGTCACCCGCACGCCGGTGCGCTGCAAGGCGCGGTCCATGTCGCGGGTGAGGCGGCGGATCACCGCCGCCGGCCAGCTCGGATTGACGAATTCATGCGTGAGCTGGAGGTCGCGCAGGCGCAGGTCGCGCGCCACGGTTTCGATGAGGTCGTCCGGCTCGGCGAAGCGGTTGACCAGCGGATTGGTGTTGAGCGAAAGCGTCAGGGCCATGATGTCCTCAGGCAGCGGGGCTGGCGGCGTCGAACCAGGCGGTGAAGGCGGCGCGCTCGGCCTCGGTCAGGTGGAGATAATGCTTGGTGCGGCGATAGAGGATGTCCTCGGCCGACCGCGCCCATTCCTTCGCGGTCAGGTAGCGCACCTCGGCCTCGTAGAGGTTGCCGCCGAAATGGCGGCCGAGCCCGGTCATGCCGGTCGCGCCGGCGACCACGTCCCTGGCGCGCGCGCCGTAGAGGCGGCCGTAATGATGGACGAGCTTGCGCGGCATCCAGGGCCAGGCGTCGCGCAGGCTGTCGACGAAGCTCTCGTAATCGGCGTCGGGGATTTCGCCGCCCGGCAGCGGCGCGTCATGGGTCCAGTCGCCGCCCATCTGCGGGAAGACGTTCTTGAGCCGGTGCATGCCGCGCTCGGCCAACTCGCGGAAGGTGGTGATCTTGCCGCCGAACACGTTCAGCAGCGGCGCGCCGCCCGTCTCGTCGAGGTCGAAGACATAGTCGCGCGTGACGGCGGAGGGGTTGCCCTTGCCGTCGTCGAACAGCGGACGCACGCCGGAGAAGGCGTGCAGCACGTCCTCGCGGCGCAGCTTCTCCTTGAAATAGCGGTTCACGGCGGCGAGCAGGTAGTCGATCTCCTTCTCGTCGATCTTGACGTCCTCGGCGCGGCCCTCATAGGCGATATCGGTGGTGCCGATCAGCGCCTTGTCGCCCTCGTAGGGGTTGATGAAGATGACGCGCTTGTCGTGGTTCTGCACCAGATAGGCGTTGGCCCCGGCCCAGAATTTCGGCACGATGATGTGGCTGCCCTTGACCAGGCGCACATTGCGCGAGGAATGCGAGGCGGCGACATTCTTGATGACGTCCGTCACCCAGGGGCCGGCGCAATTGACGATGCAGCGCGCGCGGAAGACATGCGTCTCGCCGCTGTCGCGGTTCTTGGTCTCGATGGTCCAGGCGTCCTTGTCGCGCTTCGCGGAGACGACCGGGGTGCGGGTCAGCACCAGCGCGCCCTTTTCCGCCGCGCCCAGCGCGTTGAGCGCCACGAGGCGGGCGTCGTCCACCCAGCAGTCGGAATATTCGAAGCCCTTGACATATTGGTCGAGGATCGGCGCGCCCTCGGGATCGCGGCGCAGGTCGAGCGTGCGCGTGCCGGGCAGCTTCTTGCGGCCGCCGAGATGGTCGTAGAGGAACAGGCCGAGCCGCACCAGCCAGGCCGGGCGGTCCTGCGGGCTGTGCGGCAGCACGAAGCGCAGCGGCCAGATGATGTGCGGCGCGGCCTTCAGCAGCACCTCGCGCTCGATCAGCGCCTCGCGCACCAGCCGGAACTCGTAATATTCGAGATAGCGCAGGCCGCCATGCACCAGCTTGCCCGAGCGCGAGGAGGTGCCCTGCGCCAGGTCGTCTTTCTCGCACAGCACCACGGAAAGGCCGCGCCCGGCGGCGTCGCGGGCCACGCCCGCGCCGTTGATGCCGCCGCCGATCACGAACAGGTCATAGAGTTCCGGTTCAGCCATGTCATGCTCCTTCGGATCGCCGACGGGCGGCGGATGAGATTAGGGCCTTTCCAGCGGGAATGCGAAGCGGTTTCGCATTTGGAAATGCGTAAAGAGATGGAGCGGCTCAGGAGCCGCCCTGATGTTGCGACGCGAGCCGGTCCCAGATCGGCACCAGCGCCAGCCGGGCCTCACGATAGGCGCCGTAGCGCGCCTCGGCGCGGCGGGCCTCGCCGGCGTCCGGCGCTTCGCCGGGGCCGAGCAGCGGCGCGACCCATTCGGCGATGCAGTCGTCCATCGTCCTGTAAGCGCCGATCGCCACGGCCGCCATCATGGCCGCGCCGGCCGCGCCCGCTTCCTCGCGCGCCGAGACGCGCACCGGCGCGTTCACGGCGGCGGCCAGCGTGGCGCGCAGGGCGCGCGAGCGCGCCGCGCCGCCGGTGATGCGCAGTTCCGCCGGCATGTCGCCCATGGCGGCGTAGCAATCGCGGGTGGCCATGCCGAGGCCCTCGATCACCGCGCGCAGCATTTCGGGGAAGCGGTCGCGGCTCGAAAGCCCGATAAAGCCCGCCCGCGCGTCGGCGTTGACGAAGGGCCCGCGTTCGCCGGCCTCGGAAATATAGGGATGGTAGAGAACGGGGACCGGGCGGCTCGCCGCGAACCATTCGTCGACGCGCGGGATGAGGTCGCTCAGCGTCACCTTGGCGCCGTTGGCCGACATCAGTTCGGCCGCGACGTTGAGGATCCAGTCGAGATTGATCGTCGCGCCCATATTGGTCTGCACCTGGGTGACGATCCCGGGAACGGGCAGGGCGATGACGTAGCCGGTGCCCTCGGCGTTGAGAAAAATGTCTTTGACCGGCTTGGCGCGCATATGTACGCCGGTGGAGCCGATGGTCGAGCAGCCCGCGTCGGCGTCGCCGCAGCGCACGCCGGCGCCCAGCGCCGTCATGGCCATGTCGACATAGGCGAGGCTGACGGGCGTGCCGGCGCGCAGGCCGGTGGCCTCGGCGGCTTCCGCCGTCAGCGCGTGCATGACCTCGGTTCCGTCTATGATCTGCGGCAGCAGATGGCGGCGCTTCTGCAGGCCCAGCGCCTCGATGACTGTGTCGTCATATTGGCGGTTGCGGAAATTGCCGAAGGTGAAGCTCGCTTCCGACGGATCGGTGGCGCGCTCGCCGGTGAGGTTGAGATAGAGCCAGTCCTTGCAATGCAGCGCCGCGTCGGCGCGGTCGAGCAGCTCCGGCATGACGCGGTCCATATGCGCCATCTGCGAGCCCTGCTGGCAGGTGTTGAGCCCGGTGCCGGTGGCCTCGAAGCGGGCGCGGCTGAGCGGCCCGGCGGAAAGCGTGCGCACCGTCGAGGCGGCGCGGGCGTCGAGCCACAGCCAGGCGTCGCCGACGGGCGCGTTCCCGCGGTCGACCAGCCAAGTGCCGTCGCCCTGTCCGGTGACGGCTATGGCGGCGGCGCGCTCGCGCAGGCCGGGGAATTTCTCGGCCAGGCCGCGCAGGGCGCTGACGCAATCGCGCCAGGTCTGCGCCAGCGACTGCGTCACCGCGCCGTGCTCGCCGGACTGGTAATTGTTGCGGACGGCGAACGCCTCGAGCTGCCGTCCTGAAAGATCGAAGGCGACGGCCTTGAGCACGGAGGTTCCGGCGTCGATTCCGATGATGACGTCGCTCTTCTCACGCATGACCGACATGGCTTCTCCCGAGCATGTTGTCTCCTCCCCGCGGCGGCGCGCGCCGCACCCGGCGCCGTCCTTTATACAGGCGAATGGGCGCTCGCGGTAGTATGGAGATAACATAGCGCTCACACAATGTCTGTAAAATTTTCATCCGTTCGCATTTTTTTTCACCAAAAGGTGATGCGTATGGGGAAGGGGCAGGGGATAGGCCCAAGCGCGCCGACGTAACTGAATGCGCCTGATGAAGAAGTCAGACATAATGAATTGAAACTATTGTAACTTCTTGCGGGTAAAAAATTTCATTTCCCGCCCGCCTTCCATCGCCCGCGCCGGCCGATCCGCTCGCAAACGCCCCGTTTCAGGGCTCCGAACCGCCTGCGAATTGTGCGAAACGCCGGTTTTGGCCAAAACAGCCGATTGACAGGCTGGGGTGTTTATAACATGATCCCTGAAGTAATAACACGCCGCTATCATAGACTTGAAAGGCGGCGTCAGATTTCGGCGGGCTCGCGGAGGAGCGGCTTGCGGAAATGCCGTGGAGGATGTCATGATCATGTCCGTCGCCTGCGGGGGCAAGCCCGTATCTGACAGGCTTTTCGGCTTCGCCGGCCCGCGCCTCGGGCGGCCGGCGAGGCGCTTCCGATATTTCATCGCGTGAACCCCGCTGCGGCCGGGTCCGGTTCTCCCGGCGACGGCCATCCGGCAGACCTTGCTGAAGGCGTTTGACAAATGAGCATACAAGCAAATCAGGTTTCATCCCGGCCCAGGCTGAGCCGCGGCGCCTTGTGGAGCGTCATCGCGGGCGTCGTGGTCGTCGTCGCCATCGGCGCCAGCGCCAAGGTGGTGAAGATCGGCTCGGCCGCCGACGTGCGGCAGGAGGCTTTCTCGCCCGAGGCCTACGGCGCGGCGCAGTTCCCCAAGGTCAAGGAAGACGTGGTCAAGCGCGCCGTCGACGCGGTCGAACTGGCCAACGCGCTCGCCGCCGACAAGGCGGCGGCCGCCAAGAAATACGGCGTCGGCGACGCCACGCCGGTCATCCCGGTCAAGTTCACCGGCGTGGTCGAGGAGCGCAAGTCCAACTTCAACACCGTCAAGGTGGACGGCATGCCCGACGGCGTCGGCATCCGCATCCAGACCGGCCCCGCCATCAACGGCACCGACCTGCGCGACGCCACCGGCACCATCGATTTCGGCCAGTTCAAGAACCAGATCGAGTTTCAGAACGCGGGCTCCGCCCTCAACAACCAGATGAAGAAGGACGTGCTCGCCAATATCGACCCCGAGAAGCTCGCGGGCAAGACGGTGACGGTGACCGGCGTGTTCAAGCTGGTCAATCCGAAGAACTGGTTCGTCACGCCGGTGGAGATGGACGTCAAATGAACGTGGCCGCGAAAGCTGATCATGGCCGGGCGGAAGGATGGGGCGAGGTCGTCCTCTCGGCCCGCAACGTCGCCAAGTCCTATGGCCGCATCCATGCGCTGAAGGGCGTCAATTTCGACATCCGCAAGGGGCAGGTCACCACGCTGTTCGGCGAGAACGGCGCGGGCAAGTCCACGCTGATGAAGATCCTCTCCGGCGTGGTGCCGCCGACCTCGGGCGAGATCGTGCTCGACGGCGAGCCGGTGGTGTTCAACTCCTCCACCGAGGCGCGCGACCGCGGAATCTCCATCATCCACCAGGAGCTGAGCCTCGCGCCCAATATGAGCGTGCGCGACAACATCTTCATGGGCCGCGAGATCCGCACCCCCACCGGCGTCAATTTCGCCGAGGAGGAGCGCCTCACCCGCGACCTGATGAACGAGCTCGAAGAGGACATCGACCCGCTGACGCCGGTCGAGGAGCTGCGCCTCGGCCAGCAGCAGATCGTCGAGATCGCCCGCGCGCTGTCGGTCAATTCGCGCATCCTGATCATGGACGAGCCCACCTCGGCGCTGAGCGCGTCGGAAGTGGAGGTGCTGTTCAAGGTCATCCGCGACCTTACCGCGCGCGGCGTCGCCATCGTCTATATCTCGCATCATCTGGAAGAGGCGCTGCAGATCACCGACCACGCCGTGGTGCTGCGCGACGGAACCATGACGGCCTACGCCCCGCGCGCCGAGATCGACCTCGAATGGATCGTGCGCAACATGGTGGGCGAGAATTTCGACCTCGGCTCGCCGCCGACCGGTTACGATTTCGGCCCGGTGGCGCTGTCGGTCGAGGACCTGACCGTGCCCGATCCCGCCGGCGCGGGCTTCGCGCTGGTGGACCGCATGTCGCTCGCCCTGAAGGCGGGCGAGGTGGTCTGCATCTACGGGCTGATGGGCGCGGGCCGCACCGAGCTTCTGGAATGCGTGGCGGGCCGGCTCAAGGCCAGCGGCGGCCGGGTGCTGCTGCATGGCGAGGACGTGTCGGGCCTCTCCATCGCGCAGCGCATCGAGAAAGGGCTGGTGCTGGTGCCGGAAGACCGCCAGCGCGACGGCCTGGTGCAGACCATGACGGTGGGCAAGAACCTGTCGCTGGCCAGCATCGCCGAGATGACGCGCGGCCTCTTCACCTCGCGCAAGCGCGAGAAGGAGATCATCGACCGCTCCATCGAGCGCGTCCACATCAAGACCGACGGCGGCGACGCGGCCATCGGCTCGCTGTCGGGCGGCAACCAGCAGAAGGTGGTGATCGGCAAGATGCTGGCCACCGACCCCGGCGTCATCCTGCTCGACGAGCCCAGCCGCGGCATCGACATCGGCGCCAAGGCGGAAGTGTTCAAGCTTCTGGCGGAAAAGGCCCGGCAGGGGCTGGCCGTCCTCTACACCACATCGGAAGTCGGCGAATGTCTCAGCATCGCCCATCGCATCATCGTCATGCACCGGGGACGCATCTCCGCCGAATTCGGCTCGGACGTCTCCAAGGAGAAGATCATGGCCGCCTCGGGCGAGTCCATGGTCGGTCACTGACGCCATTACGGAGCGCCTATAAATGTCCGTCACGAGCACAAAAGAAAAATCGGCGTCCCCCGCCAAGCGCAAGTCCAACCTGGTGCATCTTCTGCTCGAAGGCCGCGCCTTCTTCGCGCTGATCGCCATCATCGCGGCCTTCTCGTTCCTGTCGCCCTATTACTTCACGGTCGACAACTTCCTCATCATGTCGTCGCACGTGGCCATTTTCGGCCTGTTGGCCATCGGCATGCTGCTGGTCATCCTCAACGGCGGCATCGACCTTTCGGTCGGCTCCACGCTCGGCCTCGCCGGCGTGGTGGCGGGCTTCCTGATGCAGGGCGTCACGCTGCAGAAATTCGGCGTCATCCTCTATTTCCCGGTCTGGGCGGTGGTGCTGATCACCTGCGCGCTGGGCGCCTTCGTCGGCGCGGTCAACGGCGTGCTGATCGCCTGGCTGCGCGTGCCGGCCTTCGTGGCGACGCTGGGCGTGCTCTATTGCGCCCGCGGCGTGGCGCTCTTGATGACCAACGGCCTCACCTACAACAATCTCGGCGGCCGTCCCGAACTCGGCAACACCGGCTTCGACTGGCTCGGCTTCAACCGCCTGTTCGGCGTGCCGATCGGCGTGCTGGTGCTGGCCGTGGTGGCGATCATCTGTGCGGTGGTGCTCAACCGCACCGCCTTCGGCCGCTGGCTCTACGCCTCGGGCGGCAACGAGCGCGCGGCGGAGCTGTCGGGCGTGCCGGTCAAGCGGGTCAAGATCTCGGTCTATGTGATCTCGGGCATTTGCGCGGCCATCGCCGGCCTGGTCCTGTCCTCGCAGCTCACCTCGGCCGGCCCCACCGCCGGCACCACCTACGAGCTGACCGCGATCGCCGCCGTGGTGATCGGCGGCGCGGCGCTCACCGGCGGCCGCGGCACGGTGCAGGGCACCATGCTCGGCGCCTTCGTGATCGGCTTTCTCTCGGACGGCCTCGTCATCATCGGCGTCTCGTCCTACTGGCAGACCGTGTTCACCGGCGCGGTGATCGTGCTGGCCGTGCTGCTCAACAGCATTCAATACGCCCGGCGCTAAAGGCATGTTGCGCAAAAGTGCGTAGCGGTTTTGCGATAACAACACGCCAAGAGTAACCGGGCAGTAGCGAAAGACTTCACGGGCGGGGCCTCCCGCCTGGTGGAAGCGAAACCGCCGGGACACCGGCACAACCAAACCTAAAGGGAGTGAGACCATGTTCAACAAGGGTATGCGGGTTCTTCTCGCCGCCGCCGCGGCGCTGCCGCTGATCGCCGGCGCAAGCGCCGCCTGGGCCGACGGCCTGATCAGCATCATCGTCAACGATCCGTCCAATCCGTACTGGTACACGGAAGGCGAGATCGCCAAGAAGACCGCGGAAGGCCTCGGCTACACCGCCGTCGTCGGCGGCCACAAGGGCGACACCAACGCCGAGAGCAACCTCGTCGACACCGCCATCACCAACAAGTCCAAGGCCATCATCCTCGATCCCGCCAACGCCGACGGCTCGGTGGGCGCGGTGAAGCGCGCGGTCGCGGCCGGCATCCCGGTGTTCCTCGTCAACGCCGAGATCAACCAGGAAGGCCTCGCCAAGGCGCAGCTCGTGTCCAACAACGCGCAGGGCGCGGCCATCGGCGCGCAGCAGTGGGTGCAGGCCATGGGCGAGAAGGGCAAATATGTCGAGCTGCTCGGCGCGCCCTCCGACAACAACGCCGCCACCCGCTCCAACGGCTACGAGACGGTGCTGTCGCAGTATCCGGACCTCGAGAAGGTCGGCCAGGACGTCGCCAACTGGAACCGCACCCAGGGCCACGACAAGGCGCAGGCGCTGTTGCAGGCCCATCCGGAGATCACCGGCCTGATCAGCGGCAACGACGAGATGGCGCTGGGCGCGATCGCGGCGCTGAAGGAATCCGGCAAGCTGGACAAGGTCAAGGTCGGCGGCTTCGACGGCTCGCCCGACGCGGTGGCCGCCATCAAGGCCGGCGAACTGCAGTACACGGTTCTCCAGCCGGTCGCCATCTTCTCCGAAGCCGCGGTCAAGCAGGCCGACAGCTTCATCAAGACCGGCAAGACGGGCGTCGACAAGGAAAAGCAGCTCTTCGACTGCTTCCTGATCACCAAGGACAATGTCGACAAGTACACCGCGCCGTTCGTCCTCAAGCAGTAACGGCATGATCGGGGCGCCGGGCATCGTCCGGCGCCCCGTCCGCCGCGAGGCGCGAGCCTCACGAATTTCGGCCACGGCGAGCGGGTGACGGAGATGACGGCGAGCGGCAAGGCGAGCATTGAAAATCTGATGACGGACCAGGCGCCGAACGACAGCCGGCACGCCCGCCAGCTTCTGCGGCGCCAGCAGATCGCCGAGACCGTGATGGCCGAGGGCTCGATGCGGATCGAGGACCTGACCGAACGCTTCGGCGTCAGCCTGATGACGGCGCATCGCGACGTGGACGAGCTGGTCAGCCGCGGCCTGTTCCGCAAGACGCGCGGCGTGGTGTCGGCGGCGCCGACCAGCCTGATCGAGGCCAGCGATCTCTACCGCGTCTCGCGCCAGTCGGAGGAGAAGAAGCTGATCGCGGAGGCCGCGATGCAGTTCGTCGAGCCGGGGCAGGCGATCTTCTTCGACGATTCCACCACCGTGCTGCAAATGGCCCCGCATCTGTCCGAGCGGGTTCCGCTGACGGTGATCACCAATTCGCTGACGCTGATGAACGAGATGCGCGACGTCAAGGACGTGACGCTGCTCGGCCTCGGCGGCCAGCTCTACAACTGGTGCAACGCCTTCGTCGGCCATATGACCACCAACGAGATCCGGCAGTTGCGCGCCGACGTGGCCTTCATCTCCATCGCGGCCATCACCGACGACATGCTGTTCCACCAATCGCCGGAAATGGCGGCCACCAAGCGCGCCATGCTGGAATGCGCCGCGCGCCGCGTGCTTCTGGCCGACCACACAAAGTTCGAGCGCCGCGCGCTGCACAGCTTCGGCGCGCTGACCGATTTCGACGTCGTGATCGTCGACGACCGCACGCCCTCCATCCATCTCGACCGGATGCAGGCGCAGGGCGTCAACGTGATCGTGGCCCGCAAGGGCGGACAAGCGTAATCCGCGCCGCAGGGCGCATCATTCGGGAATCGACCTTCATGCCCTCTCTTCTGGGAATCGACAGCGGACTGACCGTCACCAAGGCCGTGCTGTTCGACGTGGACGGAACGCCGCTTTCGGTGGCGCGCCGACGCGTGCCGCAATTCCTGCCCAGGCCGCGCCATGTCGAGCGCGACATGGACGCTTTCTGGGACGCCACCGCCGACGCGGTCGCCGAAGCCCTGCAGAAGAGCGGCCGTCCCGCCTCCGACATCCTCGCCGTGGCCGCGACCGCCCATGGCGACGGCGTCTACATGCTCGACCGCGACCGCCGTCCGCTCGGGCCGGGCGTGCTGTCGCTCGACAGCCGCGCCGGCGCGGTGGCCGAGGCGTGGATCGCCGGGCCGGTGGCCGAGGCGGCCATCGCGCTGACCGGCCAGGCCCCGCACGCCTCCGCGCCTTCCGCCATCCTCGCCTGGGTCAAGGCCAACGAGCCGGAGCGCTACGCCCGCATCGGCCATGTGCTGGCCTGCAAGGACTGGCTGCGCTTCTGCCTGACCGGCGCCGTCGGCACCGACCGCACCGAGGCCTCGACCTCCTTCACCGAGGTGAAGTCGCAGGAGTTCTCGCGCGACGCGCTGGCCCTGTTCGGGCTGGAGGCGCTGTGGGACGCGCTGCCGCCGATGGCGCGCTCGGACGAGATCGTGGGCGGCGTCTCGCGCGCCTGCGCCGCGCGCACCGGCCTTAAGGAAGGCACGCCCGTGGTGGCGGGCCTGCACGACGTCACCGCCTCGGCGCTCGGCGTCGGCGGGCTGAAGCAGGGCACGGTGGCGGTGGTGGCCGGCACCTATTCCATCAACGAGACGCTGTCGAGCGAGCCGCGCGTCGACAAAAGCTGGTTCTGCCGCAACGGGATCGCGCCGGGCGAGTGGAACAACATGTCGATCTCGCCGGCCTCGACCGCCAATTACGACTGGTTCCTCGACCAGCTCTGCGCCGCCGAGCGCCGCGAGGCGGAGGCGGGCGGGCGCTCGATCCACGACATGCTGCGTCCCGAGATCGACGCCGCGCTGGCGCGGCCCTCGACGGCGCTGTTCCATCCCTATCTGTTCGGCTCGCCCTACGGCGCCATGGCCAGCGGCGCCTTCTTCGGCCTGCGCGGCTGGCAGGATCGCGGCGACATGCTGCGCGCGGTCTGGGAGGGCATCGCCTTCAACCACCGCATCCATGTCGACCATCTCAAGGACGGCTTCCCGATCTCGGCCGCGCGGCTGACCGGCGGCGTGTCGCGTAGCCCGGCCTTCGCGCAGATGTTCGCCAATGTGCTGGGCATGCCGGTGACCGTCACCGACACGGACGAGGCCGCCGCCTGGGGCGCGGCCCTGTGCGCCGGCGTCGGCGCGGGCGTCTTCGCCGACGTCAACGCCGATCCGCGCGACCTCGACGCCATCGCGCGGCGCTATACGCCCGATCCCGAGCGCGCCGCCGCTTATGAGACGCGCTACGCGCTGTTCCGCGACATCGCCCAGGCGCTGGGGCCGCTCTGGCCCCGGATCGAGGCCCTGACCGATTGACGACCGATTGATCAACCGGACGCCCGCGTCCGCCGGAGACGAAGACGAAAAGATGAGTGACCTGGCCGATGGCGCGCTGAACGCCGAGATGAAGAACCGCCTGCAAGCGATTGAGGAAAAAGGCGTCGACGTGCTCGTTCTGGGCGCGGGCGTCAACGGGGCGGGCCTGTTCCGCGACCTGTGCGAGCAGGGCGTCGACTGCCTGATGGTGGAAAAGACCGATTTCGGCTCCGGCACCAGCGCCGCGCCGTCGCGGCTGATCCATGGCGGGCTCAAATATCTCGAAACCGGCGAGTTCGGCCTCGTCGCGCAGTCGACGCTGGAGCGCAACCTTCTGCTGAAGAACGCGCCGCATTGCGTCGAGCCGCTGCCGACCTTCATCCCGGTCTTCTCCTGGACGCGCGGCATTCCGGCGGCGCTGCGCACGCTGTTCGGCTCGACCACCGCGCCGCGCAGCCGCGGGGCGGTGCTGATCAAGATCGGGCTGGCGCTCTACGATTTCTTCGGCGCGCGCGAGCGCGTCATGCCGCGCCATCGGCTTCTTTTGAAGAAGAAGGCCATGCGCGAAATGCCCTACATCACCCCGGCCATCGTCGCCGGCGGCATGTATCACGACGCCCGCGTCAGCCAGCCGGAGCGGCTGGTCTACGAGCTGGTGCGCGACGGGCTCGCGGCCAATCCGCGGAGCGCGGCGACCAATTTCACCGACCTGACCGAGGCCAAGGACGGGACGCTGCGCTTCCGGCGCCCGGACGGCAGCGCCTTCTCGGCGCGGCCGAAGCTGGTGATCAACGCCGCCGGCCCGTGGATCGACCGCGTCAACGCCGCGCTCGGCAAGCCGACCAAGATGATCGGCGGCACCAAGGGCTCGCATATCCTGATCGACCATCCCGAGCTGGTGCGCAGCCTCAACGGCCGCATGATCTATTTCGAGGCCGACGACGGCCGCATCTGCCTGGTCTACGACTATCACGGCCTGGCGCTGGTGGGCTCGACCGACATTCCCTCCGACGATCCCGACAATGTGCATTGCGAGGACAAGGAGATCGATTATTTCTTCGACAGCCTGCGTTCGCTTTTGCCGAAACTGCAGTTCGACCGTTCGCAAATGGTCTATGCCTATAGCGGCATCCGCCCGCTGCCGGCCTCCAACGCGTCGGAGCCGGGCCTGATCAGCCGCGACCATTCCGCGCCGGCGCTGGAGCCGGAGCCGGGGCGGCCCTTCGCCATCATCTCGCTGGTCGGCGGCAAATGGACCACCTTCCGCGGCTTCGCCGAGGAAGTGGCGGACGCGGCGCTGAAGCGCCTCGGGCGCGAACGGGTGACGTCGACCCGCACGCTGCCCATCGGCGGCGGCAGGGATTTCCCCGCCGACGCCAGGGCCCGCGCCGACTGGGCGGCGGCGCAGTCGCGCGACAGCGGCCTGCCGCGCGCGCGGGTGGAGACGCTGCTTTCCCGCTATGGCTCGACGGCGGCGGCGATCATCCGCGCCGAGGCGCAGGCGGGCTCGGCCCTTCTGCCCGACAGCGACACGGTCTCCGCGGCCGAGATCGGCTGGATCGCCCGCAACGAATTGGTGGTGCATCTCGCCGACGTGGTGCTGCGGCGCACGACGCTCGCCATCGACGGCGCGCTGACGGTGGCCAATCTGGCGGCCATCGCCGACATCCTGGCGCGCGAATTGCAATGGAGCGACGCGCGCAAGGCCGAGGAGATCGAGGCGGTGCGCGCCGAGCTTCTCAAGCGCCACGGCATGACGCTCGGCGACAAGCCGGCCAAGCGCCGCTGACGGGAGCGGCGGGCGAGGGCGGCTTGCAATCGCCCCCGCGCCGCGCTTAACTGCCGAAATGGCGTTTACATTGAGGCAGTTGCAATATTTCGTCGCCGTGGCCGAGCAGGGCTCGGTGACGCGCGCGGCGCAAAAACTCTCCATCTCGCAATCCTCGGTCACCGAGGCCATCCGCGAGCTGGAGACGGACCTCAACGTCGAATTGTTCGAGCGCCATCCGCGCGGGCTGACCGTCACCCATAACGGCCACCAGTTCCTGCGCCACGCCACAAAGATCCTCTCCGGCGTGTCGGACGCCCGCCGCGCCTTCGCGGAAAAGCGCATCGAGGAGAAGGGCAAGCTCAATCTCGGCGTCACCTCGCTGGTGGCGGGCTATGTGCTGTCGGACCTGCTGGCGCGCTATCGCCGCGCCTTTCCCGGCGTCGAGATCAGCGCCATCGAGGACAACGGCTCCTATCTGGAGCATCTTCTGGTCGGCGGCGAGCTGGACGTGGCGGTGATGGTCATCTCCAACCTGCGCGACCGCATGGCGCTGCATGCGGAAATCCTGGAAACCTCGCCCTATCGCCTGTGGCTGCCCATGGGCCACGAACTCGTCTCCAACGACAGCATCTCGGTGAGCGACATCGCGAAGGAGCCGCTGATCATGCTCACCGTCGACGAGATCGAGGAGAACACCGGCAAATTGCTGGCGGCGCTGGGCGCGCGGCCGCATGTGGCCTTCCGCACCCGCTCGGTGGAGGCGGTGCGCAGCCTGGTCGCCACCGGCGCGGGCGTGGCGCTTTTGCCCGACCTCGTCTACCGCCCCTGGTCGCTGGAAGGCGACCGCATCGAAAGCCGCGACGTCTCCGGCGCGCTGCCGGTGGTGCAGATCGGCATGGCCTGGCGGCGCGGCTCCAGCCTGCCGCAATCCGCCCGCGATTTCATCGGCATAGCCGAGGCGGCGCGCTCGGGCCGGATGCGCTAACTGCGCCCGGCTGGTTTTGGCTCCGAAATCGGAAAAACCGATACCAGCTTTCCGATAAATGAATTTGCGAAGGCTCCTGTTTGCAGCCACCATCCGCTCCGGGAACAATGTCACGGGACGTGACGGGAACGGGAGTGGGTCCATGAAACGTTTTCTGCAATCCGGCGTCGCCATGCTGGCCGTCGCGAGCTTCGCCGCGCAGGCCGTCGCCGCCGAGCCGCTGAAGGAGATCGGCAAGGGCGAGGGCGCGCTCAGCATCGTCGCATGGGCCGGCTATATCGAGCGCGGCGAGACGGACAAGAATTACGACTGGGTCACGGATTTCGAGAAGGAGACCGGCTGCAAGGTCACCGTCAAGACCGCCGCCACCTCCGACGAAATGGTGGCGCTGATGAACGAGGGCGGCTTCGACCTCGTCACCGCCTCGGGCGACGCCTCGCTGCGGCTGGTGGCCGGCAAGCGCGTGCAGCCGATCAACACCGACCTGATCCCGAGCTGGAAGACCATCGACGACCGGCTCAAGGACGCGCCCTGGTTCACGGTCAAGGGCGTGCATTACGGCGTGCCCTATCTGTGGGGCCCGAACGTGCTGATGTATAACACCGACGTGTTCAAGGGCGAGGCCCCGAAGAGCTGGAAGGTCGTGTTCGAGGAGATGAACCTCCCCGACGGCAAGACCAACAAGGGCCGCGTGCAGGCCTATGACGGCCCGATCTACATCGCCGACGCCGCGCTTTACCTGATGAAACACAAGCCGGAGCTGGGCATCAAGAACCCCTACGAGCTCAACGAAGACCAGTACAAGGCGGCGCTGGAGCTGCTGCGCGGCCAGCGCAAGCTCGTCAGCCGCTACTGGCACGACGCCATGATCCAGGTCGACGACTTCAAGAACGAGGGCGTGGTCGCCTCCAGCTCGTGGCCGTTCCAGGTCAACCTGCTCAAATCCGAGAACGCCAAGGTCGGCTCCACCTTCCCCGAGGAGGGCGCCACCGGCTGGGCCGACACCACCATGCTGCATGTCGACAGCGAGCATCCCAACTGCGCCTATAAGTGGATGGAGCATTCGCTGAAGGCCAAGGTGCAGGGCGACGCCGCAGCCTGGTTCGGCGCGGTTCCCTCGGTGCCGGCTGCCTGCAAGGGCAACGCGCTGCTCACCGACGCGGGCTGCGCCACCAACGGCTACGACAATTTCGACAAGATCAGCTTCTGGCGCACGCCGACGGCCAAGTGCGAAAGCCAGAGCGAATGCGTGCCCTATCACCGCTGGGTGTCGGACTATATCGGCGTCATCGGCGGACGCTGATCGCCCCGACCGCAACCAACTGAAAACGCCCTTCCTTCCGCGCGGGGGAAGGGCGAAGGCGGAATCATGACAGCAGCAGTCCGTTTCGACAATGTATGCCGGTATTTCGGCGATGTGCGCGCCGTCGACCGCGTCAGCCTGACCATCGCGCCGGGCGAGTTCTTCGCCATGCTCGGCCCTTCCGGCTCGGGCAAGACGACGTGCCTGCGGCTGATCGCCGGCTTCGAGCAGCCCTCCGACGGCGCCATCGAGATCTTTGGCGAAAGCGCCGGCGGCGTGCCCCCCTATCGCCGCAACGTCAACACCGTGTTTCAGGACTATGCGCTGTTTCCGCATCTGAGCATCCTTGACAACGTCGCCTACGGGCTGATGGTGCGCGGCGTCGGCAAGGCCGAGCGCCACCGCGCGGCGGAGGAGATGCTGGAGCTGGTCAAGCTGCCCGGCTACGGCGCCCGCAAGCCCGGCCAGTTGTCGGGCGGGCAGCGGCAGCGCGTGGCGCTGGCCCGCGCGTTGGTCAACAAGCCCAAGGTGCTGCTCCTCGACGAGCCGCTCGGCGCGCTCGACCTCAAATTGCGCGAGCAGATGCAGGAGGAGTTGAAAAGCCTGCAACGGGCGCTCGGCGTCACCTTCGTCTTCGTCACCCACGACCAGAGCGAGGCGCTGTCGATGGCCGACCGCATCGCGGTCTTCAACAACGGCCGCATCGTGCAGGCCGGCTCGCCGCAGGAAATCTACAACCGGCCGCAATCACGCTTCGTCGCCGATTTCGTCGGCTCGTCCAACGTGGTCGCGCCCGAGATCATGGCGGCGCTGGGCGGCGAGCGGCGCTGGGCCAGCCTGCGCCCCGAGGCCATCCGCCTGACCGAGACGGGCGGGGTGACGGCGCGCGTCGCGACCGTCAGCTTCATGGGCGCGGCGACCCGGCTCGGCGTCGAGGCCGCCGGCGCAAGGCTGCATGTGACGCTGCCCGCCGGCGCGGCCGTCCCCGAGACGGGCTCGGAGGTGCGCCTCTCCTGGAACGCCGGCGACGTGCATTACATGGACCAGGACCAGGCGGCATGACCGGCTCCACCGCCACGGCGCTCGCGCCCGAAACCTCCATCCTGCCGCGGCGCGGCGGGGCGCTGGCGCGCCTGTCCGACCTGTTCTGGCGCAAGCCGGGCCTGCTCCTGTTCCTCATGCTGACGCCGCCGCTCCTGTGGCTCGGCGTTATCTATATCGGCTCGCTGATCGCGCTCCTGCTGCAAAGCTTCTTCTCGGTCGACGATTTCTCCGGCCTGATCGACTATCACTTCACGCTCGCCACCTATGCGCAGCTTCTCAACTCGGCCAATTTCGACATCATCGTCCGCACCGTGGTCATGGCGGCGCTGGTGACGGCGGCCTCGGCGCTGGTGGCCTTTCCCATCGCCTATTACGCCGCCCGCTACGCCAAGGGGCGCTGGAAGGCGCTGTTCTATCTCGGCGTCATGACGCCGCTGTGGTCGAGCTATCTGGTCAAGGTCTACGCCTGGAAGCTGATCCTCGCCAAGGAAGGCATCCTCACCTGGGTCTTCGCCAAATTGCACCTGCCGTGGCTGCTCGACGCCGTGCTGGCGCTGCCGGTGGTGGGCGGCAACTCGCTGTCGGTCAGCTATCTCGGCACCTTCATCGTCTTCGTCTATATCTGGCTGCCCTACATGATCCTGCCGACGCAGGCGGCGCTGGAGCGCGTGCCGGGCAACCTGGTCGAGGCCTCGGCCGATCTCGGCGCAAAGCCGGCGCAGACCTTCCGCACCGTGCTGCTGCCGCTCGCCATGCCGGGCATCGTGGCGGGGTCGATCTTCACCTTCTCGCTGACGCTCGGCGACTACATCATCCCGCAGATCATCGGCTCGTCGCGGCTCTTCATCGGGCAGGCCGTCTACACCCAGCAGGGCACGGCGGGCAACGTGCCGCTGGCCGCCGCCTTCTCGGTCGTGCCCATCGTCATCATGGCCGTCTATCTGTGGATCGCCAAGAAACAGGGGGCCTTCGATGCGCTCTGACCGCGACAACCGCGCCTCGCCGGGACTCAAGATCGCCGCCGCCTGCGGGCTCGCCTTCCTGCACTTGCCGATCCTGCTGATTTTCGTCTACGCCTTCACCACCGAGGAGAAGAGCTACCAGTGGCCGCCGCCGGGCTTCACGCTGAAATGGTTCGGCGTGACCTGGGGCCGCGTCGACGTCTGGTCCTCGCTTGCGCTGTCGCTGCAGGTCGCGACCATCGCCACGCTGATCGCGCTGGTGCTGGGCACGCTCTGCGCCGCCGCCGTCAGCCGCACAAAGTTCTTCGGCCGCGAGGGCATATCGCTTCTCGTCATCCTGCCCATCGCGCTGCCGGGCGTGGTGACGGGCATCGCGCTGCGCTCGGCCTTCTCGCTGTTCGATATCCCGTTCTCCGTCTGGACCATCGTGCTCGGCCACGCCACCTTCTGCGTGGTGGTGGTCTACAACAACGCGGTGGCGCGGTTCCGGCGCACCTCGGGCTCGCTGATCGAGGCGTCGATGGACCTGGGCGCCGACGGCTTCCAGACCTTCCGCCACGTCGTCCTGCCCAATATCGGCACGGCGCTGCTCGCCGGCGGCATGCTGGCCTTCGCGCTGTCCTTCGACGAGGTGATCGTCACCACCTTCACCGGCGGCCAGCAGACGACGCTGCCGATCTGGATGCTGCAGGAGCTGATCCGCCCGCGCCAGCGCCCCGTCACCAACGTGGTGGCCATGGTGGTGGTGCTGGTGACCTTCCTGCCCATTCTCGCAGCCTATTACCTCACCCGCGACGGCGACCAGGTCGCCGGACACGGCAAATAAGCCAAATAAGCCGGTGCGCGGAAACGACACAAGGGAGACGGACATGAACACGGAAATGCTGATCGGCGCGCGGCTGGAGGCCGGGACGGAAGCGGAGGAGAGCATCCTCAACCCCAAGACCGGCAAGACGGTGCTGAACCTGCCCGAGGCGTCGCTGGCCCAGGTCGACCAGGCGGTGGCCGCCGCCAACCGCGCCTTCGCGGCCTGGTCGCGCACCACGCCGGGCGAACGCTCCAACTATCTGCTCAAGATCGCCGACGCCATCGAGCGCGACGCCGACGGCTTCGCCGCGCTGGAGGCGCTCAATTGCGGCAAGCCGATCAACGCCGTCAAGAACGACGAGATCCCGGCCATCGTCGACTGCTACCGCTTCTTCGCCGGCGCGGTGCGCAACCTGCACGGGCCGCTGGCGGGCGAATACCTGCCCGGCCACACCTCGATGATCCGCCGCGATCCGGTCGGCGTGGTCGGCTCCATCGCGCCGTGGAACTATCCGCTGATGATGATGGCCTGGAAGCTCGCGCCCGCCATCGCCGGCGGCAACACGGTGGTGTTCAAGCCCTCCGAGCAGACGCCGCTGACGGCGCTGAAGATGGCGCGGCTGCTCGCCGACATCCTGCCCGAGGGCGTGGTCAACGTGGTGCTGGGGCGCGGCGAGACGGTGGGCAACGCGCTCATCAACCATCCGCGCGTGGACATGGTGTCGATCACCGGCGACGTCGCCACCGGCAAGAAGGTGCTGCAGGCCGCCGCCCGCACCGTCAAGCGCACCCATCTGGAGCTGGGCGGCAAGGCCCCGGTCATCGTCTTCGACGACGCCGACATCGAGGCGGTGGTCAACGGCGTGCGCACCTTCGGCTATTACAACGCCGGCCAGGACTGCACCGCCGCCTGCCGCATCTACGCCGACGCGCGCATCTACGACCGCTTCGTGGCGGACCTCTCCTCGGCCGTGTCGTCCATCCGCTACAATCTCGCCGACGACGGCCAGAACGAGATCGGGCCGCTCATCTCGCGCCGCCAGCGCGACCGGGTGGAAAGCTTCGTCGCCCGCGCCCGCGAGCATCGCCATATCGAGGTGACGACCGGCGGCAAGCCGGCGGGCGAGGGCGGCTTCTTCTTCGAGCCGACGGTGATCGCCGGCGCCTTGCAGGAGGACGAGATCGTGCGCCGCGAGGTGTTCGGTCCTGTCGTGTCGGTGACGCGCTTCAGCGACGTCGACGAGGCGGTCAACTGGGCCAACGACAGCGATTACGGGCTGGCCTCGTCGGTCTGGACCAAGGATGTCGGCCGCGGCATGCAGACGGCGGCGCGGCTGCGCTACGGCTGCACCTGGATCAACACCCATTTCATGCTGGCCAACGAAATGCCGCATGGCGGGCTGAAGCAGTCCGGCTACGGCAAGGACATGTCGATCTACGCGCTCGAGGACTACACCGCCGTGCGCCATGTGATGATCGCGCATTGAGGGCCGTTGCGTCCGCCTTTCAGGCGTGTCAAACACGGGCGAAACCGTTCGCCCGTGGGGCGCGCTGAAGGAGACGGGCGAAAAAGTGACGCGCAAGGTGACCCTGAAGGACGTGGCCGCGGCGGCGAATGTCTCCCGCGCCACCGCCGCCCGCGCGCTGAACGACTACGGCTATGTCGGCGGCGAGACGGCGCGGCGCGTCCAGGAGGCGGCGGAGAAGCTCGGCTATCGCGGCAACCGCGTGGCGCAGGCGCTGCGGCGCGGCGAGCTGCCGCTGGTCGGCTTCGTGCTGGGCGACATCCAGAACCCGTTCTTCGCCCGCATCGCGCACGATCTGGAGGAGAGCTTCCGCAAGCGCCGCCACAATCTTCTGCTCGCCAGCAGCGACGAGAACCCGGCGCAGGAGAAGGAGCTGCTCGAAAGCCTGCGCGCGCTGAGCGTGCGCGGCTTCGTCGTCGCCCCCACCTCGGCCGACGACCACGCCCATCTGGAGGCCTCGATTCGCGACGGCGCGCCGGTGGTGCTGATCGACCGCGCGGCGCGCAACCTCGCCTGCGACAGCGTGCTGGTGGACAATGAGGGCGGCGCGCGCAAGGCCGTCGCCTATCTGATCGAGAACGGCCACCGCCGCATCGGCCTGTTGCAGGACGAGACGCGCATCTTCACCTCGCAGGAGCGCCTGGCCGGCTATCGCAACGCGCTCGCCGCGCACGGGATCGGCCTCGACCCGGCGCTGATCAGCGTGTCGCCCTCGACCATCGAGCACGGCATCGACGCCACCATCCGCCTGTTCAGCCAGCGCAACCCGCCCACGGCGGTGTTCACCGTCGACAGCCTGATGACGCAGGGCGCGCTGCTGGCGCTGCGCTCGATGGGCTTGTCGATTCCGCGCGACGTGTCGCTGATCGGCTTCGACGACTTCAACCTCGCCACCTTCACCGATCCGCAGATTACCGTTGTGGCGCAGCCCATCGCCGATATCGGCCCGCTCGCCGCCGACATGCTGCTCGACCGGCTGGCGGGCCGGAAGGACCCGCCGCGCAACGCGCTGTTTCCGACCCGGCTGATCGTGCGCGGCTCCGTCTCGCGCGCCGCGCGCGCCTGACCCCTCCATAAGCTCACCTGAAAAAACTGCTTGTCAAAGGCGCGAAAACATGTGCTTCATAGGCGTGTGAGATCGATCTCATAATCATACGCATTCAGTGGGGCAGGGTGAAGACATCCGTTCCGCGGCCGGGGAGGGCCTATGCTGAACTTCGACGAAGACCGTTTTTTGCGGATCGAGAGCGGCGCGGCCTCCATCGCCGCGCGCATGCGTCCGCTGATGCGCAAGCTTCTCGACGAAGGGCTGGAGCGCGTCTTCTTCATGGGCGCCGGCGGCGTGCAGCTCCTCGCTTTGCCGGCCATCGAGCTGGCGCAGGGCGCCTCGACCTTTCCCGTCTCCGCCGCCTGGCCGGCGCAAGCGGCGCTGGCCCCGCCGGCGGGGCTTAACGAAAAGGCGCTGGTCGTGCTGCCGTCGCTGTCGGGCACCACGCGCGAGAGCGTGCAGCTTCTCGGCTTCCTCAAGGCGCGCGGCGTGAGAACGCTGTCGCTGACCGGCCACGCCGACACGCCCTTGGCGCGCGAGGCCGATTTCAACGTCACCAATTTCGCCGAGGACGACACCTCCTCGGAATCCTTCTACCTCCAGACGCTGATCCTGGTGCTGGCCCTGCTGGCCGAGCGCGGCGAATGCTCCGATTTCGATACGGTCGTCGCCGAGCTGGAAAGGCTGCCGGCGCTGCTGGTCGCGGCCAAGCGGGCCTTCGAGCCCGAGGCGGCGCGGCTCGCCGAGGAGATCAAGGACGAGCCCTACCACATCTTCACCGGCGCGGGCTCGGTCTGGCCGGAGGCGCATTATTACGCCATGTGCATCCTGGAAGAGATGCAGTGGATCCGCACGCGGCCGGTCCACGCCGCCGATTTCTTCCACGGCACGCTGGAATTGGTGGAGCCGGGCGTCAGCCTGTTCCTGTTCAAGGGCGAGGACGCGCTGCGCCCGCTCGGCGACCGGGTGGAGAATTTCGCCCGCCGCTACACCGACAAGGTGCGCGTGCTCGACGCCGCCGCCGTCGCTTTGCCGGGGATTTCGCCGCGCGTGCGCGGCCTGATCTCGCCCATCGTGATCGCCACGCTTCTGGAGCGGCTCAGCGCCCATCTGGAAGTGCTGCGCGACCATCCGCTGACCACGCGCCGCTACTACAAGCGCGTCGAATACTGACACCGCAACGATAAGCAAAAGGGAACTGACCATGAGACATTCCAGAACCATCCTCGCCGCCGCCGCGCTCGCGCTTTCGGCCGGCGTCGCCGGCCCGGCCTTCGCCGCCGGCAAGGAAGTCGTGGCCGATCCGGCCGCCAAGGTCGAGTACAAGGGCAAGATCGGCGTGCTGACCAAGTTCGGCCTGCAGCAGCTTTCGCCCTATTTCACCGACGTCGCCAAGGCTTACGAAAAGCTGCATCCCGACGTGAAGATCGAGCTGATCCAGGAAAGCGACGACAGCGTCAAGGGCAAGACCAAGGCGCTGGTGGCCTCCAACACGCTGCCCGACATCTATTTCACCTGGACGGGAAGCTGGGGCGGCAATTTCGTGCGCGGCAAGCGCGCCGTCGATTTGAGCAAGGTCATCGGCCCCGACAGCGAATGGGGCAAGACCTTCGCGCCGGCCGCCGTCTCCGCCTTCCAGTACGACGGCAAATATTACGGAATCCCGCTTTACCTCGACGCCAAGTTCATGGGCTACAACAAGGCCATGTTCGCGCAGGCGGGCCTCAGCGCCCCCAAGACCTTCGACGACCTGCTGAAGAGCTGCGACGCGCTGCGCAAGGCGGGCAAGACGCCGATCTCCTTCGGCAACAAGGAAGGCTGGCCGGAAGTGCATTTCGCCGGGCAGCTGCTCGCCTACAACGTCGCGCCGGCGACGCTGGAGAAGGACTTCAACCCCAAGACCGCGACCTATAGCGACCCCGGCTATGTCGAGACGCTGAAGCAGCTCAAGGAACTCTCCGACCGCTGCACCGACGGCGCCTCGGTCAACGGCACGTCCTACGCCTCGGCGTTGCAAGCCTTCAGCAACGGCCAGTCGGCGATGTATTACCAGGAGATCATCGAGTTCGACCAGAGCGCCTCGGCCGACACGGCGCTGAAGCCGCAGGATTTCGGCTATTTCGTGCTGCCGGCCCCGGACGGCGCCAAGGGCGACGTCAAGGCCATCGAGGGCGCGCCGGAAGGCTACATGATCAACTCGGCCTCGAAGAACATCCCGCTCGCCATCGACTTCATGAAATTCGTGACGTCGCCGGAAAACGCCCGCACCCTGTCCGCGCCGCCTTACGGCCAGCCCAGCGCCACCATCGACGGCGTGTCGGCCGACAAGGTCAACCCCAACGTGGTCGGCGGCCTCAAGGACATCGCCTCGGCCTCCTACCTGATGCCGTGGCTCGACACCGCCAACCCGCCGCGCGTGGCCTCGGTCTGGCTCTCGGGCCTTCAGGCGCTGATCGGCGGCAACATGACGCCCGAGCAGCTCATGGCCAAGGTCAAGGAAGCCGCGGCGGCCTCGAAGTAAAGCGGACGAGGGAGGCCGGATGAGCAACAGGGCAAGCACAACCGCCGGAGCCGTCGCGCACGGTTCCGGCGCGGGAACGGACGGGGAGGGCGGCTTTCGGGCCGTCCTCGCCGCCCTGTTCTCGTTCCGCTGGGCGGCGATCGCGCTGATCATCATCGCGTGGTTCGTCTACTACCCCATCGTCGACAATTTCGTCGTCAGCACCACCGACCAGGACATCTTCACCGGCGAGGTGACCAATGTCGGCCTCGCCAACTACCAGCGCCTGATGGACGATCCGGTGATCTGGACCGCGCTGTGGAACAATTCGCTCTATGCGATCCTGTCCGTGGTGTTCCAGGTCTTCGGCGCCTTCGTGCTGGCGGCCTTGATCGAGGGCTTGCAGGAGGAGCGCTGGCGGCGCTTCTGGCGCGCGGTCTATTTCATCCCCTCGGCCATCTCCATCACCGTGACCGGGCTTCTGTTCTACTTCATCTACCAGCCCGGCACGGGGCTTCTCGACGCGGCGCTCAACACGGTCGGCCTCGGCGGCCTGTCGCACGCCTGGCTGGGCGAGGAGGGCACCGCCATCTACGCCATCATCGCCATGAGCCAGTGGCAGGGCTTCGGCTACTCGACCCTGCTTTTCGCCATCGCGATCCAGAAGATCCCGCGCGAGCTTTACGACGCCGCCATCATCGACGGCGCAGGCCCGCTGCGGCGGCTGTGGAGCATCACCTTCCCGCTGACGCGCGAGATGACCGGCCTCATGATCATCGTCACCATCACCGGGGCGTTCCAGGTCTTCAACGAGGTCATGGTCATGACCGCCGGCGGCCCCAACAACGCCAGTCAGGTGCTGGGCACGTGGCTCTACCAGCAGGGCTTCATCGAGAACAATTTCGGCTATGGCGCGGCCATCGCCGCGGTGATCTTCTTCGTGACGCTGCTGACCGGCTTCGCCCAGCTCTGGTACACGAGACGCCGGAGGGTCGAGCTATGACCGCCGCTGAAATCCGCGATACTGAAATGCAGGGCGAGGGCCAGGCCGCCAATTTCTGGGCGGCGGTGGCCAAGGCCTGCCTCGTCACCTTCCTCGTCTGCCTCGGCGTGGTGGTGATCTATCCGCTGCTGTGGATGGCGCTCAACGGCTTCAAGAACAACGCCGAGATCTTTGGCGATCCCTTCGCGCTGCCGAGCCGCTTCACCTGGGAGAACTACGTCGCGGCCTGGAACCAGGGCGTGCGCGACTATATCGTCACCAGCATCATCGTCACCGTCGCCTCGGCGGTGTGCACGGTGATGATCAGCGCCTGGACCGCCTACGGCCTGACGCGGTCGAAGATGCCGGGCAAGCCGATCGTGGTGGGCATAGTCCTGGGCGGGTTGATGCTCAGCCCCACCGTGGCGGTGATCCCGCTGGTCAAGATGATGCAGGAACTCGGCCTCTACAACACCTATTGGGCGCTGATCCTGCTCTATACCGCCTTCCGCATCCCCTTCACCACCTTCCTGATCCGCGCCTATATGCTGGACCTGTCGCGCGATCTGGACGAGGCGGCGATCATGGACGGGGCCAGCGAAAGCCAGATTTTCTGGCGCGTGACGCTGCCTCTGTGCAAGCCGATCATCGTCTCCTGCGTCATCCTGCACGTGCTGTTCGCCTGGAACGAATATCTCTTCGCCATGATCTTCACCAGCGGCGCCGACGTGCAGACCCTGCCGGTGGGCCTGACCTCGATCATGGCCAAGCACGGCACCAATTACGCGGTGGTCTTCGCGGCCATGACCATTTCGGCGCTGCCGATCGTGCTCGTCTTCTTCGCCGCCCAGCGCTACTTCATCCGCGGCCTCGCCGAAGGCATCGGCAAATAGGGGGAACCAGCATGGCTTTGAAACGATCGCAACTGATCGGGGCGAATTTCGGCTTCCAGCACGGGCCCTTCGAGCGAGCCGCGGCGGCGATGCGCGATTTCGGCTTCACGCGCATGGAGCTGTGGGGCGTGGCGCCGCATCTCGACCTGTTCCATCTCAGCGAGCGCCGGCTCGCCCATGTGGCGCGCGTGCTCGACGACAACGGCCTCGCCGTCCGCGCCTATACGCCGGAGCAGGTGCTCTACCCGATCAACATCGCCTCGGGCGACGCGGAGCTGCGCCGCGACAGCATCGACCGCTTCCGCCACGGCGCCGACATCTGCGCCCGGCTCGGCGCGGACTACCTGTTTCTCACGCCGGCGCGCGGCTTCGAGACCGAGCCGGCGGAGACGGCCTGGGCGCGCTCGGCCGATGCCATCGCCGAGATCGCCGCCTATGCCAAAAGCGTCGGCATACGCTGCCTGCTGGAGCCGCTGCAGCGCATCGAAAGCAACATCGTCACCGACCTCGACGGCCTCGGTCGCATGTACGACCAGGTCGGCGCCGACAATATGGACGTGGTGCTCGACCTCGTCGCCATGGCGACGGCGGGCGACACGGTGGCCGATTATCTCGACCGCTTCGGCGACAAGGTCGCGCATGTCCATATCGTCGACGGCAAGCCCTCCGGCCATCTGGTCTGGGGCGACGGCGACCTGCCGCTCGGCGATTATCTCGATCAACTGGGACAGGCGGGCTTCGCCGGCACGCTGACCTTCGAGCCCTTCGGCGACGGCTCCTACGCCCTCGACCCGGCGGCGGCCTGGACACGCAACCTCGCCGCCGCCGCTCCCTATTTCGACACCGACATTGAAAGCGCATGATGACCAAGCCCACACCCAAACTCGTCGCCGTCGGCGACAATTGCCTCGACGTCTCGCTCACGCAAGGAACGATGACGGTGGGCGGCAACGCGTTGAACGTCGCCGTCCAGTGGCGGCTGAACGGCTGGGAGGGGCGCTATTTCGGCGCGGTGGCGGACGATCCGGAAGGCGCGGCCATCCTCGACGCCATCGCCCCCGCCGGGCTGGCGCGGACGGACGTGGAGACATTGCCCGGCGACACGGCGGTGACGCTTTTGAAGGACGAGGCGGGCGACCGCCGCATCCTGCTGGAATCGCTCGGCGTCGGCGCGAACTACATGCCCGAGGAAGGTCGCTACGCCGAATTGCGCGCCGCCGACTGGGTGCATCTCGGCACCAACGCCGATCCCCGGCTGGTGCGGCGGCTCGCCGGCGACGGCGTGCGCTTCAGCGTCGACGTGTCGCTGGCGCATTTCGCCTTTTCGCTGGAGGGCGTGCCGATGGTCTTCGCCTCCGGCCCCGACGATCCGGCCGAGCCGGTGGAGCCGCTGATCGAGGCGCTGCGCAACGCCGGCGCGGCGCAGGCGCTGGTGACCTGCGGCCGGCGCGGGGCCTTCTTCCACGACGGCGACAGCGTCTCCTTCGCCCCGGCGCTGGAGATCGAGGTGGTCGACACCTGCGGTGCGGGCGACAGCTTCATGGCCTCGTTCCTGACCTCCTACCTCTTCGAGAAGACCGGGGCCGAAGCGGCGCTGCGGCAGGCGGCGGCGCGGGCGGCGGCCACCTGCATGCATCCCGGCGGCTTCCCGCAGCCGGTCGTTCCCATTCCCGGCTGGGTGCGTGAGAAATACGCCGGCGTCATCCGGCAGGTCGAGGAGGCCTGACATGAGCGAAATCCGTTTGCGCCAGCCGGTCGCGGCGCCCCGGCAGGACCGTTCCTTCTGGCTGCAGGACATCGACGCCGGCCCGGCGACCGAGATGCTGCGCGGGCAGGCGACGACGGACGTCGCCATCGTCGGCGGCGGCTATACCGGCCTGTGGACGGCGATCCGCATCAAGGAGCAGTCGCCCGAGACGCGCGTGACCATTTTGGAGGCCGATTTCTGCGGCTCCGGCGCGTCGGGGCGCAATGGCGGGCAGGTCCATACCTGGTGGGCCGAGATCGACCAGATCGCCGCCGTCACCGGCATGGACGAGGCCAAGCAGCTTTGCGCCGAGACGGCGGACGCCATCGAGGAACTCGCCAAGCTCCAGAGCGACGGCGTTATCGACATGGGGCTGCGGCTCGACGGCTGGCTGTGGACGGCAAGCTCCATCGCGCAGGAAGGGGCCTGGGACGGCGCGCTCGAAGCCACGCGCGCGCTCGGCGTCGAGCGTTTCCGCGAACTGGACGCCGAGGAAATAGCGCGCGTCACCGGCTCTTCCGCCTCCTATGCGGGCATCGTCGAGGACCGCGCCGGCACGGTGCAGCCCGCGAAGCTCGCCGTCGGCCTGCGCGCGCTGGCGCAGTCGATGGGCGTGACCATCCACGAGCAAAGCCCGGTGCTGGACATCGCGCCCGGCGCGCGCTGCACCTTGCGCACCGCCAACGGCGCGCTGACGGCGGACAAGGTGGTGCTGGCCGCCAACGCCTGGCTCGCCGCGCTGCCGGAACTGCGCCGCCATCTCTACGTCGTCTCCAGCCAGGTGATCGCCACCGCGCCGGCGCCGGAACTCCTCGACCGCATCGGCTGGACCGACGGCAAGTCGATCTGCGATGCGCAGAGCCACGTGCTCTATTACCAGCGCACGCCGGAGGGGCGGGTGATCTTCGGGCGCGGCTCGGGCCAGATCGCCTTCCGCGACGATTTCGGCGCCGATTTCAACCGCAGCCCCGAGCGCGGCCACGACAACCGGCGCGAGCTGCACCGCGTCTATCCGGCGTTGCGCGGCGTGAAGGTGGATTACGACTGGAGCGGCCCCATCGACTGCATGGCCGAGCACGTTCCGGTCTTCGACCGGCTGGCCGAGCACGGCAACATCTTCTTCGGCATGGGCTTCAACGGCACCGGCATCGCGCAGACGCCGATCGCCGGCCGCATTCTCGCGAGCCTCGTCCTCGGCCGCGACGACCGCTGGAGCCGCAGCCGCCTCGTCGGGCTCAAGCGCCGCAAGACGCTGCCGCCGGAGCCGCTGCGCTATATCGGCGCGAAGATCGTGCGCAAGGCGATCCGCCGCAAGAACGACCTCGAAATCCTCGACAGGCGGGCCGACCGGCTGACCAATTTCATCGCCGGGCTGGTTCCCGGAAACAAGGCCGAATAACGGCGCGGGAGCGGGAACATATGGCAGACCTGACCTTAAAGAACATCCGCAAGTCCTATTCCAGCCTCGCCGTGCTGCACGGCGTCGACCTGGAGATCAAGTCGGGCGAGTTCATCGTCTTCGTCGGCCCCTCGGGCTGCGGCAAGTCGACCCTGCTGCGCTCCATCGCCGGGCTGGAGCAGATCACCGAGGGCGAATTGCGCATCGACGGCGCGCTGATGAACCGCGTGCCGCCGTCGCGGCGCGGCATCGCCATGGTGTTCCAGTCCTATGCGCTCTATCCGCATATGACGGTCTACGAGAACATGGCCTTCGGCATGCGCATCGCCGGCGAGAACAAGGCCGAGATCGACCGCCGCGTGCGCCGCGCCGCCGACATCCTCCAGCTCGACAAATATCTGAGCCGTCTGCCCAAGGCGCTGTCGGGCGGCCAGCGCCAGCGCGTGGCCATCGGCCGCGCCATCGTGCGCGACCCCAAGGTGTTCCTGTTCGACGAGCCGCTGTCCAATCTCGACGCCGCGCTGCGCGTGGCCACCCGCATCGAGATCGCCAAGCTCAAGGACTCCATGCCCGACACGACCATGATCTACGTCACCCACGACCAGGTCGAGGCGATGACGCTGGCCGACCGCATCGTGGTGTTCAAGGACGGGCGCATCGAGCAGGTCGGCGCGCCGATGGAGCTTTACCGCAATCCCGGCAACCTGTTCGTCGCCCGCTTCATCGGCTCGCCCGCCATGAACATCCTGCCCGCCACGGTGACGGCGACGGGCCCGTCGACCACGGTGCGCCTCGCCACCGGCGAGACGGCGCAGACGCCCATCGCCAGCGCGGCCGACATGGCGGGCGCGGCGGTCAGCTTCGGCGTGCGGCCGGAGGACCTGCATATCGGCGACGGCGGCGAGGGGAGCATCGGCTTCGAGGGCCGCGTCGACTTCATCGAGCAATTGGGCGAGGTGCAGCTCGTCTATATCGACCTCGGGCTCGGCGGCGAGCCGGTCATCGCCAAGGCGCCGGGCGGGGCCGACATCAGGCGGCAGGCGCGCGTCCGCTTCCACGCCGCCCCGGAAAACGCGCATCTCTTCGACCAGGACGGGCGGACGCTCGTGGGCCGCACTGCGCCGCATTGACCCTTCGTTTTCCAAAAGGCGGGGCTGCGGCCGCCGTTTAAGGCTTTGTTATCGGTTTTCGCCCATCAATCGGGTCGGATTCTCGTCAACAGACAGAAAAACGGCGGGGGCAGAAATTGAATCCATTCGCGCATATCGCGCCGCGCCGCCGGCGCGCCGCCTGACGGGGCGCCCGTGCGGAGCGATCTCAAATACGCCCTGATCCGCGCCGGGCTGAACGCCGTGCGCTTTTCGGGCGCGGGCCGGCTGGCGCCCTTCGCCGGCGGGCGCGGCGTCATCTTCACCCTGCATCACGTGCGGCCGCGCGCCGAAACCTCCTGCTTCGAGCCCAACGCCATCCTGTCGGTCACGCCGGAATTTCTGGCCGTCGCCATCCGCGCGGCGCTCGCCAAGGGGCTGGTCCCGGCACATCTGCACGACTTGCCTACGCTTCTGGCCGACCCGCGCGACACGCGCAAATTCGTCGCCTTCACGCTCGACGACGGCTATCGCGACAACGCCGTCCACGCCGCGCCGGTGTTCCGCGCTTTCGGCGTTCCCTATACGATCTTCGTCACGCAAGGCTTCGTCGAGCGCACGCGCGGCATCTGGTGGGAGACGGCGGCCGCGCTGGCCCGCCGGCCGAAACTGCGCTTCGATTTCGGCGCGGGGGAGGAGGAGATGACGCTCGCCACCGAGGCGCAGAAGCGCATCGCCTTCGCGCGCCTCGCCGCCTTCGTGCGCACGGCGGAGGAGGACGAGGCGGTGCGGCGCATCGAAGAATGCGCGCGGGCCGAGGGCGTCGATCCGCGCGCCATCGTCGAGGCCGAGATCATGGACGCCGGCGAGCTGCGCGCGCTGGCGAGCGATCCGCTGGCGCGGTTCGGGGCGCATGGCGTCACCCATGTCAATCTGCGCCGTGTGTCGCCGGAGCGGCTGAAAGACGAGATCGCGCAATCGACCGAGGCGGTCGAGCGCTATGTCGGCGCGCGGCCGCTGACCTTCTCCTATCCTTACGGCTGGGCCTCGGCGGTAGGCGAGCGCGAGCGGCGGGCGGCGGCGGCAGCCGGCTTCGCGGCGGCGGTGACCACCCAGCCCGGCGTGCTCGGACGGCCCGAGCCGCATACCGGCCTGCCGCGCATTTCGCTCAACGGCTATTTCCAGAAGAAACGCTATGTCGAGGCGCTGCTGTCGGGCCTGCCAGGCCGGCTCTGGGGCCTGCGCGGGCGCGGCGAGGTGGAAGGATAGAGCATTTCACCGGAAATGCTCTTCTAGCCCTTCCGGCTGAAGAGCTTCACCACCCCAACGACGACCAGCCCGATGCCGATGGCGAGCACGGCCTGCTGCAGCGACGTCGCCAGCCAGGCGAGCGCGTCGGAATGCAGCGGCAGCCGCTCGGCGTTGGCGTGGATGAATTCCTCCGGCGCATGGAAGCCGAGCCCGGCGAGGCCGTGGACCACGATGCTGCCGCCGACCCACAGCATCGCCGCCGTGCCGACCGTGCTGAGCAGGCTCAGCAGCACCGGCATGGCCGCCACCAGCCCCTGTCCGATCCGCTTGCCGAAAGCGCCGGCGCTGTTGCGGACCAGCGAGACGCCCATGTCGTCCAGCTTGACGATGACGCCGACCACGCCATAGACGGCGAAGGTGATGACCACGCCCACCGCCGCCAGCACCATGGCCTGCATGACGAAGCCCGATTGCGGCAGGCCGGCCAGGGTCAGCGCCATGATCTCCGCCGACAGGATGAAATCGGTGCGGATCGCGCCGCTCACCGTGCGGTCCTCGATCTCCTTCGGCGTGCCGGTCGCTTCCTCGTGCTCCTCGGCGTGTGGGTGGACGAATTCGATCAGCTTCTCCACGCCCTCGAAGGACAGATAGACGCCGCCCGCCATCAGCAGCGGCGTGATCAGCATCGGCACGAAGCTGCTCAAAAGCAGCGCAGCCGGCAGGAGGTACAAAAGCTTGTTGCGCAGCGAGCCCTTGGTGATCTTCCAGATCACCGGCAATTCGCGCTCCGGCTTCAGTCCCACCACATAGCGCGGCGTCACGGCGGTGTCGTCGATGACCACGCCGGCGGCCTTGGCGCTCGCCGTGGCCGTCTGGCTGGCCACGTCGTCCAGCGAGGCGGCGGCGTGCCGGGCGATGGCCGCGACGTCGTCGAGAAGGGCGAAAAGACCGGACGCCATGCAAAACCTTTCGGACGAGAATATCAGCAGGGAAACTAACCTAGGAAACGGACCGTTCCAACGGCTTGCCGCAGGTTTTGAACAGCGCTTTGCGGCCGCTCTATTGAACATGCGGCCGAATAGGGGCAGGCTCGCGCCGACATCACCCGATCCGCAGGTCGACATGACGGTTCAGCGCGCAGGCTTCTACATTCTTCTGACCTTGGCCACGGTGGCCTTCGTCTGGCTGCTCACGCCCTACGCCACCGCCATATTATGGGCGGTGATCCTGGCGGTGATCTTCTATCCGATCCAGCAGCGCTTCGAGCGATGGTTCGGCGGTCGGCGCAACCTGGCGGCGCTCGTGTCGGTGCTGCTCTGCGTCTGCCTGGTGATCCTGCCGATGGCGGCGCTGTCGGGCTCGCTGGTGCAGGAGGGCAACGCGCTCTACGAGCGGCTCAGCACGCGCGAATACGACCTCAACGCCATCATCAGCCGCATCCAGGCCGCCTTGCCCGACACGCTGGAGCCGTGGCTGGCGCGGCTGCAGCTGGGCGATTTCGCCGAATGGCGCTCAAAAATCTCCAGCGCCGTCATGCAGGGCAGCCAGCTTTTCGCCGGCCGCCTGTTCAGCCTGGGCCAGAACACGCTGCAATTCTTCATCGGCTTCGGCGTGATGCTGTATCTGTTGTTCTTCATGTTCCGCGACGGGGCCGATCTCGGCGCCACCATCCGGCGCGCCATGCCGCTCAGCGACGACTACAGCCGCCAGTTCCTCGACAAGTTCATGGCCGTGGTGCGCGCCACGGTGAAGGGCAACATCATCATCGCCATCGTGCAGGGAATCATCGGCGGCGTCACCTTCTGGGCGCTGGGCATCGAGGCGGCGCTGCTGTGGGGGGTGATGATGACCTTCCTGTCCATGCTGCCGGCCATCGGCGCGGCGCTGGTCTGGGGGCCGGCGGCGGTCTGGTTCTTCGCCAGCGGGGCATGGGGCAAGGCGCTGATCCTGGTCTTCGTCGGCGTCTTCGTCATCGGGCTGGTCGACAACCTGCTGCGCCCGCCGCTGGTGGGCAAGGGCACGCGCATGCCCGACTACGTCATCCTGATCTCGACCATCGGCGGCATGGCGCTGATGGGCATCAACGGCTTCGTCATCGGCCCGCTGATCGCGGCGATCTTCATCGCCGCCTGGTCGCTGTTCGCCAACGAACAGGCCGAGCATCACACGAAACGGCGATAGGGCTGGAAAAGCAAACGCCCGCTGCACTGGGAGGAGGAGTGTGCAGCGGGCGAATATGAAAAGCGCGATTGGGAGGAGGAGTATCGCGCTCGGTGTCCGGTTTTTGGGAGGAGGAGTAAAACCGGACATTCACAACATAGAGGGAGGCGGCCCCCGCCACAACGAACGATCCTGCAAGGCAGCTATACCGAAACGCCATAGCTGGGCGCCCTGCACAATTTTTCCTCACCGCAGGGGCCGCGCAGCATGGACTTTCTTGCCGCGGCCTCGTTTATCGCGCAAAGAATGCGCGCGATTCCGCCGGCCGCGTCCCCCATGCCGGCGCCATGCAGGACATTTCCATGACAGGCGCCACGCCTTCGCCCGACCGGAAGCGCCGGTTCAAGCTGTTCCGGCCCATATTGCCCGGCGCCAATCCGCGCGAGCGCGCCTGGGCCTGCGTCGGCGCGCTGGTGGGCGTGGCGCTGGCGGGGCTGCTCACGGGCCTCCTGTTCGGCGCCGACCGCGCGCCGCTGATCGTGGCGCCCATGGGGGCCTCGGCGGTGTTGCTTTTCGCCGTGCCGGCCAGCCCGCTGGCGCAGCCCTGGGCCATCATCGGCGGCAACACCATCTCCGCCGCCGCCGGCGTGCTCGTCGCCTGCTTCACGCACGATCCGGCGCTGGCCATCGGGCTCGGCGTGGCGCTGGCCATCGCCGCCATGTCGGTGACGCGCAGCCTGCATCCGCCCGGCGGCGCGGCGGCGCTCACCGCCGTCCTCGGCGGGCCGGTGGTGGCGCATTGGGGCTTCCTGTTTCCGCTCGTGCCGGTGGCGCTCAATTCCTGCCTGCTGGTCGGCTCCGGCATGGTCTTCCACAAGCTGTCGCGGCGCCAATATCCGCATGTGGCCGTCCCGGCCAATGTCCACCACACCGCCGACGCGCCGCCCTCGGCGCGCGGCGGCTTCCTGGAGGAGGACATCGACCGGGCGCTGGAATCGCTGCATGAAAGCCTCGACATCGACCGCGGCGACCTGAGCCAGCTTCTGCGGCGGGTGGAGCTGAGCGCCTCGATCCGCGCGCATCGCGCCATGCTGTGCGCCGACATCATGTCGCGCGACGTGGTCACGGTGGGCGAGAACGCCGCCGCCGACCACGCCCGGCACCTGCTGCTCTATCACCGCATCCGCACCCTGCCGGTGACCGGCGCGGACGGGCGGCTGGTCGGCATGGTCGGCCTGCGCGAGCTGGTCGACGTCGCCGGCTCGATCGCCGGCGCCGCCGCGCCGGTGGCCACAGCCGCGCCCGACGATCCGGCGCTGGGCCTGCTGCCGATCCTCACCGACGGGCGCAGCCACGCCGTGGTCATCGTCGACGGCGACGGCCGCATCGCCGGGCTGGTCACCCAGACCGACCTGCTGGCCGCCGTGGGCCGCAGCCTTTATATGCAGCCGCGTAAGGCGGCCTGACCGGCTTCGGCCTTTTCATGAAAGGCCGAAGCCAAGCCTTTCTTTTTCAACAGTTTCACGCGCCTTCCAGCGCGTGCATGGCGGGGTAGAGCGCGCGATAGCGCGCATGCGCCTCGCCATAGGCGGCGACCAGCGCGCGGTTGGGCTCGACGGTGCGGGCGGCGCGCGGCGGCGCGCAGACGGCGAAGGGATCGGCCCCGGTCGCCGCGATCAGTCCCAGCCGGGCCGCGCCGAAGGCGGCGCCGAAATCGCCTTCCTCCGGCAAGGAGACGGGCACGTCCAGCGCCGTGGCGATGGCCTCCAGCCAATAGGACGAGCGCGAGCCGCCGCCGACCGCGAACAGCGAGGCGATCTCGGTGCCCGCCGAACGCAGCGCCATCTGGTTGTCGCGGATGGCGAAGGCCACGCCCTCCAGCACCGCCTGCGTCATGGCGCGGCGGTCGGTTTCGTGCTCCAGCCCCGTGAAGACGCCGCGGATGCGCGCGTCGTTATAGGGCGTGCGCTCGCCCGACAGATAGGGCAGGAAGGTCACGCTTCCCGGCGCCTGCAACTGCGCGCCCAGTTCCTTGTCCAGCGCCTGCGGGCTCGCGCCCGAGATGCGCGAGAACCAGTCGAGGCTGCTCGCCGCCGACAGGATCACGCCCATCTGGTGCCACGTGCCGGGCAAAGCGTGGCAGAAGGCGTGCACGGCGCTTTCGGGCTTGGGCTGATAGGCGCCGTTGGCGGCGAAGAGCACGCCCGAGGTGCCGAGCGAGACGAAGGCGTGGCCGGGATTGACCGTGCCCATGCCGCAGGCGGAGGCCGCATTGTCGCCGGCGCCGCCGGCCACCACCGAGCGCGCCGCCAGCCCCCAGCGCGCCGCCAGCTCGGCGCGCAGCCGGCCGGTCGGCTCGGTGCCTTCGGCGAGGCGCGGCATGTGGTCTTCCGTCAGCCCCGTCTTGCCGAGAAGCGCGTCGGACCAGCGCCGCGCGCCGGTGTCGAGCCAGCTCGTGCCGGCCGAATCGGACATGTCCGACACATGCTCGCCGGTCAGCCACAGGCGCAGATAATCCTTCGGCAACAGCACTTTGCGCGTGCGGGCGAAGATTTCGGGTTCGTTGCGCGCCACCCAGACCAGCTTGGGCGCGGTGAAGCCGGGAAACACGATATTGCCGGTGACGGCGCGGAAGGCCGGGTCGGCGTCCAGCTCCGCCGCCTCCTTGTGGCTGCGGGTGTCGTTCCACAGGATGCAGGGCCGCAGCACCGAATCGCTGGCGTCGAGCAGCGTCGCGCCGTGCATCTGGCCCGACAGGCCGATGCCCGCCACGGCCGAGAACGCGGCCGGATACGCAGCGCGCAAGCCGTCGATGGCGGTCTCGCAGGCCCTGATCCATTGCGCCGGGTCCTGCTCGCTCCAGCCCGGATGGGGCCGCGACACGTCCAGCTCGCCATGCGCCGAGCCGACGACCTTCTGCTCCGCGTCGATCAGGAGCGCCTTGACGCCCGAGGTTCCAAGATCAAGACCAAGATACACGATGAGGCTCCTCCCGCCGATGTTCGGCCTAACATTTCGGAGGCGGGGGCAAATTGCAAGCCTCAGCCGGCGGCGGGAAGGCGCGCCTCGGCGATCAGCCCGCCGCCGGGCGCGTTGCGCAGGCTGATGTCGCCGCCATTGCCGCGCGCGATGTTGCGGGCGATGGTGAGGCCGAGCCCGAAGCCGCCCGATTCGCGGTTGCGCGAGCCCTCGGCGCGCACGAAGGGGCTGAACATGCGCTCGATCTGCTCCTCGGGAATGCCCGGCCCCCGGTCGCGCACCGAGAAGACCAGCTCCGCCCCGTCGCGGTCGAGCGAGACGGAGGCTTCGCCGCCATAGGCCAGCGCGTTCTCGATCAGGTTGGTGAAGCAGCGGCGCATGGAGACGGGCTGGCACAGGGCCACCGCCCGCGCCTCCGAATCCGCCACCTCGACCTGCGGATAGTGATCGGTGACCGACAGCATCAGCGAGCGCAGGTCGAGCTTCTCCTTGGGCTCCGCCGCCGCCTCGAAAGTGGCGAAGTCGATGACCGAGCGGGCGATGACGTCGATATTGTCGAGGTCGCGCGCCAGCGAGCGCGCCAGCGCCTCGTCGTCCAGAAGCTCGAGCCGCAGCCGCATGCGGGTCAGCGGCGTGCGCAGGTCGTGCGCCAGCGCCGCGGCGAGCTGCTCGCGCTCGGAGACATAGTCCACCAGCCGCGCCTGCATGGCGTTGACCGCATGCGCCGCGGCCTTGTATTCGCGGATGCCGTTTTCGGGCAGAGGCGGGGCCTTGAGGTCCTCGCCGATGCGGCCGACCGCCTTTTCGAGGATGCGATAGGGCGCGGTCAGCCGCCGCGTGGCCCACACCGCCGCCAGCACGACGCTGGCCGCGACCAGCGCGAAGAGCGGCACGGTCTCGCGCGTCACGATCGGGTCGGCCGGGGTGATGCGGGTGCTGAAATTGAGCCAGCGCCCGTCGTTGAACTGCAGCGAGGTGGTGATGCTGGCCGCCGCGCTGGCGGTGGCGGCTATGCTGTCGATCTGCTTCTCCACCGCGCCGATGTCGTCGTCGCCGGCGCCCGGCCGGTCGGAGCGCGGGCCGAAGGCCCCGATGTCGCGGCGGATGCGCGCGTCGACCACGCCGAGATGGCTGAGGCGCGCCACCAGCACGTCCTCCAGCTCGGCGAGGTCGTCCTCGGAGGCGAGCGCCGTCGCCACTTCCGGCTCGGCGCCGACGCTCATCTTCTGCTCGGGATCGGACAGGTTGCGGGCGAGGCCGTCCCATTCGGCCGGCGGCGTGGCGGCGAGAAGCCGCGCCAGCGAGGTGGCGTGCTCGCTGACGCGGAACAGCTCCAGCGCGTTGTTGGCGTCGCGCCGGTCCTGCGAGACGATCCACAGCGTCGCCGCCTGCGTCGCCAGAAGGCCGCTGATCAAGATGGTCAGGAGCCAGCTCGGCAGCGAATGCGGGAAGGGCGGCCTCATTCGGTCTCCACTTCGCGCCCGAACTGGTAGCCGCCGCCGCGCACGGTCAAGATCAGCTCCGGCGCGCGCGGATCGTCGTCGAGCTTGCGGCGCAGGCGGCTGATCAGGATGTCGACGCTGCGGTCGTAGCCGTAGACGGACTGGTTGCCGGCCAGCTCCATGAGCTGGTCGCGGCTGAGGATGTGCTGCGAGCTTTTGACCAGCGCCTCCAGCAGGTTGAACTCGGCGGTGGTCAGCTCCACCCGCACGTCGGCGGGCGAGGTCAGCCGGCGCCGCGCGCAGTCGAGCGTCCAGCCGGCGAAGCGATAGACCTGCGACAGCGGCCGGTTGGGCGCGCGGCCCGCCTCGGAGCGGCGCAGCACGGCGCGGATGCGCGCCAGCAATTCGCGCGGGTCGAAGGGCTTGCCGATATAGTCGTCGGCGCCGATCTCCAGCCCGAGGATGCGGTCGGCCGAATCGGCGATGGCCGTCAGCATGATGATCGGCACCTGCGAGCGCCGGCGCACCTCCTGGCAGAGCTCGACGCCGCTCTTGCCCGGCAGCATGACGTCGAGGATGATGGCGTCGACCGGCGTGCGGGCGAGGATCTCCTGCATCTCGTCGCCGTTGCGCGCCACCGAGACGCGCAAGCCCCGGCGCTTGAGGAACTCGTGCAACAGGTCGCGAATGTCCTTGTCGTCGTCGACGATCAGAATATGGGCGTCTTCCTTCACGGCAGTCTTTTCCCGCATTGAACGGCTGCGATCATAGCGATCCCATTGCGGCCGGAAAATGCCCCCAACAGCGATTTTCGCAGCCGCTACAATTCAGAAACAAAATGCAACCGCACGGAAAAACGCCCGAAAAACAGGCAGGCGATAAAGACGACGCTGAAGCCAACCGAACCGGACGGAAAGACCTGCAACCTATGTCGCGCTCGATCGTTACATCGAAGACTGCAAAGCTGCTGGCCTTTTCCCTGCTTCTCGGCGCGGGCGTCCTGTCCTCTTCGTTCCCCCTCCAGGCGAAGACGGTGACGCTCGTCACCCGGAGCGAACGGTGCGACCGGCTGAAGCGGCAACTTCAAGCCGCGCTGGCCAATCGCCCCGAGACGAGGCGGACGGAACAGGCGGAGGCGTTGCAGAAGAAAGGGATGAAGTTTTGTGCGAGCAAGAGGCAGGCGCAGGGAATGCGCGCCTATGCGAAGGGCCTGAAACTTCTGGGGCTGAAGCCGGACATGGCCGAAGCACCGGGGCCTGCCGGCTCCATCCCTTCCGGCGGAAATCCTGAAACCGAAACCAAGCAAGGAACGTCAAAATGAAAACCTCTCTGCTCACCGCTCTCGGCCTGGCGGCCGCCCTCGGCCTCTCCGCTCCCGTCCTGACCGCGACCGCGGCCGACGCGGCGCCGGTGGTTCATCATCACCACCACCATCACCATCATCATTACCTGCGCCATCATCGCCATCACCATCATCATCGCGTGGTGGTGCGCCATCATCACCGCCACCACCATCATCACCATCGCCACCATCATCACGCGATGTGACGAGGGTTTCGGTCAAGGGCTTCATCCCCGCGCGGCCACGGCGCGGGATGAAGGCCGACGCCGCCCAGGCCGTCCTTTCGCAGGCGTGAGCGCCGGCGGAATGGCGGCCTTCGCGTTTTGGGACTATGCTTCCGCATGAATTTCCGATGCGGGAGGAGCGGATGACCGACATCAGGCTGAAGAGAATCTACGACGCGCCCGCCTCCGACGACGGTTTTCGCGCGCTGGTGGACCGGGTCTGGCCGCGCGGCATCAGCAAGGAGAAGGCGGCGCTCGACCTCTGGGCCAAGGACGCGGCTCCTTCCACGGCCTTGCGGAAATGGTTCGACCACGACCCCGCCAAATGGGCCGCCTTCCAGCAGAAATACCACGCCGAACTGCAAGCCAATCCCGACGCGCTCGCGCCGTTGCGCGATAAAGCAAAAGCCGGCCGCCTGACGCTGCTCTACGGCGCCAAGGACGAGACGCATAATCAAGCCATCGCGCTGCGGGCGTTCCTCCTGGAAAAGACGCAAGGATGAAGCTTCGGCTTCTCTGCGCGGCCGTCGCCGTCTTTTATGCCTCCACGGCGCCCGGCGCGGAATGGCGGCGCTATGAAAACGGGCGCTACGGCTATTCGATCGACATGCCCGGCGATTTTTCGGCCGGCCGCGAATCGGACAATGGCGACAGCGTGACGGCGCTGTCCGCCGACGGGCAGGCCGAATTGCGCGTGTGGAGCGGTCGGACGCTGGACGAGGGCTTTCCCGCCGAGGTGAAATGGCGCATCGGGCAGGACCAGGCCGAGGGCTGGCGCGTCGGTTACCACAAACTGCAAACCGGATGGGCGGTCTGGTCGGGGGCGAAGGGCGGGCGCATCTTCTATGAGCGGGCGATTTCCATCTGCGGCGGCGCGGCCGCCGCTTTCCGGCTGGAATATCCGGCCGGCCGGGCCAGGGCCTTCGACCCGGTGATAACGCATCTGGCGAAATCGCTGCGCGGCTGCTGAATTTCTTCAATTCTTCCATGAGGTTGCGGGCGACATCTTGCCGTCGCGGCGGCTCGGCGCGTGGCCTATGCTCGCGGCCGATTTCAGCCCTGGACGGATTTTTTGCTTATTTCCCGCGCGACATGCCTGACCGCGATCCTGCCTGCGATGACCGCCTGCGTGGCGGTGGGGCCGGATTACCGCAAGCCCGCCATCGCCGTCCCCGCCGCCTGGAACGCTGCGGCGGACAGAAGCCCGGCGCGGCTCGGCGGCTGGTGGCGGAGCCTGCGCGATCCGCTGCTCGACCGGCTGGTGGCGGACGGCGTCTCCGGCGGCGTCGACGCGGCTGCGGCCATGGCGCGGCTGCGGCAGGCGAGGGCGGATTACGCCGCGGCCGGCGGCGCGCTGTCGCCGACGCTGGACGCGGCGGGCAAATATATGCGCATGTCCGGCCCCGACGCGGCGCAGCTCGGCCTGCGGCCCAAATGGGAGATCGACCTGTTCGGCGGCGCTCGGCGCGGCGCGGAGGCTTCCTATTACGGCCTGCAATCGGCGCGCGAGCAGCTTTGCGCCGCGCTGGTCGTGCTGGCCGCCGACATCGCCGACAATTACGTGCGGCTGCGCGGCGCGCAGGCCCGCATCGCCATCGCCCGGCGCAACGCCGCCTCGCAGCGCCGGACGGTGGCGCTGACCGAGACGCGGCTGTCGGCCGGGGCGGCTTCGGCGCTCGACCTGATGAACGCCGAGACCCAGGCCGCCGCCACCGAGGCGCAGATTCCCGCCTTGCGCATCGACTATGCGGGTTTTCTCGACAGGCTGGCGCTGCTGACCGGCCGGCCGGCCGCCGAGCTCGCCCCGCTTCTCGACAAGCCGCGCGCCGTCCCGGCGGTTCCGCCCCGCGTCGCGGCGGGCCTGCCGGCGGCGCTGCTTCAGAACCGGCCCGACATCCGCGCCGCCGAGCGCGACTACGCCGCCGCCACCGCCCGCATCGGGCAGAAGCAGGCGGCGCTCTATCCCGCCGTCTCGCTGATCGGGACCATCGACGCCAGCGGGCAGGGCGGCCTGGCGCGGCTTTCCACCGTGGCGTGGAGCTTTGGGCCGAGCGTCGCCGTCCCGATCTTCCAGGGCGGCCGGCTCAACGCGGCGGTGGACGCGGCGAGAGCCGCCCGTGACGAGAAATTCGCCGATTACCGCAAGGCGGTGCTGACGGCGCTGAGCGAGGTGGAGAACGCCGCCGGCGCCCTGCGGCAGAACCGTCTGCGGTTTGCGCAGCTCGGCCGCATCGAAATCCGCCGCCGCGCCATCGCCGCGCTGACGCTGGAGCAATACGCCGCCGGCGCGCGCGGCTTCGCCGACGTGCTGACCGCCCAGCGCAACCTCCTCGCCGCGCAGACCGATCTCGTGCAGACGCGCACCGACCTCGCGTCGAGCTATGTCGCGCTGCAAAAAGCGCTCGGCGGCGGCTGGGACGGGCCGCTGGACCTCCATGCGGGGCAGGTGGCGGACGGTTATGACGGACCGCGTCTCGTCCGGCCCGGCCCGCTTTCGGGAGCGCGCCCATGAAGACCGCGTCGAAACGCTGGAAGCCGGTTGTCGCCGCGCTCGCGCTGATCGCCGCCGCCGTCTGGGGCGTCTCGCACCGGCTTGCGGCGGAAAAGCCCTTGCCCGACCTCACCGCCGTCCGGCGCGGCGACGTGGAGCGCGCGGTGCTGGCCACGGGCCGGCTGCGGCCGGCGCGGCTGGTGGCGGTCGGCGCGCAGGTGACGGGGCGCGTGCTGTCGCTGAAGGCGCAGCCGGGGCAGGCGGTCAGGGCCGGCGACGTCATCGCGCTGATCGACGCCACCAGCCAGCGCAACCAGCTCGACAAGGCCCGCGCCGCCCTGCGCCGCGACGAGGCCCTGCGCGACCAGCGCCGCGCCGCGCTGGACCTGGCGCGACTGGAGCTTGCCCGCAACCGCGCCATGCTGGGCGGGCGGGCCGTGGCGCGGGCCGAGCTGGACAAGGCCGAAAGCGCCATGCGCGCCCGGCAGGCGGAGTTGGCCCAGAGCGAGGCCGAGATCGCCGTGTCGCAGGTGGGCGTGCGCATCGCCGAGACCGATCTCGCGCGCACGCGCGTCACCGCGCCGGCCGACGGAACGGTGCTCGCCACCGTCGTGCAGGAGGGGCAGAACGTCAACGCCGAGCAGTCGGTGCCCACCATCGCCATTCTGGGCCAGCTGGACACGATGACGGTCGAGGCCGACATTTCCGAGGCCGACGTGACGCGGATGCGACCCGGCCTGCCGCTTTATTTCACCCTGCCGGGCCGCGCCGACGAGCGGCGCGCGGCGCGGCTGGAGACGATTGCGCCCGCGCCCGACGCCATCGCCCACGACAAGGCGCTGGCCCCCGCCGCCGCGAACGGGCCGACGGCCTCGGCGGTCTATTACAAGGGCCTGTTCCACACGCCCAATCCCGACGGCGCGCTGAAGACCTATATGACGGCGGAGGTGCATATCGTGCTGGAGACGGCGCGCGGCGTGCTGCTGGTCCCCGCCTCGGCGCTGAAGGAGACCGGGCGGGACAAAGCGGTGGCGCGGGTGTTTTCCGGCGGCGCGGTGCGCGAGCGGGCGGTGGAGACCGGCGTCAGCGACCGCATCGTCACCGAGATCCGCGCCGGCCTGAAGGAAGGCGACAGGGTGCTGAGCGACTACGCCGCCGCGCCGGGGACGGCGTCGTGAGCGGCGCGCCGCTGATCCGGCTGGCAGGGGTGTTCCGCCGCCATCCTTCCGGCGACGGGCCGGTGACGGTGCTGCGCGCGGTGGACCTGACCATCCGGCGCGGCGACATGGTGGCCATCATCGGCGCGTCGGGCTCGGGCAAGTCGACGCTGATGAACATTCTCGGCTGCCTCGACCGGCCCAGCGAGGGCGAATACTGGATCGCCGGCCGCCCGACCGCGGCGCTGTCCGCCGACGAACTGGCCGCCCTGCGGCGTGAGCGCTTCGGCTTCATCTTCCAGCGCTATCACCTGCTTGGCGCGCTGGACGCGGTGGAGAACGTCGAGACGCCCGCCGTCTATGCCGGCGTTCCCAAAGCCGCGCGGCGCGCACGCGCCACGGCCCTCCTGCGGCGGCTGGGCATGGGCGACCGGCTGCGCCACCGCCCCGGCCAGCTTTCCGGCGGGCAGCAGCAGCGCGTCTCCATCGCCCGCGCGCTGGTCAACGATCCCGACGTGATCCTCGCCGACGAGCCGACCGGCGCGCTGGACAGCCGCAGCGGCGGCGAGGTGCTCGACATCCTCGACGAATTGAACCGCGAGGGCCGCACCGTCGTCATCGTCACCCACGACCGCGCCGTCGCCGCCCGCGCCGCCCGCGTGATCGAAATCCGCGACGGCGCCGTGGTGGCCGACAGGCGAAACCGCGCGCCGGCCGACGTGGTTCCGATCGCGCGGCCGCGCCCGGCGCGGCGGTTCGGCGGGCGTTTCGCCGCCGCCTTCGCCATGGCGCTGCGCTCCATCGGCGCGCATCGCCTGCGCAGCTTCCTCACCATGCTGGGAGTGGTCATCGGCATCGCCTCGGTGGTCTGCGTGGTGGCGCTGGGGCAGGGCGCGCAGGAGAAAATCCTCAGCGACATCAGCGACATGGGCGCGAATTCTCTCGCAGTCTTTCCCGGGCGCGGCTTCGGCGACCTCAAGGCCGAGCAGGTCGTCACGCTGACCGTCGACGACGCGCGCGAGATCGCCCGGCTGCCCTATGTGAAGGCCGCGACGCCGAAGAACGCCGCCACCACGACGGTGCGCGTCGACGACAAGGAAATCAACGTGCAGGTGATCGGCGTCGGCGCGCAATATTTCCGCACCCGCAACAGCGCCTTCGTGGCGGGCCACGGCTTCGGCCGCGCCGACGTGGACGCCATGGCGCAGGACGCCGTCATCGACGACAATGCGCGCAAGGCGCTGTTTCCGCACGCCAAAGGGCCGGAGACGGGCGCGGTGGTGCTCATGAAAAACCTGCCGGTGCGCGTGGTCGGCGTGCTCAAGCCCGACAATGAAGGCGAGGGCGCGCAGAACCCGGAAATCTACCTGCCCTACACCACAGTCTCCACGCGCATGACCGGCTCGCGCGTGCTGCAATCCATCGTCGCGCGCATCGACGACGCGGTCGATTCGGCGCAGGCGGAAAAGCTGCTGACGGCCTTCCTCGCGCGCCGGCACGGGGCGGAGGATTTCTTCGTCTACAACAGCGACAAGGTGCAGAAGACCGTCCGCGCCGCGACCGGCCTGATGGCGCTGCTGATCGCGGCCATCGCCGGGATATCGCTGTTCGTCGGCGGCGTCGGGGTCATGAACATCATGCTGGTGGCGGTGTCGGAGCGCGTCGCCGAAATCGGCCTGCGCATGGCGGTAGGCGCGCGCCGCAGCGACATTCTCCAGCAGTTTCTGATCGAGGCGGTGCTGGTCTGCCTTTTGGGCGGGCTGGTCGGGGTGGCGCTGGCGGGCGGCTTCGGCCTCGTCTTCGCGCAGTTCGACACCGGCTTCCGGCTGATCTATTCGCCGCTCTCCATCGCGGCGGCGCTGCTCTGCTCCAGCCTGATCGGCATAGGCTTCGGCTTCGCGCCGGCGCGCAACGCGTCGCGGCTCGATCCGGTGGTCACGCTGGCGCGCGATTGAAGGAGGGCGGCTTCCGCCGCCCTCAGCGCCGATAGTGGTGGTGGCCGCCATGCCGCCATTCGCGATGGCCGTAATGCGGGCGGCCATAATACGGATGGTGGTAGCGCGGGCGATAATAGGGCCGATAGTAATGATGGTGGTGATGCCGCCAATAGGGCGGCGGACCGTAATAGCGCCACGGCGCGCAGACGCCGCCCGGCGTCATGCGCCAGCCGGGGCCGCACCAGTAATCCACATGCTGCACCAGCCCGCTTTCCACGGCCTGGGGCGTTGCGGGACGAGGGGCGGAAAGCGGAGCCGCCTCGGCCCCGAAGGCGAGGGTGGCCGCGATCGCCGCCAAAGAAAACACCGACATTCTCATGTCGCTTCTCCATCTGTTTGACCGCGCTATGATGCGCGCGATTTTTGATGGATTGGAGGCGTCTGAAATAAATTTGCCTTACCGTAGGATATAATCCCGCGAGCGTCTCACCCCATGCCGCTCGCGCCCGTGCGCTCGAGCCTGCGGCGCGCCGCGTCGCCGACCCGGTAAATGAGCCCCGCCGGACGCGGTAGGGTGCGGCGCATGAAGGCGACCTTCCGCACATAGCGCTCGACGGTCCATGTCGCCCATGTGCCGCCGCGGAAATAGGCCACGTCGCCCGCGCCCAGCCTACGCTCGCCGCCATCGGCGTCGACGATATGAACCTCGCCCTCAAGAATGCAGACCGTCTCGTCCCAGCCGAAATACCAGCGGAACGAGCCGGCGGTGCAGTCCCAGACGGCGGTGAAGGCGGCGCGGTCGTCGCTCGCCGACTGCTCCGCCGAACGCGCTTCGGGAGCGCCTGCGATGATCCAATCCGGATTGATGGGCGCAGGCTTCAGCTCCATGCCGAAAGCGTTGTGCGACACCACCGCCGGCATGCGTCTGCGCGGCAGGAATCGCGGCGTCGACCGCGCAACCGCCAAAACCGCGCTCGCCAGCATCACTTTCCAGACCATGACCCACACCCGGTAACGTTTCCGTGATCTGTTTCTACCGGGCAGGCGTCAGAAAAGAGTTAAGGTGGATGCGCGATGCGTCCATTCATGTTGATCGCATAATATGTATTATGGAACTATCAGATAATGGAAGAATCTGACGGTGCGAAGTCAGACGCCTTAAAGCCTACCCCATATCGAGTGCATGCGAAACGGATATGCGCATCGCACTTGCTTATAACTTTTCATCGCTCTGCGCCCATGTTGCGACGGGACAGGATACGCGGCAGAAAGAAAATGATGAGAGATTTGTTCGAGCAGCCTGAAACCCGTGAGGACCTCGCGCCCGGCGCCGTGCTTCTGCGCGGATTCGCGCTTGAGGACATGGCGGAGGTTCTGGCCGGCGTCGAGGCGGTAGCGACAAACGCGCCGTTTCGGCATATGGTCACGCCGGGCGGGCATCGCATGTCGGTGGCTATGACCAATTGCGGCGAAGCCGGCTGGGTGACGGACGAGCGCGGCTATCGCTACGACCGCTGCGATCCGCTGACCGGCGCGCCGTGGCCGGCCATGCCGGCGGCGTTGCGCGCTTTGGCCGCGCGCGCCGCGCGCGAGGCCGGGTATATGGATTTCCGGCCCGACGCCTGCCTGATCAACCGCTATGCGCCGGGCGCGAAGATGTCGCTGCATCAGGACAAGGACGAGCGCGATCTCGCCCAGTCGATCGTATCGGTGTCGCTGGGGCTTGCGGCCGTCTTTCAGTTCGGCGGGTTGCGGCGCAGCGATCCGGTCCGCAAATATGCGCTGCGCCACGGCGACGTGGTGGTCTGGGGCGGTCCGTCGCGGCTATATTTTCATGGCGTCGCGCCGCTGAAGGACGGCGAGCATGAGGAACTGGGCTGCGTTCGGCTCAACCTCACCTTTCGCAAGGCGCTGTAACAGCTTGATCTGAAAGCGTTTCAGTCCAGCGCCTTCTTGCGCGTCTCGACGTCGATGAAGAAGGCGATCACGCCCGCCAGCGCCAGCAGCGCCGCGAATAGCGCGATGGCCAGCGTGAAGCTGCGGCTGATGACGAAGGCCATCGCCGAGGGCGCGAGCAGGCCGCCGAGACGCGCCATGGCCCCCGCCGCGCCCATGCCGCTGCCACGCAACGCGGTGGGGTAAAGCTCGGGCGTGAAGGCGTAGAGCGCGCCCCATGTGCCCAGAAGCGCGAAGCTCATGATGAGGATCGACGCGCCGATCAGCATCGGCTCGGCGGCGACCGTGAACAGCACGCAGGCCGCGGCGCTTATGAACAGGAAGGCGATCAGCGTCGTGCGGCGGCCCCAGTTCTCGACGCCATAGGCGGCGAGCGCGTAGCCGGGCAATTGCGCCAGCGCCACCAGCACCAGGAAGCCGTAGCCGCGCACGAAGCCGAATCCGTCGCTGGCGAGCTTGGCCGGCGTCCATGTGAAGACGCCATAATAGGAGACCGAGACCAGGAACCAGATGGCGAGCGTGGCGAGCGTCCGCCGGCGCAAGGAGCCGGAGAAAAGCCCCTCGCCGCCCGCGGGTTTGAGCGTGGCCTCCAGCTCGGTCTGCGGGCGCAATTCGGGCTGGCCGTTGCGGCGCAGCACGCGGTTGATGACGCTCTTGGCCTCGTCGACGCGGCCGTTCTGCAACAGGTGCATGGGCGATTCCGGCACCCAAAGCCGCAGCCAGATGCCGATCAGAGCCGGCGCAGCGGTGACGGCGAAGATATAGCGCCAGGCGTCGTCCACGCCGGCGAGGCTGGCCGCCCAGGCCGCCAGCGCGATGACCACCGTGCCGATGGCCCAGAAGCCTTCGAGCATGACCAGCCAGCGGCCGCGATTGCGCGCCGGCAGGAACTCCGCCATCATGGCGTAGTCGACCGGCAGGGTGCCGCCCACGGCCATGCCGGTGAGGAATCGCAAGGCCAGAAGCAGCGTGAAGCTGGGCGCGAAAACCGACAGCAGGCCGAAGACCGCGTCGCAGGCCACCGTCACCAGCAGCACGCGGCGGCGGCCGTATTTATCGGCCAGCCTGCCGAACAGCGCCGCGCCGATCAGCATGCCGAAGAAAAACAGCGTGCCCGTCTGCAGCGCCTCGCCGACGCTGAGGCCGAAGGTCTTGGCGATGCTGGTCCCGGTGAAGCCCACCGCCAGCACCTGCATGGCGTCCGCCGCCCAGACGAGGCCGAACACGCCCAGAAGCCCACGCTGGAACGCCCCCGTCCCGGCCCTGTCGAGCGCCTGTTCGATCGTGATCTTCATGCCGATTCCCCTTGCCTGCGCGGTCCGCGCGGCGATGAGAATGCGCGCCCGGCGGCGCGTGTCAATCGCTGTTTTGCGAAAGGCCTGTCCGGCGCGCCGCCCGCCGCGTCTGCGCGGGAACGCGCCGGATGAAGGCATGAATATAAGCTATTGATAATAAATAGCATATCGATCCGCCCGCATCGGCGCTCCCCACGCGCGAGGCTTCGCGGACCAAAAATCCGCCCGGCCGAATTTTAACGCCGGCGGCCATTTCGGAAGGGGCTTGTTAACCTTCATTTTCTATTACTGGTGGCGTCGTCAAGGACAGTATGAATGGTATGGGTCAGATGCGTAATTTGAGAGAGAATTTTCCCCCGTCGCATGGAAATCACGCGGACAACGCATCGGACCGGCGGATGCAGGCCGGAACGGCGGACGCCAAGTCGGCCGCCTCGGACGCCGCATGGAAGATTCATTTCTCGATGGGCGAGAACGTCCGCTTCACCCGCACGCCGGAAGTGGAGCTGCTGCGCCGCCGCGGCGAGGCCCTGCCGGACGTGAACGAACGCGCCCGCGCCCCGGAACAGGCGGAAGAAGCCGCGCCGGCCGTCGACGCCGCCAAGGCCGCCGAAACCCAGCCCATGGCCGTGGCCGCCTTGCAGCAGAGCGTCTCGCAGGGGCTGACGCCGCCCATGGCTCCGCCGGTGGCGCCCGCCCTGCCCGTCCAGACCGTCGTCGCGGCTCCCGTGGCCGCAGCGCCCGCCCCGGCCATGCCGGAGGAAGCGGTGGCCTTCATGCGCGCCGTCGAGCCGTCCACGCCGTCGGCCTTCGCCTATCTGTCCGATTTCGCCTTCTGGGAAAGCTTCGATTTCGACGCCGTCCCGGCGCAGCCGGTGATTCCCACCAAGCCGAAGCGCCCCGCCCCCTCGGTCGAATCCATCCTGTCGCAGTTCCGCGTCATGGAATGGCGCAAGCCGCACGAGCAGCCCGTGGCGGAAGCCGTCGCCGCGCCACAGCCCGCCCCGGTGGCTCCCGTGGTCGAGCCGGTCGCTGTCGCGCCCGCCGCTCCGGTGATCGAAGCCAAGGCGGAAGCGCCCGTCGCCTTCGTCGCGCCCTCCCCCATCGAGATCGCGCCAGTCGCTGAGCCCGTTGGCGAGGCCACCGAGGACGAGGTCGTGCTGACCGTCGCGGAAGCCGAGGAGCATGCGGCGGAGGAGATCGTCCCCGCCCCTGCCCCGGAAGAGCCCGTCGCCGCCAAGCCGGCCCCGACCATCACCGCCTATCTGCCGCAAAGCCTGCCGCGCGCCGAAGCGCCGGCCTCGCACGGCGCCTATGAGTTTCCGCCGCGCGCGCTGTTGCAGGAGCCGGCGACGCTGGACGGCCATGTCATTACGCAGGAAATGCTGGAGCGCAGCGCCGGTCTTCTCGAAAGCGTGCTGGAGGATTTCGGCGTGCGCGGCGAGATCATCCATGTCCGCCCCGGCCCGGTCGTCACGCTCTATGAATTCGAGCCCGCCCCCGGCGTCAAATCCTCGCGCGTCATCGGCCTGGCCGACGACATCGCCCGCTCCATGTCGGCGCTGTCGGCCCGCGTGGCGGTGGTTCCGGGCCGCAACGTCATCGGCATCGAGCTGCCCAACGCCAATCGCGAGACGGTTTTCCTGCGTGAAATGATCGAATCGCGCGCCTTCGAGGCGTCGAGCTACCGCCTGCCGCTTTGCCTGGGTAAGGGCATCGGCGGCGAGCCGATCATCGCGGAGCTCGCGAAGATGCCGCATCTTCTCGTCGCCGGCACCACCGGCTCGGGCAAGTCGGTGGCCATCAACACCATGATCCTGTCGCTGCTCTACCGGCTCAAGCCCGAGGAATGCCGCCTCATCATGGTCGACCCCAAGATGCTGGAATTGTCGATCTATGACGGCATTCCGCACCTGCTCACCCCCGTCGTGACGGACCCCAAGAAGGCCGTCGTAGCGCTGAAATGGGCCGTGCGCGAGATGGAGGAGCGCTACCGCAAGATGGCGCGGCTCGGCGTGCGCAACATCGAGGGCTTCAACGCCCGCGCCGCCTCCGCCCGCGACAAGGGCGAGACGGTGATGTGCTCGGTGCAGTCGGGCTTCGACCGCGAGACCGGCGAGCCGACCTATATGCAGGAGGAGCTGGACCTGACGCCGATGCCCTATATCGTCGTCATCGTCGACGAGATGGCCGACCTGATGATGGTCGCCGGCAAGGACATCGAAGGCGCGATCCAGCGCCTGGCGCAGATGGCGCGCGCGGCCGGCATTCATCTCATCATGGCGACGCAGCGTCCCTCGGTCGACGTCATCACCGGCACGATCAAGGCCAATTTCCCCACCCGCATCTCGTTCCAGGTCACGTCCAAGATCGACAGCCGCACCATCCTCGGCGAAATGGGGGCCGAGCAGCTCCTCGGCCAGGGCGACATGCTGCACATGGCCGGCGGCGGGCGCATCGTGCGCGTGCACGGGCCCTTCGTGTCGGACGAGGAAGTGGAGAAGGTCGTCAACCACCTGAAGGAACAGGGCCGCCCGGATTATCTCGCCACCGTCACCGAGGGCGAGGACGACGAGGAGCCGGTCGAGGAAGCCGCCGTGTTCGACGCCACCGCCATGGGCGCGGAGGACGCCGACGACCTCTACGAGCAGGCCGTCAAGGTGGTGATGCGCGACAAGAAATGCTCCACCTCCTATATCCAGCGCCGGCTCGGCATCGGCTACAACCGCGCCGCCTCGCTGGTCGAGAAGATGGAGCAGGACGGGCTGGTCGGCCCCGCCAACCATGTCGGCAAGCGCGAGATCCTGAACGCGAATCGCGACTGACCCCTGATTCGCACGCTTTTGAAGCGGCCGGGCGGCTTTGTCGCCCGGCTTTTCCGCGTCCGGCCAAGGGCTTAGCGGGCGCGGGCCGGGGTGTTGCACGAATGCGCTTGTCAAGGGTTAAAAAGTAGTTAATACTTTCGTTATTCGTAGATTCTTGACGTATCGGCCGGGGCGACCCGGGAGTCGCCCTGCGCCTCAACACAGGGAGCATGATCTATGAGAAGCATCGTTACAGGGCCTACCGACAAGGATCGCAGAGCCACGCAGCAGATATTGATCAACGTCCGGACGCAGATGGAGAAGCCGTCCGAGGACAAGACGCAGGTTTGCAACGTATTGCGGCTGGCCAAGGGAGGCTATTCTCATCGCCGCCATCGCGTCCATAAACTGGCTTGAGCATGTCAGGCCGCATTTCGACAGCGCCGCGCCCATCTCCCACGGGCTTCGGCGCTGTAATCTTGTCATAATCCCGCCCGGCGCGTAATCACGCGAAATTGGCCGCGGCGGGCTTTTCCGAGCCTCCGCCGCGGGTTAAAAGCCGGGCATGTCTCGTCTTTCTCTCAGGAACGCCCCATGACCGCCGACGCGGAGGAAAGAAACGGGCGTTCGCGCGCCTTTCTCGCTCTGATGGCCGTGCTCGGGGCCTTGTTCTTCGTGCTGTTCGCGGGGCTCGGCGTCTGGCAGGTCGAGCGGCTGCAATGGAAGCTGGCGCTGATCGCCCACGTCGACGCGCGGGTGCATGCGGCGCCGGCGGCCGCGCCCGGCCGCGACGGCTGGGCCAAGGTCAATCGCGACGGCGACGAATATCGCCATGTGACGGCGACGGGGACCTATCTCGCCGACAAGCAGGTGCTGGTGCGCGCGCTGACCGAGCGCGGCGCGGGCTATTGGGTGATGACGCCGTTGCGTGGACAGGACGGCGCGCTGACCTTCGTCAATCGCGGCTTCACGCCGCCGGAAAAGCGCGAGACGGCGCTGGCGGTTCCGCAAGGGCCGGTTTCGGTGACGGGGCTTCTGCGCATGCCCGAGCCGGACGGGTTTTTCCTCCGCCCCAACACGCCGGAAAAGGACGACTGGAATTCGCGCGACGTGGCCGCCTTCGCCAGGCGCAAGGGGCTCGGCGCGGTCGCGCCCTATTTCATCGACGCCGAGGCCGGGCCCGATCCCGCCGCCTATCCGGTCGGCGGGCTGACGGTGGTGAGTTTTCCCAACAGCCACCTCTCCTATGCGATCACATGGTTCGCGCTGGCCGCCATGGTGGCCGGGGCGGCGGTGTTCGTCTGGCGGCAGGAGCGCAAGGCGGACTAGGCCATCGCCTTGTTTTTAAAGCGGCTTATCCGTGCAGCCCATGGCCTAGCGCCTTCATGCAGGCCTCCGCGAACCCTTCGCCGAGCGTCGGATGGGCGTGGATCGTCCCTGCGATATCCTCCAGCCGCGCGCCCATCTCGACGGCCTGCGCGAAGGCCGATGACAGCTCCGATATGCCCGCCCCCACCGCCTGCACGCCGAGGATGAGGTGGTTGTCGGCCCGCGCCACGACGCGGATGAAACCGTCCTCGCGCTCCACCGTCATGGCGCGGCCGCTGGCCTGGAAAGGGAAGAGTCCGATCTGGACCTCGTGCCCCGCCTTGCGCGCGGCGTCGGGGGAAAGGCCGGCCGTCACCACTTCCGGGTCGGTGAAGCAGACGGCGGGGATGCAGCGCTTGTCCCAGGCCTGTTTTCCGCCGGCGACGATCTCGGCCACCATCTCGCCCTGCGCCATGGCGCGGTGGGCCAGCATGGGCTCGCCGGTCACGTCGCCGATGGCGTAGACGCCGCGCATGGAGGTGCGGCAGCGGTCGTCGATGCGGATGAAACGGCCGTCCGTGTCGAGCCGGATTTCGCCCAGGCCCCAGCCGTCCGTCTGCGGCTTGCGGCCGACGGTGACGAGGATTTTGTCCGCCGGAATGGTCTTTTTGACGCCGTCCCGGTCGGTGATCTCCAGCCCGCCGCCATCGGCCGAAACGCCCCGCGCAACCGCTTTCGCCATCACTTCGACGCCAAGTTGACGCAACTTCGCCATGATTGGACGGGTCAAATCGACATCATATTGGGGTAGGATATGCGCTTCCGCCTCAATTAGCGTCACCTTCGCCCCAATTTTCGCGAAGGCCGTGCCGATCTCCAGACCGATATAACCGCCGCCGACCACCGCCAGACGCTCGGGGATTTTCGTCAGCGCCAGCGCCTCGGTGGAGGAGATGACGTCGCCGCCGAAAGGCAGCGCGTCGATCTCGACCGGGACCGATCCGGTGGCGACGACGATATTTTCCGCGTGGACGATCTGCGGGCCGGTGTCGGTCTCGACCCGCACCGTCTTGCCGTCGGTGAAGCGCGCCTGCCCCTGGAACATGCGCACATGGGATTTCTTCAAGAGGCCCGCCACGCCGGCGTTGAGGCGGTTGACGATGCCGTCCTTCCATTCCTGCGTCCTGGCGAAATCGATGGAAGGGTTCTGCGCCGAGAGGCCGAGCGCGCTTTCGCCAGTCAGGCGATGAAACTCGTCCGCCGCATGGATCAGCGCCTTGGAGGGGATGCAGCCGACATTGAGGCAGGTTCCGCCGAGCCGCTTCTTCTCCACCAGCACCGTGTCGACGCCGAGCTGTCCGGCGCGGATGCCGCAGACATAGCCGCCGGGGCCGCCGCCGATGATGAGGAGTTTGCAGGAAATTTCGCTCATGGCTCAGCCTTCCACAAACAGCAGCGCGGGCGTTTCGATCAGGCTTTTCAGCTTGCGCACGAAGACGGCGGCGTCCCAGCCGTCGATGACGCGATGATCGAAGCTACTGGAAAGGTTCATCATTTTGCGCGGAACGAATTGCGCGCCGTCCCACATCGGCCGCACCGCGATCTTGTTGACGCCGACGATGGCCACTTCCGGCCGGTTGATGATCGGCGTGGTGGCCACCGCGCCGAGCGGCCCCAGCGAGGTGATGGTGATGGTCGAGCCGGACAGCTCTTCCCGTTTGGCCGCGCCGCTGCGCGCGGCCTCGGTGACGCGGGAAAGCTCGCTCGCGGCGGCGAAGACGGTCAGGCTTTCGGCATGGCGCACCACCGGCACGATCAGCCCGTTCGGCGTCTGGGTGGCTATGCCGACATGCACGCCGCCATACTCACGAATAATATCCGCCTCGTCGTCGAAATGCGCGTTCAGGCCCGGCTGCTCCTTCACCGCCTTGACGATGGCGCGGATCAGGAAGGGCAGAAGCGTCAGGCGCGGACGGCCTTCCTTCTTTTCGTTGTTGAGGCTTGCGCGCAATTCTTCAAGCTGCGTGACATCCACCTCCTCGACGATGGTGATGTGCGGAATATGCCGCTTGGCCTCGGCCATGCGCTCGGCGATCTTGCGGCGCAGGCCGATCACCTTGATCTCGGTGACGGAGGCGTCGGCCGCCTGCGCGGGAGGCGCGCCGCTTGAGGGCGCTGCGAAATAGGCGTCCAGATCCTCATGGGTGATGCGCCCGGCCGGGCCGGTGCCACGCAGGCGGCGCAGGTCGACGCCCGCCTCCCGCGCGCGCAGGCGCACCGAGGGCGTGGCGAGCGGCTTCTCGCCCTCCGCCCGCACCGGCCCCGCGCCGGTGAAGGGCCGGCTCGCCGCCTCGCGCCTTGGCGTCTCAGGCTTCGGCGGGACCGGCGTTTGCAGCAGCACCGGGGTTTCCGGTTCGTGCGCTTCTTCAACCTTCGCCTCTTGCGGCTTTTCGCTGTCGATTTCAAGCCGCACCAGCACCGAGCCGATGGCGATCTTCTCGCCCACCTCGCCGTTGACGGCGATCACCGTTCCGGCCCGCGAGGAGGGAATCTCCACCGTCGCCTTGTCGGTCATGACGGCGGCGAGCAGGTCGTCCTCGCGCACCACGTCGCCGGGCTTCACATGCCATTCGACCAGCTCGGCCTCGGCCACGCCTTCGCCGACATCGGGGAGCTTTATCGAAAATTCAGCCATTGAACCGCCCCTCTTCAAGCTTCCATGATCGACAGAAGCGCCCGGCCCACCCGGTCGGGGCCGGGGAAATAGGCCCATTCCTGCGCATGCGGATAGGGCGTGTCCCAGCCGGTGACGCGCAGGATCGGCGCTTCGAGATGATAGAAGCAGTCGCGCTGCACCAGCGCCGCCAGCTCCGCGCCATAGCCGCAGGTCAGCGTCGCCTCGTGCACGACGACGCAGCGTCCGGTCTTCCTGACCGAGGCCATGATCGTCTCGGTGTCGAGCGGCAGCAGCGTGCGCAGGTCGATCACCTCGGCGTCGACGCCGGTCTCCTCGGCCGCCGCCAGCGCCACATGCACCATCGTGCCATAGGCCAGCACCGTTACGTCACGGCCCTCGCGCCGCACCGCCGCCTTGCCGAGCGGCACGGTGTAATAGCCGTCGGGAACCTCGCCCAGATCGTGCTTCTTCCACGAGATCACCGGCTTGTCGTGATGGCCGTCGAAGGGGCCATTATAAAGCCGCTTCGGCTCGAACACGATCACCGGATCGGGGTCCTCGATGGCCGCCAGCAGCAGGCCCTTGGCGTCGGCCGGGGTGGAGGGCATCACCGTCTTCAGCCCCGAGACATGGGTGAACAGCGCCTCCGGGCTCTGGCTGTGGGTCTGGCCGCCATAGATGCCGCCGCCGGACGGCATGCGGATGACCAGCGGACAGGTGAACTCGCCCGCCGAGCGATAGCGCAGCCGCGCCGCCTCCGAGACGATCTGGTCATAGGCCGGATAGACATAGTCGGCGAACTGCACCTCGACGCAGGGTCGCAGGCCGTAGACCGCCATGCCGATGGCCGTGCCGACGATGCCCAGCTCGCTGATCGGCGTGTCGAAGCAGCGCGACTTGCCGTATTTCTTCTGCAGGCCGGCGGTGCAGCGGAACACGCCGCCGAAATAGCCGACGTCCTCGCCGAACACGACCACCTTGTCGTCGCGCTCCATGGCGATGTCGTGGGCGTTCTGGATCGCCTCGATCATGGTCATCCTGGCCATGTCAGAACCCCGCTTCCTGCCGCTGGCGGATCAGATGCGGCGGCGTCTCGGCGTAGACGTCCTCGAACATGTCGCGCATGGAGGGATGGCGGCCGTCATGCAGCGTGCCGATGGCCTCGGCCTCGCGCTGCGCGGCGACGACCGTGTCCATCACCTCCGCCTCGGCCTGCTTGTGGCGCTCCTCGGTCCAGACGCCGCGGGCGATCAGGTGGTTCTTGAGCCGCAGGATCGGGTCGCCCAGCGGCCAGGCGTCGCTTTCCGCCTTGGGGCGATAGGCGGAGGGGTCGTCCGAGGTGGAGTGGCCGCCGGCGCGGTAGGTGACATATTCGACGATGGTCGGCCCGAGATTGCGCCGCGCCCGTTCCACCGCCCATTTCGCCACCGCATGGACGGCGAGATAATCGTTGCCGTCCACCCGCAGCGCCGGAATGCCGAAGCCGTGCCCGCGCGCCGCGAAGGTGCCGGAGCCGCCGCGCGCGATGCCCTGAAAGGTCGAGATCGCCCATTGATTGTTGACGATGTTCATCACCACCGGGGCCTTGTAGGTGGAGGCGAAGACGAGGGCCGCGTGAAAATCGCTCTCGGCGGTGGAGCCGTCGCCGATCCATGCGGCGGCGATCCTGGTGCCGTGGCTGATGGCCGAGGCCATGGCCCAGCCCACGGCCTGGGTGAACTGCGTCGCGAGATTGCCCGAAATGGTGAAGAAGCCATGCTCCTTCGAGGAATACATCACCGGCAGCTGGCGGCCCTTCAGCGGGTCGTGCTCGTTGGAAAAAATCTGGTTCATCATGGTGACGAGCGGATAATCGTCGGCGATCAAAAGCCCCGCCTGCCGGTAGGTGGGGAAGTTCATGTCGCCCTTGCGGAGCGCCTTGCGGAAGGCGCAGCTCACCGCCTCCTCGCCCAGATGCTGCATATAGAAGGAGGTCTTGCCCTGCCGCTGCGCCATCATCATGCGCGCGTCGTAGGCGCGCAGGATCATCATGTGGCGAAGCCCCTCCTTCACTTCGTCGTCGGTAAGCCCACCCGCCCAGGGGCCGACCGCCTCGCCTTCCCGGTTCAGCACGCGGATGATGCTGAAGGCGAGGTCGCGCATCGCCTCCGGCTTCTCATCGATCTCGGGCCGGCGCACCGTGCCGGCGCGCGGGATCTTCACATGGGAAAAATCCGGCCTGTCGCCGGGGCGCAGTTCCGGTTCGGGAACGTGCAGGGAAAGGACGACGTCGTCGGTCATGCGGGCATCTCCCAAAAGCCGGCTTCGCGGCCCGGCTCCTCTTCCGGCCCGCGATTTCAAGGGTGATACGGCTCGTCCGATAAAGCAAGAATATTTTCGATCACAATTGCAGGATGTGAGGAAGAACGGTTCCGAAGCCGGGTGCCGGACTGGCGGAGACTTTAACGAAACAAGATTATTCCGCTGATTTATTTATGGTTTGATATGAAAACTTCGCGGGGCCTTCGCGCAATTTTCTTTCCCGGCGCGCAAGTACCCATCGGTACTATCGCGGCCCTCCCCGCGCAAAACCGCTTCGCACTTTCGCCGGAAATGCTCTAACAGAGGGAAAAAGCATCGGAGTCGCGGCATGGCGGATTATTTCATCGGCGTGGACGGCGGCGGCACGGGGTGCCGCGCCGTGGTGGCGGACGCGGCGGGCGCCGTGCTGGGCCGGGGCCAGAGCGGCGCGGCCAACATCGTCACCGACCCGCAAGGGGCGCTGAAAAGCGTGCTGGCCGCCGTGGGCGCCGCCTTCGACGCCGCCGGTCTGGACCGCGCGCTTTACGCCCGAAGCCATGCGGCGCTGGGGCTGGCCGGCGGCAATGTCGTCGGCGCCTGCGAGCCCATCGCCGCCGCCCTGCCCTTCAGCGCCCGCGTCGTCTCCGACGGGCTGACCGCCCTGCAGGGCGCGCTCGGCGACCGCGACGGGGTGACCGCCATCCTCGGCACCGGCTCGGTCTATGTGGCGCGCAGCCGGGGGGCGGTGCGCATGGTGGGCGGCTGGGGCTTTCCGCTCGGCGACCTCGGCGGCGGCGCGCGGCTCGGCCAGAGCCTTTTGCAGGAATGCCTGCTCGCCTATGACGGCATCGTGGAGACGAGCCCCTTGGCGGCCGAGGTGCTGGCCGAGTTCGGCCATGACCCGGACAATCTGGTCAAATTCGGCTGGAGCGCCCGGCCGGGTGATTTCGGAACCTTCGCGCCGCGCGTCTTCCGCGCCGCGGAGACGGGCGACGCCATGGCCGTGCGCCTGCTGGAGCGCTCGGCGGCGCATGTGGCGGCGACGCTCGACATGCTGATCGCGCAAGGGGCGGAGCGCGTCAGCCTCGTCGGCGGGCTGGCCCCGCATTACGGCCGCTGGCTGCCACGGCACGTGCAGGCGATGCTGGTGGCGCCGCAGGCCGACGCGCTCGACGGCGCGCTGCAACTGGCGCGCCGGATAAAATAAAGCGGCCCGTCTCCGGGCCGCTTCAGTTTTAGTGATGCCTTTCACCCTCATGGGCGACGTCCGCCGTGGGGTCGGCGATGACGCGCTTGCGGGCGCGGTCGTCCATCAATTCGTACCACATGGCGTTGAGCACCGCGAAGGCCGCCGCCAGCGGCAGGCCCAGAAGCCAGGAAAAATACCACATCTCGACCGTCCTTTCTCAATAGCTGTGCGTGGTTTCGTCTTCGATCATGCCGCGGTCGACCTTGCCCCACAGCACCCGGTAGACCCAGGCCGTATAGGCGAGGATGATCGGCAGGAAGATCAGCACCGCCACCAGCATGACGAACAGCGTCATGTGGCTGGACGAGGCGTCCCACACGGTCAGGCTCGCCTTCGGATCGGCCGAGGACGGCAGGATGAAGGGGAACATCGACACGCCGACCGACGAGATGATCCCGAAGATCGACAGTTTGCCCATCGCCAGCGGCGCGATCTCGCTTTTGCCGCGCAGCGCCGCGTAGACGGCCAGCGCGCCGAGAAGCCCCAGCGCCGGGGCGATCAGCAGCGCCGGATGGCTGGCGTAATTGGCGAACCAGGCGCCCTGGTTCAGCTCCACGGTCTTCAAAAGCGGATTGGACGGGCCGTCGGTGACGATCGGGCTTGTGACGCGGTAGCCCGGCAGCCACAGGCGGCAGACGACGCCGGCGAGCGCGTAGAGGACGGCGGTGACGAGCGCCGCGACGGAGCCGTAGCCGCGCGCGCGGGCCTGCACGGCGCCGTCGGTCTTCAGCACCAGCCAGGCCGCGCCGTGCATGGCGAGCATCGCCACCGACACCAGCCCGCACAGGAGCGCGAAGGGGTTGAGCAGGCCGAAGAAGGAGCCGTCGTAGAAGATGCGGAAATCGTCGGTGATGCGGAACGGCACGCCCTGGATCACGTTGCCCACCGCGACGCCGAAGATCAGCGCCGGCACGAAGCCGCCGACGAACAGCGCCCAGTCCCAGCGGCCGCGCCAGGCCGCGCCCGGCCGCTTGGAGCGGTATTTGAACGCCACCGGCCGCAGGATGAGCGCGAACAGGATGACGAACATGGCGAGGTAGAAGCCGGAGAAGGAGACGGCGTAGAGCGGCGGCCAGGCGGCGAAGATGGCGCCGCCGCCGAGGATCAGCCACACCTGGTTGCCTTCCCAGACCGGGCCGACCGTGTTGATGACCACGCGGCGCTCCACGTCGCCGCGGCCGACGAAGGGCAGCAGCATGCCGACGCCGAGGTCGAAGCCGTCCGTCACCGCGAAGCCGATCAGCAGCACGCCGAGCAGCACCCACCAGATCAGGCGCAGGGTTTCATAGCTTAACAAATCGCTGAGGATCATGGTCCTTACTCCGCGGGTGCGATGACGGCGGGGGCGAGTTCCGCCTCGGGCCTTCTGTCGGGTTCGGGGCCGGCCTGGATGGCGCGCAGCATCAGCCCCATCTCGATGACGATCAGCACCGTGTAGATCGCCACGAAGCCGAGCAGCGTGATCAGCACGGTCGACGCGCCCAGGTTGGACACCGCCACCGCCGTGGGCAGCACGCCCTCGATCACCCAGGGCTGCCGGCCGAACTCGGCCACCAGCCAGCCCGCCTCGATGGCGATCCACGGCAGCGGGATGGACCAGACGGCGAGCCTGAGCAGGAAGGGATGCCTGTCCAGCGCGCGCCGCGCCGACAGGACGAAGAAGATCGCCGTCAGCAGGATCATCGCCAGCCCCACCGCCACCATGATGCGGAAGGAGAAGAACAGCGGCAGCACGCTCGGCACCGTGTCGTTGGCGGCCTGCGATATCTGCGCGTCGGTGGCCGTGCGCGGATCGTCGACATAGCGCTTCAGCAGAAGCGCGTAGCCGAGCCACTGGCCATTGTCCTCGAAGAGGTCGCGCACGTCCTGCGGAACCTTGGCGGTTCCGCCCGCCGCGCGGATTTTCTGCAGCGCGTCATAGGCGACGATCCCGTTGCGGATGTGGTTCTCGGCGCTCTGCACCAGCTCGTCTATGCCCGGAATGGCGGTGTCGAGCGAGCGGGTGCCGATCAGGCCCATCACCCAGGGCACGCGCACGGCGAAATGCGTCTCGCGCGCCTTCTGGTCGGGAAAGCCGATGGCGGTGAAGGCGGCCGGCGCGGGCTCGGTCTCCCACATGGCCTCGATGGCGGCGAGCTTCATCTTCTGGTGCTCGTTGGCGAGATAGCCGCTCTCGTCGCCCAGCACCACCACCGACAGCGCCCCGGCGAGGCCGAAGGAGGCGGCGATGGTCATGGAGCGCTTGGCCAGCTCCGCCGAGCGGCCCTTGAGCAGCATCCACGCCGAAATGCCCAGCACGAAGATCGAGGCGGCGGTGTAGCCGGCCGAGACGGTATGGACGAATTTCGCCTGCGCCACCGGGTTGGTGATGACGGCGAAGAAATCGGTCACCTCCATGCGCATGGTCTCGGGATTGAAGGCCGCGCCGACCGGGTTCTGCATCCAGCCGTTGGCGATCAGGATCCATAGCGCCGAGAAATTGGTGCCGGCGGCCATGGCGTAGGTGGCGACCAGATGGCCCACCTTCGACAGCCGGTCCCAGCCGAAGAAGAACAGGCCGACGAAGGTCGCCTCCAGGAAGAAGGCCATCAGGCCCTCGATGGCCAGCGGCGCGCCGAACACGTCGCCGACATAGTGGCTGTAATAGCTCCAGTTCATGCCGAACTGGAACTCCATCACGATGCCGGTCGCCACGCCGATGGCGAAATTGATGCCGAACAGCGTGCCCCAGAACTTGGTCATCTGCCGCCAGATGAGCCGTCCGGTCATGACGTAGACGGTTTCCATGATGGCCAGCAGCACGGAAAGGCCAAGCGTCAGGGGCACGAAGAGGAAGTGATACAGCGCCGTGACCGCAAATTGCAGTCGCGACAGGGAGACGATATCGAATTCCATCCGTCACAGCCGGCCGGGCCGGCCCTCCTGGTTATGCGCCGCGCCCTAACGCGGCTTTCACGCGGCTCACCTCAGACTGTCGAGGATCTCGCCGAAACGCGGCTCATCGATGCGCACGGATTCGACCAGCGCGCCTTGATTCAAAACAATCAGCCGGTCGCAGATCGCCGCCTCGCGCCGGATATGGGTGGCGAGGACCAGCGTGCGGCCGCGCGCCTTTTCGCCGAGCCGCGCCAGCACGTCGCGGGCGGTGGCCTCGTCGAGCCCCTCGGTCGGCTCGTCGAGAAGCCAGAGCGGCGCGTCGGTCAGGAACAGCCGCGCCAGCGCCAGACGCCGCGCCTGGCCGCCAGAAAGGCCCAAACCGCCCTCGCCCAGCCTTGTTTCGAGGCCTTTTCCCGCGAAATCGCCCAATCCGGCCGCCGCCAGCGCCGCGTCGAGATCGGCGTCGGCCGCGTCGGCGCGGGCGAGAAGCAGGTTCTCGCGCAGGCTGTCGCGGAAGAGTTCGGTGCGCTGGGTGAGAAGCCGCGACGGCGCGGCGGCGAGCGCGCCACACGAAATCGTGATCTCGCCGGCGAGCGCGTTGAGCAGCGTCGACTTGCCCGCGCCGCTCGCGCCGACCAGCGCCACGCGCTCGCCCTCGGCGATGGCGAAGCTGATTCCTGCGAGCGCCGGCGCGCCGTCATGGCCGAGCGTGGCGTTCTCCGCCACGGCTGCGAAGCCCGGCGGCGGCAGCGGCATGGCGGGTTCGTCGCCGGCCGCGTCGAGCTGCGGCGCGATGCGGCGGGCGGCGAGCGCGGTGCGGCCGAGCTCCATCGCGCCGCGCCGCAGCGCCGCGAAGGGCTCCATCGCGCCCAATATGACCAGAAGCGCCAGCGCCGCCACCGGCGCGCCGACGACGCCCGCCTGCGCGAGCCCGGCCACGGCCGCGAGCCCGCCGCCCAAGAGCAGCGCATGGGCCGCGCCGAAACCCGCGCCCGTCGCCGCCTCGATGCGGCTCAGCCTGCGGTCGGCCGCGGCTAGATAGGCGTCGGCGCGGATCAGCGCCTGGGCCTGCGCCTCCAGGCGGCCGGCCATCAGCAGCTCGGTCTGGCCCGCCACCATGTCGATCGCGCGGGCGCGCAGCGCCTCCATGCCCTTGGCGCGCCGGCGCATCGACTTGCGCGAGGCCCGCGCCGCCAGAACCGGCAGGCCGAGGCCCACGGCGATAAGGGCCAGCGCCACGCAGAGGCCGAACCACGGTTGCATGAAGCCGAGCGCGACGCCGGCCACCAGCGCGGTGGCGAGCGCCGCGCCGGCCGGAACCAGCACGCGCAGGTAAAGCGAATCCAGCGCGTCGATATCGGCGGTGAGCCGGAACAGGAGCCGCGCCGGCCGCTTCAGCAGCGCCGTGGCCGCCGCCGGCCGCGCCCAGCTTCTGAACAGTTTTTCACGCAGGGCGGCGAGCACGGCGAGCGTCGCGTCATGGGTGACGAGGCGCTCCAGATAGCGCGCGCCAGTGCGGGCGACGGCGAGAAAGCGGATGCCGGCGGCGGGCGCGAAGACGTCGAAAGCCATGGCCGCCGCCGCGCTCAGGCCCGCCAGCGCCGTGGCGGTGATGAACCAGCCCGAAAGCCCCAGCAGCGCCACCCCCGCCAGCACCGTGACGCCGGCGGCCAACATGCCCGCGAGAAGCATTTTCCCGCGCGCCCGGAAGAACAGCGCCAGCACGGGGCGCAGATCGGAAAAGCGGATCATTCGGCGGCCCTCCCCCAGATCGCGTCCGGCGCGTCGAGTCGGACGGCGCGGTGCATGCGGCGCGCCAGCGCCTCGTCATGGGTGGCGACGATCAGCGTCTTGCCCTGCGCCAGCGCGACGAGGCCTTCGGCGATGCGCACGGCCGTGTCGTGGTCGAGATGGGCGGTCGGCTCGTCGGCGAGGATGATGTCGCAGGATGGGTCGGCTGCGGCGCGCGCCAGCGCCAGCCGCAGCGCCTCGCCGCCCGAAAGCCCCGCGCCGTTCTCGCCGATCAGCCCGTTCATGCCCGCCACATGGCCAAGCGCCATGCGCTCGATCAGCGCCGCCCCGTCTGTGCCGTCGTCACGGCCGAGGCCGATATTGAAGCGGGCGGAGCCGGAGAAGATATGCGGCTTCTGCCCCACCCAGCCCATGCGGGCGCGGGCGGCGGAAGCGGTTTCGGCGTCCAGCGCCCGCCCCGCCACGCTGACCAGGCCGGCGCGCGGCGCGGCGAGGCCGGCGATCAGCGCCAGCACGGTGGATTTGCCGAAGCCGCTCGGCGCCAGCAACGCCACATGCTCGCCCGGCTCGACGTCGAGGTCGAAATTCGCCAGCACCGCCGGGCCGTCGCCATAGCCGAAATCGACTCCGCGCAGCCGCACGGCGGGCGCGGCGTCGAGGCGCGGCGCCGGGGCCGGCTCGCCCACCACGGTCGCACCGGCGGCGGCGAGCTTCTCCAGCGCCTCCGTCGCCGCCTCGCCGGCCGCGCGGTCGTGCCAGACGGCGGAGAGGTCGCGCAGCGGCTCGAAGAAGGCCGGCGCCAAAAGCAGCACGAACAGGCCCTGCGCCAGCGTCAGCGTGTGGCCCCAGGCGCCGAAATGCAGCGTTCCCAGAAGGTGAAAGCCGATATAGACCGCCGCCATCGCCACGCCCAGCGCCGAGAACAGCTCCAGCACGGCCGAGGAAAGGAAGGCGATGCGCAGCACCGCCATGGTGCGGGCGCGCAGCGTCTCGGCGTCGGCGCGCAGGCGCAGCGCGGCGCGGTCGACGGCGTGGAAGCTGCGGATGGTGGCGAGCCCGCGCAGCCGGTCGAGCAGATAGGCGTTCATGTCGCCGAGCGCGCCGAGCTGCTTTTCGCTGGCGGCCTTGGCGCGCCAGCCGACCAGCGCCATGAAGACCGGGATCAGCGGCGCGGCGAGCAACAGCACCAAGGCCGCCGCCCATGAGAACCACAAAACGGCGAGAAGGATGAAGGGCGGAACCAAAGAGACGCGCAGGCGCACCGGCGCGAAACGGGCGAGATAGGGCGTGACCATCTCGGCCTGCTCGCCCAATATGCTGGCCGTCTCGCCCGAGGCGGGCCGCGCCGCGTCGAGCGGCGAGCGGCGGGAGAGCGCGGCGAGGGCCGCCGCGCGCAGGCGGCTCAGCTCGGCGCGGGCGGCGTCGAAGGCGAGCGTCGCGCCGCGCGCCTCGATCAGGCTGCGCAGGACGCCGAGAAGCGCGAAAGCGGCCGCGAGCAGATAGATGTCGGGGCCGAAGCGGCGGTCGGCCAGGCGGCCCACGGCGACGGCCAGAAGTCCCGCCTGCGGCAGCCACAACAGCGCGGCCAGCGCCTGCAGGAGGGCGCCGCGCCTGAGACCGGGCAGCGGCGGTCGGCGCCTGCGCGCCCGGCTTGCATGGGGGGAACTCACTCTCGCTTCGGCTCCTTCTTGCCGGACCGTCCGCGCCCCAGCGCGACGATCTTGTCGGTCGTCTCCAGGAAGCGCGTCACCTTGGCGCCCAGCGACAGCAGGCTGGTCAGGCGGTCGGTGTCGAGTTTCTTGACGTCGTCGTACCAGTTGGTCAGCCGCTCGATCAGGCCGTACATGTCCTTCATGCGGTCCTGGGCGTGGCGGTCGCCCTCGTCGACGGGCTGCTCCATCAGCACCTGGCGCAGCACGGTTAGCGTCGGGTCGATCTCGCGCTTCTTGCGCTCCTCGGCCAGCGCGCGCAGGATCTGCCACACGTCGTCGGGGGTGGTGAAGAAATCGCGCCGGTCGCCCGGAATGTGCCGCAGCAGCACGAGGTTCCAGCCCTGCAGCTCGCGGATGCCCATCGAGACGTTGGACCGCGACACGCCCAGCGCCTCGACGATCTCGTCGGCGCAGAGCGGGCGCGGCGACACGTAGAGCAGCGCATAGATCTGCCCCACGGTGCGGTTGATGCCCCAGCGGCTGCCCATCTCGCCGAAATGGAGCACGAAGGACTGGACGATTGGCGACAATTCCAAGATTCTCTCTCCCGTAAATTCTGAATTTTCAGAAATTACTGAAATTCAGATAGTTGAAACCGCGCCGCCCTTCAACGTCAAAGACGGCGCGCATCGGCTGCAAGGACAATTGGCCGCAGCCCCCTCCCCGGTCTGGACCGCCTCGAACGCTCCTCCGAACGCCCGCGACGGCGCGTTCCGGCCCATGGAGCGGCTTCCGCTTTCAAGCGGTCGCGGAAACGCTCCATCGCTTTTCATGCTTCGACCCGGCGCAAGGCCGCGTGGGACTTTTACCGGAAACGCTCTATTCAGGCTCGGAATGCGACGGCAATTCGCGGCTGTCCTGCGTGCGGTCGCGATGGATCACGGCGCGGCTCAGCAGCATCAGCGTCACCGGCGTCGTGACGGTCACGAAGACGGCGATCAGCACTTCATGCAGAATCGGCCGCGATTGCAAGATGGAGAAAAAGATGATGGAGGCGATGAGGATGCCCCCCGCCCCGCAGGACGAGCCCAGGGTGGGCGCGTGCACGCGCTCGTAGAAGCTGCGGAACCGCACCATGCCGATGCAGCCGACGAGGGTCAGGAAGGCCCCCGAGACGAGGAAGAAGGCCACCGCGACGGCGGCCCAGAGCGGAAGGTCGGCGGCGTGGTTCATTCGATCACCTCCCCGCGCATCAGGAACTTGGCCAGCGCCACCGTGGCGACGAAGCCCAGCAGCGCCACCACCAGCGCCGCCTCGAAATAGATCACCCCGCCGGTGCGGATGCCGAAGGTGATGAGCAGGAGCAGCGCGGTGAGATAGAGCGCGTCGGTGGCGAGCACCCGGTCCTGCGCGCGCGGCCCCCGCAACAGCCGCCACACGGCGCAGAGCATCGCCGCCGCCAGCATGAGCTGCGAGGCCAGCAGGGACCAGAACAGGATGACGGCGCTCATGGCTGCGGCTCCCTGATTTCGTCGCCGAAGATCCGCGTCAGCGGCTCCTCGTAGCGGCGCTTGACGATGTCGCGCCATTTCTCGGCGTCGTCGAGGTCGAGCACATGGATGGTCAATTCGCGCCGGATGCGGTTGTAGTCGACCCAGGCCGTGCCGGGCGAGGCCGTGATGACGCAGGCGAGGACGGCGAGCCCCATGCGGTTGTCGAGGTCGAGCGGCACGACGACGAAGCCCGCCTGCCTTTGGCGCGACGGCGTCAGGATCAGCCGCGCCACGGTGACGTTGGAGACGAGCACGTCGAGCGCGAAGCGGCCGAACAATTGCGCCATGGCCCAGGGGGCGCGGACGCGGTTCTTCTGCGGCGTCAGCGCCTTCATGGCCAGCGAGGCGAGGAAGGCCGCCGCGAGCCCGATCAGCAATTGCCCGCGCGTAAAGCCGTTCAGCGTCAGCCAGAACAGCGTCAGCGCCGCGAACAAGAGCGGATAGGGAAAGAAATAGCGGATCATGGCGCGCCCGCCTTCTGGCCCCTGGCGACGCTCGGCTCGCCGAGCACGCTGGTGATGTAGTCGCGCGGATTGTGCAGCGAGCGCGCGGTGGCGTCCATGTAGCGCATCACCGGGCCGGCGGCGATGGTCAGCGCCAGGCAGAGGCCGAGCAGCCCCGCCACCGGCGCCACCTCGCGCACCAGCACGCGCGGCACGTTGCCTTCCAGCGAGGCCCAGAAGGTGCGGATGCCGGTGCGGGTCATGGCGATCAGCGCCGACAGGCCCGACAGCAGGATCAGCGCGGCCAGCGTCCAGCCGGCGGCGTCGGTCGGCGCGCCGCCGAAGCCGGAGAAGATCGCCGACAGAAGCAGGAACTTGGCGATGAAGCCGGAAAAGGGCGGCAGGCCGATCATCAATATGGCGCAGATGCCGAAGCAGGCCCCGAGCACGGCCAGCGCGCCGGGCAGCAGCGCGCCCACCTCCTCCTCCGCCTCCTCTTCCTCCTCGTCGCCATAGGCCTCCATGGTGACGGCGAGGACGTTGGCGGCGGCGTCCTGGCCGCGCTCGACCAGCTCGATCAGCAGGAAGAAGGCGGCGATGGTCAGCGTCGAGGACACCATGTAGAACAGCGCCGCCGCCGTCATCGCGGCGTCGCCGGCGCCGATGGCGGCGAGAAGCGTGCCCGACGAGACGAGGATGCTGTAGCTGGCGAGCCGTCCCATGGCCTGCGACGCCACCACGCCGATGAGGCCGAAGGCGAGCGTCACCATGCCGCCTATGGCGAGCCACTGGTCGCCGAAGCCCGACGAGGCGCCCGCGCCGACGCCGAACAGAAGCGGCGACAGCCGGAGCAGCGCATAGACGCCGACCTTGCTCATGATGGCGAAGACGGCGGCCACGGGCGCGGCGGCGGCCGTATAGGTGGGGGCGAGCCAGAAATTGAGCGGCCACATGCCCGCCTTGATGAGGAAGGCCACGCCCAGCACCGCCGCGCCGGCTTCCAGCAGCATGCGGTCGTCGGGGCGCACCTGCGCCACGCGCTGGGCGAGGTCGGCCATGTTGAGCGTGCCGGTGACGCCGTAGATCAGGCTGACGCCGATCAGGAACAGCGACGAGGCGACGAGGTTGACGGCGATGTAATGCATGCCCGCCTTGACGCGCGCCGGCCCCGAGCCGTGCAGCGCCAGCCCGTAGGAGGCGGCCAGCAGCACCTCGAAGAAGACGAAGAGATTGAAGAGGTCGCCGGTGAGGAAGGCCCCGTTCAGCCCCATCAGGAGAAGCTGGAAGATGGTGTGGAAATGCGGGCTGGCCTTGTGCCAGCCGGCCAGCGCGAAGGACAGCGCCGCGAGCCCCAGCAGGCTGGCCAGCACCAGCATCACCGCAGCGAGCCGGTCGAGCACCAGCACCACGCCGAAGGGCGCGGGCCAGTCGCCGACCAGGTAGACGATGGCCGCCGGCGCCTTGGCGCTCGCCATCGTCGCCAGCGTGAAGGCCACCGCCACCAGCGCCATGGTGGAGATGGCGTCGATGGCCATTTTCAGCTTGCGCCGGCGCTCGTCGAACAGGAGCAGCAGCGCCGCCGTGGTCAGCGGCAGCAGGATCGGCGCAAGCAGAAGGTGCTTGGTCCACTCCATCCTAGTTCTCCCTGCCGTCGACATGGTCGGTGCGGGTGAGCCCGCGCGAGGCCAGGAGCACGACGAGGAACAGCGCCGTCATGGCGAAGCCGATGACGATGGCCGTCAGCACCAGCGCCTGCGGGGCCGGATCGGCGTAGAGCGCCGGCTGCACCTCGTGGCCGTTGTCGAGCACCGGCGGCGCGTTCATCCTGAGCCGGCCCATGGAGAAGATGAACAGGTTGACCGCGTAGGAAATCAGCGACAGGCCGATCACCACCTGGAAGGTGCGCGGGCGCAGCACCAGCCAGACGCCGGAGGTCATCAATACGCCGATGGCGAGCGCGAGCACGATTTCCATCAGCCCTCCTCCTTCGCCGTGGCGGCCAGTTTCTCGACGCGGTGGCGGCGGATCGACTGGTGCGCCAGCGCGATCAGCACCAGCACCGTCGCGCCCACCACCAGCGAGAACACGCCGAGGTCGAACAGAAGCGCGCTGGCGAGCGGCATCTTGCCGACATGCGGCACGTCGGCGTAGCGGAAATAGGTGGTCAGGAACGGCCGGCCGAACAGCATCGCCCCCGCCCCGGTAAAGGCGGCGCAGAGCAGGCCGAGCCCGATCCAGCGCAGCGGCAGGATGCGCAGCCGGTCCTCGACCCAGCGCGCGCCGAAGGCCAGATATTGCAGGATGAAGCCGATGGCCAGCGCCACGCCGGCCGCGAAGCCGCCGCCCGGCAGGTCGTGGCCGCGCAGGAACAGATGCGCCGCGAAGACCAGCACCACCGGGAACAGCCATTGCATGATGACCGAGGGCACGGCGAGATAGTCGCCCAGCGTCTCGCCCGCCGCGCGGTCGGGCGCGGCCTCGTCATAGGCGTCCTGGATCTTCTGCTGCGCGGTCGAGCCGGCGCTGTCGGGCGCGGGGCGGAAGCGGCGCAGCAGCGCGAAGACGGTGAGGCTGACCACGGCCAGCACCGCGATCTCGCCCATCGTGTCGAAGGCGCGGAAATCGACGAGGATGACGTTGACCACGTTCTTGCCGCCGCCGCCCGGATAGGCGTTCTGCAGGAAGAAGTCGCCGATGCCGCGCGGCGACGGCCGCGTCATCATGGCGTAGGCGAGGATGGCGACGCCCGCGCCGCAGAACAGCGCCAGCGCCAGATCGCTGTAGCGCCTCAGGCGGGGACCGAGCGGCGTCGGCCCGTCGGCCGTCTCCCAGCGCTTGGGCAGCCAGCGCAGGCCGAGGAGCAGCAGCACCGTGGTGACGATCTCGACCAGCAATTGGGTGACGGCGAGGTCGGGCGCCGACAGCCAGACGAAGGTGACGCAGGTGACGAGCCCCGCCCCGCCGAGCAGGATCAGCGCCGCCAGCCGGTGATATTTGGCCTGCCAGGCCGCGCCCACGGCGCAGGCCCCGCCGGCGAGCCAGAGGAGCGCGAAGACCGGGTCGACCGGCTGCGCCGGCGTCGCCCCCACCCGCATATGGGCGGCGATGGGCGGCCATGCCGCCGCCACCGCCGCGGCGACCGCCACGATGCGGAGCTGCGGCTGCAGCCGGCGGGTGCTGAGGAAGGCCTCGGCCTTGCGCGCCCAGTTCCACGACAGCGTCACCAGCACGCGCTCGAAGATGCGCTGGCCCTGCAGGTGGCGCAGCAAGGGCGGCCCGTCCTCGCTGCTCGCGAGATAGTTCTTCAAGAGCCAGTAGAGGAGGACGCCGCCGATCATGGCGACGATGCTCATCAGCACCGGCAGGTTGAAGCCGTGCCAGACGGCGAGGCTGTAATCGGGCGTCGCCGAGCCCAGCACCGCCGTCACCGCCGCGTGCAGGAACGGGCCGATGGAGAGCGAGGGCACGACGCCGATCAGCAGGCACAGGAGCACCAGAAGCTCGATCGGCCGCCGCATCCAGGCCGGCGGCTCGTGCGGCTCGCGCGGCAGGTCGTGCGCCGGCGGGCCGAAGAAGGTGGAATGGATGAAGCGCACCGAATAGGCCACGGTGAACACGCCGGCGATGGTGGCGGCGTAGGGCGTGATCGTGTCGAGCCACGAGGCCATGTGCGTCTCGACCGATTCGGCGAAGAACATCTCCTTGGAGATGAAGCCGTTCAAAAGCGGCACGCCGGCCATGGAGGCGCTGGCCACCATGGCGAGCGTGGCGGTGTAGGGCATGGGCCGCAGCAGGCCGCTCAGCCGCCGCATGTCGCGGGTGCCGGTCTCGTGGTCGATGATGCCGGCGGCCATGAACAGCGAGGCCTTGAAGATGGCGTGGTTGACCATGTGGAAGATGGCGGCCACGGCGGCGAGCGGGCTTCCGAGGCTCAGGAGCACGGTGATGAGGCCGAGATTGCTGATGGTCGAATAGGCGAGCAGGCCCTTGAGGTCCTGCTGGAACACGGCGAAGAAGCTGCCGATCACCAGCGTGCAGAGGCCGGCGAGGCCGACGATCCAGAACCATTGCTCGGTGCCGGCCAGCACCGGCCACAGCCGCGCCAGCACGAAGACGCCGGCCTTCACCATGGTGGCGGAATGCAGATAGGCCGAGACCGGCGTCGGCGCCGCCATGGCGTTGGGCAGCCAGAAATGGAACGGGAACTGCGCGCTCTTGGTGAAGGCCCCCATCAGGATCAGCACCAGGATAACGGGATAGAGCGGCGCGGTGCGGATCTTGTTGCCGGCCGCCAGCACCGTGTCGAGATCGTAGCCGCCCGCCACATGGCCGAGCAGCAGCAGTCCCGCCAGAAGGCAGAAGCCGCCGATGCCGGTGACGGTCAGCGCCATGCGCGCGCCGTCGCGGGCGCTGGCGTTCTGGTGCCAATAGCCGATGAGCAGGAAGGAGAAGATGCTGGTCAGCTCCCAGAACACGGCGAGCAGCACGACGTTGCCCGACAGCACCACGCCCAGCATCGAGCCCATGAAGGCCAGGAGAAACGAGAAGAAGCGCGGGACCGGGTCCTCGGGCGACATGTAATAGCGGGCGTAGATCACCACCAGAAGCCCGATGCCGGTGATGAGCATGGCGAAGAGCCAGGCGAAGCCGTCCATGCGCAGGGTGATGTCGAGCCCGTATTGCGGCAGCCAGGCCACCGTCTCGCGCAGGACACGGCCGCCGGAGGCCGCCGGATAGAGGCTGGCGGTGACGATGAAGGCGACCAGCGTGATGGCCGCGCTGAACCAGGCCGAGCCGCTGCGGTCGACGCCGCGCATGAGGCCGATGACGGCGCTGCCGATGAAGGGAAGCAGGACCAGCAGGAAAAGCATTCTGCCGTCCGTCGTCATGCGCCGCTGGCCTCCGTCTCATGTCTTGGGGTCGAACCGGGGTCGTCCTGACGGTCGGCCGGCGCTGGGAAAACCGTGGACGGAATCATTCCTCACGGCGAATTCATTATGACCGGCTCGCCGGCCATATGGCAACGGCTTTCAAGGACTTGAACAAATCTAATCTTGCGATTCGCCGCCTTTCGGACCTTCCAGCACCGTTTCGGCCAGCCGCACGGCCTCGTTGCGGATGTCGGGCACCGCCGTCACCTCCCAGAAGGCGCCGCGCGTCAGCGGGCCGATGGCGAAGATCCGGTCGGAGGGATGGCCGGCGTGATCGCGCACGCGCAGGTCGTCGGTCACGTCGACGCCGAGGTCGAGCGCGTCGGGCCGCGCCAGGCCGCGATCCATCAGCGCGATCAGCGCCGGGTTGCGCGTGTTGGAGAAGCGCGGATTGCCGCCGCGGCAATCGACGATGGCGCCCACCTCCAGCGTCTTCTCCGCGCCGGTCCCGCGCTCGCGGAAGGTCACGGCCACGGCGCCGTCGTCCCTCTCGCGCACCGACAGGAGATGCCCGGCATGGACGGTGAGCTGGCCCGTCTCGCGCGCCTCGGCGACGCGCGCCGCCACGGCCGGGGCCATACGGTGGCGATGCACGTCCCACCAGGGCCGCAGATGGCGCAGGAAGCGCGCCCGGTCGGCGCGGCTGAGGCTGCGCCAGATCGTCCGCGTATGCGGCCGCAGCCCGTCGACCACGCCGCGCCAGTCGGCCCCGCCGGCGCGGACGATGCGGCGCACGGCGTGCAGCAGCGCCGGCAGGCCGCGGCCGAGCGGCAGGTCCGACAGGTCGATGCGCACCGGGGCCACGGCGCGGTGGGTGGCGGGAACCTGCCCGCGCCGCGATATGGCGTGGATCGGCCCCGTATGGCCGTCGTCCTTGAGCGACAGAACGCTGTCGATCATCGACAGGCCGGTGCCGAAGATCGCCACCGCGGCGTCGGGCGGCAGGCCGAAGTCGCCCCGGCTCGACCAGTAATCCGCCACATGGCCGCCGGCGCGGGTGATGGCCGGCTCGTTGCCGGTGGCGAGCACCGCCGCGTCGGCCCTGAAGACCACGCCCGAGCGCGCCGTCACCTTCACGCCCGCGCCGTCGGGCGCGAGGTCGACGATCGCGTCGGCGTGCAGGAACAGGCGCTCGCCGCGATAGGGTTCCAGCAGGCTTTCCAGATAGCGCTGGTAGACGAGGCGCGGCACGAAATCCTCCGGCCGCCAGCCGGCCTCGGGGTCGCGGGCGCGCAGCCAGTCGTAGAAATGCTCCGGCCGGTCGGGAAAGGCGCTCATATTGGCGACGCGCACGTTGAGGAGATGGTTCTCGTTGCGCGTGGCGTAGGCGATGCCCGCTCCGAAGGTCCCCGAGCGCTCGAACAGATGCGCCCGCGCGTCGGGCGAATGGCTCAGGATCTGCACGGCGGCCAGAACGCCGCTGGCCCCGCCGCCGATGATGATGACTGTCTTCAAGGCTTCCGATCCTCGCCGTTTCCTGCGCGCAGGGTCCACGATGCGGCCCGCGCTGTAAAGCCCGAAAAGCCGCTCCCCGTTGACAGTGTGTTTCGCAATCTCCGACTGGCGCGAAGCCCCGCGATGCCGATATCTTGCCGAAATCGTTCAAGCATTACCGCTCAGTCCCTCTCAGGCCCTCCAGTCACAGGATATCGATCGATGAACAACGCCCTGCTCGACAGCATCAAGAAGCGCCGCACGCAATATGCGCTCGGCAAGTCCCTGCCGCTCCCCAAGGACGAGGTCGCGGCGCTGATCCGCGAGGCGGTCAAGCACACGCCCTCCTCCTTCAACTCGCAGAGCTCGCGCGCGGTCATCCTGTTCGGCGCCGAGAGCGACAAGCTGTGGGGCATCGTCAAGGAGACGCTGCGCAAGGTGGTTCCCGCCGACGGCTTCGCCCAGACCGCGGCCAAGATCGACGGCTTCGCCGCCGGCGCGGGCACGGTGCTGTTCTACGAGGACCAGGACGTGGTGAAGTCGCTGCAGGAGAAATTCGCGCTCTACGCCGACAACTTCCCGGTCTGGTCGGAGCAGTCGGGCGGCATGGCGCAGCATTCGGTCTGGTCCGCGCTCGCCAACGCCGGCATCGGCGCGAGCCTCCAGCACTACAATCCGCTGATCGACGCGGAAGTGGCCAAGACCTGGAACATCCCCGCCGCGTGGAAGCTGCGCGCCCAGATGCCCTTCGGCTCCAACGAGGCGCCCTTCCCCGAAAAGACCTTCATGGACGACGCCGAGCGCTTCAAGGTCTTCGGCTAATCCTTTCGACGGACTGCAAAAAAACCGGGGCGTTTCGCCCCGGCTTTTTTATGGCGCGGACGGCTGGAGATTCGGCCCGGAATCGGCGAGAACTCGGCTTGCAAATCGTCACGGGGGCCATGCGCGATGACATACAGGATATCAAAGTCGCTGAGATTCGCCTTGTCCTATGCGTCGATCGTTTTGATTTCCGCTATCCTGATAAAAAAGAGCTTCCTGCTGACGGGCATGATCCTCGGAACCCTCGCCCTGCCCCTCTATGTCCTGGCGATGGTTTCCGGATGCAAGCGAAAATTCAGCCCCTATATGTTCTGGCCGTCCGAATTGAAGAAGCTGATCGTCGCAAATGTGAATCCGGTCATCTATATCGCCGCCGCCCCATTCATGGGCTTCATGGTTGAATTGATTTTCGTCGCGGAAACGATCGATTGGAGCGCATGGCGCGGCAATCCCCCGGCGGTGACGGCAGCGATCGCCGGAGCCTGCCATTTCATCGCGCATCTGGTCGTCTCGGTCAGGCTGAACACGCTGAAAATGCCGGAATAAACCCGTGCGCCAGCTCAGCCCTTGAAATTGAAGGGCGGCAATTGCTCCAGCGCCAGTTTCAGCGCCTCGGACCAGCGGTCGGAGACGGCCTGGTAATAGGGGTCGGACGCCTCGAATCGCTGCTGCAGGCCGGGGACGAGCGCGTCGGTCTCGTAGATCTGCATGTCGAGCGGCAGGCCGACCGAGAGATTGGCGCGCAGGGTCGAATCGAAGGAGACGATCAGGAGCTTCACCGCCTCCTCGAAGCTCATCGACGGGTGATAGGCGCGCACGAGGATCGGCTTGCCGTATTTGTTCTCGCCGATCTGGAAGAAGGGCGTGTCGGGCGAGCTTTCGATGAAATTGCCTTCCGGGTAGATGTAGAACAGGCGCGGCTGGCCGCCCTTGATCTGCCCGCCGAGGATGAAGGACGCGCCGAAGGAATCGGCGTTCTGGCCGCCCTTGGCCGAGGTGGCGATCACCTCCTTGACCGTGTCGCCGACGAGCCGCGCCACCTGGAACATGGACGGCGCGTCGAACACGGTCGGGTGCCGGTCGGCCGGGGCCTTCATGCGCTCTTCCAGAAGGCTCGCCACGGCCTGGGTGGTGGCGAGGTTGCCCGCCGACAAGAGCACGATCACGCGGTCGCCGGGCTTCGACCAGCGCCGCATCTTGGTGAAGGTGGAAATATTGTCGAGCCCCGCATTGGTCCGCGTATCGGACATGAAGACGAGGCCGCGATCGAGTTTCATTCCAACGCAATAGGTCATGGGCGGTTTCCGGCGAGGCGAGTGACGCTTTTTCGATCACTGCCCTACATTGATGCGAACCGCAAGGCTTTCGGCCGTCCCGCCGCCATGGCGGACGCCGGAAATGGGCGCCGCGTCGCGATAGTCTAGCCCGGTCGCCAGCCTGACATAGCGGTCGTTGGGGCAGATGTCGTTGGCCGCGTCGAAGCCGACCCAGCCGAGCCCGTCCACATGCGCCTCGGCCCAGGCGTGGCTGGCCGTCTGCTCCTCGACGCCCTCCATCATCAGGTAGCCCGAGACGTAGCGCGCCGGAATGCCCAGAAGCCGCGCCGCCGACAGGAAGACGTGGCTGTGGTCCTGGCACACGCCCTGCCCGGTCTCGAGCGCGCTCTCGGCGTCGGTGGTGACGCTGGTGGCGCCGGGCGTGTAGGCCAGCGCGGCGTGGGTCGCGCCCATCAGGTCGTGCAGCAGCGTCAGCCGCTCCTGCCCCTTCGACACGTCGTCGGCCAGCGCCCGCACGCGCGGCCCGGGCGCGGTCAGCGGCGTCTCGCGCTCGAACAGCCATGGCGGCGCATAGCCGTAGACGGGGCCGAGCACGCCGGCGCGGTCCTCCACCTCCACCGCGCCGCTGGCGACGATGGTGATGGCGCTGGTGCGGCGGGCGTGCTGCACGAGGTCGGTGCGGTTGCCGAAGCCGTCGACATAGGAGACTTCCGGCTCGCCGCCCTCGATCGCCAGCTCCCAGCTCCTCACCGTCTGGCCGGGCACCGTCGGCGGGCGCAGCCTCAGCCGCTGCACGACATAGGGCGCCGGGTCCTCATAGGCGTAATGCGAAACGTGCCGGATATTGAGCAGCAAGACGACCTCAGTTGAAATTGTAGGTCTCGGCGATTTCGGCGCCCAGCCTGTTGTTGCGCGTGATGAACCCGCTCAGGAATTCGTGCAGGCCCATGTCGAAGATCGCATTGATATCCTGATTGCGCAGGCTGTCATAGATGCCGCCGGCGGTTTCGTGACAGACGGCGGGGCTGCCGTAATCCTTCGACAGATAGTCGAGATGCTCGTTGATGCTGCGGTAGCAATAATTGAGCGAGCGCGGCATGCGCCCGTTGAGGATGAGGTAGTCGGCCACCTGCGCCGGGCGGTAGTCGCCGTCATAGACCCAGCGATAGGAGCGGTGCGCGGAGACCGAGCGCAGGATCGATTCCCACTGGTAGTTGTCGAGCGTCGCGCCGACATAGGAGATGGCGGGCAAGAGCACGTAATATTTGACGTCGAGGATGCGCGCCGTGTTGTCGGCGCGCTCGATGAAGGTGCCGAGGCTGGCGAAGTCGAAGATCTCGTTGCGCAGCATGGTGCCGTGGAAGGCGCCGCGGATCTGCGCCGTCTCGCGCTTGATCTGGTCGAGGAGCGGCGGCAGGTCGCTCTCGCGGAACGGCTTGCGCAGCGAGCGCTTCAACACCATCCACGCCTCGTTGACGCTTTCCCACGCCTCGCGCGTCAGCGCCGTGCGCACCATGCGCCCGTTGGAGCGCGCCGTCTCGAAGCAGGACATGACGCTCGACGGATTGGCGATGTCGCGCAGCAGGAAATCCGCCACATTGGCCGCGTTATAGGCGTCGTAGCGGGCGGCGAAGGCGTCGCCCGCCCCGGCCGAAACCACCACCGAGGACCATTCCTCCGGCGCGTCCGAGGTCTTGGTCAGCGCCATGCGCAGCCCCGCATCGACCAGGCGCGCCATGTTCTCCGCCCGCTCGATATAGCGGAACATCCAGTAAAGTCCGTTAGCCGTCCGGCCTAATAGCATGAAATCATTCCCCTTCTTCGCGCGGCCGGTCTTGCCGCCGGCTTTGGCGCGGTCTTTAATCTATGGTCAGTCGTCGAGCACCCAGGTGTCCTTGGTGCCGCCGCCCTGGCTGGAATTGACCACCAGCGAGCCCTCCTTCAGCGCCACCCGCGTCAGCCCGCCGGGCGTGATGCGGATGCGGTCGGAGACCAGCACGAAGGGCCGCAGGTCGACATGGCGCGGGGCGAGGCCCTTCTCCGTGAAGATCGGCGTGGTGGAGAGCGCCAGCGTCGGCTGCGCGATATAGTTGCGCGGCCGCGCCTTCAGTTTCTCCGCGAAGGTCTCGCGCTCGGCCTTGGTCGCGGCCGGGCCGACCAGCATGCCGTAGCCGCCCGAGCCGTGCACCTCCTTGACCACCAGGTCCGCCAAATTGTCGAGCACGTAAGCGAGGCTGTCGGGCTCGGAGCAGCGCCAGGTCGGCACGTTCTCGAGGATCGCCTTGCGGCCGGTGTAGAACTCCACGATCTCGGGCATGTAGGAATAGATCGCCTTGTCGTCGGCGATGCCGGTGCCCGGCGCGTTGGCGATGGTGATGCCGCCGGCGCGGTAGACGTCCATGATGCCCGCCACGCCCAGGGTCGAATCGGGGCGGAAGGTCAGGGGATCGAGATAGGCGTCGTCGACGCGGCGGTAGAGCACGTCGATGGCGCGGTAGCCCTGCGTGGTGCGCATGGCGACGCGGCCGTCGACCACGCGCAGGTCCGAGCCCTCGACCAGCTCGACGCCCATCTGGTCGGCGAGGAAGGCGTGCTCGAAATAGGCCGAATTGTAGATGCCCGGCGTCAGCACCGCCACGGTGGGCGTGCTGCCGGCGCAGGCGGGCGCGACGCTCGCCAGCGACTGGCGCAGGAGCTGCGGATAGTTCTCGACCGGGCGCACCTTGACGTTCTGGAACAGCTCGGGGAACAGCTTCATCATCGTCTCGCGGTTCTCCAGCATGTAGGAGACGCCGGACGGCGTGCGGGCGTTGTCCTCCAGCACGTAGAACTGGTTCTCGGCCGTGCGCACGATGTCGACGCCGATGATGTGGGTGTAGACGTTGCCGGGCGGGCGGAAGCCGATCATCTCGGGCAGGAACGCTTCGTTGTTGGCGATCAGCTCCTTGGGGATGCGGCCGGCGCGGACGATCTCCTGCCGGTGGTAGATGTCGTCGAGAAAGGCGTTGAGCGCCATGACGCGCTGCTCGATGCCCTGCGACAGGCGCCGCCATTCCTGGCCGGAGATGATGCGCGGGATGATGTCGAAGGGAATGAGGCGCTCGGCCGCCTCCTGGTCGCCATAGACCGCGAAGGTGATGCCGGTCTTGCGAAAAACGTTTTCCGCGTCCTTGGATTTCTGCAGGAGCTTGGCCGGCTCCTGCCCTTCGAGCCATTGCTGGAGAAATTCGTAAGGCTGGCGGACGCCGCCCTGAATGAGCATCTCATCGAATGGATTCACTGATTTCCCCTTGTTTTTTCCCGCATTATTTCGCCTGAAACGCGGGAAAAGCAAGCGTAGAAATCATGCAATAGCGCAAAGCAGGGTTGCGCTACGTGCACAAAAGATGGTCATCCCGGACGATGCGCGCGCGCCACCGCCGGGTCGGTGTCGATGCGCCCGGCCCCGATCAGGTCGAGGCAATAGGGCACGGCGGGGAACACCGCCTGAAGGCTCATGGCGATGGAGGCGGGCTTACCGGGCAGGTTGAGGATGAAGCTTTTTCCGCGGCTTCCCGCCGTCTGGCGCGACAGGATGGCGGTCGGCGTCTGCTCGAGGCTGACGCGCCGCATCAATTCGCCGAAGCCGGGCAATTCCTTCTCCAGCACCGCCCGCATCGCCTCGGGCGTCTGGTCGCGCGGGCTGGGGCCGGTGCCGCCGGTGGTCAGCACCAGATCGCAGCCCTCGCGGTCGCAGAGGTCGATCAGCGCGTCGCGCACCGATTCCATGCCGTCGGGGATCACGCGGCGCACAAGCTCATAGGGCGTGACGATCGCCGCCTTCAGCCAGGCCTCGATGGCCGGGCCGCTCAGGTCCTCGTATTCGCCCCGGCTGGCGCGGTCGGAGACGGTCACGACGCCGATCTTCATGGCTCATCCTCACATCGTCGGGAAAGACCGCCTTATAACGCCCGCCCTCCGGCGATTGCAAGCAAGGCGCGGTCGGGCGTAGATTAGACTCATTAGGTCCGGGGGGCGGATATCGGAGGAGACGCAGCATGGACCGTTTCACCGGCGGCTGCCTGTGCGGCGGCGTTCGCTTCGTGGCGACGGGGCGGCCGTACCGGGTCGGCCTTTGCCATTGCCTCGACTGCCGCAAGAGCCACGGCGCGCTCTTCCACGCCTGCGCGATCTTCCCGGAGGACGCGGTGGCGGTCGAGGGCGAACCGCGCGGCTATCAGGGGCGGTTCTTCTGCCCCCGCTGCGGCTCGCCCGTCTTCGGCCGCAGCGGCGACGAGGTCGAGGTCAATCTGGGATCGCTCGACGCGCCCGACCAACTCAAGCCGACCTATGAATTATGGACCGTCCGCCGCGAATCCTGGCTGCCGCCTTTCCCGCTTTCCAGGCGCTACGAGCGCGACCGCGACCCCGCCGGCCGCTTCGAGGATTAGGCGCTAGTGTTTTTAAAAAACTGATGTATTTTAGAAAAAACTGCGGGCGAAAAATCAACGGCTTCCGCGGTTTTCTTGAAATACGGATGCGAAGCGATGCCCTTTTCGCGCGATTATTTTTTCGGACGGTTCAAGGCTTCCGAACTGGAGTCCCTGCAGCGCGCCTATCTGCGCAGCTGCGAGATCCTCGGGCGCGATCCCGCCACCACGCCAAACAAGGACGACATGGCCGGCAAGATCGTGCAGATCTACGAATGCGGCGTGGTCGATCCCGACCGCATCGCCGAACTACTGGCGCAGGTCGAAAGCCTCAAGCCGCCCTCCGCCGCCGAGCGCCTCGCCGCCCAGAGCCTGCGCTTCGGCGCGTTCTGATTTAACCTGCTCAAAGTTTGCGCAGCCGGTTCGCCACCAGCGCCACGCCCTCGGCGATGCGGTTGAGCGGGATCGACGAATAGGCCATGCGGAAATAGCGGCACGGGCTGTCGTTCTCCCAGAAGAAGGGCGAGCCGGATTCGATCAGCACCCCGTCCTCGCGCAATTCGCGCGTCAGCCGGTCGGCGTCCAGCCCCTCCGGCCCCCTGATCCAGAAGGACGTGCCGCCGAAGGCGGATTTGCCGGCGATCTCCAGCCCCTCGCGCGCCATGGCGTCGACCATGACGATGTGGCGCTTGTGATATTCCTGCCGCATGCGGTGGATGACGGCGTCGTAATGGCCGAGCGCCAGAAAATAGGCGGCGGTGCGCTGCAGATGGCCGGGCGGATGGCGCAGCAGCAGCGCCCGCAGGGCGCGCGCCTCGCGGATCACCGGCGCCGGCGCGACCAGGTAGCCGAGCCGCAGGCCGGGAAACAGCGATTTCGAGAAGCTGCCGACATAGAGCACCCGCCCGTAGCGGTCGAGCGACTTCAGCGCCGGCGTCGGCGGCTGCAAAAAACTCATCTCGAACTCGTAATCGTCCTCGACGATGACGAAATCGCGCTCGGCGGCCGCCTCCAGCAGCGCCGCGCGGCGGGCGCGCGGCATGGTGGCGGCGGTGGGCGACTGGTGGCTGGGGGTGACGAACACCGCGTCGACGCCGGCGGGCAAATGCTCCGGCGGCAGGCCCTGCTCGTCGACGTCGAGCGCGGTCACTTTTGCGCCGGTCAGGTGCAGCACGGCGGAAATGTCGGGATGGCCGGGATTCTCGCACACGGCGTGCGAGCCCTCGCCCAGAAGCAGGCGGCTTGCGATCCACAACGCGTTCTGCGCGCCGACGGTGACGAGGATCTCGTCCTGCCCGGCGCGGATGCCGCGCGCCGGCAGGGTGCGCGAGCGGATATAGTTGACCAGCTCCACGTCGTCGGCGGCGGCGAAATCGCCGGCCATCAGCGTGAAATCCTCGCGCGACAGAGCGCGGCGCGAGCAGTCGCGCCAGGCGGCGAGGTCGAACAGCGACTGGTCCATCTGGCCGTAGAGGAAGGGATAGCGGTAGCTGCGCCAGTCGAGCGGCTTGCGGATGGTCTTGGCGATGTTGAAGCCGTAGCGCAGCTTCGAGGTCCAGTCCACGGCGGCGTCCGGCCCGTGCGGCAGGTCCTCGTCGGGGCGGTTGACGGGCGGGGCGGCGGCGACGTGATAGGCGCTGCGGGCGCGCACCTCCAGATAGCCCTGCGACACCAGCTCCTGATAGGCGAGCGTGACGGTGAGCCGCGACAGCTTGAGATAATCGGCCAGCCCCCGCGTCGAGGGCATGCGCGCCCCCGCCAGCACCGCGCCCGACAGGATGGCCGAAACCACCGTCTCGCGGATCTGCGCCTGCAATCCGGTCTGGCGCGCGGCGTCGATGAAGAAAATCGCCGGTGAAACCGCCTCCATGCGTCCGTTCTCCCTTTGAGGCTCCGCCCGCAAATATTTTCCCCGACGCGGGCGTTCCCGCGACGCGCTTGCCTTCTTCGCGCGGGCGCGCCGGAATATTTTCATTGCGCGGCGCGCCGCGCAACTGGACTTATTGACTGTCCCAACTGGATATAAGGCAAAAGATTGGTCTTGGCTATCGTCACAGTCCAGAACGCGCGATCGGCGATAAACGCCGGCGGTCATGACCCGGTCAGACATGGTTCTAGAATGGAAGGGGAACTCCATGAACTATCTTCATCGATTCAATAAATTCGCCCTGCTTTCCGCGGCGGCCCTGCTCGCCGCCACGGGCGCGCACGCCGAGACCACGGTGGTCGTCGGCTACCAGCAGATCGTCGGGCCGTTCGTATCGGCCATCGCCGACGGCAAGTTCGACGCCGCCGCCAAGGAGGCCGGCTACAAGATCGACTGGCGCCAGTTCGCCTCGGGCGGCGACATCTCGACGGCGCTGGCCTCCGGCAACGTGCCGGTGGGCGTGATCGGCTCGACCGGCATCGCGGCGGCCGCCACGCGCGGCGTCGACCTCCAGCTCTTCTGGATCCTCGACAATATCGGCAAGTCCGAGGCGCTGGTCGCCCGCAACGGCAGCGGCATCGAGAAGCCGGCCGACCTCAAGGGCAAGAAGGTCGGCGTGCCTTTCGTCTCCACCTCGCATTTCCATCTGCTGGTCGGCCTCAACGACGTGTGGAAGGTCAATCCGCGCGAGGTCGAGATCCTCAACATGACGCCGCCGCAGATCGTCGCCGCCTGGGCGCGCGGCGACATCGACGCCGCCTATGTCTGGCCGCCGGCGCTGTCGGAAATCCTCAAGAGCGGCAAGGAGATCGCCAATTCCGAGGAGATCGGCGCCAAGAGCGTGCCCACCTTCGACGGGCTGGTGGTGGACAAGAGCTTCGCCAAGGACAATCCGAAATTCATGACCGCCTTCACCAAGGTGCTGGCCGAGGCCTATGCCGACTACAAGGCCAACGGCGCGCAATGGACGGCGGATTCCTCGCAGGTCAAGGGCATCGTCAAGATGATCGGCGGCGACGCGGCCGACATTCCGGGCGCGCTGAAGCTTCTCTCCTTCCCGACCGCCGACGAGCAGGCCTCGGCGACGTGGCTCGGCGGCGGCGCGCTGAAGTCCATCACCCAGAGCGCCAAGTTCCTCGTCGACCAGAAGCAGCTCGACTCCGCGCTCGACGACTATAGCGGCAATGTGAACGCCAGCTTCGCCGAAGCGGCGGCCAAGAAGTAACCGCGCTCCGCCGGCGGCGCGGGCCTCCCGCGCCGTCATCGAACCGAATTGGGCGAACCGAAAAGCCTGCCGCCGCGCGCGGTCGGCGGCGCGCATCCGCGCCCCGACGCCGGCGGACCATGGCCGGTCGTTTCCGAAAGGCGACGCAATGCAGACCCTGAACGTATCCAATGTCAGCCTGACCTATCCGGGCCTCTACGTCGAGGAAGCCGTCATCGCGCTCAAGGGCGTCAACCTGACCATCGAGAGCGGCGACTTCGTCGTGGCGCTCGGGGCCTCGGGCTGCGGCAAGACCACGCTCCTCAACCTCATGGCCGGCTTCATGATCCCCTCCTCGGGCGAGATCACGCTGGGCGGCCGGCCGGTGCGCGGCCCCGGCGCCGATCGCGGCGTGGTGTTCCAGAAGCACGCGCTGCTGCCCTGGCTGAACGTCATCGAGAACACCGAATTCGGCCTCAAGCTGCGCGGCGTGCCCAAGGCCGAGCGGCGCGAGAAGGCGGCGCGCAACCTCGCCCTCGTCGGCCTGCAGGATTTCCACAACCACAAGATCTACCAGCTCTCCGGCGGCATGCAGCAGCGCGTCGGCATCGCCCGCGCGCTGACCTGCGACCCGGCCATGCTTCTGATGGACGAGCCGATGGCGGCGCTCGACGCGCTGACGCGCGAGACCATCCAGGAGCTTTTGCTGCGGGTGTGGCAGGTGACGGACAAGATGTTCTTCTTCATCACCCACAGCGTCGAGGAGGCGCTGTTCCTCGGCTCGCGGCTGATCGTCATGTCGCCGCGTCCGGGCCGCATCACCCACACCTACGAGCTGGATTTCAACCGGCGCTTCCTGGAATGCGGCGACGCGCGCGCCGTCAAGTCCAGCCCCGACTTCATCAAGATGCGTGAGACCATATTGGGGATCATCTATGGCGACGAACGTGCATCAGGAAACCCGGAACTGGCCCATGCTTGATTTTTTCACCAGAGCCCGGCCCGTCAAGCCCGGAAAGATCTACGGCGCCCCCGGCGACGGCAACAGCGCCCTCATCAGCGCGGTCACGACGCTGATCCTGCTCGGCCTGTGGTTCCTCGTCACCGGCATGGGCTGGGTCAAGCCGCTGTTCCTGCCCTCGCCCATCGCGGTGTTCCACAAATTCGTCGTGGCGCTGACCGACGGCGTGGCCGACTCCACCCTGGCAGAGCACACCATGGCCAGCCTCGGCCGCGTGCTGGGCGCCTTCGCGCTGGCCTGCGTCACCGCGGTGCCGGTCGGCATCATGATGGGCATGAGCCGGGCCGTGCGCGGCGTGCTCGACCCCATCATCGAATTCTACCGCCCGCTGCCGCCGCTCGCCTACCTGCCGCTGATCATCATCTGGCTCGGCATCGGCGAGTTCCCGAAAGTGTTCCTGATCTTCCTCGCCATCTTCGCGCCCATGGCCATCGCCGCCCGCGCCGGCGTGCGCTCGGTCTCGACCGAGCAGATCCACGCCGCCTATGCGATGGGCGCGACGCGGCTGCAGGTGGTCACGCAGGTGATCATGAAGGCGGCGCTGCCGGAGATCTTCACCGGCATGCGGATCGGCATCGGCGTCGGCTGGACCACGCTGGTGGCGGCCGAGATGGTCGCCGCGCATCGGGGCCTCGGCTTCATGGTGCTCAACGCCGCGCAGTTCCTGGCCAGCGACACGGTCATCATGGGCATCATCGTCATCGGGGTCTTCGCCTTCCTGTTCGACCTCCTGATCCGCTATCTCGAGAAGGTGCTGATCCCCTGGAAGGGACGCATATGACCATGACCGGCTAGCCTTTCCGACCCATCATCGACGAACCAGGCGCGGCGACATCGCCGCGCGAGGGGAGACGCGGCCCGACGCCGCCCCCGCCACCCAGCATGAGGAGCCTTGCAATGACCGCCGGCCAACTGACCGAAACCGACCTTTCCGCCCTGTTCGACGCTTTCACCCGGCACGACATCGACGCGATCATGGCCTTCTTCGCCGACGACTGCGTGTTCGACGCCATCGGCGGAAGCGAGGCCTACGGCACGCGCTTCATCGGCCGCGACGCCATCGCCAAGGCCTTTTCCGGCGTCTGGGCGGCCATGCCCGACGCAAGCTGGGACGAGCACAGCCATTTCGTCTGCGGCGACCGCGCCGTGTCCGAATGGACCTTCCGCGGAACCGACGCCGGCGGCGCGCGGGTGGAGGCGCAGGGCTGCGACCTCTTCACGCTGCGCGACGGCAAGATCGTGCGCAAGCAGGCGTTCCGCAAGAACCGTCCCCTTCTGACCGCGTGAGCGGCCGGTCGGCCATGGAGGACCGACAATCATGAACGCCCAGACCAACATGAACATCTCCACCGGCTTCGCGCCCAGCCAGCCCTTCGACCCGGCCTATGACCCGGTCGTGTCGAAGAATCCCGGCCACGGCCGCGCCTATGCGCCCACCTACTGGATCGCCACCGCCGGCGCCGCGCCCGAGGACGACGGCCCGATCCTGGGCGATACGGACGCCGACGTCGTCATCGTCGGCTCGGGCTATACCGGCCTTTCCGCCGCCATCCACCTCGCCCGCGAGCACGGCATCAAGGCGACCGTGCTGGAGGCCAACGGCGTCGCCTGGGGATGCAGCACCCGCAACGGCGGCCAGGCGCAGATTTCCGCCGGACGGCTCAAGCGCTCGCAATGGATCGAGCGCTGGGGCGTCGACGTGGCCAAGAAGCTGCACAAGGAGATCGCCGAGGGGTTCGAGCTGTTCCGCGCCCTGATCGCCGAGCCCGAGATCCAGTGCGACCCGCAGGACGGCGGCCATCTCTACATCGCCCATCGCGACAAGGTCATGCCGGCGCTGGAGAAGGAGACGCGCGTCCTCAACGACGTGTTCGGCTATCGCGCCCGCATGGTCAGCCGCGACGAGGTGCATAGCGACTTCGTCCGCGACGAGGAGGCGCGCGGCGCGATGCTGGAGCCGGACGGCATGGGCATCCACGCCGCCAAGCTCGCCTTCGGCTATCTGCGGCTGGCGCGCAAGCTGGGCGCCAAGGTGCACACGTCGAGCCCGGTGCTCGAATGCCGCAAGGACGGCGCCTATTATCGCCTCACCACGCCGGGCGGCACGGTGCGGGCGCGGCAGGTCTGCTTCGCCACCGCCGGCTACACCTCGCCGCAGCTCCATCCCCTCACCCGCTACCGGCTGATGCCGGTGCTGTCCAACTCGGTGGTGACGCGGCCGCTGACCGCCGAGGAGATCGAGGCCTGCGGGCTCAAGGCGCGCATTCCGCTGACCGACACGCGCACGCTGCGCCATTACTACCGCTTCTTCCCCGACGGGCGGCTCCAGATCGGCAGTCGCAGCGCCATCACCGGGGCCGACGCGCCCAACAAGAAGCATTACGACCTGCTGCTCGCCGGCATGCACCGGAAATTCCCGGCGCTGAAGGGCGTCGAGATCGACTATTCCTGGTGGGGCTGGGTCGACGTCAGCCACGACATGATGCCGCGCATCTACCGGCCGGACCCGTCGCAGGAGATCTATTACGCCATGGGCTACGGCGGCAACGGGGTGATGTATTCCGCCCAGGCCGGCCGCCGCGTGGCGCAGCTCATCGCCGGCAAGGGCAAGGAATTGGACCTGCCGATCTTCACCTCCGAATTGCCGAGCTACGGCGTGCTGACGCCGTTCCGCCGGCTGGGCCAGTGGGGCATGTATCGCTGGTACGCGCTCCGGGACGAAGTTCTGTAAGTTTCCGCCGCGGCGGATTTTGAAATTGCAAGAAAGGGTTACGCCATGAAAATGACGACGGAAGAAGCCTTCGTGAAAGTGCTTCAGATGCACGGGATCAAGCAGGCTTTCGGCATCATCGGCTCCGCGATGATGCCGGTCTCGGACCTGTTCCCCAAGGCCGGGATCACCTTCTGGGACTGCGCGCACGAGACCAACGCCGCGCTGATCTGCGACGGCTATACGCGCGTGACGGGCAAGATGGGCATGGCCATCGCCCAGAACGGGCCGGGCGTGACCGGCTTCGTGACGGCGATCAAGACCGCCTACTGGAACCACACGCCGATGCTGCTGGTGACGCCGCAGGCCGCCAACCGCACCATCGGCCAGGGCGGTTTCCAGGAAGTCGACCAGATGGCGCTGTTCGAGGAGATGGTGTGCTACCAGGAGGAAGTGCGCGATCCCGTCCGCATCCCCGAGGTGCTGAACCGCGTCATCGAGAAGGCTTGGCGCGGCTGCGCCCCGGCGCAGATCAACATCCCGCGCGATTTCTGGACCCATGTCATCGACGTCGACCTGCCGCAGATCGTGCGGCTGGAGCGTCCGAGCGGCGGCCGCGAGGCCATCGCCGAGGCCGCGAAGCTTTTGACCGAGGCCAAGTTCCCCGTCATCCTCAACGGCGCGGGCGTGGTGATCGGCGGCGCGATCCCCGAATCCATGGCGCTGGCCGAGCGGCTCGACGCGCCGGTCTGCTGCGGCTACCAGCACAACGACGCCTTCCCCGGCAGCCATCCGCTCTCGGTCGGCCCGCTCGGCTATAACGGCTCGAAGGCGGCGATGGAGCTGATCGCCAAGGCCGACGTGGTGCTGGCGCTCGGCACCCGCCTCAACCCGTTCTCGACCCTGCCCGGCTACGGCATCGACTACTGGCCGAAGGACGCCAAGATCATCCAGGTCGACATCAATCCCGACCGCATCGGCCTCACCAAGAAGATCACCGTCGGCATCTGCGGCGACGCCAAGCAGGTGGCCCGGCAGATCATCGACCAGCTCGGCGCCAACGCCGGCGACGCCGGCCGCAGCGAGCGCAAGCAGCTCGTGCACCAGCGCAAGTCGGCCTGGCTGCAGCAGCTTTCCTCCATGGACCACGAGGACGACGATCCGGGCACGCATTGGAACGAGGAGGCGCGCAAGCGCGACAAGGACCGCATGTCGCCGCGCCAGGCCTGGCGCGCCATCCAGGCGGCCATGCCGAAGAACGCCATCATGTCCACCGACATCGGCAACAACTGCGCCATCGGCAACGCCTATCCGACCTTCGAGGAAGGCCGCAAATATCTCGCTCCGGGCATGTTCGGTCCCTGCGGCTACGGCTTCCCGTCGATCGTCGGCGCCAAGATCGGCCAGCCGGACGCGCCGGTGGTGGGCTTCGCCGGCGACGGCGCCTTCGGCATCTCGATGAACGAGATGGGCTCGATCGGCCGCAGCAACTGGCCGGCCATCACCATGGTCATCTTCCGCAACTATCAGTGGGGCGCGGAAAAGCGCAACACGACGCTGTGGTACGACAACAACTTCGTCGGCACGGAACTGAACCCCAATCTCAGCTACGCCAAGGTGGCCGAGGGCTGCGGACTCAAGGGCGTGACCGTGGACACGCAGCAGAAGCTGACCGAGGCCTTGCAGACCGCGCTCGACGAGCAGGCCAAGGGCGTGACCACCTTCATCGAGGTCATCCTCAACCAGGAGCTGGGCGAGCCCTTCCGCCGCGACGCCATGAAGAAGCCGGTCGTGGTGGCCGGTATCGACAAGGCCGACATGCGCCCGCAGCAGCCGGTCTAAGCTGCGCCGCCGCCGGGAGGTTTTCTCCTCCCGGCGGCCATTTTGGAGAGCCGCCCCATGCTGCCGCTTGAAAAGATCTTCGAGAAAGCTCGCGCCAATCCGCGCCATATCGTGCTGGCCGAGGGCGAGGACCCGCGCGTGCTCGACGCCGGCCTGCGCGCCGCGCGCGAGGGCATAGCACGGATCACCCTGCTGGGCGCGCCCGAGCGCATCCCGGCGGCGGAAGGCGTGACGGCGGTCGACCCGGCGACCTCCCCCGACGCGGCCCGCTACGCCGCGGCGCTCCATGAATTGCGCCGCGCCAAGGGCATGACCGAGGCCGAGGCCGACCGGATCGCGCGCACGCCGCTCGGCTACGCCGCGCTGATGGTGCGGACGGGCGACGCCGACGGCACGGTGGCGGGCGCGGTCTCGACCACCGCCGACGTGGTGCGCCATGCGTTGCAGATCATCGGCAAGGCCGAGGGCGCGTCGCTGGTGTCGAGCTTCTTCCTGATGCTGCTCTGCGAGGCGCATCACCAGAAAAAGGGCGCCTTCGTCTTCGCCGATTGCGGGCTGGTGGTCGATCCCGACGCCGGGCAACTGGCCGAGATCGCCATGCAGTCGGCGGACTCCTACCGCCAGCTGACCGGCAAGGAGCCGGCGGTGGCCATGCTGTCCTTCTCCACCGGCGGCAGCGCCGCGCATGAGCGGGTGTCGAAGGTGGTGCAGGCCACGCAGGCCGTGCGCGCGCGCCGGCCCGACCTCGTCGTCGACGGCGAATTGCAGTTCGACAGCGCCTTCGTCGAGGCGATCAGCCACGCCAAGTCGCCCAATTCGCCGCTGCACGGCAACGCCAACGTCTTCATCTTCCCCAATCTGGACGCGGCCAATATCGGCTACAAGATCGCCCAGCGCATCGGCGGCGCGCAGGCGATCGGCCCCGTCCTGCAGGGCCTCGCGCGGCCCGCCAACGACCTGTCGCGCGGATGCAGCGCCGACGACGTGCTGCACATGATCGCCATCACCGTCAATCAGGCCGGCTGAAACGGCCCGATGCGACCGGGCGGCGTTTGCCCGGCCAGGACGCGCCCGTCGTCCGCCGGCGCGCCCAAACGCGTGACGAGCGGGACCACGCCGGCCCAGACCGGCTGGCCGTAATCCGCCTCGTCGTCCACGGGCGGGCCGGCGCGGACTTTGGCCGAGGCCTCGCGCAGATCCATCTCCAGCAGCATCGTCGCCTTCAGTTCCTTCGCGTTCATCGGGCGCAATTCGTCCCAGCGGCCGGGGAAAAGCCCCTCGACGAAACGCTCCGCATGCCGCGCCTTCGCTTCCGGGTCGTGCACCTTGCGCGCCGTCCCGAAGGCCATCACCGAGCGGTAGTTGCAGGAATGGTGAAAGGCCGAGCGCGCTAGCACGAAGCCGTCCAGCAGCGTGAAGGCGACGCAGACCGGCGCGTCCTCGCAGGTCTCCAGCATGCGGCTCGCCGACGAGCCGTGCCAATAGATGAAATCGCCCTCGCGCCAGGCCAGCGTCGGCGTCACATAGGGCGCGCCGTCGAACATATAGGCCACATGGGCCAGCGGCTGCGCGTCGATGATGGCGTGGACCGTGGCGGCGTCGTAATGGCCGCGCTCGTGCAGGCGCTTGACGCGACTGCGGTCGGACGGGGGCTTGGTCATGCAATTTTCTCCTTTATTTCGCGGCGAAGATGACGCCATAGTGGCTTTTCAAAAAGCGCCACTTTCGATGGAAACGATCATGCCACTCGACGTCTCCCTGCCCGAGCTGGGCGTGGACCGCGACAGCGCCACGCCGCTCGGCGTGCAGCTCGCCGGCCAGATCCGCCAGGCGGTGCTGGCCGGCCGGCTGAAGCCGCAGGCGCGGCTGCCCTCCACTCGGCATCTGGCGGCCGAGCTGGGCCTGTCGCGCAGCACCGTGCTGGCCGCCTTCGAGCAATTGATCGCCGAGGGCTATCTCGAAGGCCGCCACGGCTCCGGCACAAGGGTGGCGCCGGAGCTACCCGACGCCACATTGGCCGCGGCGCCCGCCCGCGCGCCCAAGCCGGAGGCGCGAGGGACGCGCCCCGCCCCCGAGCCGGCGCGGCCGTTCCGGCAGGGCGTGTTCGACGCGGCGCATTTTCCGCATGCGGAATGGGGCCGGCTTCTCGGCCGCATCTGGCGGCGCCCGCCGGCCGATCTCGTGGCGGGCGGCGATCCCTTCGGCTACCGCCCGCTGCGCGCGGCGCTGGCCCAGCACCTGCACGCCTGGCGCGGCATCGAGGTGCGGCCCGAGCAGGTGATCGTCACCGGCGGCAGCGCCGACGCCTTCGCGCTGATCGGCGCGGCGCTTTTCAAGCCCGGCGACGGGCTGTGGATGGAGGAGCCGGGCTACGATCCGGCGCGGCTGAGCTTCGCCGCCGCCGGCCTCGACGTCATCCCGGTCCCGGTCGACCGCGACGGCTTCGACATCGCCGCCGCGCGCGAAGGCGGGGCCGCGGTGAAGGCCGCCTTCGTCACCCCCGCCCGCCATCACCCCACCGGCGTCACCATGCCGCTCGCCCGGCGGCTGGAGCTGATCGCCTGGGCGCGCGAGCGCGACGCCTTCATCGTCGAGGACGATTAC
>UBKJ01000020.1 GCA_900465915.1 Hyphomicrobiales bacterium
AGCGGGGGCGGGAAGGAACAGGGAGATGAAGCGCCGCGGCATGACCGTATCCCCCCGTCGTCTCAGCGTCCGATCGCCTTGGCCTGCCGTCCGCCGCTGGTCGACAGCGCCTCCGACAGGTCGTCGAAGCTCATCAGCCGGCCGACTGGGCCGACGCCGGCGATGGTGGGCTTGCTGTCGAGGAACAGCCGCCCGGCGAGGTCGGTCAGCCGCTCGGGCGTGATCAGCGACAGCCGGTCCATCAACTCGCCATTGGTGACGGGGCGGCCGTAGAGCAGGAACTGGCGGGCGATCTGCCCGGCGCGGCTGGCCGCGCTTTCCTGCGACATCATCAAGCTGGCGCGGTATTGCGCGCGGGCGCGGTCGACCTCCTCGACGCTGATCGATTCGGCCGCCTTGCGCAATTCGTCGATGATGACCGGCACCAGCTCTACCAGCTCGTCGCGGCCGGTGGCGGCGTGGACGCCGAACAGGCCGGTGTCCGAGAAGCCCCAGTGGAAGGCGTAGACCGAATAGCACAGGCCGCGCTTCTCGCGCACTTCCTGGAACAGGCGCGAGGACATGCCGCCGCCCAGCACCATGGACAAAAGCTGTGAGGCGTAGAAGTCGCGCACGTGATAGGCGCGGCCCTCGAAGCCGATCAGCACCTGCGCGTCCATCAATTCGCGGTTCTCGCGGAAGTCGCCGCCGACGTAGTGGGCGAGGTCCAGCGTCGGCGCGGTGTTGTGCGGGCGGAAGCCGCCGAGCCGCTTCTCCACCTCGCGCACGAAGGCGTCGTGGTCGACGCCGCCGGCCGCCGTCACCACCATGCGGTCGGCGCTGTATTGCTCGTCCATATACTGGCGCAGGTCGGCGGAGGTGAAGGAGGCCACCGTCTCCGGCTCGCCGAGGATGGCGCGGCCGATGGGCTGGTGGCGATAGGCGGTCTCGGTGAAGCGGTCGAAGACGATGTCGTCGGGCGTGTCGTGCGCCGCGCCGATCTCCTGCATGATGACCTGCTTCTCGCGCTCCAATTCGTCCTCGTCGAATTTCGACGCGGTCAGGATGTCGGAGAGGATGTCGATGGCCAGCGGCATGTCGTCCCGCATCACGCGGGCGTAATAGGAGGTGGTCTCCACGCTGGTGGCGGCGTTGATCTCGCCGCCGACATTCTCGATATGCGAGGCGATCTCCCAGGCCGAGCGGTTCTCCGTGCCCTTGAACGCCATGTGCTCCAGGAGATGCGCGATGCCGTGCCGGTCCGAGGCCTCGTTGCGCGCCCCGGCCTTGACCCAGATGCCGAGCGCGGCGCTTTCCACATGCGGCATGGAATCCGTGGCGATCGTCAGACCGTTGGAAAGCTGCGTTACTTGTACGTCCATCAGCGAACTGCTCCCTAGAGCCTTTCCGGCGAAAGCGCGAGGCGGCCTTGCGCGCGGAAATGCGTAAAAACAAAGAGATAGAACGGTCCCGCGCTGTCGGAGAAAACAGGAGCCGCCCTGGCGCTCCCGCTCTTCCTCAGCGCCCGGCCGACGCTCTTGAGTGGCGATTTACGTATTCTTCCACGATTTTCAGGTCGTTGTGAAGAACTGTGAAGCTTTCTTTTCGCCGCATCAGGTCGGAAAGCCGGGCCGGCAGGGCGGGCGAGACGCCGCAAGCGGCCTCGACCGCGGCGGGAAACTTGGCCGGATGGGCGGTGGCCAGCGCCACCATCGCGGCGGCGGACACGTTTTCGCGAGCGACCTTCACGCCGATGGCCGAATGCGGGTCGAGCAGGTAGCCGTCGCGCTCCAGCACCGACTTGATGGTCGCCGCCGTCTCCTCGACGGTCGAGCGGCCGGCGGAGAACTCGGCGCGGATGGCGGCGAGCGGCTTGTCGGCGATGGTGAAGCCGCCCGACTGCTTCAGCCCGTCCATCAGCCCGCGCACCGCGCCGGCGTCGCGCCCGTGCGCCTCGAACAGCAGCCGCTCGAAATTGGACGAGATCTGGATGTCCATCGACGGCGAGGTGGTCTGCGCCACGCCCTTCATCTCGTAGGCGCCGGTGGAAAGCGTGCGGGCCAGGATGTCGTTGTCGTTGGTGGCGACGATCAGCCGCTCGATCGGCAGGCCCATGCGCTTGGCGACGTAGCCGGCGAAGATGTCGCCGAAATTGCCGGTCGGCACGGTGAAGGAGACCGGCCGGTCCGGCGCGCCGAGGCTGAGCGCGGCGGTGAAGTAATAGACCACCTGCGGCATGATGCGCGCCCAGTTGATCGAGTTGACGCCCGACAGCGACAGCGCGTCGCGGAAGGCGAGGTCGTTGAACATGCCTTTGACGAGGTTTTGGCAGTCGTCGAAATTGCCCTCGATGGAAAGCGCGTGCACGTTGGCGTGGCCCGACGTGGTCATCTGGCGCTGCTGCACCGGCGACACGCGGCCGTTGGGGAACAGGATGAAGATGTCGGCGCGGTCGCGCCCGCCGAAGGCCTCGATGGCCGCGCCGCCGGTGTCGCCCGAGGTGGCGCCGACGATGGTGGCCCTTTCGCCGCGCGCGGCCAGCACATGGTCCATCAGCCGGGCGAGGAGCTGCATCGCCACGTCCTTGAAGGCCAGCGTCGGGCCGTGGAACAGCTCCAGCACATATTCGTTGGCGCCGGTCTGCACCAGCGGGCAGACGGCGTCGTGGCGGAAGGAGGCGTAGGCCTCGCGCACCATGCGGGAAAAATCGGCCTCGGCGATCTCCCCGCCGACGAAGGGGGTCAGCACCGCCAGCGCCACGTCGGCGTAGGACTTGCCGCGCAGGGCGCGGATTTCGGCGGCCGAGAACTGCGGATAGGATTGCGGCAGGTAGAGCCCGCCGTCGCGCGCCAGACCGGCCAGAAGCGCGTCGCTGAACCCCAGAACCGGCGCTTCCCCGCGCGTGCTTGCATATTTCATGTCGTCGTGCCTTCGTTGGGGCCTTCGTTGCGGCGAGAATGGAAATGCATAGGCCGCCGCCGGAGGCCCCGCAAGTTTTTAAAGCATTGTCTTGCGGACAGGCTTGCTCTCGACGCCGAAAAACGGGAAAACGTCATCGCGCTACGCATGTCGCAGTGATATAGAACGGATCGATCAGTGCAGGAAACCCGGTTTATGCAGAAAGCCTTACAGAATCGTTCATCGTCCCTCCTCGCGACGGTCTTGCTCGCGGCGCTGGCCGGCTGCTCGACCACCGGCGGCGACAAGCCCGCGGCGGCCCCCGAGCGCATCAAGGAATCGGAGCTGCGCGCCTATTGCCCGGCGGTGGCGCTGCGCGACAACAGCGCCTATTACAACAGCTACGAGCGCGGCGGCGACAAGGACCCCAATCGCCTGATCTACCAGGCCTCGCTCACCGACGCGACCCGCGCCTGCCAGTATGGCGAGGGGACCATCACCATGGAGATCGCCGCGGCGGGCCGCGTGGTGCCGGGGCCGAAATACCAGGGCGGCGCGGTCAGCGTGCCGGTGCGCGTCACGGTGCTCCAGGGCGACCAGACGCTCTATTCCAAGGTCGAGCAGCAGACCGTCTCCATGAGCGGCGACGTGGCCGGCCAGTTCGTGGTCAACCAGAAGGGCGTCACCTTCCCGACGCCGTCGACCCACGACATCCAGATCTTCGTCGGCCTCGACGAGCATCCGGCCGCCGCCGCCAAGCCGGCCGGCAAGCGCAAGCGAAAATAAGGCGGCCAAGGCCCGTCCTATCGATCCGGCGGATGCGCGGTTTTCCCGCGCATCCGCTTTTTTATGCGCACACGCCCGCGAAATGCGCCCGGCCTGCACGACAAGGTTGTGGATGACGCCTTTCTCCCTCGTTCGCGCGAATGGCCATTTCCGATCCTTCGGCTAAGATCGGCGCATTGCATGACGGAGCATGACGGGGGCTCCCCCGGCGGCTTGATATAGCGCAATCTTTCCGGTGGACGTGGCGATGCGGTTTTATCGCGGGGGCTTTTCGAGGCCGCTATGGCTGGTCGTTCTGCTGCTCGTCCTGACCGGGGCGCTGGCGGGGCGATGGGCCGGCGCGCGCGTGGCGGCGCTCGAGGAGCGTCGCGAGATGGAGAGCTACATGGCGGCGCTGCTGTCGCAGTCGGGCCGGCTGCTGACGGCGGCCGATCACGCGCTCGACGCCGCGGCGCGCTCGCCCTTCGCGCCCTGCTCGCCCGAAGACCTGGCCTATCTGCGCCGGCTGGTCTTCTCCGCCTATCAGGTCAAGGATATCGGCCGCGTCGAGGACGGGCGGCGGCGCTGCTCGACCATGCTGGGCGACGCGGGCGGCGGGCGGCTCACGCTTTCGCCCGACGGCCTGGGCGTCTACGCCGATCCGGGCGGGCCGGCCATGGTCAGGGGCGACGCCAATGTGGTGCTGAGCGCCGCGGCGCTCGATCCCATGCAGACGCCGCGCTACGCCTATGCGGTTTTCCGCGCCGACCCGGCGCGCCGCCGCTTCGCGCCGCTCTACGCCTATCCCGCCGACGAGCGGCTGACGCGCGCCTTCGAGACGCCGATGGACGCCTCGGCCGAAGACGGCGCGGCGCGCCGCTGCGACGCCGGGGCCGGGCTGTGCGTGGCCCTGCGCTCCCATGTCGAGGCCGGCGGCGGCGGGCTGGCGCGCGCCTGCCTCGCCACGGCGCTGGGGGCGCTGGCCGGCGGCTGCCTCGGCCTGGGGCTCGCGCTCTACGGCGCCCGCGACCGCAGCCTCGCGGCGCGGCTCCGCAAGGCGCTCAGGACCGGCGGCCTCGACCGCGTCTATCAGCCGGTGGTCAGCATCGCCGACGGCCGGCTGACCGGCTTCGAGGCGCTGCTGCGCTGGGAGGTGCGCAAGGGCGATTTCGTGCCGCCGGACGTCTTTATCGGCAAGGCCGAGGAGAAGGGCCTGATCCGCCGGCTCACCGCCTATGTCATCGATGGCGTGCTGGCCGACATGGGCGCCTGCCTGCGCGCCCATCCGGAACTCAGCGTCAACGTCAACATCGCCGCCGCCGACCTGCGCGAGCCCGGCTTCGTCGAGGGGCTGGAGCGGCGGCTGGCGCGCGCCGGCGTGCCGCCGCGCCAGATCGGGCTGGAGCTGACCGAGCGCACGGCGGTGGATTTCGCCGGCTCCGGCGGCGATCTCGCCCGGCTGCGCGCCGCCGGCCACCGCATCTATATCGACGATTTCGGCGCCGGCTATTCCAGCCTCGCTTATCTGGGCGAGACCCATGTCGACGCCATCAAGATCGACAAGGCCTTCACCCGCACCGTGGGGCTGGCCGAGGGCGAGGCGGTGTCGATCGTGCCGCAGATCGTCTCCATGGCGCGCGAGCACGGGCTCGACATCGTGGTGGAGGGGGTGGAGACGGAAAAGCAGCTCGCCTGCTTCCGCGCGCTCGACGGCGCGCTTTACGGCCAGGGCTGGCTGTTCGGCAAGCCGGTGCCGGCCGAGGAGGCGCGGGCGCTGGCCGGCGCCGGCAGGCCCGGGCGCCGCCGCGCCCGCCGCCGCAAGCCCGAACCGGCCTGAACCCACTTGAGGCGGTAACCAAAAGTAGAGCATATCGATGAAACGAAAGGTAATAAATTCAGGCTAGTCTCGCCGCCATGGAACAGAAATACGAAGCCGTGCTTGAACCGACCGACACCTGGGCGATCTTCGACGTCGCCACGGGAGAGCCGGCCGTCCTCGAAAACCGCCTTCTGATCGGCCTTCGCAAGGAAGAGGTCGAGCCGCTCCTGGCCGCGCTCAACGCGCAGGCGGAAGGAAACGGCAAGGGCAAGGGAAGCCGCAGCGTGGCCTGACCGGCCGCGCCGCAAGGAACCGGGATAGGCCGCGCCTCAGGCGTCGGCCCAGATCGACAGGGCCTCGATGACGCTGGCGAGGTCGCGATGGCGGCGGATGACGGTCTCGGCGCCCGCGTCGGTCAGCTTGTCGGCATGGCCGGGATAGCTGTGCGCGCCGCCGGTGAAGCCGATCACCCGCATGCCCGCCGCCCGCGCCGCGTGCACGCCATGGGCGGAATCCTCCACCACGATGACCGAGGCCGGATCGACGCCGAATTCCTTCGCCGCATGCAGATAGACGTCCGGCGCGGGCTTGGTGCGGCCCGTGCCCACTTCCGGCGCCGAGAAGATATGCGGCGCGAACAAGTCATAAAGCCCGACGCGCGTCAGCATCATCTCCAGCCGCTCGCCGGTCGAGTTGGAGCAGATGCATTTCGGCAGCTTCAGCGCCGAGACCACCTCGACGATGTCCTCCACCGCCTGCACTTCGTTCTTGAGCTTTTCGTCGAGGAGCCGCTCGGATTTCTCCAGCAGCGAGGCCGAGATCGGGATGCCCGCATCGCGCTCGACGGCGATGAGGATGTCCTTCCACGGCAGGCCGGCGTAGCGCTCGGCCATCTCGTCGGCGGCGATCGGGAAGCCCGCCTCGGTGAGCAGCGTCGATTCGACCTCCGCCGCCAGGATTTCGGAGTCCACCAGAACGCCGTCGCAATCGAAGATGATGAGGGACGGAGCCGCCATGTGAGAACCTCGCTTTCCGGGAAACAGCCGCCCCCGCGGGGGCGAAAACGGCCGCAGAGCTACACCCATCCGCCCGCGAGGTCAAATTTCCTCACACCTCGCCGGACACCTCGCGGCGGCGGCGGTCCAGCTCTTCGCTGTAGCGGCGCAGCGTGTGGCTTTCGCTGAGCAGGCCCAGCACCCGGCGGTCCTTGGCGTTGTCGACCACGGCCAGCGCTTCGCTTTCCGCCCGGTCGAAGCGCGCCACCGCCTCCTTGGCGTTCATCTGCGGCAGCAGGAACTCGTCCTCGTAGCGCAGCAATTCGCGGATGCTGTGATGCTCCTCGACGATGTCGAAGCTGCTGGAATAGACCTCCGGCACCGGGATCATGCCGACATAGCGCCCCTGCGGGTCCACCGCGACGACGCGCTGGGTGGAGCCGAGCGGGAAATCGTGCCGGAAGGTCTCGACGTCGATGTCGATGGGCACGGTGCGCACGTCGTGGCGCATCATGCGCGCCACGGTGAGGTCGCGGATCCAGCCGATGTCGTGCGCCGAGCGGATCGCCTCGCCGCGCAGGTGGAAGCGCCAGGTGGCGAAGGAGTAGCCGAAGGTCTTGCGCACCATCAGCGACGACGACACCACGGCCCCCAGCACCAGCATGGAGATGGGGAAGTCGCCGGTCAGCTCCAGCGCCAGGAAGGTCATGGTCATCGGCCCGCCGACGATGGCGACGGCGAGCGAGCTCATGCCGATGACGGCGTAGACGTCGGGCCCGAGCGGCATGGTCAGCGCCATGCCGGCGGCGGAGGCGAACAACTTGCCCGCCAGCGCGCCCAAAAACAGCGAGGCGAAGAACAGGCCGCCGCGGAAGCCCGCGCCGATGGAGACGGCCGAGGCCAGCGACTTGGCGAGGATCAGCATCAGCAGCGCCGGAATGGTGATGTCGGCCCTGAGGTCGATATGCAGCGCCCCGTGGCCCGAGGCCAGCACCTGCGGCGAGAAGAAGGCGATGCCGCCCACCAGCACGCCGCCCAGCGCCGGCGCCAGCACGTTGGGCACCACGCTGCGCCGCGCCACGCGCTCGACCAGCGTGACGCCGCGCATGATGAGGATGGCGAGCCCGGCGCAGAGGAAGCCCAGCGCCAGCGCCGGCACGTAGTCGCTGGCCTTGACGGTCTCGATGGGGCCGATCTCGATGATGAAGGCCGAGGCGCCGATGGCGCGCGTGACCAGCGTGCTGACGATGGCGGCCACCACGACCGGGGCCAGAGTGGCGATGGAGTAGACGCCGATGATGAGCTCGAAGGCGTAGAAGGAGCCGGTGAGCGGCGCGTTGAAGGCGCTGGCGATGGCCGCCGCCGCCCCGCAGCCGACAAGCGTGCGCAGGTCGGCGCGGCGCAGCTTCAGCGCCCGGCCGATGCGCGAGGCGAAGCCGCTGGCGAGCTGCGTATAGGCCGCCTCCAGCCCCACCGAGGCGCCGAAGCCGTTGGAGATCAGGTTCTGCCCGACCAGGATGAAGCTGTCGGTCAGCGACAGCCGGCCGCCATGCAGCGCGTTGGCCTCGATGGGGTCGACGATGGGGCGCTTGCGCCAGCGCGACAGCACCCAGATCACCACGCCCATCAGGACGCCGCCCGCCGCCGGCGCCACGAAGGCGCTGGGCATGAGCTGCGCCGCCGAGCTGAGCCGCTCGTCGGGGGCGATGGCGAAGATCGCCTGGTGCATCCATTGCGAGACGGCGCTGATGCCGGCGACGCTGAGGCCCGAAATGACGCCGATCACGGCCCCCGCGATGGCGAGGCCGATTTCGCTGCTGCGCACGATCGCCCGCATGCGGAAGGGGACGAAAAAGGCCCGCAGATATTTGTTGTGCCGCAACTGCGCGAAATTGGTCATGGGCGGATCGGGGACGGTATGAGATCGGTCTCGGGGCGTGGAAAGGGGCCGCGCGAAGACGGTTGGCGAACCTTACCAGCCCCGCGGCCCACGGTCCACCTCTGCATAAGGATCGCGGTTTTAAGATGGCGGCGGCGAAAAAGCCGGAAAAAGGCCGCGCCCATGCCCCCGCGAAACGGCGCTTTCGCGGCCGGTTAAGAAAAGTTTTACGATTTCAACCACTTGGCGTTAACGCCATATTTACCCTGTCCGGTAACCATAGCGTCAAGTATTTTGCGTCCACCAGTAATCGAGTAACCCATGTCCCTAGTCCGTCTTGCGCATGAGCTGCCCGTCGAAGCCCCGCGTACCGCCTGGCTCGACTCCATCATCAAGGGCGACTGCGTTTCCGCTCTGGAGCGTCTGCCCGATCAGTCCGTGGACCTGATCTTCGCCGATCCCCCCTACAACCTGCAGCTCGAGGGCCAGCTCCACCGTCCCGACCAGTCGAAGGTCGACGCGGTCGACGACCATTGGGACCAGTTCGAGAGCTTCCAGGCCTATGACGCCTTCACCCGCGCCTGGCTCTTGGCCTGCCGCCGCGTGCTCAAGCCCAACGGCTCGATCTGGGTCATCGGCTCCTATCACAACATCTTCCGCGTCGGCGCGCAGTTGCAGGACCTCGGTTTCTGGCTCCTCAACGACATCATCTGGCGCAAGACCAACCCGATGCCCAATTTCCGCGGCCGCCGCTTCCAGAACGCGCACGAGACGCTGATCTGGGCCTCGCGCGACCAGAAGGGCAAGGGCTACACCTTCAACTACGACGCCATGAAGGCGGCCAACGACGACGTGCAGATGCGCTCGGACTGGCTGTTCCCGATCTGCACCGGCGCCGAGCGGCTCAAGGACGAGAAGGGCGACAAGGCCCATCCGACCCAGAAGCCCGAGGCGCTGCTGGCCCGCATCCTGATGGCGACCAGCAAGCCGGGCGACGTCGTGCTCGACCCCTTCTTCGGCTCCGGCACCACGGGCGCGGTGGCCAAGCGCCTCGGCCGCCATTTCGTCGGGATCGAGCGCGAGCAGGCCTATATCGACGCCGCCACGGCGCGCATCGACGCCGTCGAGCCGCTGGGCAAGGCGGAGCTGACCGTGATGACCGGTAAGCGCGCCGAGCCGCGCGTGGCCTTCACCAGCGTCGTCGAGGCGGGGCTCCTGCGCCCCGGCGCGGTGCTCTGCGACGAGCGCCGCCGCCACGCGGCCATCGTGCGCGCCGACGGCACGTTGGCGGCCGGCGGCGAGGCCGGCTCCATCCACCGCATCGGCGCGCGCGTGCAGGGCTTCGACGCCTGCAACGGCTGGACCTTCTGGCATTACGAGGAGGGCGGCGCGCTCAAGCCCATCGACGCCCTGCGCCGCGTCATCCGCGACCGCATGGCCGCCGCCGGCGCCTGACAATTTCCCATCGGACGACCTCCAGCAACTGTCTGATAGGAAGACGCCCGAAGCGCGAGCTTCGGGCGTCTTGCGTTTCAGCGCGGCTTGCGCCTGAAGGCGTCGGGCAGGGCGGCGGCGATGGCTTTTTTCATCACCGTCGGCAGCGCCTCGCCGGCGAGCTCCTCTGGGGCCGACCACCAGCCGTCCAGGGCGGCGGATTTCGGCACGTTCTCGGCGCGATAGACCGTCAGCCGCAATTCGAAATGGGTGAAGACGTGGCTAATCGCCCCGCAGGGCGTCCAGGCGGCGGGGAAGGGCGCGGCGGCGGCGCTGTCGTCGCCGTCGAGCCGCGCCGTCCAGCCGCTGCCGGGCGGCTCGCTCATGCCGGCCAGCAGGCCTTCGCCCTTGCGCTTGCGCAGCAGCACCGAGCCGTCCGGCGCCACCGCCACGAAGGCGGCGCCGACGCGCACCGGCTTCTGCGCCTTGGGCGCCTTGACCGGAAAGCTTTCGGGATCGTGATGGGCCAGCGCTTCGCAGCCATCGTTCAAGGGGCAGAGCGCGCAGGCCGGCCGGCGCGGCGTGCAGATCATGGAGCCGAGATCCATCATGGCCTGCGCGAAATCGCCCGGCCGCTCGGCGGGCGTCATCGCCGCCGTCAGTTCCTTGATGCGCGGCTTGGCGGCGGGAAGCGGCGCGTCGATGGCGTAAAGCCGCGTGACGACGCGTTCGACATTGCCGTCCACCACGGCGGCGGGCTGGTCGAAGGCGATGGCCGCGATCGCCGCCGAGGTGTAGTCGCCGATCCCGGGCAGCTCCTTCAGCGCCGCGGCGGAGGCCGGAAAGCCCTCCGCCCGCGCCGCCACCAGGTCGGCGCATTTCTTGAGGTTGCGGGCGCGCGAATAATAGCCGAGCCCCGCCCAGGCGCGCAATATGTCGTCCTCGCTCGCCGCAGCCATCGCCTCGACCGTCGGCCAGCGCGCCACGAAGGCGGTGAAATAGGACTTCACCGCCTCGACGGTGGTCTGCTGCAGCATGATCTCCGACAGCCAGACGCGATAGGGGTCGGGCCGCGCCCCGCGCGCCTGCTCGGCCGGCGTCACCCGCCACGGCAGCACGCGGTGATGCCGGTCGTACCAGGCGAGAAGGCGGGCGCTGCGGTCGGGATCGGGCATGGCGAAAGGCTCTGCGAGGGGCGGGGTTTCCGCATAGACCATTTCGGCGCGCGGGGAAATCGCCCTGCGCCGTTGTGACGCCGCATTTGCGCCCTAAGCAGGCGGCGCCCGGAAGTCCCGACCCGAATCCCGACCGAATTGCGACCCCAAACTTGAATTGACATCGTCCGCGTCTTGGGCCACGGCAGGCGAGGACGATCGCGCGAAGGAGCAGGACAGGTGGCGAAATCGGTTCCCGTTTATGCGATCAACCTCGACCGCTCCCGCGACCGCTGGGACCGGCTGAAGGCCGAGGCCGACCGCATCGACGTCGACCTGCGCCGCGTGCCGGCGGTCGAGGGCCGGCTTCTGAACCCGGACGAGATCGAGGATTTCGACGCCGCCGCCTTTCGCCGCCGGCACGGGCGCGTCGCCCTTCCGACCGAGATCGGCTGTTATTTCAGCCATCTGCGCGCGCTGGAAACCATCGCCGCCGCGCCCGAGCCCTACGCCGTGGTGGTCGAGGACGACATCGTCTTCCTGCCCGATTTCAAGCCGGTCGTGGCGCAATTGACCGAACTGCGCGGCTGGGACGTGGTGAAGCTGATCAAGAATCGCCCCGCCGCCTTCCGTCCCATCCGCCGGCTCGACGGGAAAATCGCGGTCGGGCGCTGCCTGCACGGGCCGCAGGGCTGCGCGGCGGCCTATCTCGTCACCCGCGACGGCGCGGCGCGGGTGCTTGCCGCCATGCGCCGCATGCGCCTGCCCTTCGACGTCGAGCTGGAGCGCGGCTGGGCCGGCGGCTATCGCGTCTTCAGCCTCAACGAGAACCTGGTGAAATTCGCCGGCGGCCTCGCCTCCACCATCATCGCGCAAGGCCGCTCGGTCTACGCCAAGACGCGCCTGCCGACTTGGCGGCGCGGGCCGACGCTCCTGTTCCGCACCGTCGATTATCTGCGGCGCATCGCCTACGCCCTGCGTCCCGCCCGGCTGGAGAAGGAGGGGGATTGAGCGTCGTCGCGAAATCGTTCCTGATCCGCCGCCGCGTGGACCATTGGGCGCTGGCCCTGGCCTCGGCCGCCATGCCGCTGCGGCTGGCGGCGGGGCCTGCGCTCCTGTTCCTGTTCTCCTGCGTCGGCGTCTATCTCGCCGCCGTCCGCCACGGCGCGGCGCGGCTTTTCGCCGGCCGCTTCTATCTCTTCATCCTGCTCTACGCCGCCTGGTCGCTGGGCCTGATGGCCTGGCGCGGCGAGCCCGTCGCCGACAACCGGCAGATCGCCTATACGCTGCTCATCGCCCTGTTCGCCTTCGCCGGACCAGGCATGGTGCTGGTCCGCGATCCGTTGCGCGCCTATGTGCTGGGCGCGCGCGCCGGCGTGACGCTGGCGCTGGTCACCGTGCTGTTCCTGCCGGTCGGCCCAGACGGCCGCGTCGGGCTCGGCAACGAGGCGGTCTTCGCCTTCGTGGTCGGCGTCGCCGCCGTCTCCGCCGCCATTCCGCTGCATGCGCGCAACCCGCGCTTCCTGCCCGACGGGCCGCACTGGCTGGCGCTCGGCCTCTGGGCCGTCTTCTACACCGAGACGCGCGCCGTCATGGTGACGCTGGCGCTGGTGCTCGCCGTCGAGATCGCGCTCTATCTGCGCCGCTTCAGCCTCCGGCGGCAGGGCGCGGCCTATGCGGCGCTGGCGGTGGCGCTCGCCGCGCTCGTCACGATCGGCCCGGTCGGCGGCGTGCTCCAGCACCGCTTCGTCGCCATGATCGCCTATTACGCCGGCGACAGGACCGTGCAATGGGACGCGAAAATCTCCGCCGACGCGCGCAAGGTCATGTGGCGCAACGCCGCCGCGATCGTCGCAGCCCACCCTGTCGCCGGCGTCGGCGGCTACGCCAAGATGGACATGGTGCGCGCCGCGGCCGGCCCCGACGCCGCCATCCTCGCCGACGAGCGCCACGTCCACAACGCCATGCTGGACGAGCTTCTGAACGACGGGATCGTCGGGCTGGTCTTCCTCGCCTCCGCCTTTGCGGCTTTGTTCGTGCATCTGTGGCGCCACGCCGGCCAGCGCCGCGCGCTGGTCTGGTTCGCGCTCCTGTCCGGCGGCTACGGCATGCTGCACAATCCGCTGCTGCACGAGACGACCATCGCCTCGATCCTGTTCTTCCTCGGCGTCTTCAACGCCGCCGCCTCGCGCCGCATCATGGCGGCGCGCCGGGCCCATCTTCATTCCAACCAACGGGGACTTGCACAATGAAGGCTATCGTTACCGGGGCCGCCGGCTTCATCGGCTTCCACACCGCGCTGCGGCTGCTGGACGCCGGCTGGCGCGTCGTCGGCGTCGACAATCTCAACGATTATTATCCGGTCGAACTCAAGGAGACGCGGCTGGCGCAGCTGCAGGGCCGCGACGGCTTCCGCTTCGCACGCGCCGACATCGCCGATCCGGCCGCCTTCGCCGCCGCCGTCGGCGCCGACGACGACGCCGACGTCGTCGTGCATCTCGCCGCGCAGGCCGGCGTGCGCTACTCCATCGAAAACCCCGCCGCCTATGTCTCGGCCAACGTCATGGGGCAGGTGACGGTGTTCGAGACGGCGCTGAAGCTGAAGAAGCGCCCGCCGGTGGTCTACGCCAGCTCCTCCTCGGTCTACGGCGCCAATGAAAAGATCCCCTTCGCCGAGGCCGACGCCGTCGACCATCCGGTCTCGGTCTACGCCGCCACCAAGCGCGCGGGCGAGCTGCTGGCCTATTCCTACCGCCACGTGCACAGGCTGCCCTCGACGGGCCTGCGCTTCTTCACCGTCTACGGCCCCTTCGGCCGGCCAGACATGGCGCCGTGGCTGTTCACCTCGGCCATCCTCAAGGGCGAGCCGATCCGCGTCTTCAACAATGGCGAGATGCAGCGCGACTTCACCTTCGTCGGCGACATCGTCAGCGGCGTGGTCGGCGCGGTCGACCGCATCCTGGCCTCGCCCGATGACATCGCGCCGGTCTATAATCTCGGCAACAACCGCCCGGTGATGCTCAACGACTTCATTGCAGCCATCGAGAAGGCCACCGGCCGCGAGGCGATCCGCAAGCCCGAGCCGATGCCCGCCGCCGACGTGCCGCGCACCTACGCCGACATCACGCTCGCCGCCCGCGACCTCGATTTCAGCCCCAAGACCACGCTCGACCAAGGCATTCCGTTGTTCGTCGACTGGTTCCGCGGCTATAATGGAGCGCGATGAGCGAGCCGGACAAAAACAAAAGGCGGGGTTTTCGCCCGCTGGCGGACATGGCGTCGGGCCTGATGGACCCGCTGCTGCAGAAGCGCGCCGGCGTCAGCCTCGCGCTGCTGCAATCCTGGGAGGATATCGTCGGCCCCTTGGTGGGCGCGCAGTCGCGGCCGCTGCGCATCCTGTGGCCGCGCCGGCTGCACGAGGACGACCCGTTCAAGCCCGCCACGCTGGTCATCGCCTGCGAGGGCTTCGCCGCCCTGCAGATCCAGCACGAGACGGGCGAGATCATCGCCCGGGTCAACGCCTTCCTGGGCTTTTCCGCCGTCGGCCGCATCCGCATCGAGCAGAAGCCGCCGGCGCTGGCCCAAAAAAACCGGCCCAAGCGCCTGCCGCCCCTGTCGCCCGCCGAGGAGCGCAAGGTGGAGGCGGCGACCGCCGGCATAGAGGACGACGCCCTGCGCGCCGCGCTCGAAAGGCTGGGCAAGAACATGCTGGCCGAGAAGCGGGCGGGACAGGGAAAAAAACGCAGCTAGGATAGATGCGCGCCGCCATAAATTTGATGCAAGTCCGGTGCTGAAACGGATGTGAACGGCGGCGGGGTGGTTATCGCCCTCGTCACCAATTAGAGTGCGCCGAAACACAACGATTGAAACAGGACTGGATGATTCGCATGGCTGCAACGCTCAATCGCAGACACGTCATTTCTCTGGCTGGCGCTGCGGCGGCCGGTCTTGCTTTTTCGGGCGCTCCGGCCCGCGCCGCGGCCCCCAAGCCGGACGGGACGGTGGACGCCGCCAAGGTGGCCGAGCCCGGCAAGCTCAAGGACATGGGCTACGGCAAGGCCGACGCCAAGGTCACCATCGTCGAATACGCCTCGCTGACCTGCCCGCATTGCGCCGACTTCGCCGCCGAGACCTTCCCCAAGATCAAGGAGAAGTACATCGACACCGGCAAGGTGCGCTGGATCTTCCGCGAATATCCCTTCGACCCGCGCGCCACGGCGGCCTTCATGCTGGCGCGCTGCGCGCCGGAGGACCGCTATTTCCCCATGGTCGACGTGTTCTTCAAGCAGCAGGCCACCTGGGCCGTGGCGCAGGACGGCGAGGCGGCGCTGCTGCAAATCGCCAAACTGGCCGGTTTTACACAGGAGTCCTTCAAGGCTTGCTTGACGAACCAGCAGCTTCTCGATGATGTTCGTGCATCGGTGGAACGTGCATCGAAGGATTTCGGCGTCAACGCCACGCCGACTTTCTTCATCAATGGAACGAAATACGCTGGGGCGCTTTCGGTTGACGAAATGTCGGAGATCATCGACAAGCTTCTCTGATCCGCGATTTCTTGTGAAAAGCGGGCGCCGTGCTGCGCCCGCTTTTTGCATTTTCAGGGAAGGCGCGGGCTGATGCGTTTCTCGCGGCTGCGCCTCGTCGGCTTCAAGTCCTTCGTCGAACCGATGGAGTTCGTCATCGAGGGCGGCCTCACCGGCGTCGTCGGGCCGAACGGCTGCGGCAAATCCAACCTGGTCGAGGCGCTGCGCTGGGTGATGGGCGAGAACTCCTACAAGAACATGCGCGCCTCGGGCATGGACGACGTCATCTTTTCCGGCTCCAACACCCGGCCGGCGCGCAACACGGCGGAAGTGACGCTGTTCCTCGACAACGCCGACCGCACCGCGCCGCCCGCCTATAACGACGCCGACGAATTGCAGGTGTCGCGCCGCATCGAGCGCGAGGCCGGCTCCGTCTATCGCATCAACGGCAAGGAGGCGCGCGCCAAGGACGTGCAGCTTCTGTTCGCCGACCAGTCGACCGGCGCGCGCTCGCCCTCCATGGTCGGGCAGGGCCGCATCGGCGAGCTGATCCAGGCCAAGCCGCAGGCCCGCCGCGCGCTTCTGGAGGAGGCCGCCGGCATTTCCGGCCTGCATTCGCGCCGCCACGAGGCGGAACTGCGCCTGCGCGCCGCCGAGACCAATCTCGAACGGCTCGAGGACGTGGTGGGCGAGCTGGGCGGCCAGATCGAGAGCCTCAAGCGCCAGGCGCGGCAGGCCAACCGCTTCAAGGCCCTGTCGGCCGACATGCGCCGCGCCGAGGCCGCGCTCCTGCACCTGCGCTGGGCGCAGGCCAAGGCGCAGGAGGGCGAGGCGCAGAGCGCGCTGGCGCAGGCCACCTCCGCCGTCGGCGACATGGCGCAGGCGCAGATGAAGGCGGCGCGCGACCAAGCGGTCGGCGCGCATAAATTGCCCGAGCTGCGCGAGGCGGAGGCCGCCGCCGCCGCCGCCCTGCAGCGCCTTTCCATCGCCCGCATCCAGCTCGACGAGGAGGGCGAGCGCCTGCGCGCCCGCCGCGCCGAGCTTCTGAAGCGCCTGGAGCAGCTTTCCGCCGACATCGCGCGCGAGGAGCAGATGCTGGGCGAGAACGCCGACATCCTCGCCCGCCTCGGCGAGGAGGAGGAGGACCTGCGCGCCGCCGCCGAAATGTCGGGCGAGCGCGGCGAGGAATTGCGCGTCCTGTTCGAGGAGGCGGAAATCCGGCTCGCCGACAGCGAGGGCGCGCTGGTCCGCGTCACCGCCGAGCGGGCGGAGGCCGCGGCCGAACGCGCCCAGATCGAGCGCGCCATCAAGGAGACGCGCGCCGCCCGCGACCGGCTGGCCGGGCAGATGGACGCGGTCGAGCGCGACATCGCCGCCGTCACCGAGCAGATCGGCGGGTTGTTCGACCCGGCCGAAAAGCGCGTGATGGTGGAGACGGCGGCCGACGCGCTGGCCGCGGCCGAAGAGACGGTCGCCGCCGCCGAGGCGCAGGTCGCGGCCTGCCGCGAGGCTGAGGCCGCGCGCCGCCAGCCGCTCGCCGAGGCGCGCACGGAATTGAACCGCATCGAGACGGAGGCGCAGACGCTGGCCCGCATCCTCGGCGCCGGCGAGACGGGCCGTTTTCCCCCCGTGGTCGAGGAATTGCGGGTCGAAAAGGGCTATGAGGTGGCGCTCGGCGCGGCCTTGGGCGAAGACCTCGACGCCGCCAGCGACGAGAACGCGCCGGCGCATTGGCGCTACAATCCGGCGCGCGCCGCCGATCCGGCGCTGCCCGAGGGCGTCACGCCGCTCGACCGGCTGGTGGACGGGCCGCAGGCCCTGCGCCGCCGGCTGGCGCAGATCGGCGTGGTGGACGAGGCCGACGGCGGGCGATTGCAGGCGCTGCTGCATCCGGGCCAGCGGCTGGTGAGCAGGGCCGGCGCGCTGTGGCGCTGGGACGGCTACGCCGCCAGCGCCGACGCGCCGACGCCGGCGGCCCAGCGCCTGGCGCAGAAGAACCGCCTCATGGAGCTGGAAGAAGAATCCGACGCCGCGCGCAAGCGTGTCGAGGCCGCGGACGAGGCCGTGCGCCGCGCCGAGGCGGCGTTGCGCGAGGCGGTGGAGCGCGAGCGCGTCGCCCGCGACGCCTGGCGCGCCGGCCAGCGCCGGCTGGACGAGGCGCGCGAGGCGCTGTCGGCGGCCGAACGCGCCGCCGGCCAGCTCGCCACGCGCCGCTCGGCGCTGGACGAGGCCAAGGCGCGGCTCGAGGACAATCTGGAGGAGACGCAGATCCGCCTCGCCGAGACCGAGGCGCGGCTCGACGAATTGCCGGACCTGGCGGCGATCGCCGAGCGGCTGGCCGCCATGACCGCCGAGGTGGCCTCCGACCGCGCCGCTTTGGCCGAGGCCCGCGCCGCTCACGAAGGCCTGCGCCGCGAGGCCGATGCGCGCATGCGCCGGCTGGAGACCATCGCGCAGGAGCGCCGCAACTGGATTTCGCGCGCCGACAACGCCGGCCGCCACATCGCCGCCCTCAACGACCGCCGCGCCGAGGCCGCCGACGAGGCGGAGGCGCTGGCCGAGGCCCCGGACGAGATCGAAAGCCGCCGCCGCGCGCTCCTGACCGAACTGTCGCAGGCCGAGGCGCGGCGCAGGGAGGCCGCCGACCGGCTGGCGCGCGCCGAGGCCGAGCAGGCCGGGCTCGACAAGGCGGCGACGCTGGCGATCCAGAATCTCGCCGCCAGCCGCGAGCAGCGCGCCCGCGCCGAGGAGCGGCTGATGGCGGCCGAGCAGCGCCGCAAGGACGCCGAGGCGCGCATCTTCGAGGCGCTGAACTGCCCGCCGCACGAGGCCTTCCGCCATGCCGGCCTCGCGCCGGGCGAGGCCTTGCCCGACGCCGACCAGCTCGAACGCCAGATCGACCGCCTGCGCATCGAGCGCGAGCGGCTCGGCGCGGTCAACCTGCGCGCCGAGGAGGAAAGCCGCGAGCTGTCGACCCGCCTCGACGCCATCGTCGCCGAGCGCGAGGACGTCATCGAGGCGATCCGCAAGCTGCGCCAGGCGATCCAGAGCCTCAACCGCGAGGGCCGCGAGCGGCTCCTGGCCGCCTTCGACGTGGTCAACGCGCAGTTCCAGCGCCTGTTCACGCATCTGTTCGGCGGCGGCACGGCGGAGCTGCAACTGATCGAAAGCGACGACCCGCTGGAGGCGGGGCTTGAGATCCTCGCCCGCCCGCCCGGCAAGAAGCCGCAGACCATGACGTTGCTCTCCGGCGGCGAGCAGGCCCTGACGGCGATGGCGCTGATCTTCGCGGTGTTCCTGACCAACCCCGCGCCGATCTGCGTGCTTGACGAGGTCGACGCCCCGCTCGACGACCACAATGTCGAGCGCTATTGCAACCTGATGGACGAAATGGCCGCCTCCACCGAGACGCGCTTCGTGGTCATCACCCACAACCCCATCACCATGGCCCGCATGGACCGCCTCTTCGGCGTCACCATGGCCGAACAGGGCGTCAGCCAGCTTGTCTCCGTCGACCTCCAGACCGCCGAACGCATGCGCGAGGCCAGCTGACTCTTAACCAGCTGCTCCATTGCTTTCAGCGCGCCGGCTTATCCCATCGTTCGGTCCTGCGCCGCTTACAGCGCGCGCGATGCGGCGGCTGGCCTCCGCCAAATGGATCATCGATGATTTTCCCTGTCACATAACTGCGCGTTCGGCGTCGCCATGGTCGAACAGGACGTGAGCCAGCTCGTCTCCGCTGACCTCAAGACCAAAGTCGATGTTGCAATCTCTTCCACCAAATACGGCTGAAGAAGTTTGAAACCTGCGCTATCGGCTATTTTAGGCCGTAAACTCATAAATACGGAATGACCGGGGGATGGGTGGCTAACTGACAAACCAAAAGGGTGTATCTGCCCCGATTTGATATAGCTCTTCAAACATATCTGCGCTGATCTTCTCGAGCTTTGCCTCAGCCATGCCTTCGCGCCAGCTGACGTCAATCAGCGACGGACACTGGTCTCCATTGCGCTCCTCAAGTTCAACACTGTTGCGAGTGATCTGCCCGTTGGGGAAGATCTCCACAGACCGCAAAACATTGTCAGCCGCCTCATCTACCTCATACAGTAGCCACAGCGGTTCACCTTCCGGCACGATCTCATCCGGCCAGCGTCCACGAAAGTAGGTGTAAGAGTTCTCGCTCATGGGCGAAATTAAGTCCTGCCTCGTTGTTGAATGTCCGAATGGGTCGTTTATCGACCGGAGGCTTTCATGTTGCGGTGGAATCTGATTCACGCTCACTTCGTCGATGTCCCGGAACCACGCCGAGCCAACCGTCTGATTGCGCCGCCACTCGTTCGATTGAGCTGTTGGCGGCGTGGCGTTGTTCAGAGTCCGACAGCGAGTTTTTAGGCTCGCCGTCAAACCTGTCGCTACCGCGTTACGCCTCACGGCTGCGGTCCGCCCGCTCACCGCGGCGAATAGCTCGCGGTCACCGTCGCGCCGGCGATAGCCTTCTGCGCCAGTCGCTCGGCGCTGAGGTCCTGCAGGCCGAGTTGCAGCGGCTGCTCGAAGTCGAGGTCGAGGGTGAAGAAGCCGTCCGGGTGCGGCAGGGCCTGCACGAAGCGGGTCAGCGCCGCCTTGGACTGCGCGTCGACGCGGTTGTCGGCCTGGATCGCCGTGAGGGCCGCGCCGCGCATTTGCTCGATGCTGCGGGCCGGGTCGTCCTCGCCGGTGATCTGTTGCAGGAAGGCCGCGAGTGACGGCACGCCCATGCTCTCGAACAGGCCCATATTGTCGAGCCGCAGCCGGATATGCTTGACGCCGACCGAGCCGGCCTCGGCCAGTTTCTCCAGATTGGTGTCCTTGGGCAGGATCAGCTCGGCCGAGATCGCCGCCTTGCCGATGCGCAGGCTGGTGAGCTGCGCCTCCTCGATCTCCAGATGGCCGTCTTCGGGGTCGAAGCGATAGGAGGCGGAGATGTCCATCGGCCATTGCTGGATCGTGGTGATGTAATTGGCCAGCGCATTGTCGAATTGCGGCGCGAAGCGCGCGCCCTCGATCGAGATGCGGCCCCATGTCGGCAGATGCGCGGGCGGCGCGTCGGCGAGCGCGTCGATCTGCTCGGGCAGCCCGTCGCCCTCGACCACCACGCGGTCGAAGCGCCAGCCGACGCGCGATTCCGCCTTGAACAGCCCGTTCTCGATCACGCAGCCGTCATGCGCCTCGCGCAGCTTGAAGCCGTCCGCCGGCTTGATCGCGCCGACGCGTTCGAGAAGCTTGTCGCAGGGCCCGTCGCCGGCATGGGCCGGAAGCGGCGCGAGCGCCAGAAGCGTCAGGGGAAGAAGAGCGATGCGCATGGCGGAAATGGATCGATTGTTCACTTTACGTTCTCATATTGCTGCAAAATTCCGGCCTTTGTCAAGCGCCGGCCGGGGCCGCCGGAGATTAATCGATTCGATTGGTTGGCGGCGCTTTTTTCCGCTGGTGCGGGCCGGGCGGATGGCATAAGCACGAAGCGGGTCCGGCGCGCCGGGCCGGACTGCTTCAAGGGAGGCCTGGATGGCGAAGTGGGTGTATACGTTCGGCGACGGCGAGGCGGAGGGCGCGGCCAGCGACCGCGACCTGCTCGGCGGCAAGGGCGCGAATCTGGCCGAGATGAGCAGCCTCGGCCTGCCGGTGCCGCCCGGCTTCACCATCACCACCGAAGTCTGCGCCTCTTATTACGACCACGACCGCGCCTATCCCGCCGAATTGGAGGCCCAGGTCCTGGCCGCGCTCGACCATGTGGCCAGGCTGACGGGCCGCAGTTTCGGCGACGCCGGCAAGCCGCTTCTGGTGTCGGTGCGCTCGGGCGCCCGCGCCTCCATGCCGGGCATGATGGACACGGTGCTCAACCTCGGCCTCAATGACGAGACGGTGCAGGCCATCGCCCGCGAGGCCGGCGACGAGCGCTTCGCCTATGACAGCTATCGCCGCTTCATCCAGATGTATTCCGACGTGGTGCTGGGCGTCGACCACGGCTTCTTCGAGGAGATCCTCGAGGACAAGAAGGCCGATCTCGGCCTCGACGTCGACACGGCGCTGTCCGCCGACGACTGGAAGGGCGTGATCGCGCTCTACAAGGACAAGGTCGAGGAGGAGCTGGGCGAGCCCTTCCCGCAGGACCCGCGCGAGCAGCTCTGGGGCGCCATCGGCGCCGTTTTCTCGAGCTGGATGAACGCCCGCGCCATCACCTATCGCCGCCTGCACAACATCCCGGCGGCCTGGGGCACGGCGGTCAACGTGCAGGCCATGGTGTTCGGCAATATGGGCGACACCTCGGCCACCGGCGTCGCCTTCACGCGCAACCCCTCCACCGGCGAGAAGAAGCTCTATGGCGAGTTCCTCGTCAACGCGCAGGGCGAGGACGTGGTGGCCGGCATCCGCACGCCGCAGAACATCACCGAGGAGGCGCGCATCGCCGCCGGCTCCGACCGGCCGTCGCTGGAGAAGGTGATGCCCAAGGCCTTCGCCGAGTTCCTCAAGGTCGCCGACCGGCTGGAGCGGCATTACCGCGACATGCAGGACCTCGAATTCACCATCGAGCGCGGCAAATTGTGGATGCTGCAGACCCGCTCGGGCAAGCGCACCGCCAAGGCGGCGCTGAAGATGGCGGTCGAGATGGCGGCCGAAGGGCTGATCGGCGAGGAGGAGGCGGTGCTGCGCATCGATCCCGCCGCGCTCGACCAGCTCCTGCACCCCACCATCGATCCGCGCGCCGAAAGGCAGGTGGTGGGCCACGGCCTGCCCGCCTCGCCGGGCGCGGCCACGGGCGAGATCGTCTTCTCCTCCGAGGACGCCGAGCAGGCCCGCGCCGAAGGCCGCAAGGTCATCCTGGTGCGCGTCGAGACCAGCCCCGAGGACATTCACGGCATGCACGCCGCCGAAGGCATTCTCACCACGCGCGGCGGCATGACCAGCCACGCCGCCGTGGTGGCGCGCGGCATGGGCAAGCCCTGCGTGTCGGGCGCGGGCTCGCTGCGCGTCGACTATCGCACCGGCGCCATGCTCGCCGCCGGCCAGAGCTTTAAGAAGGGCGACGTCATCACCATCGACGGCTCCTCCGGCCAGGTGCTGAAGGGCGCGGTCGCCATGCTGCAGCCGGAATTGTCCGGCGATTTCGGCCGGCTGATGGAATGGGCCGACCGCGCCCGCCGCATGAAGGTGCGCGCCAACGCCGAGACCCCGGTCGACGCCCGCACGGCGCGCTCCTTCGGCGCGGAGGGCATCGGGCTCTGCCGCACCGAGCACATGTTCTTCGACGGCAGCCGCATCGTCGCCATGCGCGAGATGATCCTGTCCGACACGGAGGAGGGCCGCCGCGCCGCGCTGGCCAAGCTCCTGCCCATGCAGCGCTCGGATTTCACCGAGCTGTTCGAGATCATGAAGGGCCTGCCGGTCACCATCCGCCTGCTCGATCCGCCGCTGCACGAATTCCTGCCGCATAGCGACGAGGAGGTGGCGGAAGTGGCCGCCGCCATGGGCGTCGACGCCGGCCGGCTGCGCGAGCGCGCCGACGCGCTGCACGAGTTCAACCCCATGCTCGGCCATCGCGGCTGCCGCCTGGCGGTGTCCTATCCCGAGATCGCCGAGATGCAGGCCCGCGCTATCTTCGAGGCCGCCGTCGAGGCGGGCGCCAGGACCGGCGAGCCGGTCGTGCCGGAGATCATGGTTCCGCTGGTCGGCCTCAAGGCCGAACTCGATTTCGTCAAGGCGCGCATCGACGCCGTGGCGAAGGAGGTCATGGCCGAGAAAGGCGTCGGCATCGACTATATGGTCGGCACCATGATCGAGCTGCCGCGGGCGGCGCTCAGGGCGGCCGAGATCGCCGAGACGGCGGAGTTCTTCTCCTTCGGCACCAACGACCTGACCCAGACCACCTTCGGCATCTCGCGCGACGACGCGGCCGGCTTCCTCTCGGCCTACCAGCAACGCGGCGTCATCGAGCAGGATCCCTTCGTCTCGCTCGACGTGGACGGCGTCGGCGAGCTGGTCGGCATCGCCGCCGAGCGCGGCCGCAGGACGCGGGAGACGATAAAGCTCGGCATCTGCGGCGAGCATGGCGGCGACCCGGCCTCCATCGCCTTCTGCGAGAAGACCGGCCTCGACTACGTCTCCTGCTCGCCCTTCCGCGTGCCCATCGCGCGGCTCGCGGCGGCGCAGGCGGCGCTTCGCAACAGATAGCCATAATTTTGCTGCGCCGCGGGCGTTCAACGGCGGGCGGCGCAGTTCTTGGGTGAGTCTCGGTGATGTTTCGTCTTGTTCCGGCGGCGATGGCCGCCTTGCTTGCGGCGGGCGGCATGGCCCGCGCCGCGGAGAAAATCCGCGTCGTCGAGCCGCAATTGCATATCGCGCGCGGCGGCCCCATGGCCCCGCAGGTGGCGCTGACGCTCGACGCCTGCATGGGCAAGACCGACCGGCGCATCCTCGACACGCTGGTCGACAACCGCATTCCGGCGACGATCTTCGTCACCGGGCGCTGGCTGAAGACCAATCGCGACGTCTTCGCGCTGATGCAGGCGCATCCCGACCTGTTCGAGATCGAGAATCACGGCGCCATGCACGTGCCGGCCATCACAAGCCAGCCGACCATGTACAATATCCCGACCGCCGGAAGCATCGACGCGGTGCGCGCCGAGGTCGAGGGCGGCGCCAGGGCCATCGCGGAGGCCGGCGGCAAGGCCCCGGTCTGGTATCGCGACGCCACGGCGCGCTATTCCACCGACGCGATCGATCTCGCGACCTCCATGGGCTACAAGATCGGCGGCTATTCGCTTAACGGCGACATCGGCGCTTCGTTGCTGGCCGGCATGGCGGAGAAGCGCATCGCGGCGGCGCGCGACGGCGACGTCATCATCGCCCATATCAACCAGCCGGGGCGCTCGGCGGGCGAAGGCGTGGCCAAGGGCGTGCTGGCCCTGAAGGCGAAGGGAATGAAATTTGTCCGCCTCAGCGACGTCGAGACCACCATGACGCTGGACCAGACCCCGCGCCCGGCGCGCAAGAAGCTGGTCGCGGCGCTGAAGCCCGCGAAATAAAGCGCGAAGCAATTCACGTCCGGGCGATGCGTCGGAACAAAGGGATAAAGCGTTTCCCGTTCAGTCGGAGAGGCGTTTCATGACGGCGGCGTAGGTGTGGCCGAGGCTTTCGAGGAGTGCGTTGTCGCCGGTGGGCGGGGCGACCGAAAGCGTGGTGCCGTCGCGATGCAGCGTCACGAACAGCACCTGGTCGTGCTGGCCGGAAATGGCGATGGCGCCGATGCGCTGGGCCACGCTGGTGTCGATGGCCGGCATGTTGAACAGCACCTCGCCGTCGACCTGCTTGGCCGCCTTGGCGAGCGCCGCGTCGAAACCTTCCGTGAGCACGTCGATGGTTCCGAGCGCCAGCTCCAGTTCCACCGCTTCGAGCGTCATTGCGTCCTGCATGGCTTTCATGTCGCCTTTTATGGCTTGAAGGCCGGCGCCTGCGCTGTGCTTCATGACGCCCTCTCCGATGAATCCGTTGATCTCCTCGCGACCATCATGCCTTGTGTTAGCATATGCTGCAATGCCGCTTTATTGATTTACCTAGGTTTTTCCCGCATTCATTGTTTTGCCGGGCCCGGCGCGGTCTGCTATTCATAGGCGCGGCCGCCGGCCTGGCGGCGCTGCGGGAGCTTGGATGAGGAAACTTCGCTATCGTCGGCGGCGGTCGATTTCCGCGGTCTGGGCCTTGCGGCTCGGGGTTCTCGCTGTCCTGCTTCTGGCGCTGTCCTTCCTGTCGCATCGCTTCTGGAAGCTGGAGACGCCGGATTTCGTGCTGGTCGCGGGCCTGAGCGCCGCGCTGGCGCTGCTGGCGCTGGCCTGCGCGGGCAGGGGCCTGCGCAATCTCTGGGTCAATGGCGACAAGGGCGGCGCGCGCTCCTTCTGGGGCGGACTGCTGGCGCTCTGCGTGCTTGTTCCGGTCTGCGGGGCGGCGGCGCTGTGGCGGGCCTCGCCGCCTTTCTACGATCTGTCGACCAATTTCGATTCGCCGCCGCAATTCCCCGCCGACATGCCGCCGCGCGCGGCCTGGATGAACCCGCTGACCCCGGCGCCGCCGGGCGATCCGCTGACCCAGCTCTCCGCCTATCCCGACGTGGTGGGACGGCGCTACGACGCCGCGCCCGACCGTGTGGCGCAAGGGGTGGAGGCGGTGCTGAAATCCTTCGGCTGGCATGTGATCCTGCGCGAAAAGCCGTCGCCGGAGGAAAACGCCCTGCGCTACGTCGCCACCGCCCGCAGCTTCGCGCTGGGGCTGAAGAGCGACGTGGTCGTCCGGCTGATCGACGAGGGCGAGACCACCTATGTCGACATGCGCGCCCTGTCCCGCTACGGCGACCGCGACATGGGGCTCAACGCCGGCTTCATCACCAGCTTCCTCGGCGCGCTGGAGGGCGAGGTCAACAAGGCGCCCCCCGACGCCGAATGATCAGGCGGGGAAATAGAGCCCGTCCAGCGACGGGTCGCCCTCGGTGATCACTTCGCCGCGCCCGACGAGATCCTCCAGATGCGCCAGCGCCGACAGCGCCGCCGCCCCGTGCAGGCGCGGATCGGTGTCGCGATAGATGACCTTGACCATGTCGGCGATGCGCCGGTCGCCCTGCAGCACGCGCTCCAACACCGCGCGCTCGCGCATCTTGCGATGCGCCCGCAGGCCGCGCACGAAGGCGGCCGGCTTCGTCACCGGGCCGCCATGGCCGGGCAGATAGACGCGGTCGTCGCGCATGAGCAGCTTCTCCAGCGATTCCATATAGTCGCTCATCGATCCGTCCGGCGGCGCGACGATGGAGGTGGCCCAGGCCATCACATGGTCGGCCGAAAACAGCACGCCCGTCCCTTGCAGCGCGAAGGCCATGTGGTTGGCGGCATGTCCGGGCGTATGCAGCCCCTCGATCGCCCAGCCGTCGCCGGCCACGACTTCGCCGTCGCCGAGCGCCCGGTCGGGGCGGAAATCCATGTCGGCGCTCGCCTCCAGCATGTTGACCTCGCCGGCGTGATAGGGCCGGGCGGGCCGGTGCGGCCCCTCGGCCAGCACCAGCGCCCCGGTGGCGGCCTTCAGCCGGGCGGCGAGCGGCGAGTGGTCGCGATGCGTATGGCTGACGAAGATATGGCTGACCGGCCGCCCATTGATGGCCTGGAGCAGCGCCCGGTAATGCGCCTCGTCCTCCGGCCCGGGATCGATGACGGCCAGCGTGTCGCGCCCGACGATATAGCTGTTGGTGCCGCGAAAGGTGAAGGGCCCCGGATTGCCGGCCGTGATCCGCAGCACGCCGTCGCCGAGCGGCGCGGGCGTCTCGTAGGCGGGCGAAAATTGACTGTCGAAGACCAGCGCCATGGAAGAGGTCCGATTCCCGTTCGATTACCCCAAAGCCATAGGCCTAATATAGGCGTGGTTCAATGAGCGTCATCTTTCCACCGTCTCGCTGCGGAAGCGGCCTTTCCTTTCCGCGGATTTCGTTGAAACTGCTTCAGCATTGACAAGGCCGCCCGCTCGCCGCTTTGTGGTGATCATCGAACGGGGAGGGCGGGCATGGCCGCGAATGACCGATATGAAATCCTGGCGCCGGAGCCGCTGACCAAAGCCGCCTTCGCGCCCTTCGGCGACGTGGTCGAGACGGAAGGGGCCGAGCGCCGCCTGATCAACAACGGCACCACCGAGCGTTTCCACGACCTCGCCCATGTCGAGGCGGCGGGGACGGGCGCGCGGGTGCTGGTCAACATCTTTCGCGGCCAGGCCTTCGCGCCGCCGGTCGACATCGCCATGATGGAGCGCCATCCCTTCGGCTCGCAGGCCTTCATTCCGCTCAACGGCCGTCCGTTCCTGGTCGTCGTGGCCGAGGACGACGGCGGCCGTCCGGCACGGCCTCGCGTTTTCCTGGCGCGCGGCGACCAGGGCGTGAACTACGCCCGCAACGTCTGGCACCATCCGCTGCTGGCGCTGGAGCAGGCCTCGGATTTCCTGGTGGTCGACCGCGCCGGCGAGGAGCACAATCTGGAGGAATATTTCTTCCCCGAAACCACATATCGCATCGAAGCCGCGCGGATCGGCTGAGGAGACCTCGATGGGCAAGCTTTCCACCCATGTCCTGGACACCGCGCATGGCCGCCCCGCCGCCGCGATGCGGCTTTCCCTGCACCGCATCGCGCCTGACGGGCGGGCCGAGCCGGTCAGGCAGGCCGTCACCAACGCCGACGGCCGCACCGACGCGCCGCTTCTGGCGGGCGAGGAGATGCGGGCCGGGACCTACGAGCTGCGTTTCCACGTCGCCGCCTATTTCGCGGCGGCGGGCGCGGCGCAGGCCGAACCGCCCTTCCTCGACCTGATCCCGATCCGCTTCGCCATCGCCGATCCCGACGGCAATTACCATGTGCCGCTGCTGGTCAGCCCCTGGGCCTATTCGACCTATCGGGGAAGCTGATCCGCTTTATCCCCCATGGCCGCACGGTCCGTAAACTTCCCGCGTTCCATTGCGCGAGGAGCTTTTCATGGACCAGACCCCCAATCTGCAACTGCCCTATATCCTGCCCAGCCAGGCGCAGAAGCACGTCACCCATAACGAGGCGCTGCGGCTGCTCGACGCCGTCGTGCATCTGAGCGTCGCGTCGCGGACGCTGACCGAGCCGCCCGCGACGCCCGCCGAGGGAAGCCGCTATATCGCCGCCGCCCCCGCCGCCGGCGGCTGGGCGGGCAAGGACGGCATGGTCGCCTGCTATGTCGACGGCGGCTGGCTGTTCGCGGCGCCCCTCAAGGGCTGGCTCGCCTATGTCGAGGCGGAGGCCGCATTGCGCGTGTTCGACGGCGCCGCCTGGGTCTCCGCCACCGCGCTGCCCGACACGCTGACGCCATCCCTGCTGGGCGTGGGCGCGACGCCCGACGCAACCAACCGGCTGGCGGTGGCCGCGGCGGCGAGCCTGTTCAACAACGCCGGCGCCGGGCACCAGATCAAGGTCAACAAGCAGGCGGCGACCGACACGGCGAGCCTCCTGTTCCAGACCAACTGGACCGGCTTCGCCGAGATGGGCCTCAACGGCGGCAACAATTTCAGCGTCAAGGTCGCCGACGACGGCGGCGCGTGGCGCGAGGCGCTGCGCGTCGAGCGCGCCACCGGCAATGTCGCGGTCGGTTCGGTCACGCCGCAGGCGCGGCTGCAGGTGGACGGCGCCATCCGCCCGGCGACCTACGCCAAGGCGGCGCTGCCCTCGGCCAGCGGCAACGGCGCCGGCGCGCTGGTCTTCGTCAGCAACAGCGCCAACGGGGCCGAGATGGCCTTTTCCGACGGCACCGCCTGGCGCAGCATCCGCACCGGCGCGGTCATCGCCTGAATTGGGGCCTGAATCGAGGCTTGAATAAAGACGGGCGGTCTGGCCCGACCTCCCTACAAGACGCGATGGGCCCGTGCTAAGGATGGCCACATTTCTATAGTTATTGATTGCCTTGTTGGACTTGATCGCGCGCTTCGTTTCGGGGCGCCTCCTATTTTGTTTATATTTGAAGCGGGATCGCTGCGCCCATGCGTTCGACTTTTTCCTGCCGGCGTTTGACCTTTCTGCCGCGCGCCGCCAAGCAGATCGTCCTGATGGCCAATGACTGCGTCCTGCTGGCGCTGGGCGCCTATCTGGCCTTCGTCACGCGCTTCGGCTTTCCCTTCGAGCCGACGGGCGCGCAACTGTTCCTGATCGCCGTCGCTCCGGCGCTGGCCATCCCGGTCTTCATCCGCTTCGGGCTCTACCGCGCCATCATCCGCTATCTGGCCGAGCGCGCCATCTGGCCGATCTTCCAGGCCACGGCGATCGCGTCGCTGTTCTGGGTGGCGCTGGTCTTCCTGATGGACCTCTACGGGGCCGGCGGCCTGCCGCGCTCGGTCCCCGTTATCTACTGGCTGCTCAGCACGGCGCTGATCACCGCCAGCCGTTTCGGGGCCAAATGGCTGCTGCACCGCGCCGAGACCGGCCGCCGCTATTCGAGCTCGGCCTTGATCATCGGCGTCGGCGAGCCGGCGCGGCAACTGGCGGCGGCTTTGCGCAGCCACAGCGACACGCTGGTGGTCGGCCTCGTCGACCCCGGCGGCCAGCTCGTCGGCATGGACGTCACCGGCCTGCGCGTCTACGGCGTCGAGCAGATCCCGGCCCTGATCGACAATTACGGCGTGCGGCAGGTGGTGGTGTCCGAGCCGGGGCTGGACCCGCGCCAGCGGCGGCAACTGGCGCGGCTTCTTGGCCGGCTGCCGGTCAGCACCCGCATGCTGCCGCCCATCGCCGACCTGACGGCGGGCAAATATCTGGTCAGCGCGCTGCGCAACGTCGAGATCGACGACCTTCTCGGCCGCTCGCCGGTGCCGCCCGACATGGGCCTGCTGCGCGCCGCGGTGGAGGGCCGCCGCATCATGGTGACGGGGGCGGGCGGCTCCATCGGCGCGGAGCTGTGCCGCACCATCGCCGGCTGCGACCCGCAATGCATCGTCCTGTTCGAGATCGGCGAATTCGCGCTCTACGAGATCGACCGCCGCCTGCGGCAGATCGCGTCCTGCCCGGTCATCCCCGTGCTGGGCTCGGTCTGCGACCGCGCGGCGGTGGAGCAGGCGATGCGCGACAACACCGTCGACACGGTCTATCACTGCGCGGCCTACAAGCACGTGCCGCTTTTGGAGCGCAACACGCTGGTGGCGGTGGAGAACAACGTCTTCGGCGCCGAGACGGTGGCGCAGGCGGCGCTGGCGGCGAGCGTCGGGCGGCTGGTGCTGATCTCGTCGGACAAGGCGGTGCGCCCCGCCAACGTCATGGGCGCCACCAAGCGCTGGGCCGAGCTGATCGTGCATCATTACGGCGCGCTGGCCGCCGAGGCGGGCGGAAACACCGCCTTCTACCTGGTGCGTTTCGGCAATGTGCTCGGCTCCAACGGCTCGGTGGTGCCGCTGTTCCGCGAGCAGATCGCCAATGGCGGCCCGGTCACGCTGACGCATGAGGAGATGACGCGCTATTTCATGTCGATCCGCGAGGCGGCCGAGCTGATCGTGCAGTCCGGCGCCATCGCCCAGCCCGGCGACACCGTGCTTCTGGAGATGGGCGAGCCGGTGCGCATCCGCGACCTGGCGGAGAACATGATCCTGCTCGCCGGCCTCACGCTGCGCAACGACGAAAACCCCAGGGGGGACGTCGCCATCGAGGTGACGGGCGTGCGCGAAGGCGAGAAAATATCCGAGGAGCTGTTCTACGACCCCTCGCAGGCGCAGCCGACGCAACATCCGAAAATCATGCGCGCCCCGCACAAGAGCCGCGCCCCCGTCGATGTGCCCGCCGGCCTCCATGCCTTGCGCGCCGCCCTGCGCACGGGCGACGCCGAGGCCGTGCGCCGCGTCCTGTTCGGCGTCATCGCCGCGCCCTGCGAAACGCCAGGCACAGAACCGCAGCCGCAACCGCGCCTGCAACCAGCGCCGCGCCCTGCATGACCGGCCCGCGCAGCGCGATCGCCGCGCCCGTGCAGAGAACGAGAAAGACGTTCGTCACGGCCACGCAGCCGACGACGCCGAGCACGCTCCAGCCGGCGCGCCGGGCGACCTGATAGGCGTGGCGGGAATGGGCGCGCAGGATGTTCTCGCCGTCCTTGAGCCGCAGCAGAAGCGTGCTTACCGCGTCTACGCCATAATAGAGCGGCGGGATCAGCGCCGCGGCCGGATGGGTCTCCCGCGCCAGCGTCAGAAGCGCCACGCCGGCGATCAGCCCCAGCGGCAGGCTGCCGGAATCACCGAGGAAAATCCGCGCCGGCGGCCGGTTGAACGGCGCGAAGCCGAAAATTGCGCCCGCCGCCATCGCCGCCAGCCCGCCGCTGGCCAAGCCCGCGAAGCCCGACCCCGCCAGCAGCGCCACGCCTAGAAGCGGAACGCCCAACCCCGCGACGGTCATCCAGTCCAGCCCGTCCATGAAATTGACGATGTTGATGGCCGCGACCAGCGCCACCACCATTCCCGCCGCCTCCAGCCAATGCGGCGCCAAGCCCGGCCACAGCCTGAACTCCGGCCCCAGCCCATAGATGGCGAGACCCGCCGCGCAGAATTGCGCGCCGAGCCGCAGGAACTCCGACAATTCGCGCCGGTCGTCCAGCGCGCCGACGATCCAGAGCAGCGCCGCCCCGCCGGCAAGACTGGCCGCAAGCCGCCCCGAAATCCCGAACGCGCCATGGCAAACCAGAAGAACAGCCACAACCGCCGGGACCAGCGCCAGCCCGCCGATCTGCCGCGCCGGCGCGCTATGGTTGGACCGGGCGTTGACCTTGGCGGCGAGAAACCCCGCCGGCGCGATCCGCGCCAGCGCGAACAGCCCGCCCGCACAGAGAAGGGTGCTTGCGAGAAAGACGATCGGCAACATGACCGCATGCATAGCAGCTTTGCCGAAAGAGGCCAAATCCGACGCGAAACCATGTTCTTACTCGCCATTATCCCCAGTCCCGCGGCGGCGCCTGGTTTTCGCCGATAGGCGATTGCGCTTGCGTTCGTGAGCGGTTATAAGGCGGCCCAGCCCGCCGTTCCGGGTTGATTTGTTGGGGCGTAGCCAAGCGGTAAGGCAGCGGTTTTTGGTACCGCCATTCCCTGGTTCGAATCCAGGCGCCCCAGCCACACGCGCCAAATCCCGCGTCTTCGACTTCTCCGTGAAATTTGACTATTCGCCATGTGCGGCGCCAAATGTTTCATTATGAAACATCCAATCCCGACAATACGCGCAGTTGCACTGCGAGCATAATTCTATGAATTTTCTATGAAGCATTTTCATGGGTTCAAGAATGCATGAGTAGTTGACAATATACTTAAATATGGATACGAGGGCGGCGTCAGCTTAGAATTTCAATGTCGATATCGCAGGTTTCATCGGGCCGTCAAAAATGATGTTTTGCGACGGAAGCCTGCAAGCCGAAGTCGCTGTGGAGGATTTCCAAAGAGGGACGTATTTTTCGCCTGAATTTATAGCCCATTATATCAATCTAATAGGCTGTTCTCCTGTTTCTATACGCTTGTTCAAAGGTCTGCCCTTCATCGTGCTGCACTTAGGCCAGCAAAGGGTGTTTGCGACTTGTTGAAAAGTAGTCGCCATGTCGCAAACGTCGGTATGCGGACGGGTTCTCGGAATGGCGAAAAAGGCGTCCCGTTTTTGTGGGTGATTTTTCCTTCGTCGGCGCGGGGCGGACGGCGTCGAGGGATTCAACGAAGGACATTTTGCTGAATGAACTGGTCTTATTCAGTGCGGCATTTCATGCCGCTGGGACAGTATCAGGTGTTGGGCGGATTGCTGGCCGCCATCGGACTGCCCGTCCTGCTGCGCACCCTGTTCAATCCGGAGGCCGTGCTGACGGTCAATTATCAGGTGACGGTCGCCGCCGCGGTCGTGGCGCATCTTAGCGGTTATTCCATTTACAAGCGGCTGGACCGCTTTCCCGGAACCACCGGCTTCAGCACCATCCTGCCCGCTTTCGCGATCAGCTATGGCCTGGTCTTCCTTGTCATCTTCTTCATGCGCCTTGAATATAGCCGCCTGCAAGCGGCCAGTTCGTTCCTGATCTCGTCCCTGTGGTATTTCGGTTTCTTCGTCTTCGTGAACCGGACGGCGCCCTACCGGCTGGCGCTGATTTCCGGCGGCGAGGCGGACGAACTCGTCAAGATCGACGACGTCGTCTGGACCCAGGTAAAATCGCCGGACAAGCTGCCGAACAAGGTCCACGGCGTGGTGGCCGATTTGCGCGCGGATTTTCCGCCCGCCTGGGAGCGTTTCATCACCGATTGCGTCCTGTCGGGAAAGCCGGTCTACCACGTCAAGCAGGTCGTGGAATCCCTCACCGGACGCGTCGCCATCGAGCATCTGTCCGAGAACACGCTCGGATCGCTGACGCCCAGCCAAATCTACCTTGTCGTCAAGCGCATCGTCGATTTCGTCATGGCTCTGGTGGTGCTGGTGCTGGCGTCGCCGCTTCTTCTCGCGCTCGCTGTCGCGATCCGGCTCGAGTCGCCCGGTCCGGCGCTGTTCCGCCAGAAGCGCATCGGCTATCGCGGCGAGCCTTTCATGGTCTTCAAGTTCCGCACCATGCGCACGGAGACCGACGCCGCGGTCAGCGCGCGCGAAAAGGCGATCACCCGTGACGGCGACGCCCGCATCACCCGGCTCGGCCGCGTGCTGCGCAAGACGCGGCTCGACGAACTGCCGCAGGCGATCAACGTCCTGCGCGGCGAGATGAGCTGGACGGCCCGCGGCCGGAAGCCGACGTGCTGTCGCGCTGGTACGAAGCGGAGCTGCCCTTCTACCGCTATCGCCACATCGTCCTGCCGGGCATCACCGGCTGGGCGCAGGTGACGCAGGGTCATGTCGCCTCGGTCGACGAGGTGAACGAGAAGCTCTATTACGATTTCTATTACATAAAGAACTTCTCGCTCTGGCTCGACATCATTATCGTTCTCAGGACGATACGCATTATGCTGACCGGTTTCGGCGCGCGTTGACCGCGCGCCGTCACAATTATTGTTATAAGGCTTTGATCTATGAAAATCGCTGTTATCGGTACGGGTTATGTCGGTCTGGTGTCAGGCGTCTGCTTTTCAGACTTCGGCCATGAAGTCATCTGCGTGGACAAGTCCGAGGAAAAGATCGCGCTGCTGAAGCGCGGCGAAACGCCGATCTACGAGCCCGGCCTCGAAGTGGTGATGGCGAGCAATGTCGCGGCCGGTCGCCTGCGTTTCCAGACCGATCTGGCCGACGCCGTCGGTTGGGCCGACGCGGTTTTCATCGCGGTCGGCACGCCCACCCGGCGCGGGGACGGCCATGCGGACCTGACCTATGTGATGGCGGCGGCGGAAGAGATCGCCCATGCGATCCGCGGCTACACCGTGGTCGTCACCAAGTCCACCGTGCCGGTAGGAACCAATCGCGAAGTGGCGAAGGTCATCCGCGCCGCCAATCCGGCCGCCGATTTCGACGTGGCCTCCAATCCGGAATTCCTGCGCGAAGGCGCGGCCATCGACGATTTCATGCGACCCGACCGCGTGGTGATCGGCGCTGAGACCGAGCGCGCGCGCGCAGTGCTCGGCGTCATCTACCGTCCGTTGTTCCTGCGCGAGTTCCCGATTGTCTATACCGATCTGGAAAGTGCGGAAATGATCAAATACGCCGCCAACGCCTTCCTCGCCACCAAGATCGGTTTCATCAACGAGATCGCCGCGCTGTGCGAGCGCGTCGGCGCGGATGTGAAGGCGGTCGCCAAGGGCATGGGGCTCGACGGACGCATCGGCAACAAGTTCCTGCATGCCGGCCCCGGCTATGGCGGCTCCTGCTTCCCCAAGGACACTTCGGCGCTCGCCCGTATCGGACAGGAGCACGGCGTGCCGATGCGCATTGTCGAAACCGTCATCGCCTCCAACGACCAGGCCAAGCGGCGGATGATCGACAAGGTCACCGATCTTTGCGAAGGCGGCGTCAACGGCCGGCGCATCGCCGTCCTCGGCGTGACCTTCAAGCCGAACACCGACGACATGCGCGAATCGCCGAGCCTCACCATCGTCCCGGCGTTGATCGGCGCAGGCGCCAGCGTGCGCGTGGTCGATCCGCAGGGCCGCCGCGAAGGGGAACATCTGCTGCCCGGCGCCGAATGGCTGAACGATCCCTACAGCGCCGCCGAAGACGCGGATCTCCTGATCATTCTCACCGAGTGGAACGAATTCCGCGCCCTCGACCTGCCGCGCCTCGCCGCCGCCATGGCGACGCCGCGCATGGCCGACCTCCGCAACATCTACAACCGCGCCGACGTCCTCGCCGCCGGTTTCGACGCCTATACAGGAGTGGGGCGTTGATGGCTGATCGGGAATTCGCGCGCAGCTTTGGCGCAATCGGCTTTATTTCCGTCATTTTGACGGATAAGGTGGAAGCTTAGCGGCGGCGATCGATGGGCGTTATGCGGAATTCCATGATCAGCCACCGGCTCGGCGCCCTGCGCTCGTCGTCTTTGCTGCGCAGCATTCTCGCGGTCGCAAGCGGAACGGCTGCCGGACAGGCTATTCTCTTCGCCTTTTCCCCGCTGGTCACTCGTATCTATAGTTCCGAAGCCTTCGGACTACAGGGAATGTTTCTATCGCTGATCAGCATGCTCTGGCCGGTGATCGCATTACGCTTTCCTTTCGCCATCGTCGTCGCAAAGGATGACGCCGAGGCGCAGCAAATTTCGCGACTCGCCCTTTGCGTGGCTTTTGTCCTCTCCACGGTTCTAGAACTCTGTTTTCTTCTTTTCCGCGAACCGATCGCCAGCCTTTTTGGCCTGAAACCGCTTGGAAAATTGATTTACTTCTTGCCGCTCGCGCTCTTTTGCGTAGCATGGCAGGACGTAATGGACTATCGCACCGCTCGTCTGAAACTCTTCCGCGTCGTGGCGATCGTGACGGTGACGCAAGCTTTTGTGACCAATTTGGCCAGGGTGCTGGGTGGATTGGTCGCCCCGGTTGCGATGACGCTGACGGTGGTGACGTCGATCGCGCCAGCGGTCCAAGCTTTTTTGCTGGCGCGGAGCAGCCGTGGTCTGTTTGGTTCGGCGCCGGCTTTTCTGGGATGGAGGGAAGGACGCCAGCTCATCGCGACCTATCGGGATTTCCCTGTTTTTAGAACGCCGGCTGATATGATCAATTCGGCCGCGCAATCCGTTCCCGTACTTATGCTGGCGTCGCTTTTTTCTCCTTCGACGGCAGGTCTCTATGTCCTGGCGCGCAGCGTCCTGAACTTGCCGACGAATATTATCGGGAACGCTATCGGCAATGTTCTTTATGCCCGTTTCGCCGATCTGGCGCGTGACAGGAAACCGCTTGCGCCTCTGGTGACGAAATCTACGCTCGCTTTGTTTTTGCCGGGACCTATCATTATCGGCGCTTGCCAATTGGCGCCCGCCGTTTTTGGTTTCGTCTTCGGCGATAGCTGGCGCGTTTCCGGGGATTATGCGCAGTGGATGGCGGTTTGGATCACGTTTCTGGTCGCGAATGTAGCGGCTGTGCGCGCATTGCCGGTGATAGGCGCGCAGTATCTTCATCTGATCTTCAATTTCATGATCCTGGTCGGCGGCGTTTCCGGGCTCTTGATCGGTCGCAGCTTGTTCGGCACCGCTCTTGGCAGCGTGGCGACTTATTGCGTCACCATGGCGGGGCTCTATGCCGCACAGATTGCGACTTATCTCTATTCCATCCGGAAATTCGATCGGAGCGTTCAACGTCATGACGCGAGCTGATATCCAGAAAAGATCGCTATTGTTCGCCTTGCCTATCTGCCGGGGGTGGTAGTTTGCTGGCTTATTACTCCATAATCCTTATTCCTGGAACATTTGCGATATTTGAAAAGTCGAAATATTACTATGCTTATAGGTATAGTATATGCATGACTTTGTTCGCGATGTTGTTGGTATTTTTCGTTGGGCTAAGATTCGAAATTGGACCCGATTGGTATCAGTATGTAAGCATATTGGAGTTTGTTTACGGAAAGTCGATCCCAGAAATATTAAGTCGTTCGGAGCCATCATATATAATTCTGAATTGGATCACTAGCAAACTCGGCTTCGAGCTGTGGTTTGTTAATTCCGTTTGCGCTATTATTTCTATTTATTCCCTGAGGAAGTTCTGTATTTGGCAGAATAGGCCATGGTTGTCTATATATATAGCAACTTGCTATTTTGTGATTGTTATCGTTATGGGCTTGACGAGGCAGGGGACGTCTCTGTCGATAACTTTTCTTGCCTTAACGTATCTTTTCCAAAAGAGGCAGGTTCCTTATATAATTTGTATCATTTTCGCTGCGTCTTTCCATTACTCATCAATAATAATGCTTCCGCTGATCGTGATCGTGAAGAAGAGGTCTATATATACATATATATTTTCAGGAATTTTATTCTCTGTACTGATTGCGTTCGCTGCGTACGGATCTCTCGATGACAAGCTGAATAATCAGTATTTTGTTAAAGAGTTGAACTCCTATGGAGCGTATCCGCGTTTTGTGTTTCATATTCTCGCGGCGACACTGTTCTTTTTCTTCAATAAGAGATTTAGAGCTAACCCCATCGAGAAGAGAACATATACCGTTATGTCTTTTCTGGCGTTTTTTCTATTTGCCGCCCTGCTGGTCGCGCCATCTTCGACATTTATAGATCGCTTAGCGTTCTATCTAACTCCGCTTCAGATGTTTGTATTTTCTAATCTTCCCAATGTAATACGAACAGACAGGAAGCTTACTTCGTCGGTTTTGTTTCTTGTAATGACTCTATATCTGCTGAAGTTTACATTCTGGATTAACATTGGTAGCGCCCCAGAGCGCTTTCTACCTTACAAGAATTTTATTTCTGAGAGCAATTAACTTGGGAGCGAAGCAATGATGATCGTTCACATCATTTCCGGTTTGACCGATGGCGGCGCGGAAGCGGTTTTGTATCGGCTTTGCGCTCACGATACGACGGATCGCCATCATGTCGTTTCCATGATGGATGCGGGTAAATACGGCCCGTTGCTGGAAGCGCGGGGTATCCCGATAACATGCCTGAACATGCCGCGCGGTCGTTTTACCCTGACTGGTTTGTGGCGGCTGTGGCGCCTGCTCCGACGCACGCGGCCAGACGCCATTCAAACCTGGATGTATCATGCCGATCTCCTGGGCGGAATTGTCTCCCGGCTGGCTGGGCGGCGCAATATTTCCTGGGGGATTCATCACTCCGATCTTGCCGGCTCCGGCACCACACGCAGTACGATGGCGGTGGCCCGGCTATGCGCGTGGCTTTCACGCGTCGTGCCGCGTCATATCGTTTGCTGCGCGCGAAAATCGGCGGATGTACATCGTGCTTTCGGCTACTCGGGCGAACGGATACGTGTCGTGCCTAATGGCTATGACCTGTCGGAGTTCCGGTCCGATCCGGCGGCCGGCCTCGCCCTGCGCGAGGAACTGGGATTGGCTCCCGATATGCCGGTCATCGGTTTCGTCGCTCGTTTCAATCCGTTGAAGGATCACAACAATCTTCTGGAGGCGCTTGCGAGCCTGAAGACGCGCGGCGTCGTCCCGGTCTGCCTTCTGGTTGGCGATGGAATGGTGGCTGATAATAAGGAGCTTGCGGCGCGCGTGGCTGATCTGGGGCTGGCGGATCAAGTGCGCTTGCTTGGGCGGCGCAACGATATCCCAGCGGTGATGAACGCGCTGGACTTGCATGTAATGTCCTCGGCCAGCGAAGCTTTTCCGAATGTCCTCGCCGAAGCCATGGCGTGCGCGACGCCCTGCGTTACCACCGACGTGGGCGATGCGGCGTCGATAGTCGGAGAGACAGGACGGATCGTGTCGCCTCGTGCTCCCGAAGCGCTCGCCGAGGCCATTGAAGCCCTGCTGGCTGAATATGGCGATCCCGCTTGGACGAAGCGTTGCGCTGACGCACGGCGCCGCGTCGAAGAACATTTTTCCATTGAACGAATGGTGAGCGGCTACCGCGAATTGTGGGGAGCCAACCTTTTCGCCGAGACTGAACCGACGCTGCGAGCTGGCGGGTGACTTTTCGCCGCCTGCCGACCCATAATCAATAACGAGCGCCTTATGAAAATTCTCCTTCTCGCTAACAGCGCGTTCAAATTGTCCAACTTTCGTGCGGGACTCATTCGCACGTTGGTGGCCGATGGGCATGAACTTGTAGCTGCGACGCCGCGCGACAATTCGCTGGAACGACTGAAAAGCCTTGGCGTGCGGGTTGTGAATCTGCCCATGGACGCGACGGGTACGTCGCCTTTGCGCGAAATATCCCTGCTTTTCCGTATATTTCGGATTTTGCGGTCGGAGGCGCCCGATGCTGTCCTTGGTTATACGATCAAACCGAATATTTATGGCGCGTTGTCGGCCCGTCTTCTCCATATTCCGTTCATTCCCAACGTAACCGGCTTGGGAACCGCTTTTGATCGCGAGAACCTCCTTAGCCGCATCGTCAAGTTTCTTTATCGCGTCGCGTTTCGCAACTGCCCGAAGGTTTTTCTGCAAAACCCCGACGATTTGAATCTTTTCATCCGGTCGCAGCTTATCCGGGCCGATCAGGCGGAATTGCTTCCGGGATCTGGCGTTGATCTCGCGGGGTTCGCCGCGCACCCCCTGCCGGGGCGTGGCGCGCGGCTAACCTTCCTTCTTTTCGCTCGTATGCTGCGGGATAAGGGAGTCGTGCATTTTGCAGAGGCTGCGCAACGACTGGCGCCGGACTATCCGCAGGCGCGTTTTTTGTTGCTCGGTCCACTGGGAGAGGGCAAGTCCGGAGGACTTAACGCAAAGGAGATGGAAGCCCTCAGCGCCGAATTTCCGGTAGAGTATCTCGGGCCGCGCGATGACGTGCGCCCGACCGTAGTCGAGGCGGATTGCGTGGTTTTGCCAAGTTTCTATCATGAAGGAACGCCGAGATCGCTGCTCGAGGCCGGAGCAATGGGACGTCCGATCATCACGACGGATTGGCCAGGATGTCGTGACGTTGTGGATAACGGCCGCAATGGCTATCTTTGCCGCCCTGAAGATAGCGAAGATCTGGCGGATAAAATGAGAAGAATCCTGGATATGACGGACGATGAACGCATAGCCATGGGATCTGCATCCCGAAAACGCATGGAAACGCACTTCGATGAGAATATAGTGATAAAAGCGTATCAAAAAGTTTTATCGGGCGTTTGAAGATTGGATAGAGCTGCTTGTTCGTCCGGGCGGTTCTAATTGGAAGACTATGAACATAAAAAAGGTGACCATACTGCTTTTGGCGGGCTTATGTTTTTGCGCTCTCGTCCTTCTGCTGTTGACCGGGCGTCATCAAACAGATTCGGCCGGTCGAACAAGCAAAGTCGCGCAGGCGCCGCTTCGGTTCAGCGGCTCGTTGAATATTCAATCCATGTCGGATTTCCGGGTCGACAAACGTAAGATCGCTCTCTGCGGCGTTTCGTTCAGCAAGCCGAAGCAGATGGAGCCGCTCGCGCTCGACAGCGTGCGGCGCGCTTTCCAGGGCAAGATCGTTGATTGCGTTCAAGTCGGCGGTGGCACGCCTTGTGATGGAAAAGCGCCAGCCAACTTTGGCGATGTGGTCGTGGTTCAGTGTTTTGCGCCCGATAAAAGCGATCTCGCTCTCGTTCTGAGCAAGGGCGGGTTTTTATGCGATCTGCCTGCCCAATCGGGTGGCGTTTATCAAGGATGTTGATCGAAAACGGGGTAGCCGAAGCTATTCAGCTGGCTACTCATCATTGGGAGTAAATCTTGATCCGTGTCGACTAGCGTCGTCACGTCCGACAATTCCAAAAAGCGCCGTCATCACACCGTTTAAGTTCTTTCTTTGGACGATGTGATGACGCAAAGCGTCAACCCCAGTCCTCGAATACGGCTGTCGGCGCGATCTTCGAAGGATTATTGGCGATTGCGGTTAGCGTGGCGGACTTCAAGTTGCCCTTGCCGTGAACTTTCGCAACGTCATGCGTCGTGATATCGATCTGCACGATCGGCTTAGTGGTGGCGGCTCCTATATTCAAGATTTCGCAGCCGTTTATAATAATGTGACATGCATTATTGGTGGAAGCTGCTGGCCTCCCGCCCGATAAACGGATTGCAGGGCCATTCACTTCGAAATTCTTTTTGATTCTACAGTTGTTGATTTTGATTTTGGGCCATGGATCGATATTGGACGAATTGAAAAAATCGACGGTCGATCCGGTCGACGTCAGATCGATTATCACGCCGTCCAATAAAATTTCCTTGGTGGCGACTTGTAAAGCGAGCTTTCCGCCTGTTCTGCCCAGTATTTGACCGCCTCGAATGACCATATGTTCCGCAGGGCGCACTTCGCCATGTTCGACAATGATGCAGTCCTCGAAAAGAATGCGCCGCGCATTCGTCACGACGCCTTTTACGAGGCATCGCTTCACCGTAAGATCGAGGCTGTTAAGAGCGCCTGCGAGAAATTTGAATACGACAGGCAGATCGGCGTTGGAGCTATCTGTCGCTATGAAATCTTCTACGACCAGCCGAACCGGCGCATTGCCGACATGCGTGAAGGCGCCATAAGGGGAAGCGCTATTCTCCCACGTCTCGTCGAGCGTCAGCCATTTAATCCGACAGTTCTGGACGCTATAATCCGCCAGGCCAGTTAGCAGGAAGGCGGATACTTTGGCGCCCCCATTCAATTCAGCCGAGCAGTTTCTGATGCTCAATTGCGATCCGGTTTGCATGCTTCCTGATGCGATGAACTTGTCGACTTCCTGGCCACGGCAATTGTCAAAAATGCATGAGGATATAACGCCTTTTACATTGCTTGCTATAAAAGCGGACCCAGTTTTACTAGAAAAGCAGTTTGAAAAAACACATTGCGGCTTCGTATTGTCCGCTGTCGTGTTGGCGGCGAATACAAAGCCTACATGGGTGTTGTTGATTGAGTAACAATCGACAAATAAGACCTCCATGGAGTTTTCGGCCCAGAATCCAGCGTTGTATTCATTGTCTCCATAGAGGATGGATGAGTTATGTCCATCAGTGGCAAAGCAGTTTTCGAATAAAGCTTGCCGCGTGGGTATGCGTTTGGTCGCATTGTTTTGCTCTGTTACAAAACCGATGCGTGTGTAGTCCGTAGCCGTGACGTTGCGAATCGTGACGGCGTCGGATCCAGTGATGTACAAGCCGTCGCCATATTTCCCGCGTGAGCGCGTCGTGCCGCAATTCTCGATTACGACTTGGGACGACCGGACGACGCTAATGCCGGCTCGAACTGTGTTTCTGGTAAATATGCGCTCGATCCGAACATTCGTGGCGTCCGTGACCGCGAGGGCCTTCGCTCCGGTGAAGCTGTTGAAATTCGCGCTCGTCCATGCCGAAGGGTCGGCGGAGCAATTACCATCCAATGTCAGGTCCGATACGACGACATTGCTTAACGTCCCATCGATTGGGCGGATATCGACCAGGTTGACGACGGCTGATCCTGTATACTGGATCGTCGTGCGCCCGCCCGCCGCCCCTCGCACCGAGCCGGTGAAGGTGAGTTGAGCGGACGTGTTGTATTTCCGGGAGGCGAACCGCACGTCGCATCGCTTGGCCTGGCTGAACGCCGCGATCTTTATCAGAGCGGCGGTATGGTCGGCGGATTGATCGCTCGATACGCCCCACATTTCAGGCATGGCCTCGATAACGGGGAGCGGTTCCAGCTTGACGCCGCCGGCGGTGGCGATCACCCAATCGTCTGTTGCGTCCCGGGCGACGACCAAATATCGGAATTCACCAGCCTCGATAACGTCGCCATCGACGACAGCGACTTGGCCGTTCCCAGACGTGTACGACATCAGCGCGTCGGAAAGCAGAAGTGGGACGGTCCTGAATTTGACCTTATGGACGGACGACGTGTCGGTATAGAAGTCGGATCGGCTTGGGGCTGGCTCGGCGCGATGTGAGGTAGCGTCGGTATTGCTTTGCACTTCCTGTTCGCCAGCAATGGCGTTCTTTAGTTCGGCGGAAACCGTCAGCGCCAAGCCGGCTGTGGGGGCTGCTCGAAGAAAGAAACGGCGGTTCAGCATGTTTTCCCCTTGCTGCGGAGGAATGTCAATTTAGGTCGCGTGTTCATACTAGCTTGTCGGCCCGCGCCCTTCCGAACGAGACGATCATTCTTTATCAAGTCTATTGGCGACCTCTCGTGCATATCTTTTTCTATATGGGCAAACTTTGATTTGTCTTTGATGGCGCCGCATCGCAATCTAAAACTGCCCAAACACGATTCAATGTCGCCTCCACGGCGGACTAGGCCAATTGGCATTTCATAAAATTCAATAGTTTTAGAGATATTGCTCATTGGGCGTGTGACCCCATCATGGATATTCAAGGCTAAAAGGTATTCAGCCGGTTGGCTTCTTCACTCAATATCCTTCTTCTCGGAAATTAGTTTTTGCAGTCTGCTTATTGGTCCTATATCCGGCGATTGAGTAGAAATTCGTCATTTCCACAACCTTTTGATGCAGAAAAGGCGAATAAAATAGAACGCCGATTCCTTTCCTTTTGCATCGAAACATGGAAACATTATAGAGAGCTGGGCGCATGTGCTATTGCACTGAGAGTCGGCGGCCGACGTTCTGTTCATATTGCGGTAAGACAGTTTCGTGAATTTTGCTCCCCTATAAAGACAGCGTAGTTGACATTGTCCTTATAGGACTGATAAAGGGTTTCAAAATTTAGTGATAGGAGTTTTAGGCATGACTCAATTTTCTGTGAATTTTTTCCGTGGCATGGGTCTGGTTATTGGTGTGTCGGCGTCCATGGCGGTTTTTTCCGGTGTCGCGATGGCGCAGCCCGGCGATTGCTCCTGTCTGGTTCCGGCTGGCGCCAACGGCGTCGTCCAGAGCGTTAAGGGCAATGTTTTCGTGGATTCGGCTCCGGCTACCGCCAATATGTCGATCCAGGCCGGCAGCTCTGTGGTTGTCGGTCCGAAGTCGGCTTCGAGCGTCAGCTTCGGTTCGGGCTGCGCGCTGCGTCTGAGCGCCAATACGGCGCTTCAGGCTGTGCCGCAGGGCGCCCAGCAGTGCCTCACCGTGAGCCGTCAGGACGCTGGCGTCGATATGTCGGCTCCCGCCGCCGTTTCGAGCTCTGGTCGTCTGATCACGCCTTTGACCCTCGCTGCGGGCATCGGTGCCGGCGCGCTGGTCATCGGCATCGCCGCCGACGACAATTCGGTCAGCCGCTAAAAAATCTGCCGAGAGGGGATGTTCGGCCCGTTGATGTTTCAGCGGGCCGGCGCGGCGTAGAGGTGGTCGTGTGGGTGGGGCTCCGATAACCGCCACGTCGTGATCTTTTGGTGCGGAAGCTGGACGGGCTTCCGCACAAAAGTTTTTCTCTTTAAGCGATTTGTCCTGGCGTTGAGAAAATGGGGCTTCGGGTTTGCTCCCGAAATTGTCCTGTTTTTTAGATTGCGGTTAATGATTGATCTCCACTCCCATATCTTATTTGGTTTGGATGACGGCTCCGCCAGCGCGGATGCGTCGATCGAAATGGCGCGCATGGCGGCGGCGGACGGGATCACGCACATGGCCTGCACGCCGCATATCTTTCCGGGCAAGTACGACAATTCATCCGCGACCATCCTGCCGGCGATCAGGGCCTTGCAGTCTATGCTCGACCAGCGGGACGTTCCGCTGAAGCTGGTTTGCGGCGCGGACGTGCATGTGGCCGTCGACCTCGTCGAGCGGATCGGAAACGGCGAAATTCCGACTTTGAACAATTCGCGCTATTTTCTGTTGGAGCCGCCGCACGAGGTGCTTCCGCCGCGGCTGGAGGATCTGGCGGCGCGGATATTGGACGCCGGCCTCGTGCCGATCGTCACCCATCCCGAGCGGCTTCTGTGGGTCGAGCGCCATTACGACGTCCTGATGCGCCTGGCCGACATGGGCTGTCCGCTGCAACTGACGGCCGGGTCGATTCTCGGCGACTTCGGCGAGACCGCCAGGAAGTTGGCCGAGCGGATATTGCAGGAGGGGCGGGCGGCGATCTTCGCCAGCGACGCGCATGGAACGACGTGGCGGATGCCTATCTTGTCGCAAGCCTACGCGACGGTTGCGGAGCAGGTCGGCGAGGACGAAGCGGAGCGGCTGTTTCGCCGTCGCCCCGCCGCCATCCTCGCCAACGCGGATCTCGATCTTCCCGCGCCGCCTCGCCGCAAATCAGTGAAACGCGTGGAATCGCGACGCGGACCGGGTTTCGGACTTATCGGCCGCATCTTTGGAGACAGGTGAGCTCATGTCGTTCGATCGAGTGTTTTCCATCGCCATCTGCGCTGGCCTTCTCGCCGGATGCAGCGGCACTGCGAATACCGGCGCGTCTCCGACGGACGTGCTCTCGCTGCAATCGGCTTCGACGGCGACGACAACCTCTGACGGCAGCCTCAAGCTGGTGAAGAACCTGCCGGCGCCGGCCGGCACCAATGACGGGGCGGAGCAGCTGCTTTCTCCGAACGATCTTCTGGAGATCAACGTCTATCAGGTCGATTCGCTGAACCGTACGGTGCAGGTCGATTCCGCGGGCCGGATTTCGCTGCCGCTCATCGGCGTGGTCACCGCGGCGGGCAAGACGGTGCGCCAGCTCGAGCAGGAGCTGATCCGGGCCTACGGCGCGACCTACCTGCAATCGCCCAACGTTTCGGTCTTCCTGAAGGAATCCGCCGGCCAACGGGTGACGGTCGACGGCGAGGTATTGAAGGCCGGTCTTTATCCGGTGACGGCGGGAACGACGCTTCTCGACGCCATCGCCCTGGCTGGTGGTTTCCGTGATATCGCCGACCAGAAGAAGGTCTTCGTGTTCCGCGACGTTGGAAAGACCAAGCTTGTGGCGAATTACAGCGTGGAAGATATCCGCAGCGGACGCTTGCAGAATCCGCGGATTTACGGCGGTGACGTCATCATGGTGTTCACCTCCCGCTCGCGGGTCGCGGTCAACAATTTGAAGGAAGCTCTGGGCATGGCGGCCACGGCGAGCCGCGCAGTCATCGTTCCTTGATAGGCGAAGCGGTTCCGGCCCGCCCTCGCGAGGAGCGGGATCGACGTCGCGCCAGATAGCAAGAAGGTAATACAGGCATGTCGAGCCATCTGCGTAAAATTGGTTCAGCGGAAGACGTGGGCAGGGCGCCCGCGCTGCTTCATGCCTTCGAAGGCGCGCAGGTCCCTCATTCCGGCTATGGCTACGACGCCCAGGACGGAGAGAAGGAGATCAATTTATTTCGTATTTTCCTCTATGTCCTGCATTATCGCTGGCTGCTCGCCAGCATGGCGGCGGTCGGTCTGGTATGCGCTTTCGCCGCGACGATGATGATGACGCCGAAATACAAGGCGTCGGCGCAGCTGGAAGTCATGGTCCCTTCCGCCAAGGTGTTCCAGGACATCGAGGTGACATCGGAAAGTTCGGACGTCCGAGCCTTCCAGACGGCTAGCGAAAAACTGCGCAGCCGCGCCATCGCCGAACGCGTGGCCTTCAATCTTGGTCTTAGCGAGCGCGCGGATTTTCTGTTTCCGCGCCCCAGCTTCTCGCCCTTTAATATCATTTCCCGGGCCTTTGGCATCGCCAGCGCCACCGGAGAGCTGAACGATTATCCGCCGGAGCAACGCGCGCGCATGGCGGTGGAGCGGTTGCAGAAGAACCTGGCGGTGACGCTCGTTCCCAACACCAGCCTGCTCTCCATCACCTATTCTGATCAGAATCCTCAATACGCCTATGAAATCGCCAATCAGGTTGCGCAGAGCTTCATCGACCAGCGCGTCGATCAGGCGAGCGACACCTCCGCGCAGGCGCGCAAGTTCATTCAGGAGCAGGTGACTCAGGCCAAGGCGCGTTTGCAGCAGTCCGAGGAAGCGCTCGTAGCCTATGCAAAGCAGGCGGGAATTACGATCACCGGGGATGATAACTCGCTCATTACTGCGAGCCTCACCGAAATCAACAAGGCGCTGAGCGCGGCCGTTCAGGAAAATCTCGATTATGGTCGCATGGTGCAGCAGATCAACAACGGTCAGGGCTCAAGCCTTGAGCCGGTGCTGAAAAGCGAGGGGCTGGAGAAGCTGCGTGGTAAGCTAGCCGAGCTCAATGCGGATTATCAGCAGAAGCGCGGCTTGTTCAAGCCGAGCTTCCCCGAGATGCAGCAGCTCCGTTCGCAGATCAATGAGCTTGAGAACCAGATCAATCTGGGCGTGCGCGCCATCACCGATTCGATCAAGTACAAGTATCAGGAGACTCAGGCCAAGGTCACGGACCTGCAACGCAAATTAAGCGAACTGGAGACGGAGCAGACCAACTATCAGGACAAGAATATTCAATATACGATCCTGAAGCGTGAAGTGGATTCCAATCGTTCGCAATATGATAGCCTGATTTCCAAGCTCAACGAAGTCTCCGTCGGTTCCGAGCTGAAAAATCAGAACGCCGCGGTCGTCGATCTGGCGGTGTTGCCGGAGAAGCCGTATTCGCCTTGGTTGGCGCTCAATCTCGCGATTGGTTTGTTTCTGTCGATGTTGGCCGGCGCGGTTACGATTTACGTGCTGGAGCTGCTGAACAACACCTTCGCGAATCCCGAGCAGGTGGAGCGGGAGCTGCAATTGCCGCTCCTGGGCATCCTGCCGGCGATCGAAGAGTCCGAATTCGCGCGCGCCATGGCGGACCCGCAGTCCGGCCTGTCGGAAGCCTATCGCTCGCTGCGCACCTCGCTGCAATTCTCCGGCGAGCAGGGGGCTCCGCATACTTTGGCGGTGACCAGTTCGGAGCCGTCGGAGGGCAAGTCCACCACGATCTACAAGCTCGCGGAGGATTTCGCGGCTCTGGGGGCCAAGGTGCTGGTGATCGACGCGGATATGCGGCGGCCGACGCTGCATCGCGTCTTCAAGATGGACAACGCCGTCGGCCTCAGCAACGTGTTGACCAGCACCATCCGGCGCGACGATCTGCCGATGTTGATCAAGCAGGTGAAACCCAATCTCAGCCTGATGACGGCGGGCACCATTCCGCCCAATCCGGCCGATCTTCTGTCGTCGAGCAAGATGGGGCTTCTGTTGCAGAAGCTCGGCCGCAGCTACGACGTCGTCCTGGTCGATTCGCCGCCGGTCATCGGCCTGTCCGACGCGCTGATCCTCAGCCGCATGACCGAGGCCACGCTTCTCGTCGTCTCGTCCAACCAGGTGACGCGCAAGGCGGCCAGCGCGGCGCTCAAGCGCCTGCGCAACGCCGGCGGCAACATCGTCGGCGCGGCCTTCACCAAGTTCTCGGTCCGCAGGCTCGATTACAATTACAGCTACAAGTACCTGAACTACAACTACTACCAGTACGGCGAAGACACGCCGAAGCTGGAGGACAAGGCTGGGGTCAGGGAAGCGGCAAAGGAGGCTTCGCCGGAGAAAAATGCGGAAAAGTGGTCGTTTGCTTCTGTCGGTCGCAACATGCGTCGGTATCTTTCTGGTCTTGCTGACCGCATTAAGTCGACATCTTGAGGGCAGCGATCCCGAGCTGGCCTCGGCGCTCTATCCGCTGAACGTCGAGGCGACGCTGGCGGGCGCGGTCAACGCGCTCGGCCGTCCCGACAGCGACACGCCTGCGGCCGAGGTCGAAAGCCGGCTGCGCGCGGCGGTCCCCTACAACGCCGGCGACGCGCGGCTCTACAGCCTTCTCGGCGAAAGCCTGAGCAAGGAAGGCGACGATAAGGCCGCCGCCGGCATGTTCGGCCACGCGCTGCTCCTGGCGCGCACCGAAATCCACGCCTTGCGCTGGTCGATCCAGCGCGCCGTCACCGCCGGCGACCACCGGCAGGCGCTCGACCGTATGGACATGCTGTTCCGCCGCTGGCCGGAGCAGATCGGCCTCATCGCCCCCGCCATTCCGGCGGTCTTCGCCGACCAGAACGGCTATGACGCCTTCGCCGAGCGGCTCAGGGCCAGCCCGCCCTGGCGGCCGGCGCTGCTCCGCGCGTTGGCCGGCGAGACGTCGACCAACAAGGTCTTCGCCGCGCAGCTTTTGCAGGACCTCGCCACCGGCCCCACGCCGCCGTCCTCCTCCGAGACGGCGAGCCTGCTCTCGGGCCTGTTCCGCGACAAGCAATACGATCTCGCCTACCGCACCTTCCTCTTGACGCTGACCGAGCCCGAGAAGGAGCTGTCCGGCGCGATCTTCGACGGAACCTTCCAGCAGGCCCCGTCGGGCCGGCTGTTCGACTGGTCCGCGCGCCAGCAGCCGGGCGTGGTGGTGTCGCTGCCGGCGACCTCGGGCGGCCTTTCGGTCGAATTCGCCAACACGCCGGTGATGCGCATCGGCCTGCAGCAATATCTCAAGCTGCCGGCCGGCGCCTACCGGCTGGAGTTCAAGGCCTCGGCCTTCAGCGCCGTCATGCCCAAGTCGCTCCTGTGGAACCTCGCCTGCGTCGGCCCGGCCGGCGCGGTGGCGCAGGTCGAAATCCCCGACGGCGATTATCGCGACCGCGTCGTCACCGGAGATTTCACCGTTCCCGCCGATTGCTCGCTGCAATTGCTGACGCTGCAGACCCGCGCCATGGTGGAAAGCTGGAGCAACCGCTACAACGGCCGCGTGCTTGTCAACTATATCCGCATCTCGGAGGCCCGGCCATGACGGACGCCGCCATTTCCGCGCCGGCCAAGGGCGTGCGCAGCCGCCGCAACGCGCTGGGCCTGTGCCTTCTGGCCTGCATGCTCCTGGGCGGCGGCACGCATCGCGCGCTGCTCGCCGACGCGGTGCTGCAGATCTTCGTCATCGCCGCCTCCGGCTATGCGCTGATGAACGGAAGCTGGAACACGGCCACGCGCTGCGGCGCGGCGCTACTGGCCTGCATGGCGGCGCTGGCGATCTTCCAGATCGCGCCGCTGCCGCTCGGCCTCCTGGAGATGAGCCGGCCGGAGGGGCTGCTGCCCTTCACCGGCGCTGGGGCTCCCGTCACGCTCGCTTCCGTCAGCCTTAGCATCTCGCGCACGGTGGACGCGGCGATCTTCGCCATGACGCCGGTCGTCTTCTTCATCGCGTTGTCGAGCCTGCCGCGCGGCTCGGCGCTCAACCTCGTGCCCTTCTTCATGATCGGCCTCCTGTGCAACCTCGTCGCGGCGGGGCTGCAATATTCCTTCAGCGGCGAGGCCAATCTCGGCGACCTGCTCGGCTACGACGTGATGGTGGGCATGTTCGCCAACCGCAACCACTTCGCCACGCTGGTCTTCTCCAGCATTCCGCTGATTATCTATTTCGGCTTCTTCCAGGGCCGCGCGCTGGTGGCGACGTTGACCGTGGCGCTGATCTTCCTGGTGCTTTTGGCGGCGGGCTCGCGCGCCGGCATCCTGATCGGCCTCGGCGTGCTGGTGGTCTCGGTCGGCTCGCTCCTGTGGCGCGGCCGGCTCGGCGCCATCACGATGGCGGCGCTGTTCGCCATCGTGCTGGCCTTCAGCTACGGTGCGCTGGTCAAGGTCGGCAGCCGCGAATTCGACCCCAATTTCGGCCGCCTCGAATTCGCCGAGACCACCTGGCGCGCGGTCAAGCAGAACTGGCTGCTGGGCGCGGGCTTCGGCACGTTCGACCTCGTCTATCCCTTCTACGAAAACCCCGAAATGGTGTTCCCGGAATATGTGAACCACGCCCATAACGACTTCCTCGAAGTGGCGCTGGAGGGCGGCGTGGCGGCTGTGGTCCTGTTCCTCGCCTATGTCGCCATGGCCGCGCGACGGGTGGCGCAGGTGGGACGGCAGCCGCTGGGGCGGCTGGTGTTCCTGTCGATCCTCGTCATCCTCCTGCATTCGGTGGTCGACTATCCCCTGCGCACCATGGCGATCGCGATGATCTTCGCCTTCCTGAACGCGCTTCTGTTCTCGGACGTCCCCGTCGAGAAGCCCGCGCCGGCGAAGAAGCGATCGCGCTCCGGTTCGGCGTGAGGCGGGCCGCGACTTATTGAGGCCGCATTCTTCCGCTCAGTTTCGCGGCGATGACTGTTTCGCCTGCGATATTTTTCCGCGCGCCTGAAACGCCGCGGAGCATGGGATGTTTTGGGATTTTCACCGGCGCGGGGCGCATATGAGCCTGAACGCAACTCAACGGCTGGCGCCGCCGCGCACCGGCATGCGCGCCGCGCTCGCCGATATCGGCGAGGCGCTGGCGAGCTACCGGCTGGCGCTGATCTTCGGCTGGCAGGACGTGGCGCAGCGCTATCGCCGCTCGCGGGTGGGGGCCTTCTGGCTGACGCTCAACATGGCGGTCTTCGTCGGCGCGCTGGGGCTGATCTTCGGCACGCTGTTCCAGTCGCAGATGCGCGAATTCCTGCCCTATCTCTGCGCCGGCGTCATCCTGTGGGGCTTCATCTCGACGGCGCTGACGGAGGGCTGCGCCGCCTTCAGCGGCTCCGACGGCGTCATCCTGCAGGTGCGCATGCCGCTCTTCACCCATGTGCTCAGGGCGCTGTGGCGCAACGTCATCATCCTCGCCCACAATATCGTCATCTTCCCCATCGTGGCGCTGCTGCTGGGGCGGGGCTTCGATCTGCACCTGCTGCTCGCCGTTCCGGGCTTCCTGCTCATCTGCCTCAACCTCGCCTGGATGATGCTGGTGCTGGCCACGCTCTGCGCCCGCTTCCGCGACATGACGCAGGTGGTGACCAACATATTGCAGGTCCTGTTCTACGCCACGCCGATCATGTGGATGGAGACGACGCTGCCGGCGCATGTGTCGCGCGCCTTCATCGACTGGAACCCCTTCTATCATTTCATCCAGCTCGTGCGCGCGCCGCTCTTCTCCATGGCGCCCGCGCCGGCGAGCTGGCTCATGGCGCTGGCGCTCGCCGTGCTGGGCTGGCTGGCGGCGCTGGCCTTTTTCGGCAAATATCGCTGGCGCGTGGCTTATTGGTTGTGAGGGCGATGAGTTCGATACGGCTTGAAGACGTGAGCGTGGAGTTCCCGATCTATAATTCGGCCAGCCGCTCGCTGAAGAACCGGGTGCTGAACGCCGCCACCGGCGGCCGCATCGAGCGCCGCAGCGACCGCTTCGTCGTGGTGCGCGGGCTCGACGGCGTGACGCTGACGCTGCAGGACGGCGACCGCGTCGGCCTCATCGGCCATAACGGCTCCGGCAAGACGACGCTGCTGCGCGTGCTGTCGGGCATCTATACGCCCACCGGCGGCGCCGCGATCATCGACGGCCGCTGCGTGTCGCTGATCAACATCAATCTCGGCATCGATCCCGACGCCTCGGGCCGCCAGAACATCCGCCTGCGCTGCGCCATGATGGGCATGCATCCGCGCCGCATGGCGGAGGAGATCGACGGCATCGCCGAGTTCTCGGGCCTCGGCGAATTCCTCGACGTGCCGTTCCGCACCTATTCCTCCGGCATGCAGTTGCGGCTGGCCTTCGCCGCCTCGACGGCGGTGCGGCCGGAAATCCTCATCATGGACGAATGGCTCTCCACCGGCGACCAGGATTTCCGCGAGCGCGCCAACCAGCGCATGCGCGACCTGGTCGACGCCACGCATATCCTGGTGCTGGCCAGCCATTCCCGCGCGCTGCTGGAGGAGAACTGCAACCGCATCCTCTGGCTGGAGCACGGCCGGCTGCGCATGGACGGCCCGCCCGAGACCGTGCTGCCGCTCTATTTCGGCTAGAGCGGTTCCTGTTTATTTGCTTTTACGCTTTAGATCAGTCCCGCCCGCGCGGCGGCCAGGCCAGCGAGAAATCCTCGCGGTCGAGCGTCAGGTTGGGATTATAGGCCGGGTCGGCCCATGAATCCGTCCTCCACACCCGATGCATATAGTCGATCTCGGCCTTGAAGCGCCGCAGCTTCTCCGGCGTGTCCTCGAAGCCGCGGCTGGCGGATTCGTGGTGGTAAAGCTCGGCATAGGGCGTCCAGACGTTGCGATAGCCGGCCTTCAGCAGTTTCAAGCAGAAATCGACGTCGTTGAAGGCCACGGCCAGGTCGCGCTCGTTGAGCCCGCCGACGGCGGCGTAGAGCGCCTTGTTCACCACCAGGCAGGCGGCGGTGACGGCGCTGAAGGACTGGATCAATTGCGCGCGGAAGAAAGGGCCCGGCGCGCCGCGCGGGAGCGTCTTGTGCGCGTGCCCGGCCACGCCGCCGAGCCCCACCACCACGCCGCCATGCTGGAGGCTGTCGTCGGGATACCAGAGTCGCGCCCCCACCGCGCCGACGCCGGGTTGCATGGCGAGGCTCACCATCTCGTCGAGCCAGCCGGGCGTGATCGCCTCGATGTCGTTGTTGACCAGCGCCACATAGTCGCCGCGCGCCGCAGCCACCGCGTCGTTGTTGAGCGCCGAATAGTTGAACGGCCTTTCGTCGCGCCGGATCGTGACGCGGGGATCGCGGGCGGCGGCGTCGAAAAAAGCGAGCGTCGCCGGATCGTCGGAATTGTTGTCGACGATGACGATGTCGTAATCGGGATAGGTGGTCTTCTCCAGAATGCTGTCGACGCATTGCCGGATCAGGTCGAGCCCGTTGCGGGTGGGGATGACGAGCGTCACCGGCGGCGGCGCGTCGGGCAGGCGGTAGCGCGCGCGATACATGCCGAAATCGAGCAATTCCGCCTCGGCCGCGACGCCCGCGCGGGCGAAATGGTCGTTCAGCGCGCGCTTGCCGGCGTCGAGCGCGTAGGCCTTGTTGCTTCCCGCCTGCGCCGTGCTCTGCGCATGGCTGCGCCAGTGATAGAGCACCTTGGGGATATGCACGATGGCGCCGGGTTCGAGCGTCTCGGCGAAGCGCAGCGCGAGGTCGTAATCCTGCGCGCCCTCCAGCCCCTCGCGAAAGCCGCCAAGGTCCCGCGCCAGATCGGCGCGATAGGCCCCGAGATGGCAGATCATGTTGTGCGACAGGAACAGGTCGGGGTTCCAGTCCGGCTTGAAATAGGGGTCGAAACGCCGCCCGTCTTCGTCGATCTTGTCCTCGTCGGAATAGATCAGGCCTGCTTGCGGATGCGCGAGCGCGGCGCGCGCGATCTCGTAGAGCGCGTCCTCGGCCAGAAGGTCGTCCTGGTCCATCAGCGCCAGCCAGTCGCCGCGCGCCATCGCCATGGCGCTGTTGCTGGCCGCCGAGATATGGCCGTTGACGGGGCGGAAAGTCACGCGGATGCGCGGGTCGAGCGCCGCAAGCCTTTCCAGCTCCGCCCGAAGAAGGGCCGGATCGGGCGAGCAGTCGTCGGCCATGCACAGCTCCCAATGCGGATAGAGCTGCGCCCGCGCCGAATCGACCGCCGCGCGCAGCCAGCCCAGATCGGGCGCATAGACGGGCATGAGGATGGAGATCAGCGGCGGGCGCGTCATGGCCTCCACCGCCGTGCGGATTTTCTGGCGCGCGGCGTCGTCCATGCGGCCGTAGAGTTGCAGCCAGGCGCCGTAATCGTTGCGGTCGACCAGCCCGCCGCCGGCCTCGACCAGCGCCCGGCCGGGAGCGTTGGCGCGGAGCCAGCGCCGCTTCAGCCCGGCCAGCCCCTCGCGCCGCAGCACGCCCATCGCCTTGGCCGTGGTCGCCTTCCAGCCGCCGCCGCGCCGCACGATCGTCGGCAGGGCGCGCGACACATGCGCGGCGCGGCGATATTGGCGGCCGGCCTGGCGATAGGGCGCGGTCAGCCGCCAGCTTCGCGACGAAAGAATCTCCTGCGTCGTCCGCCGCTGGTCGTCGAGCGCCGCCTCGGTGCGGCCCGCCTGTTCGGCCGCCAGCGCCAGACGCTGGCGCAGCACCTCGGCGCGGGCCTCCTGCTCGGCGCGCTCCTCCTCGGCGGCCTCGTATTCGGCGCGCGCCGTCTCCAGCGCCGCCGCCGTCTTCTCCGCGTCGCGGCGCTCCGCCTCGCAGCGCCAGAGCAGGCTGTTGGCCTCGCCCAGCCGGGCGTAGGCGGCGCGGACGAAATCCCTTTCCGCCGCGTCGGCGGCGCAGAGCGCGCGCAGGAGAGGCGGGCAATCTTCGCCGGTCAGAAGCACGCCCAGCCCGTTGCCGTGGATGAATTCGAAGCTCGGCCGGCGGGTCGCGATCTCGGCCCAGAATCTCCACACGCCGAAATCGCCGCTCCGCACCTGCGTGTCGTGGAACAGCACCACGCCGCGCTCCGACAGGGCGCTTTCCCAGGTCTCGAAATCCTCGCGCACGTCCTCGTAGCGGTGCCGCCCGTCGATATGCAGCAGGTCCACCGAGCCGTCGGCGAAGCGCGGCCGCGCCTCGTTGAAGGCAGCGCGGATCATCACGCCGAGGTCGGGATATTCAGCCCGCAATTCCGCCGCCAGCGCGTCGAAGATTTCCGGCGGATAGAAGCCGGCGTGCTCGTCGCCGCGCCAGGTGTCGACGCCGTGGACGGTCGCCGCCAGCCCCGCCGCCCGCGCGCCCTGGCAGAAGGACAGGAAGGAGAAGCCGTTATGCACGCCCAGCTCCACCACGGTTTTCGGGCGCAGCGCGTCCATCAGCCAGAAGGCGAAGGGCGCATGCTCCAGCCACGCCGATTCGCGCACATGGCGCGCGGCGGGCAGCGATTTCGGCGTCACGAACGTCATGCGAGGCGAATCCCGTAAGTGTTGAAGAATCGGACGGCCGAGCGCGCGAACTGGCCGATATGCCAGAGCCCCTTGCGCGCCGCGCCGCCGCCGGCGTGCACGATCTCGACTCCCGGAACGTAGGCGCTGGCCGCAAGCGACCGGGCGCGGACCGAGAGGTCGAAATCCTCGAAATAAAGGAAATAGCGCGGGTCGAAGCCGCGAAGCGCCCGCAGCGTCTCGCCGCGGAACAGCATGAAGCAGCCGCTGACGATGGGCGGGTTCCAACATATGTCGTCCTGCGTTTCCGCCCGCATCTCGTAGCGCGCCAGCCGCCCGTCGAAGGCCGCCCGCAGCCGGCGCGGCGCGAAGCCGCGCAGCAGGAGGTCGAGGAGCGTGGGGAAGCGCTTGCACAGATATTGCCGCCCGCCGTCGGGCCAGAAGGCGCGCGGCGACAGCAGCCCGCAGCGCGGATGCGCGTCGAAAAAGGCGAGCGCGTTGACGAGCGCGTCCGGCTGCATCCGCACGTCGGGATTGAGCACCAAGTGGAATTTCCCCATCCGCTCCAGCGCCATATTGTGCCCGCGCCCATAGCCGACATTGCCGTGGCCGCCGACGAGCCGCGCGCCGGGCAGCGTTTGGGCCACCAGCCCGGAGATCGTGTCGCGGGCCGAATTGTCCACCACCGTCACCGCGACGGCGGAAGGCTCGAAGCTTGCGAGCGCCCGTCCCAGCGCAGTCAGCGTGGCGCGCAATTCGCCGTGGTCCGGCTCGTAGGCGACGATGGAGACGGTCAGCGTCAGGGCGTCGTCGACGATCATCTCGGCCCCATCCGGTTGCGCAATCCGTGCCACAGGCCCAACCCCATCATGCGGGCGTGGCCGAGCCTTTGCGGGACGAACAGGCTGAAGAAGACGCATTGCTGCACGATGCGCAGCGCCAGCGCCGCCCGCCAGCGCATCGGCAGCCAGGGCCGCCGGCACAGCCAGACGGCGTTGCGGACGTGGTAATAGTGCCGCAGCGGGCTGTGCGCCGGTATGCGGCGGCCGAAGGCGCCGATCCATCCGTCGCCGAGGCTGTGCGCCATGCGCGCCGCCGGCGCGCCGTAGCAGCGATAGCCGAACCGCCGCGCGCGCAGGCCCCATTCGATGTCGACATAGTCGATGAACAATTCCTCCGTCATCGGCCCCACCGCGTCGAGCGCCGCCATCGGAACGAGGCTGCCCGAGGCGATGAGGAAATCCGCCTCCACCGTCTCCTGTCCCGCGGGCGCGTCGCGCCGCCTGATCCTGATCCCGTCGAGATAAGCGAAGGGCGGCGTCGCGCCCCGCCGCGCGTCCTCATAGGCCGGGCCGACGGCCGCCACCCGCTTGCCCTCCGCCGCAAGCTGCTGCGCCGCATGGAGCAGCGCCGCCGCCATGCCGGGGGCGGGGACGCTGTCCTGGTCGAGCAGCAGCACATGCGTCGCGCCCAGCTCGGCCGCCCGCTTTATCCCCCGGTTCTGCGCCGCCGCGAGGCCGAGATTGCCGCCGAGCGGCATGAACTCCGCCCCCGGCGGAACCAGCGCCGCGACCTCCGCCCCGGAGCCGTTGTCCACCACCACCAGCCCGTCGAGCTGCGGCCCCACCGCGCGGAACAGCGCCGCCAGCGCGCCCGCCTCGGGGCGATGCGTCACCACCACGCCGCAAAGCCGGATCGGGCCGGCGCTTTCGCTTGTGAAGTGATCGCGCCTCATGGGCGGCGACCGGACAGCATCTTCATCGATCAGCATCGAAAACATGTTCCATATTGGGAATATAAAATCATAAATATGAATAAAAAGAGGCGGATAGGCCAATTTATACCCCGCCAAAAGATGGCCTGATTTCCGGCGATAATCCTTGCCATATTGAACTAGACCTATTCATATCGACAAGGAAATTCGGATGAAGGGAATAATACTGGCGGGCGGCAGCGGCACGCGGCTCTATCCGCTGACCATCGCCGTGTCCAAGCAGATATTGCCGATCTACGACAAGCCGATGATCTATTATCCGCTGAGCGTGCTCATGCTCGCCGGCATCCGGGATATCCTGGTCATCTCCACCCCGCACGACCTGCCGCTGTTCAAAAAACTTCTGGGCGACGGCGCGGATTTCGGGCTCAATTTCAGCTACGCCGAGCAGCCGCAGCCCAACGGCCTGGCCGAGGCCTTCATCATCGGCCGCGACTTCATCGGCGGCGACAGCGTGGCGATGATTCTCGGCGACAACATCTATTTCGGCGACGGCCTGTCGGACCTGTGCAGCCGCTCGCTGCCGGAGCGGGGCGGCACGGTTTTCGCCTATCGCGTCGACGACCCGCAGCGCTACGGCGTGGTGGAGTTCGACCGTCGCACCGGCAAGGCGATCTCCATCGAGGAGAAGCCGCAAAAGCCCAAGTCGCATTGGGCGGTGACAGGGCTCTATTTCTACGACAACCAGGTGGTGGACATCGCCCGCTCGATAAAACCCTCGGCGCGCGGCGAGCTGGAGATCACCACCGTCAACAACATCTACCTCGAACGCGACCAGCTCACGGTGCGGCAGCTCGGGCGCGGCTACGCCTGGCTCGACACCGGCGCCCATGACAGCCTGCACGAGGCCTCGTCCTTCGTGCAGACCATCGAGAAGCGGCAGGGCATCAAGATCGCCTGCCCGGAGGAGATCGGGCTGGAGAAGGGTTGGCTCACCGGCGAGGCGGTGCTGGCGCGCGCCGCCATGCTGGGCAAGACCGACTACGCCGCCTATCTGCGCCGCCGCGTCGAGGAAATCGGGAAATGACCATGGAGATACGTTCGCTCGGCCTCGAAGGCGTGATCGAGATCACGCCGCGCCGCTTCGGCGACGACCGCGGCTTCTTCTCGGAGACCTACAACGTCCGCGCGCTCGCCGAGGCGGGGATCGATCTCGCTTTCGTGCAGGACAACCACTCGCTCTCGGCCGCCAAAGGCGTGGTGCGCGGCCTCCACTACCAGACTTCGCCGCATGCGCAGGACAAGCTGGTCCGCGTGACGCGCGGCGCGATCTTCGACGTCGTCGTGGATATCCGAAAATCCTCGCCGAGCTTCGGCCGCTGGATCGGGCTCGAGATTTCGGCCGAGAAATGGAACCAGATCCTCGTCCCCAAGGGCTTCGCGCACGGCTTCATGACGCTGCGCGAGGACACCGAGGTCATCTACAAGGTGACGGATTTCTACGCCCCGGCGCATGACCGCTCGATCCGCTTCGACGATCCCGCCATCGGGATCGACTGGCCGCTGCCGGCGGCCGAGGCGCAGCTGTCGGACAAGGACCGCCGCGCGCCGCTTCTCGCTGACGCCGAAATTTTCGCCTGAGGACATCGCAATGAACATTCTCGTCACCGGCGGCGCCGGCTTCATCGGTTCGGCGCTGTGCCGGCATCTGGCCTCCGACCCGCAACATAGGGTCGTCAATCTCGACAAGCTGACCTACGCCGGCAACCTCGCCTCGCTGCGCCCCATCGAAAACCGCCCCAATTACCGCTTCGTGCAGGCCGACATCTGCGACGACGCGCTGGTGCTCGAAACCCTGCGCGAGAACGACATCGACATTATCATGCATCTGGCGGCGGAGAGCCATGTCGACCGTTCCATCGACGGGCCGGCGGCCTTCATCGAGACCAACATCGTCGGCACGTTCCGGCTGCTCAACGCGGCGCTGGCCTATTGGCGCGAACTGCCCGAGCCGCGCAAATCCGGCTTCCGCTTCCACCATGTCTCCACCGACGAAGTGTTCGGCGACCTGCCTTTCGACAGCGGCATCTTCACCGAGGAGACGCCCTACAAGCCGTCCTCGCCCTATTCGGCCTCGAAGGCGGCCTCCGACCATCTGGTCCGCGCCTGGCACGAGACCTACGGCCTGCCGGTGGTGCTGTCCAACTGCTCCAACAATTACGGCCCCTACCACTTCCCCGAAAAGCTGATCCCGCTGGTCATCCTCAACGCGCTCGACGAAAAGCCGCTGCCGGTCTATGGCGCGGGGGCCAATGTGCGCGACTGGCTCTATGTCGAGGACCACGCCCGCGCGCTGGAGCGGGTGGCGACGGCGGGCCGCGTCGGCGAAAGCTACAATATCGGCGGTTGCTCCGAGCGCACCAACCTCACCGTGGTGCAGACGATCTGCGCGCTTCTCGACCGCCTGCGCCCGCGCGCCGGCGGCGGGCGCTACGGCGACCTGATCGCCTTCGTCGCCGATCGTCCCGGCCACGACCGCCGCTACGCCATCGACGCCGCGAAGATCGAGCGCGAGCTGGGCTGGACCCCGCAGGAAAGCTTCGAGAGCGGGCTGGAAAAAACCATCGCCTGGTATCTCGACAATGAATGGTGGTGGCGGCCGATCCGCGACGGACGCTACGCCGGACAGCGCCTCGGCGGCGCGGCATGAGGCTCCTCGTCACGGGGCGCGAGGGCCAGGTGGCGCAGAGCCTCGCCGAACGCGCGGCCGCGCATCCGGGCGTCGAGATCGTCGCGGCCGGCCGTCCCGAACTCGACCTCACCCAACCCGACACGGTGCGCCGCGCGATCCTCGACGCCCGACCCGACGTGGTCGTATCGGCCGCCGCCTATACGGCGGTGGACCAGGCCGAGGACGAGCCGGACATGGCCTTCGCCGTCAACGCGGCCGGGGCGGGGGCTGTGGCGGAGGCGGCGCGGGATTGCGGCGCGCCGGTGATCCATCTTTCGACCGACTACGTCTTCGCCGGCGACGCCGTCGGGCCTTATCGCGAGGACGACGCCACCGGCCCGCGCAGCGTCTACGGCCGCTCCAAGCTCGAAGGCGAGCGGCTGGTCGCCGCCGCCAATCCCCGCCATGTCGTTCTGCGCACGGCCTGGGTCTACAGCCCCTTCGGCAAGAATTTCGTCAGGACCATGCTGCGGCTGGCCGAAACGCGCGACGCGCTGTCGGTGGTGGCCGACCAATGGGGAAACCCCACCGGCGCGCTCGACATCGCCGACGCGGTCCTGCACGTGGCGGCCCGCATCGCGCGGCCGGATTTCGCCGCCTGGGGCGTCTATCATTTCGCGGGCGCGGGCGAGGCCAACTGGAGCGGCTTCGCCCGCGAAATCTTCAAGGAAAGCGCCGCTTGCGGCGGCCCTTCCGCCATGGTCACGGACATCGCCACCGCCGACTACCCGACCAAGGCCGAGCGCCCGGCCAATTCACGCCTCGACACGACGCGTTTCGAGGCCGTCTTCGGCCTCGCGCCGCCGCCATGGCGGGACTCGCTCAAGCCGGTGGTGCGGCGCCTCGTCGGCTGAAGCGCGTCGCGATCTTTCAGATTCGCTCCATACGCTTCAGGTTTTTGATTTTACGCATGTCTCCCGAAACCGGGTCCACTTTCGGGAGACATGCTTCAGGCCGGCGCCACGCCGCGGCGCGCGGCCTGCGAGGACAAATGGTCCTGGAAGGTCAGCACGCCCGTCTCGGGCGGCAGCGGGATCGCCATTTCGCGCGCCTCGCGCGGCGTCATCCCGAAGCGCGCCTTGAACAACTTGCCGAACTGCGTGCCGTCGTGGAAGCCGCAATGATAGGAGATCTCCTTCAGCGAAAGCGGCTTTCCGGTCCGGTTGATCAGCATGCGATAGGCGAGGTCGAGCCGCTTGTCGCGCACCACCCGCGCCACGCCGCCGTCCGTCTCGAACATGCGGTAGAGATGCGAGCGCGAGATGCGGAAATATTGCATGATCGCCGGCGGCCCGAACAGCGGATTGGCCAGGTTGGCGTCGATATAATCGAGGACGCGGCGGCGCATCGGCTGGTTGACCGGCATGTCGGGCAGCGACTGGCCCATGCGGTTGACGCAGGCGACGAGCAGCGTCAGCATCGCCTGCTCGGCGGCCTCGATCTCGGCCGCGTTCAACTGCGGGAACACGTCCGACAGGCCCTTGAGATATTCGATCAGAAGCCGCGTGCCGGCCCCGGTCCCGGGCAGCACCATGCCGTGCAGGTTGCGCCCGCCGGCGGCCTTCTCCAGCTCGGCGCGCGGCAGGATCACCGAAATGCGCGCCCCGGCCTCGGCTTCGCTGTTCACCACCTGCGCCAGGTCGATGATGACGATGTCGCCGGGCCGGGCCGCCACGTCGACATTGTTGAAATCGCCCCACAGGCGGCCCGCGATCAGCACCTGGATGAGGTAATGATCCATGCCGCCCTGCGCGATGACGTTGCGCGTGCGCCGGTAGATCTGGCCGTTGAAGGTGGTGGCCCCGATGGTCATCACGCCCAGCGGCCGCGAGCGCATCGTGCCGGCGAAGCCCTTTTCGTCCGGGTTGCGGATATCGGAGACGTCGTAGATGGGCTTGACGGCCGCGCGCCAGAATTCGTCGCGAATCTTCGGATCGAACATATCCGTCGAAAGGAAGAGTTCCTTGCTCATGAATGCTCCGCAAACCTGCAACAAGCCGTCAGACAAACGCGCCAGTTGTAGGGTCAAATCCCCTTCGCGTCAATTTGCCTTGATAAGCGTTCGATGGACGAAGTTGGAATCAAAAAGATTCAATTATATATTTCAATCTGAATAATATATGTAGAAAGCGCCATGATATGGAAAAAATATATTATAAAAACACCATGGAGTATATTTTTTATTATATATGTTTAAGCGGCGCAAGAATTTTTTCAATGGAAATTTCCCAATGGGGCGATTGGTGAAACTTATTTGGAAAACAACGTCTATCGATTAGCGCAATCTGCAACAGGTAATAGGACGAAAACAAACAAAGCCCGGTTCCTGTGCTGAAACTCCGCCGGCGGAAGGCGGCGCGTACGCCGCCGCGCGATACGGATGCGCGCTTGGGCGGATATCGGTAGGCCGGGACTGAAAAATATCCGGCTGATAAGGGCTTTTAACTTTAGCGGACCTGATATAAAGGTCCCCGGTCAGTCTGAATTATTTCGGTTGGGAAAATAGGGGACGGTCGTGTCAGGTCGGTAGACCGGCTTTGGCCGAGGGGTTAGCGGTGAATAAAATTAATATGTTCTGGCTCGGCCAGAAGCTCGGTCCGGTCCATGCGGCCTGCGTGCGCTCGTTTCTGCGTCATGGCCACGAGGTGGTGCTGCATTGCTATGACGCGCCGCTCGACATGCCGGCCGGGGTGACGACCTTCGACGCCAACCGGCTGATGCCGGAAGGCGAGATCATCCGGCACAGGGCTTCCGGCAGCCTCGCCTTGGGTTCGAACCGGTATCGTTACCGCCTGCTGCGGGAAGGCTTCGGCCTGTATGTCGATTGCGACGTCTTCTGCGTCCGGCCGTTCGACTTCGACGGCTATGTCTTCGGTTACGAATATAACCACAAGTTCAACAGCGCCGTTCTCGACCTGCCGCCGGAAAGCGAGCTCGCGAGCCGCTTGCTCCAATCGGCCTCCGACGATTTCTTCATCCCGCCCTGGCTGTCGGACAAGAAGCGGCGCAAGGACCGGATCAAGCGCTATATCGGCATGGGCAAGCACGTCTCCACCCGGCCCTGGGGCGTGATTGGCCCCGATCTCCTGACCTGGCACGTCAAGGACCTGGGGCTGGAGAAGGAGGCGAAGCCGATCGATTTCTTCTATCCGCTGCACCACGACCATATCCGCCAGCTATGGTCGAAGGAGCTGCGCCTGGCCGATTTCACGACCAAAAACACCTACGCCATCCACCTCTATAATTCCTTCATCGAACGCTTCGGCTGGCCGGTGGAGGCGGGAACGCCGCTGCACGAGATCGTCGCAAGCTGATTGGGCCCAAGCCCCTCAATAGGGGCTTTCGACCTTGCCCATCTCCACGTACACCGTCTTGATCTGGCTGTAATGGGCGAGCGCGGCCGAGCCGTTCTCGCGGCCGACGCCGGACTGCTTGTAGCCGCCGAAGGGCACTTCCACCGGGGTGAGGTTATAGGCGTTGATCCAGCAGGTTCCCGCCTGCAACTGCCCGATCACGCGGTGGCCGCGGGCGAGGTCGGCGGTGAAGACGCCGGCGGCGAGGCCGAATTCGGTGGCGTTGGCGCGCGCGATCACCTCGTCCTCGCCGGAGAATTTGAGCACGCTCATCACCGGGCCGAAAATTTCTTCGCGCGCGATGGTCATGGCGTCGGTGACGCCGGTGAAGACGGTCGGCTCGATAAAGAAGCCGTCCGCGAAACCCTGCAATTCGGGAACGCCGCCGCCGCAGGCGAGCGACGCGCCCTCGGCCTTGCCCTTCTCGATATAGGACAGCACCTTCTCGCGCTGGGCGGCGCTGACCAGCGGCCCCATCTGGGTGGCCTCGTCCAGCGGGTCGCCGATGCGGATGGCGCGGGTGCGCTCGACCAGCCGCTGCACGAAGCGGTCGTGCACGGCCTCGTGCACGAAGACGCGCGTGCCGTTGGAGCAGACCTGCCCGGTGGAGTAGAAATTGCCCAGCATGGCGCCGCCGATGGCGCTTTCGAGATCGGCGTCGTCGAAGACGATCAGCGGCGACTTGCCGCCCAGCTCCATGGTGACGTGCTTCAATTGCTCGCCCGCCTGCGCCATGATGCGGCGGCCGGTGGGGACCGAGCCGGTCAGCGACACCTTGGCGGCGGCGGGATGCCCGACCAGCGCGGCGCCGACGTCGCCAAAACCCTGCACGACGTTGTAGAGCCCGTCCGGCAGCCCGGCTTCCTTGTAAACCTCCGCCAGCGCCAGCGCCGAAAGCGGCGTGTTCTCGGACGGCTTGAAGATGAAGGCGTTGCCCATGGCGAGCGCCGGGGCGGATTTCCACGCCGCGATCTGGATCGGATAGTTCCACGCGCCGACGCCGACGCAGACCCCGAGCGGCTCGCGCCGCGTATAGGCGAAGGAGCCGCCGAGATCGACATATTCGCCGTTGAAGCCCGCGACCATGCCGCCCAAAAACTCCAGCGCATCCGCCGCCGAGGCGGCGTCCGCCACCAATGTCTCCTGCAGGGCCTTGCCGGTGTCGAGCGTTTCGAGCCGCGACAATTCGCGGTTTTTGGCGCGCAAAATCTCCGCCGCCCGCCGCAGCACGCGGCCGCGCTCGACCGGCTTCAGCGCCGCCCAGCCGGCCTGCGCTTCTTGCGCCGCGGCGAAGGCCTGCCCGATCACCGCCGGCGTGGCCGAATGCAGCCGGGCGATCTCCTCGCCCGTCGCCGGATAGATCACCGGCAGCGGCCGTCCGGCCTTGTCCTCGACGAACCGGCCGCCGATGAAGTGGGAGGCTTGGGGTTGGGTTTGCATGGCTCAGTTCCTGGTTCGAGAGAGGAATAGGGGAGTAAGGGAATAGGGGAGTAGGGGAATATGTAGGAATTGGGGTGCGGGAACACGACCTCACATACTCCCTTATTCCCCTATTCCCTTACTCCCCTACCGATCGGCCACTCTCCACCGCGGATTGATCCACGGCTCCTGATCGGACCGGGGCAGGGGCGTGCGGCCGAGGATGTGGTCGGCGGCCTTTTCGCCGGTCATGATCGACGGGCCGTTGAGATTGCCGTTGGTGATGCGCGGGAAGATGGAGGAATCGGCCACGCGAAGATTGTCGACGCCGATCACCCGGCATTCGGGGTCGACCACGGCCATCGGGTCGGCGGCCGCGCCCATCCGGCAGGTGCCGCAGGGGTGGAAGGCGCTCTCGACATGGGCGCGGATGAAGGCGTCGATCTCCTCGTCGGACTGGACGCCGCTTCCCGGCTGGATCTCCGCGCCGCGATAGGGGGCGAAGGCCGCCTGGCCGAAAATCTCGCGCGTCAGCCGCACGCAATGGCGGAAATCCGCCCAGTCGTCCGCGTGCGACATGTAGTTGAAGCGGATGACGGGCTTTTCGCGCGGATTGGCGCTGCGCAAGGTCACGTCGCCGCGCGATTTTGAGCGCATCGGCCCGACATGGGCCTGGAAGCCGTGCGACCGCGCCGCCGCCTTGCCGTCGTAGCGGATGGCGACCGGCAGGAAGTGATACTGGATGTCGGGATATTCGACGCCCGCCTTCGAGCGCACGAAGGCGGCGGATTCGAAATGGTTGGTCGCGCCGTGGCCCGACTTGAAGAACAGCCATTCCGCCCCGATCATCGCCTTGGAGAACAGGTTCAGCTTGGAATAGAGCGTGATCGGCTGGGTGCATTCCTGCTGGATATAGACCTCCAGATGGTCCTGCAGATTCTGGCCGACGCCGGGGCGGTCGGCGACCACCTCTATGCCGTGCTCCCTGAGATGGGCTGCGGGGCCTATGCCCGACAGCATCAGCAGTTTCGGCGAATTGATCGACGAGGCGGCGACGATCACCTCGCGCCGGGCGCGGATGGTCGCGAAGCTGCGCCCGGCCTCGATCTCGACGCCGACGGCGCGCCGGCCCTCCAGCACGATCTTGCGCGCGAAGCCCTTGACCAGCTTGACGTTGGGCCGCTTCAGCGCCGGCTTGAGATAGGCGTTGGCGGCGGACCAGCGGCGGCCCTCGTGGATCGTCTGCTCCATCGGCCCGAAGCCTTCCTGCTTCTCGCCGTTATAATCGTCCGTCGTCTCGAAGCCCGCCTGCCGTCCGGCCTCGACGAAGGCGTGGAACAGCGGATTGTCGCGCTTGCCGCGCTGGACAAAGAGCGGCCCGTCCGTGCCGCGCCAGCCCGGCTGGCCGCCCTCGGCGTTCTCCATCCGCTTGAAATAGGGCAGCACATCGGCGAAGGCCCAGCCGTTCGCGCCGCTTTCCGCCCAATGGTCGAAGTCGCGCGCATGCCCGCGCACATAGACCATGCCGTTGATCGACGACGAGCCGCCCAACACCTTTCCGCGCGGCGTCACCAGGCTGCGGCCGCCCAAGTGCGGCTCCGGCTCGGTCGAAAAGCCCCAGTCGTAGGTCTCCATGTTCATCGGGAAGGACAGCGCCGCCGGCATCTGGATCAGCGGGCCGATGTCGGGCACGCCGTATTCGATCACGATCACCGAGTGCCGCCCGTCCTCCGAGAGCCGGTAGGCCATGGCCGAGCCGGCCGAGCCGGAGCCGACGATGACGAAATCCGCCTCCATGGTCATTTCCCCGCCGCGAGCTGAAGCGCGATATATTCCTCCACCAGCGCCGCCGCCTTTTCGGCGTCGGGCGTATCGCCGCCCAGCGCGTGGCGGATATAGAGCCCGTCGATCATCGCGCCCGCGCCCTCGGCGATGTGATGCGCGCGCTCGCGCCCGGCGATCTGCGACAGCGCGTGCACGAGGTTGGAGTGCAGCCGCCAGGCGTAGACGCTCAAGAGCCGGCGCGTGTCCTCCGACTGCTGCGCATGGACGTAGAAGGTCAGCCACGCCGCCACCGTCTCCGGCGCGAACTGCGCGGCCGAGAAATTGACCGCGACGATGGCCGCGATGCGCTCGCGCGGGGTTTCCGCCGCCTTGATCGCGGTCCTGAGATCGCGGCCCAGCTCGCGCAGCAGGTGCCGCATGGTGGCGAGGATCAGCTTGTCCTTGCCGCCGAAATAATGATGCGCCAGCGCCGGCGACACGCCGGCCTCATGCGCGATCTGCGCCACCGTCACGTCCAGCGAGCCGCGCTGGCCGATGGTGCGGATCGCGGCGTCGATCAGTTCGCGCCGCCGCAGCGGCTCCATTCCAACTCGGGGCATGGTCCTCGTCCGTCTGTCTATTCAGGCTTTATCGTAGCGTTGATTGACTGGCCAATCAATAAAAACCGCAGCCGAAACCCGTCCCGCCGCCGGGCTTGCAAGCGCCCGGAGGCCCGCCTACATTCGATCCATGAGCAGAGCATTCACCAAGGAGCAGGACGACGCGCCCGACGATCTGGGCGAGCGTCCGATCAGCCCGCACCGCAACCTCGTGACGCCGAACGGCCTCCGGCTGATCGACGCCGAGATCGCGCGGCTCCAGCGCGAGCTGGCCGAGGCCAACGTGGCGGGCGAGCGCTCCGCCGTGGCGCGCATTTCGCGCGACCTGCGCTACTGGGTCGCCCGGCGCGAGACGGCGGAAGTTTCCGAGCCGGACCCGGAAAGCGACGTGGTGCGCTTCGGCATGACGGTGGAGCTGGAGGATCTCGACGGCCACAGCCGGACCTGGACCATCGTCGGCGAGGACGAGGCCGACCCCGCCAAGGGCATGATCTCCCACGTCGCGCCGGTGGCGATCATGCTGTTCGGCAAGCCGGTCGGCGACGTGATCCGCATCAACGGCAAGGACTGGGAGATTGTCTCGGCCAGGCCGGCCGCCAACGGGTGAGGGCTGTTCAGCCGAGTTCGTCCGCCGCCACGGCATGATCGCGGAAGAACGCCTCCGCGCCCGCCTCGTCGATCTCGCCGGCCGCCACCCCCATGGTGAAGCTGTAGAGCAGCCCGTCGTCGGCGGCGAGCGCATAGCCGTTGACCGCCAGGAAGGTCAGCGCCGTGACGATGGCGGTGCGCTTGTTGCCGTCGACGAAAGCGTGGTTGCGCGCCAGCCCGAACACATAGGCCGCGGCGACGCCGGCATGGTCCGGCTCGCCGTAAAGCACCTTGTTCTGCGCGCGCGCCAGCGCCGATTCGAGGGCGTTTTCATCCCTGAGCCCCTGCGCGCCGCCGTGGCGCTGCAACTGCTCGACATGGATCGCCTCGACGAGGCGGCGCGAGAGGAATTGCCAGCTCATTCGGCCAGCCGCTGCAAGGCGACCTTGTACTTGTCCATGACCTTGCGCGCGGCATCCATCTGCCGCTCGAACGTGTCGTCGACGGGTTCCAGCGTCAGGCCGGTCTGCGTCTCGACCAGCTGCAGCTTGTCGCCCGCATGCAGGTTCATCCGCTCCAGCACCTCCTTGGGCAGGATCACGCCTTCCGAATTGCCGATTTTGCGCAGGGTCACGTTCATGGCTCGTCTCCGATGTTATAACCGATGATATAACATCGGCGCGCGCCTTTCAAGCCCGGCCCAGCCTACAGCCACCCCTTGCGCCGGAAATAGACCAGCGGCAGCAGGGCCGAGGCGACCATCAGGATCAGCGCCATGGGATAGCCCCAGCGCGAATGCAGCTCGGGCATGAAGGAGAAGTTCATGCCGTAGATCGAGGCCACCAGCGTCGGCGGCATGAAGCCGACGGCGGCGACGGAGAAGATCTTGATGATGGCGTTCTGCTCGACCGAGATCAGCCCCACCACGGTGTCGAGCAGGAAGGTGACCTTGTTGGAGAGGAAGTCGACATAGTTGGACAGCGACTGCGCGTCGCGCTCTAGCGACTTGATCCAGGCGCGGGCGTCCTTCTTGGCGGCGGTGTTGTTGACCGACAGATAGACCAGCATGCGGCTCATGCCGGCGAGGCTTTCCCGCACGCGTGACAGGAACGTGCCCTGGCCGCCGATATGGGTCAGCATGTGGCGGAAATCCTGCGTGGTCATCGGCCGCGCGCCGGGATTGCGGCGATAGATGGAGTGCGAGGCGGCGTCGATCTTGCCGGCCACGCCCTCGAGGATGTCGGCGAGGCGGTTGGTGGTGGCCTCGATCAGGCCGAGCATGATCGAAAGCCCGTTGCAGCGCGCCGGCAGCAGCCCGTTGCCGGGCTTGGCCGCGCGCACGGTGTAGATGGAGAAGGAGCGCGGATTGGCGTAGCGCACCGTGATCAGCCGCGCCCCGTGCAGGATGAAGGTGACGGGCGACAATTCGCGATGGTCGAGATCGACCGCGTGCAGGATGGGCGCGGTGAGATAGAGCGCGCCGTTCTCGCTGTAGAAGCGGCTCGATTCCTCGATCTCGGTCATGTCCTCGCGGGTGGGGATGGAGATGTTGGTCCAGGCCTCGACGACATGGTCCTCGTTGACGCCGGGGGCGAAGATGTCGATCCAGATCACGTCGTCGGGCAGGGGCGATCCGGGTTCCAGCTCGACCTGTTCGAGATGATCGCCGGAAAGGCGGTGGAGCGTGATCATTAGGGACACCTCATGCGACTTGGATTGCGGAGCGCAGATTGCGCGAAATTCGTTAAGGAATGGGCCGGGACGGGCGCATTGACAGCCCGCCGGGGGAAAGATACTCCATGCGCGCCGTCTGGAAAGGGTCGCCCGTCATGAGCCTCGAAAATGTCGCGCCCGCAGGCGCGGAAAGCCGCCGCAGCAAGGCCGCCGGCTTCGTCCTCGGGCTCAGCCTGGTGCTGATCGCCGCCAATCTGCGCGCCGTCTTCTCCAGCGTCTCCGTGCTCCTGCCGGAAATTTCCGCCGCCACCGGCCTGTCCTCGACCGCCGCCGGCGTGCTCACCACGCTGCCGGTCGTCTGCCTCGGCGTCTTCGCGCCCATCGCGCCGCGCCTGTCGCAGCGCTTCGGGGCCGAGCGCATGCTGCTCGCCGCGCTGGCCGTGCTGACCTTCGGCACGGCGCTGCGCGGTTTCGGAACCGTCTGGTCGCTCTACGCCGGCGCCGCCTTCGCCGGCGCGGCCATCGCGGTGGCCAACGTGCTTCTGCCGGGCGTGGTCAAGCGCGATTTCCCGCGCGCCACGGCCATCATGACCGGCCTCTACACCATGGCGCTGTGCTCGAGCGCCGCGGCCGCCGCCGGCTTCACCATCCCGCTCAAGAACGCCATCGGCGGCTCGTGGAGCCTGGCGCTGGCGCTGTGGGCCGTGCCGGCCGCGCTGGTGCTGGCGCTGTGGCTGCCGCAGGCGCTGGCCGCGAAGCATGAGGCCTCGCAGGCCGGCTTCCGCGTCATGGGCCTGTGGCGCGACCGGCTGGCCTGGCGGGTGACGCTGTTCATGGGGCTGCAATCGGCGCTGGCCTATGTGGTCTTCGGCTGGCTCGCGCCCATCCTGCGCGAAAGGGGCCTCAGCCCCGCCGCCGCCGGCGGCGTGGTCTCGCTGTCGATCATGGTGCAGGTCGCAGCCTGCCTCGCCACGCCCTCCATCGCGGTGCGGAGCAAGAACCAGAGTTTTCTCAACGCCGCGCTTTGCACGATCGCCACGCTGGCGCTGGTCGGCTTCCTGTTCCTGCCGGCCTGGAGCTTCTGGCTGCTGGCGGTGGCGCAGGGCGTGGGGCAGGGCGGGCTGATCGCGGCGGCGATGATGATGATCGTGCTGCGCTCGCCCGATTCGCGCACGGCGGCGCATCTGTCGGGCATGGCGCAATGCGTCGGCTACTGCCTCGCGGCGATCGGACCGCTGGCGGTGGGCGTCATCCACAGCCTCACCGGCGGCTACGCCGCCTGCGGCGTCTTCTTCGCCGCGCTGGGCCTCGGCGCCGCCGTCAACGGCTGGTCCGCCGGCCACGCCAGCCATGTGAACGTGACCGTCGAAAAGCGCTGAGCGCCTGCCCGAACGGACCAAGGCCGGCGCTCCGCTGCGCCTGCCGATGGGCGGCTTCGGCGAGGAAATGGCGTCATTGCGCCATGGAGCGCTTTTGCAAAAAGAGTACCCTTCTTGGCTGCGCGCTTCCGGGCGTGGTGGCCAATGGCGGAGCGACTTGTGCAGCTATAGTGATGACGCACTGGAAAAGCGCCGATTGGTTACGTGAATTACCGAAGCCGCCAGTCTGGCGCGCCTCGGCATGGCCGCCGAGAATGGTCTTGATGAGCTAGCTGGCGCCTTCTGCAAGCAACTGAGAATGAAGCTATCTGTAATGTCGTCTCCGGGTGGCGCGGTGATCAAGCCGGAGTCGGCGTCATGATCAAAAATGCTGAGACGCAGCTTCGTTGTGCTGGGATAGGTGATTGCGGCACCAATCAATACAAAGCGGGAAAGCATTGGCCCGCGCTTATACGGATTTTCCAAACACGCCTTTGCTTGCATCTCCGCGCTGGCCACACCGGACTAGCGCCGATGAACTTGCCAAGACTTCTTCTGCAAGAAGCCAGGACTCTCTCCGCAGCTTCCGCCAGCGGCTTCTACTTCACCGCCCTGGAACAATCTCCAACGAATAATGGCCGGGCGTCCGCCGCCCGGCCATATCGATATCGCAGCCGAAAAACGCCGGCCGCCTACACGAACTGGCCCAGGCCGGGGATGGCGCCGATGACGGCGTCGACGGGGCCGTCGCCGACCTTTTCGCGCGCGTAGCGGATGGTTTCCTTGGCGACGCCGGTGATCTCGCCCATGCCGAGGCCCGCGCCCATGAGCTGCGAGCCGAGGCCCATCACCCCGCCCATCATGCCGGAGAAGCCGCCGCCGCCCCCGGCCCCGGCGATGGCCGCGTCGGCGCCGGGGATGGCGTCGATGAGCTTGCCGGCGCTGTCGGGCGCTTCCTTCTGCAAAAAGCCCAGAATGAGGCCGACGGCCTTTTCCGCCGTCTGCGGATCGACGCCGACATTGTCGGCGATGCGCGCGATGAGTTCTTCCATGTCCTTCTCCCGGGAAAAGCTTACCTTTACGTAATATGAACCAAGCGGCGCGCTTTGCAAGCGCTTATTGGCGCGTCGGTTTCCGGGCCGATTGACATTGTCGTGACGCCGCCGGCGGCTTATACCGGAACATCATCCGCAACGAGGGGACCGACGCCTGATGACCGCCGACAACGCTCTTTTCCTGGGCGCGAGCCGCAAGCCCGACGATTCCTACCAGCAGCCGGAGACGCTGGCGCTGAAATACGGAAACCGGCACGGGCTGGTGACGGGCGCGACCGGCACGGGCAAGACGGTGACCTTGCAGGTGCTGGCGGAAAGTTTTTCGGCCGCCGGCGTTCCGGTGTTCTGCGCCGACGTCAAGGGCGACCTTTCGGGCGTCGCCGCCGCCGGCGTCGCCAATGACGGCCTGTCGAAGCGCGCGGCGGAGGTGAAGCTCTCGCCTTACGAATTGCGCGCCGCGCCGGTGATCTTCTGGGATATTTTCGGCGAGCAGGGCCATCCGGTCCGCGCCACCATCTCCGAGATGGGGCCGCTGCTTCTGGCCCGGCTGATGAACCTCACCGACGCGCAGGAAGGGGTGCTCAACATCGCCTTCCGGCTGGCCGACGAGGAGGGGCTCCTACTGCTCGACCTCAAGGATTTGCAGGCGATGCTGGCGGAGGTCGCCGCCCGCGCCGACGAGCTTTCGGCCAAATACGGCAACGTCACCAAGCCGTCCGTCGGCGCGATCCAGCGTTCGCTCCTGGTGCTGGAGCAGCAGGGCGGGGCGAAATTCTTCGGCGAGCCGGCGCTGCGCATCGCCGACCTGATGCGCACCACGCCCGACGGGCGCGGCGTGGTCGGCGTGCTGGCGGCCGACAAGCTGATGATGAATCCGCGCCTCTACTCGACCTTCCTCCTGTGGCTGATGTCGGAGCTGTTCGAGGAGCTGCCGGAAGTGGGCGACCCGGAAAAGCCGCGCCTGGTCTTCTTCTTCGACGAGGCGCATCTCCTCTTCGACGAGGCGCCCAAGGCGCTGCTGGACCGGGTGGAGCAGGTGGTGCGGCTGATCCGCTCCAAGGGCGTGGGCGTCTATTTCGTCACGCAGAACCCGCTCGACGTGCCGGAGACGGTGCTGGCGCAGCTCGGCAACCGGGTGCAGCACGCGCTGCGCGCCTATACGCCGCGCGAGACGGCGGCCGTCAAGACCGCCGCCGACACCTTCCGCCCCAACCCGGCCTTCGACACCTTCAAGGCGATCACCAACCTCGTCACCGGCGAGGCGCTGGTCTCGACTTTGCAGGACAAGGGCGCGCCCTCCATGGTGCAGCGCACGCTGATCCGCCCGCCGTCCTCGCGCATCGGCCCGCTGACCGCGCAGGAGCGCGCGATGATCATGGCCGCAAGCCCCGTCGCTGGCCAGTACGACCAGACGGTAGACCGCGAATCGGCTTTCGAGATGTTGGCGAAGAAAACCGCCGCCGCCGCCCAACCGCAGGCCAAGAACGGTGGCATCTGGGGCGATCTGATCGACGCGGCGCTCGGAACCGGCTCCCGCCGCTCGGGCCGCCAGACGGTGACTGAAGCCGCCGTCAAATCCGTCGTCCGCACCGTCGGCTCGCAACTGGGCCGGGCCTTGGTGCGCGGCGTGCTCGGGAGCTTGAAGAGGTAGGGGGAGAGGGCAGTAGGGCAGTAAGGCAATAAGGCAGTATGTTTAGAGGGGAATAGGGGAGTAAGGGAGTAGGGGAATAAGTAAGGGGCTGAGGTGGAGCATACGCGCCGAGCGAACATACTCCCCTACTGCCCTATTCCCCTACTTCCCTCCCTCATCACATGACCAGGATCGGCGTCTTCGCCGGCACGCGGTTGTAGAGGTCGATGACGTCCTGGTTCATCAGGCGGACGCAGCCGGAGGAGACGGCCTTGCCGATCGACCACCATTCCGGGTTGCCGTGCAGGCGGTAGAGCGTGTCCTGGCCGTCCTTGAAGATATAGAGCGCGCGCGCGCCGAGCGGGTTCTTGAGGCCCGGCTCCATGCCGCCGTTGCGCGAGGAATATTGCACCAGCTCCGGCTGGCGGGCCACCATCTCGTCGGGCGGCGTCCAGCGCGGCCAGACCTTCTTGTACTGGATGAGCGCGCGGCCCGACCAGGCGAAGCCCTCGCGGCCGATGCCGACGCCGTAGCGCAGGGCCTGCCCGTTGCCCAGCACCAGGTAGAGGAAGCGGTTCGGCGTGTCGACCACGATGGTGCCCGGCTGCTCGCCGGTCGGGTCCTGCACCACCTGGCGCAGGTAGCGTTTGTCCATCTTCTGGATCGGGATCGCCGGAAGCTGGAAGCCGTTGTCCTCCATCGGGCCGTACATCTGCGCCCAGTCGCCATAGGAGGCGTCGACGCTCGCCGACGGCGTGCGGTTGATGGGGTTGCCGTCGGCGTCCACATCGACGATCGGAACGGTCTGCCCCAGCTGCGCGCAACCGGCGAGGCCGGCCGCTGCGGTGGCTGTCATTGCCGTCAGGAAGGAACGGCGGGTGAGGGTCGTTTGCATATGAGAACCAGACTTGTGATGGGGGACTAAGAAGTACAACATTCACGGTTAACGAAATGCGACCGGACCACTCCGAATTGCGGATGAAATGGCGGCTGGCCGCTGCGGGCGTGCAGAAAACGCCCGAGAAATATGGCGACCGCCCGGTTACATTGCGGCGTCAATATGGCGAAGGGCCGCCCGGCCGCCGCCTGTTGCAGGCGCGACACGATTTATCCCCTCAGGCGGCTTTTACCCGCCTGTCGTCGGGTTCAACTTTTGGTGAGACCGCCGGGAGGTTCGTCTCCGCCTCCCGGCGTGTCCTGTTTCAGCCCGGGCGGCGCGGCCGCGCCATGCAGTCGAGCACGCAATAGCGGAATTCATGTGTCGACGGATGGTAGCGGCTCGCGCATAAACGCTCGCATTCGGCGCGGCCGCGATGCTTCGGCCCGGCCGCTTGCGCCCCCGCCGCCGGCAGGGCGGCGAGGAGCGAGAGCGCCAACAGGAATTTATTATGACTCATGATCAAATCTCCTTAAAAACAGACGCCTTTTACAGCGCCGCGAAATTCGGATGAAATCCAATTCCTTCCCGGATATATTTTCCCCGAAACAATAAAGCCGCGACCATATTCTTGCTTGTTGTTTCGCGCGGGCGATTTTTGTGGGCGCGCGCCGGGCCGGCGAATCCCGCCGCCGGGCGGGTTCCAGCGCAATGCGCCATTGCCGCGGGCCGCGTTGCGGCCTATGTAGGTCTCGCACGCAAGTTTGGGTCCCGCGGCCGGAGGAAGTCACCCGCTCCGCCCGCCGCAGGCAGAAAAAGAGGAGAGTTCCCATGGCTTTCGAATTGCCCGCCCTTCCGTATGACTACGACGCCCTTGCGCCGTTCATGTCGCGCGAAACGCTCGAATTCCACCACGACAAGCACCACCAGGCCTATGTCACCAACGGCAACAAGCTGCTCGAAGGCTCCGGCCTCGAAGGCAAGAGCCTGGAAGAGATCGTCAAGGAGAGCTACGGCAAGAATCAGGCGCTCTTCAACAACGCCGGCCAGCATTTCAACCACATCCATTTCTGGAAGTGGATGAAGAAGGACGGCGGCGGCAAGAAGCTGCCCGGCAAGCTGGAAAAGGCCATCGAGTCCGATCTCGGCGGCTACGACAAGTTCCGCGAGGACTTCCTCGCCGCCGGCGCCGGCCAGTTCGGCTCGGGCTGGGCCTGGCTGTCGGTCAAGAACGGCAAGCTCGAGATCTCCAAGACCCCGAACGGCGAGAACCCGCTGGTCCACGGCGCGACCCCCATCCTCGGCGTCGACGTGTGGGAGCATTCCTACTACATCGACTACCGCAACGCGCGCCCGAAATACCTGGAGGCCTTCGTCGACAGCCTGGTCAACTGGGACTATGTGCTGGAGCTTTACGAAAAGGCCTGATCGTCTTTCCGTATCCGCATCGAAGCCCCGGCGAAAGCCGGGGCTTTTTATTTGGTGACTATTTGGCTCATGTTTTAAGCCCGCATCGCGTCATTGCAATCCCGGCCGGACTATTCGATAGTCGATAGGGGGAATATTGGGAAACGCGGAGGAATTCATGCGCAGCTTGTTTCTTGTTCTCGCCGCTTTGACCGTCAGTGTGGGGGCCGCCAGCGCGGGCGCCGCGCGGGCCGACGCCATCGCCGACCGCCAGGCGATCATGAAGGACATGGGCCGCTCGGTCGGCGCGATCGCGCCGATGGTCAAGGGCGCGAAACCCTTCGACGGGGCGGCGGCGATCGCCGCGCTCGAAAAGATCGCCGCCGACGCCCAGAAGATCGACGTCGACGCCCTGTTCCCCGCCGGCTCCGACCAGGGCAAGACCGAGGCCTCGCCGAAGATCTGGCAGGACAAGGCGGAATTCGTCAAGCATGTCGACAAGCTGAAGAGCGACTCGGCCGCAGCCGCGGCCGCCAAGCCGCAGGACCTCGCGGCGCTCAAGACCGCCTTCCAGCAGGTCGCCTCCAATTGCGGCTCCTGCCACCAGGCCTTCCGGCTCAAGAAGGACTGACGCGGGCGGGATGATGCGCAAGCTGGCCTATCTCGCGGTCGCGGCGCTGGCGATCGGCGCGGCGGCGTTCTGGATGCTCACCGCGCCGCGGACGCTCGACGAAAGCCTGTTCGCGACCTTGAAGCCGGGCGACGCGGGCAGGGGCGAGCGCGTCTTCTGGGCCGGCGGCTGCGCCGCCTGCCACGCCGCGCCGGGCGCCGAGGGCGAGGCGCGCAAGGTGTTGGCCGGCGGGCATGAGCTGGCCTCGGATTTCGGAACCTTCGTCGCGCCCAACATCTCGCCCTCGCCGCAGGGCCTCGGCGCCTGGACCCTGCCGGACTTCGCCAACGCCATGCTGAGGGGCGTCGGGCGCGACGGCCGGCACCTCTATCCGGCCTTCCCCTACACCGCCTATGCGCGGATGCAGCCGCAGGACGTGGCCGACCTCTTCGCCTATCTAAAAACCCTGCCGCCCTCCGATAATGTCGCGCCGCCGCACCGGATCGGCTTTCCCTTCAACATCCGCCGCGGCCTCGGCCTGTGGAAACATCTCTACCTCACCACCGCGCCGGCGGTTCAGCTCGCGAACCCCTCGGACGAGGTCAAGCGCGGCCAATATCTGGTCGAGGCGCTCGGCCATTGCGGCGAGTGCCACACCCCGCGCGACGCCATCGGCGGGCTGAAGCTGAAGCAATGGCTGGCCGGCGCCGTCTCGGCGGAAAAGGGCGCGGACGGCCAGCGCGGGATCGTCCCCAACATCACGCCCGGCGGCGGAATCAAAGACTGGAGCGCCGGCGACATCGCCTACACCCTGCAAAGCGGCTTCACGCCCGAATACGATTCGCTGGGCGGCTCGATGACCGACGTTGTGGCCAACATGGCCCACCTGACCGACGCCGACCGCGCCGCCATCGCCGCCTACCTCAAGGCCATCCCGGCCCAGCCGAACGGCTACCCGGCGCGCAAATAGGGGGCGAAGTCGTCTCTCGATTGACGGTCGACATGGCGCGTCAACGCCGCCGCACTTTCTATTGCAGTCGAACGGCTATCCAACGTGGAAATATACGCCACGATGCTTATCAGTCACGACGGAGTAAAAGCCGGGCGACGCTGCTCATCCGCAACCAGGCGGCTCGACGGCCGACATGGGCGGCTGTCCGACGCCGGTCTCAAGGCGGGCAGGGGGCGATGAAATAGACCGCAAGAATAGTCTCCGCGAAGCTTGCCCGCCGTTGCGGGCGGGCGAGGAACGGCCGTTGCGGGCGTTGTCTTTTTCAAAAAAGATCGGCCGGCGTGCAATTCAGGAGAAGAATTATGAAAAGGTTTTATCTGACGGCGGCGATGGCCGTCGCGACGGCGTTTCTTCCCGGCGGTTCCGGTCAGGCGCAGGATCGGCCGGTGTCGCTCCAGGCCGGGCGGGAAAACGAATGCCATGTCGAGGCCGCCAACCAATGCCGGGGCTGGGCCGGCGCGGCTTATGACAATTGCTGGAGCGTCGAATATGGAATCTGCATGAGTGACCGATAGCGGGCGGTCATCCGCGATGCGGCTTGGCCGGATCGTCCCCGACACGGTCTTGGCGCCGGTCAAGCCGCATACGGCGCGGGCGCGCATGTCGCTCACCGCCATCGCGCCGAGCCTCCAGCCCGCGCCTCACTCCGCCGGACGCCTCTGCCCGGCGGCTCCTTTCACCGCCGGTCGCAGCGCACCACGGTGGGCAGGCCGGCGTTCGTATATTTGCTCTGCATCGTATAGAGCCAGCCCTTGCATTCGGACATGCTTGTGAAGCAGCGCACGCGGTCGACGGCTTCCACGCCGTCGCCGAAGGACGAATAGTCGAGGCCGCTGAACTGGCCGAAGATCACGCCGCTGCCGCGCGGCGGCGCGGAGCAGCGCCGGCCGGCGAATTCGTCCACGTCCTTGCGCACCTGCGCCTGGGCCGCCGGGGCCAGCGCCAGCGCGATCATCAGCGGAAAAAGCAGGCGGCGCATGGTCATGACGAAACTCCGCGTCCCAGTTCCATTCCTGGGGTTCCATTCCCGGCATTATAGAGCATCCGGCGCGTCGCCGCGCCGGAATTTTCACTTGCCCGCCTTGCCGACCACCTTCAGCGCGAAGGCGTAGGAGAAGGCCACTTCCTCCAGCCGCGAGAAGCGGCCCGAGGCGCCGGCGTGGCCGGCGTCCATGTTGATGCGGAACAGCACCGGATGCCTGTCGGTCTTGAGCTCCCGCAGCTTCGCCACCCATTTGGCCGGCTCCCAATAGGTCACGCGCGGATCGGTCAGCCCCGCCACGGCGAGGATGGCCGGATAGGCCTGCGCCTTCACGTTGTCATAGGGCGAATAGGCGGCGATGGTGCGGTAGTCCGCGGCCGAGGCGATCGGGTTGCCCCATTCCGGCCATTCCGGCGGCGTCAGCGGCAGCGTGTCGTCGAGCATGGTGTTGAGCACGTCGACGAAGGGCACCTCGGCGATGATGCCGCCGAAGGCCTCCGGGGCCATGTTGGCCACCGCGCCCATCAGCATGCCGCCGGCCGAGCCGCCCTGCGCCACGATGCGGTCGTGGCTGGTGAAGCCCTCCTGCACCAGATGCCGTGCGGCGGCGATGAAATCGGTGAAGGTGTTGGTCTTGCGGTCGCGCTTGCCGTCTTCGTACCAGCGGAAACCCTTGTCCTTGCCGCCGCGTATATGGGCGATGGCGTAGACGAAGCCGCGATCCGCCAGCGACAGCCGCGAGGTGCTGAAGCTCGCCGGAATGGTGATGCCATAGGAGCCGTAGCCGTAGAGCAGGCAGGGCGCCGAGCCGTCGAGCGGCGTGTCCCTGCGGTGCATGAGCGAGACGGGGACCAGCTCGCCGTCCGGCGCGGGCGCGAAGACGCGGCGGGTGACGTAGTCGTCGGGATCGTGGCCCGACGGCACTTCCTGCGTCTTCAGAAGCCGGCGCTCGCGCGTGACCATGTCGTAGTCGAAAAGCTGCTCCGGCGTCGTCATCGACGAATAGGCGAAGCGGATCACGTCGGTGTCGTATTCGGCGCTGCCGTGCAGGCTCAGCGAATAGGCCTCCTCGTCGAAGGCGATGGCGTGCTCGGCCCCGCTGGCGCGGTCGCGCACGACGATGCGCGGCAGGCCCTCGTCGCGCTCGATCCAGACCAGATGGCGCTTATAGGCCGAATGCGACAGGATCAGCCGGCCCGGCTTCTCCGCCACTTCCTCGACCCAGTTCTCCGGGCCGGGATCGGCGGCCGGGGCCCGCATGATCTTGAAATCCTTGGCCCCGTCGGCGTTGGTGAGGATGTAGAAGACCTCGCCGCCCGGCGCGATGTCGTATTCGACGCCCGTCCGGCGCGCCGTCACCAGCTTCGGCTTGGCCGTCGGCTCGTTCGCCGGCAGCAGCCAGCATTCCGACGTCTCGTGGTCGTGGATGTCGATGAAGATATAGTCGTCCAGCGCCGAGCCGCCGACGCCAAGGAAGAAGCCCGGATCGGCCTCCTCGAACACCAGCCGGTCCTCGGCGGCGTCCGAGCCGACGCGGTGGTAGAGCACCTTGGACGGGCGGTGATTCTCGTCGAGCCGCGTATAGAAGAAGCCCTTGCTGTCCGCGTCCCAGGCGCCGCCGCCATTGGTGTCGGCGACGAGGTCCGGCAGGTCCTGCATGGTGGCGAGGTCGCGCACGCGCAGCTTGTAGAACTCCGATCCCTTGTCGTCGTAGCCCCAGATCAAAAGGCCGTGATTCGGGGAATGGTCGGCCGAGGCGAGGCGGAAATAGGGCTTTCCCTCGCCCTCGCGGTCGCCGTCGAGCAGGATCGTCTCCGCGCCGCCGTCGCGCGGCGTGCGGATGAAATAGGGCTGCTCGCCGCCGGTGCGGTAGCTGACGCCGTAGGCGTAGGGCCCGTCCCTGGACGGCACGGACGAATCGTCCTCCTTGATGCGCCCGCGCATCTCGGCGAACAGCGTCTTCTGCAGCGCCTGCGTGTCGGCCATCAGCGCCGCCTGATAGGCGTTCTCGGCCTCCAGATGGGCGCGGATGTCGGCGTCGAGCACGGACGGATCGCGGAACACCTCCTGCCAGTTGTCCGCGCGCAGCCAGGCGTAATCGTCGGTGCGGGTCACGCCGTGGCGGGTGTCGGAAACGGGGCGCCGGGCGGCGTGGGGCGGCAGGGGTCGGGACATGGGAAAATTCCAGTGCGAGAATGAGGCCGGACCGTTGTGGCGGCCCGGGGCTGAAAAGGCAAGACCAAGTCTGCGGTCGGATCTGGAGGCGGCTCAGTCCTCGTCGAAGACCAGCGCGTGGCCGTTCATGCAATAGCGCAGGCCGGTCGGCGGCGGGCCGTCGGGGAAGACGTGGCCCAGATGCGCGTCGCAGTCGGCGCAGCGGATCTCGGTGCGGACCATGCCGTAGGAGCGGTCCTCGAAGGCGGCGACGGCGCCGGCCTCGATGGGCTGGAAGAAGCTCGGCCAGCCGGTGCCCGATTCGTATTTGGCCTCCGAGCGGTAGAGCGGCCGGCCGCAGCACACGCAGCGATAGGTCCCCGCATGCGGGCTGTCGAAATTGGGGCTGGAAAAGGCGCGCTCGGTGCCGTGCTGGCGGGTGATCTGGTACTGGATCGGCGTCAGCTGCTCCCGCCATTGCGCGTCGGTCTTGACGACTTTCAGGGAGCGGGCGGGATGATCGCGTGGCGTCATGGCTGTTCTCCTGCCGGTTCGGGGCCGGGTCCGAACGGCCCGGCGCTTGGCGTCTATATAGTTAAACGCTTCCTGAAATGCGAGTGTTTCCACCGCTCTATAGTGGGCTCGCCATGGTTGCGCCCGAATTGGCGCGCAGGCCTGTTGCGTGGGCCGCGCGTTCGTCTTGGCGCGCGCGCCGCGAATATTGCGCCGGAAAACAGTTGCTAAGGCCTGCCGTGCAATTTATGGAAGCGCGCCCGGCCAGGTTGCGGCTTTTCCCGGACGGTCAAGAAATTCCGGCCCTGAAATCATGATCACAATTGGTTGATCGGGCCGCGTTGCCGGAATGACGGATGCGAATATGAGTTTATTTCAGTCGCGCAAGAAAATACCGTGCAAATAATCCCGTTTCGTTTGACAATTCTATTGCCAATGGCGCTATCAACTGATATTCGCAGCAGCCAAGGGGCTAGTTTTCAAGACGAGAGCGACGGTCACGGCGCTACGAGGCCCGCAACAGGGGCCGCCCAGGCCGCGCGTTGCAGTTTCGATAAAAGGAAAAGCAGATGGAAAACCTGGAGACCAACGACGAAAGCGCAGAGCTTCTTCTGAGCCTGACCGCTGATGTTGTGGCGGCCTATGTCGGCAACAATTCGATCCGCGCGGGCGAGTTGCCGCTGCTGATCGCCGAAGTCCACGCCGCCTTCAAGCGCCACGTCGCGCGCGAGGAAGCGCCGGTCGTCGCCGAGAAGCCCAAGCCGGCGGTCAACCCGAAGAAGTCCGTGGCCGAGGATTACATCATCTGCCTCGAGGACGGAAAGAAGTTCAAGTCGTTGAAGCGCCATCTGATGACGCATTACAACATGACGCCGGAACAGTACCGCGAGAAGTGGGACCTCGACCCGAACTATCCGATGGTCGCCCCCAACTACGCCGCCGCCCGTTCGCGTCTGGCCAAGAAGATGGGCCTCGGCCGCAAGCCGAAGGAAGCCTGATCCTTCAGGAATTGCATTTGAAAAGGCCGGACGCCGCGCGCGTCCGGCCTTTTTCGTTCAGGCCTCCAGCCGGTCCAGCGCCTGCTTGAGCGCGATGTGGCGGTTGAGGTCGTAGCTCCAGTGGCCGCGCAGGCCCTTGAGGCGCTCGCGCTCGATGAGACGAGCCAGCCGCTGCGCCGCCTGTCGCCGCTCCGGCGGCGGCGCCGCAAGCAACGCGTCCATGTCGATCCCGGCGATGATCTGCAGCGCCGCCCGCTGCGTCGCGCTCATCTGTCGCCGCCCGCGCGCGGCCATGAAGTCCTGTCTTGCGGCTTCCAGCATCCGTTCCATCGTCTTTGTGTCTCCTGATTCCTCGTCAAGTCAGGATGGATGCGCTTGCGTGGTGTTGGATAATATTCCTAAGTGGCCTGTGGGGATTCGCGGGCCCGGTCGGCCTCTCGCCCTTGATTCGCCGGCCTTTCCGCCCTGGCGGCCGGGCGGGTTTCAGAAATTTATCCCCGCTTGCATTTTTCTGCGTATAAGAAGATATTCCTAATATGGCGAGGGAGTATCAATGTCTCTGGAACAAACCACCCATACGCGGGCGCAGGCTCTGGAAGCGTTGCGGCGCATCGCGGCGCGGCGCGGGCGGGCCGTCGACCTCGAGCCCCGCGCCGACCGCGCGCGGGATCGCAGGCGCGTCGAGCGCAATGTGGAGCTGTGCGACGCGCTGATCGACCTTCTGGCCGCTTCCTTCGGCGCGTCGGGCGCGGAGCTGCGCTCGCCTTTGCGCTGCCGGCGCGACGTGGCGCGGGTGCGCCAGATCGGCATGTATGTGGCGCATACGGGTTTCGGCATGGCGATGAGCGACGTGGCCGCCGGCTTCGCCCGCGACCGCACCACGGTGATGTACGCCTGCCACCTGATCGAGGACATGCGCGACGACGCCGAGTTCGACGCCATCGTCTCGGCCTTCGAGCGCACCGTGAATTCGGCCTTCACAGCCCGGAGGATGGCGGCATGACGCAAGAACTTTCCCTGGCGGAGCGGCGCATTATCCGCTTCCTGCGCGGCGGCGCCTGCGAGGCGCAGGATTCGGTGCGCGCGACGCATGTCCTGCTGGTGGGCGAACAGGGCGGCATCGCCGCCGCCCGGCGCGAGATCGCCGCCATGCTGGGCCGCGGCCTGCTGCGCGCCGAGGGCGGCAAGCTGGCGCTGGCCCCGGCCGGACGCGGCGCGGCCAAGGCCGGGCGCAAGCCCGCCGCCCCCTTGCGCCTCACCGAGACGGTGGAGCTGGCCGACGGCGAGCGCGTGGAGGTCAACCCGGCCGAATCGCCGCTCGCCATGCTCTACCGGCGGCGCGGCGCGGACGGCGCGGCCTTCATTTCGGAGGACGAGTTCCGCGCCGGCGAAAGGCTGCGGGCCGATTTCACGCGCGGCGCGCTGACGCCCTCGGTGACGGCGCGCTGGGACATGAGCGTCGGCGGCCGCGGGCGCGGCGGGGCGGGCGGCATGGCCGAACTGACCGACATCGCGCTCGCCAGCCGCCAGCGCGTCGAGCGCGCGCTCGCGGCGGTGGGGCCGGAACTGGCCGGCGTGCTGGTCGACGTCTGCTGCTTTTTGAAGGGGCTCGAAACCGTCGAGCGCGAGCGCCGCTGGCCGGTGCGTTCGGCCAAGATGCTGCTCAAGGCGGGCCTGTCCATGCTGCACCGCCACTACCACCCGCCGGCGGCCGAAAGCCGGACCATCCTGCAATGGGGCGCGAGCGACTATCGCCCCTCGATGCGGCCGGGTTAGGCCTCGGCCTCGCGGCGGATGCGCGCCACCATGGCGCGCAGCCCGTTGGAGCGCTGCGGCGTCAGATGCTCGTCGAGGCCGAGCTTCTTCAGCGTCGCCTCGGCGTCGACGGCGGCGATCTCCGAGGCGCGGCGGCCCGAATAGAGCGCCAGCACGATGGCCACCAGCCCGCGCACGATATGCGCGTCGGAATCGCCCAGGAATTCGATCTTCGGATCGTCGCCTTCGCCGCGCAGCGTCTTCAGCCAAACCTGGCTGACGCAGCCCTGCACCTTGTGGGCGGCGTCGCGGGCGTCGTCGGGATAGGGCGGCAATTCCTTGCCCAGGTCGATGACGTAGCGATAGCGATCTTCCCAATCGTCGAGAAATTCGAAATCGGAAACGATGCTGTCGATGGTGGTGGTCATGCTCTTCGCTCTCGGTTCTTCGGCCGCCTGTATAGCCGCCAATCGAGGCGAGGTCACGGAAAACCGTGGCTTTTTATTCCCGCGCCGGCGCGCGGTCGGCCTGTTTCAGCGCCGCCGCGCGCGAGGTCGGAACCGGGACGGCGGCTTGCTGCTTTTCCTGCGGCTTCTCCGCCACGAGGTCGCTGAGCGCCCCGAGCGCCGCGCCGGTCTTTTCCAGAAGCCCGCGCCCGGCCCCCGCCAGGAGCGCGGTTCCATTCTTGCAGAAGGCGGGGTCGTCGGCGCAGATCCTGCCGAGCTTCACGGCCGTCTCGCCATGGGCGAGAAGCTGGTCGACCGGCCCCTGCCGCGCGTCATGGACGGCGGGCGCCGGCGGCGTCTCCTTCCGCTCCGCCGGCAAAAGGCGCGGCATGACCATGAAGGCCAGCCCCAGCCAGAAGGCGGATTTGAGAAGAAAGCGGATCATCGCGCCGTCGCGGCCTCGTTCCCGGAAAACTGCGGCGACACTGTGCGGCCAAAACAGAAAGATTCCGTAACCGCGATTTTCCGCCCGCCGGTTCAACGCAGAGCGCCGCCATGTTTGAAGATGTGCTTTGGTCTCGCCTCGCCGGGCCCGAACGCTTCCGTGAGGGATAACCCACAACGAGATCGGGACGAATTGATGGCGTCCCAAATCCCGAGAGAGAGCGACAGGGCCTTATAGCTTCTATCATGCCACCGGCGGAAAGCGCCGTTCGGGAGCCATCGCCTTTCCGTCTCGAAACTCTTTAATCGGTTCTACCGGGCGCGAGATCGATCCGAACATGCTTGGCGGTGATGGAGCCGGCGGCCCCATAGCTTGCGCTCCATTCGATATGGTAGCGCTCGTCGCGCCTTGTGATCTCCAGATCGAAGATGATCGCCGGAATCATGTCGAAATCGACGCAATTGATCGCGCTCACGCCCTCAAGGGCGAAAGTAACCGTCGCGTGCTTGTCGAGAACGAAGTAACCCTTGGCGTCCACCCGGTCCGTCATATTCCAGGCCTGTATGCGCATCAGGCCCGCCCCATCGCCGGAGAAGGCGATCTCCAGCAGGTGGGCGTCATGGAAGCGTGGCGCATGCCCGAACCACTCGACAAGCGCCTCGCCTCCGGGGATATCATGCAGAATGGACTTGGGTGATGTCATGACTCGCGCGTGGGGTTGATTGGTCGCGATAGCGCCGATTCAAAAAAAGTTGCCGCACCTGTTTTGGAACTTGCGACCCGTGGTCAGCATAGCCGAACGGGGCTTCTCCATGCCAGCGGTCTAACCAACGCAATCATTAAGTTTGACTGCTGCGTCGGGTTAAACTTTCAGGCTTATGCTCCAGAAGGTGCAGCACGGTCTCCGACGGCCGGCGCAGTTTCGCGCTTTTCGGCGTGACCGCGATGGGCCGGCGTGGCGTCGAGAATCGCGTCATCGCTCGCATCGGGGTGGGAAGTCGGCCGCCGGGGCTCCCTTTTCGCGCGACAGATCGCGCGGACGGGCAGAATGGCGGTGAGCAGCCGTTCGGGCTGCGCGCGGGTCCAGCCGGCTTTCAGACACTCCACCACCTCGGACTTATAGCCAGCGGCGCGGATTGGGGCCGACACGTTGCGGGAAACTCCGCATTTTGGGTTGCGGTAGACCGTCACCGGAAACCAGCCCATATCCGCCCTCTCGCCCATCCCGCCCGCCAAGACGATGTTTTTCCTATGCAACTTCCGGTTTCGGCGCTTGCCCGCCCCTCCGTTTCCGCTGGAAATGCTCTGTTTACCATAGCGGGAAAAGCCGCCGCCGCGAGCGCGGGAAAGGGCGCGCGGGGCGTGGCTTCGGCCCGGTCTTATCCTTTCCTTAAAGCCTCACCTGTCATCTTGGGACCGGGCGGACGAACGCGCAGACGCGCGCCGAACGGGCATGAAGTAGAGCAGCGAGTAGACCGAGTTGAACGCCATTCTTTCAAAAACAGCCGATACGGTTCGCGCCGGCGCGCTTGCGCTGGCGGGCGTTCACGAGCGTTTTTGCGGCTGCTGGGCGGACCGGAGCGACCCGCTCTCGATGCGCGCCACGGCCTTCGCCGTCGCCTTGCCGGTCCTGCTGATGGGCGCCGCCGTCGCCGCCGGGCTGACCGCCAATCTCACCGAGCTCGCCATCCTCGCCGCGAGCTTCGCCGGCGTGGCGATGATTCTCTGCGCCCTGTCGCTGATGGGCGTCGCGGCGTCGGCCGTCGGCGCGCTCGGCCTCGCCGGCCATGGCGCGGCGCTGGCCGCCCTCGGCCTCTCCGTCCACGCCGACGCGGCGCTGTGGCTGATGGCCGCCGCCCTGCCGCTCGAAGCCTGGTTCGTCTTCCGCAAGCCCGTCGCAGCCGCGCTCGGCGGGGTCGCGGGCGCGCTGATTCTTGCCGCCTTCGCCGTCGCGCAAGGGGCCGTCGCGGGCGGCTCGCTCGCCGCGGCCGCCGTGCTCGTCCTTTACGGCGCAAGCCTCGCCGCGCGGATCAAATCCGCCGCGCCCGTCGCCGTCGAGACCGCCGCCGCGCAGGCCGAGGCCGCCTTGCCCGCCGGCGACGTCCGCTTCCGGCTCGACAGGGAGGGCGTCGCCGTCGAGGTTTCCGCCGAGACCGCCCGCCGCCTCGGCCTCAAGCCGCAGATGCTGGAGGGCGCGGCGCTGCTCGACCGCGTCCATGTCGCCGACCGCGTCGCCTACCTGACCCTTCTCGCCGGCCTGCGCGCCGGTTCGGCCGCGCGGCCGGTGGAGCTGCGCCTGCGCGCCTCCGAGGGCGGGACCGTGGCCTTTCGCGCCTATCGCATGGAAGGCTTTGTACAGGACGGCGGCGTCACGCTGGTCGGCCGCTCGCTCGCCGACGAAAAGAAGCTGCGCGACGAGATCGACGCGCTCAAGGCCGAGCTGGAGGCCGAAAAACTGGCGCGCGGCCGCATGCTGGCCGCCGTCAGCCACGAATTGCGCACGCCGCTCAACTCCATCATCGGCTTTTCCGACATGCTGGCGCATGAGGTGGGCTGCCGCCTCGAAACCGGCCGCCAGCGCGAATATGCCGGGCTGATCCGTCAGTCGGGCCATTATCTTCTGGAGCTGGTCAATGCGGTGATGGACAGCGCGCGGCTCGAAACCGGGGCCTACCGCATCGCGCCGCAGCCCTTCGTCTTCCGCGACGCGGTCGAGATGTGCGCCTCGGTCATGCTGCCGCAGGCGGAGAAGAAGGGCGTCGCCTTCTGCCACCGCGTCGGCGCCGGCGTCGGCGAATTGACCGCCGACAAGCGCGCCGTGCAGCAGATCCTGCTCAACCTCGCCGCCAATGCGGTCAAGTTCACGCCGGCCGGCGGCTGCGTCACCATCGACGCGGCGCGCGTGGCGGGCGAGGGCGGCGCGGCGGTGGAGTTCAGCGTCTCGGACACCGGCGTCGGCATCGAGCCGGAGGATCTGGCGCGCATCGGCATGCCCTTCGTGCGCGCCGACAACAGCTACACCCGCGCGCAGGAGGGCAGCGGCCTCGGCCTTTCGGTGGTGCGCGGGCTGGTCGAACTGCATGGCGGGACGATGCGGCTCAGCAGCCGTCCGGGCGAGGGCACGGTGGTGACCGTGCGTCTGCCGGCGGCGCAGCCCGAAAGCGAAAACAGGGGCGAAATCGGGGGAGACAATCCATCACAGGAACCCGGCGCGGTGATCGACATGCACCGCCATCAGGGAGAAAGGCGCGATGAGCGGCAGGAAATCCGGGAGCAGGACGATGCGCAAGCCCGCAAAACGGCGTAGCGCGGGCAAGAGCCTTCTCCGCTTCTTCTTCAACTCGGCTTCGACGCTGGCCATCGCCGCGGGCGAGCTGGTGGCGCGCAATCCCGTGCTGACCGGCGGCGCGACCGCCTTTCTGGTGGTGATGGGCTTCGTCTCCGCCAACGCGCTCTGGTACCAGCCCGAGGCGCATGACGCCGTGTTCTTCCGCACCCGGCCCGATTTCGTGTTCCGGCCGACGCCGCGCGCCGTGCTGCCGGGAACCGCCGCCGCCAAGCCGGCCCAGCCGGCCCAGCCACCCCAGCCGATGACCACGGTGGCCGAGATCGCCGCCGCGCCCACGCCGCCGGCGCCCAAGGCGGCTCCGGTCCCGGTTCCGGCGCAGCCCGCGCCCGGCCGGCTGCCGGCCGCCGACGTCATCGACGACATGCTGCCGGCGCTCGCGCCCAAGGCCGACCTGGAAGTGGCGCGGCTCCAGCAGCGCCTGGCGCTGCTCGGCGTCTACAAGGGCCCGGTCGACGGCTTCACCGGCCCGCAGACGCGCGAGGCGCTGGAGCGCTGGCGCGCGCTTCAGGGCAAGCTCGGCGTGCAGGCCGCCGCCGACGCCGCCCCGCCCGACGACACCGTGACCGCCACCATCGTCGCGCCGACGCCGAGGCCGCGCCCGCAGCCGGCCGTGGCGCATGCCGAGGCGCGGCCCAAGCCGGAACTCGCCTCGCTGAGCGGGGCCGACCGCAAGCCCGCCTCCAGTGTATCGTCGCAGGACATCGTCCGCGTGCAGGCGGGGCTGAAGGCCTTCGGCAACGACCGCGTGCCGGTCGACGGCCATGCCGGCAAGGTCACGCAGGACGCGGTGCGCGATTTCCAGAAACTGTTCGGCCTGCCGGTCACCGGCGAGATCGACGCGGCGCTGATCGCCAAGATGCGCGAGATCGGCTTGATCGGCTGATCTGGGCAAAGGGAGAACGCATGCGCCTCACGTCTGATTTCTGGATCGCGGCGCTGATCCGGCGGGTGCGGGGCGAGGGCGGCTTCGCCTATCTGGCGCGGCGCGGCTCGCCGGAAGCCGGCGCGATCTTCATCCGCATCAGCGATCGGCTCGGGCTTTCCGATCTCTACGCGCCCGCGCCGCAGGCGCTTTACGACGGTGGCGGCGAGGACCGGCGCTTCGCGGCCGTCCTGCGCGGCGCGGAGGCCGAGGCCGTCGAGGCGCGCATGGCGCGCGAGACGGGCTTCGATCCCGACCTGTGGCTGGTGGAGCTGGAGGACGTCGACGACCCGTCGCGCTTCTTCACGATCGCCGAAGCGTAAGGTCCGGCCGCGCCGGCCGGTCGCAATTGGCGGCGTCGGACCGCGCGCTTTCGGCCGCCATCTCCCGCAATTTGTCGCGCAGCATGGCCGACATCTCGTCCGCCCGCCAGCGGCGCACCAGCGCCATGGCCTTGGACGGGTCGATGGAGCGGTAGATATGCACGAATTCGCGCAGCGATTCGCGGTTGGCGTCGATGGGGCCGAGCGCCGCCGTCATCACCAGGTAGCATTCGGGCGCCGACATGCCCAGCGCCTTGAGCGCGATGGGCAGGTGCGAATCGGGCCAGCGGCCGATGATCGATTCGGCCCGCGCGAAGGACACGTCCAGCGCGTCGGCCAGCGCGTTGCGGAAGAAATGGCTGTCGATCAGCAGCGCCGCGTCGATCAGCGCCTGGTGGCCGGGCATGGCCTCGGCCTTGAAGAAAGGCTGCTGCAAGGATAGGCCGAGCCCGTGCGCGGCGCTCGCGGCCGGCAGCGGCGACGTCACCGCCGCCGTGGCGGCGGGCTTCTCCCCGATGTCGGCGAGGTCCTCCTGCATGGCCAGCGTGCGGTCGATGGCGGGGTCGGCGAAGCTGCGCAGCACCTGCTGCAGCAATGCGTCGGCCGATTGCCGCCGCGCGATGACGCGGGCGTGGTCGATCCCGTGCGCGCCGATGAGGTCGATGAGGTCGGCCGGCCGCAGCGCCGGCGAGCGCAGCAGCAGCGGCGCGGAAATCTCGGTCGGCTCGCCCGCCAGCGCCAGCACGAGGCGGCGCGGGGCCTCCTCCAGTTGCGCCAGCGCCTGGGCGGCGTTGCGCCGGCCTTGCGCCGTGGCGCGTTCGAGCAGCGGCAGGGCGAGATCCTCGAGCTGCTGCATGTCCTGCCGGCCCGGACGCGGCATGACGGCGAAGGACGCGATGGCGGCGGCGAGCAGATCGTCCGCCTTGCCGCCTTCCGTCATTGCGTTCGACAGGTTCCGGCTGCCTGAAATCTCCTCCAGCGCGCGGAACTGATCATGGGTCACGAGATATCACTCCGGGTAGGCTCCGACATGCGCGCCGAAGGCGCGGGCGCGCAATCATGGCGACTTCGCGATCATAGGAAGGAAGCCTTAGCAACCTATTAACCGTGCTGGGAAAATCGGCTTCTCAAGAACCGTCGTAGGTGGCGCAGCCGGCCTGGGCGAAAAAGCGGTCCACCGCCTTGCGCCAGGTCGGGTCGGGCATGAAGGCGCGCAGGCTCGCCATGCCTTCGCCGATGTCCTGCTCGATCAGGATCGACGGCCCGTCGCCGGCCTTGCCGTCGGCGCGCAGGCTGGCCATGGCGATGGGGTCGGCCACGATCAGGTCCAGCTTGCGCTCCGCCGACACGCTGTCGTTGAGGCTGTAGAGATTGTCGCCGTTGGGGGCGTAGACCGACAGCGACCAGTAGGGCGCGTCCGGCCCGGCGGTGATGCGCACCGGCCCGTCGGCGAGATCGAAGCGGCAGGTCGCCTCGACGATCAGCGGGTCGCGGTCGCCCGGCGGCCCGTCACGCTTGTCGAGGAGGTTGAAGCGATAGCCGTCGCTGGCCGCCTCCAGCCGCGACCAGGCGTTCATCTCGGAGAAGACCGGGACCAGCAAGAGCACCGCGATATGCACGATCCCGGCGCCGACGAGGCCCAAAAGCAGAAGCCGCAGGAACCTAGCCACCGCAGCCCTCCTGTCCCGGCGCCGGGGCGAGCCTGGGCATGACGAGGTCGGCGAGGCCCGAGGAGCTTGCGGCGGGCGTATCGTAGAGCGTCATCACCAGCACGAAATCGCCGCCGCCCTCCACCGCCAGCCAGTCGCCCGGCGCGGCGTCGGGGCCGATGGTCACCGTGGCGCCGCCGTCGGCGTCGAAAAGCGCCTCGCGCGAATGCAGCGTCGCCGGCAGGCCGGGGCGCGGCTCCAGCGGCGCGAGGTCGGGCGTGGCGGCGTAGAGCGTCCAGAAGCGCGCCGGCGGCGTGAAGCCGGTCAGCCGATAGGCGCAGCCGCGCCTGAGCGTGCGGCCGTCGTCGGTATGGCCGGCATAGAAGGCGAGGCCTTCCGCCGCCCCCAGCGACAATGTGGCCTTCCGCGCCGCGCGCGCCTTGGCGTAGGGATCGGCGTCGGCCCCGCTGGCCTGCGGCCAGGCCGTCCAGGCGCCGACCTTGAGGTCGCCGAAGCCCGGAAAGCGGTCCAGCGCCATGTCGACGCTGGCGATGCCGCCCCCGAGCGCCAGCGCCAGCACGAAACCCGTGCTCAGGATGGTGCGCAGCGTCGCGTTCAAAGCACCGGCGCTCCGGCGCGCTCGGCCAGCGCCGGCGAGGGCGGCGCGTTGAGGAACAGCTCGTGCAAGTCCTTGAGCGCCCGCGTGGCGGCCGGCGACAGCGCGCGCGGCGGGGCCGCGACCTCGAGCGGCGCGGCGTCGGCCGGCGCGCTGGCGGCCGGCGTCTTCGGCGCCTTCTGCGGCGCGGGGAAGGGCGGGCTGACGCCGGGAATGGGCTTCAATTCGACGTTCTGGTGCGCGTAGGCCATCATGCGCTGCCAGGCCATGGCCGGCAGCACGCCGCCGGTCATCTCCTTCATCGGCGTGAAATTGTCGTTGCCGAACCAGACGGCGGCGGTGAAATTGCCGGTGAAGCCGACGAACCAGGCGTCGCGATAGTTCTGCGTCGTGCCGGTCTTGCCGCCCACCCGCGTCATCGGCAGGGCGGCGCGGCGGCCGGTGCCGCGCTCGGGCACCTGCACCAGCATGGAGTTCATCTCCTCCGCCGCCTTCTGCGACAGCGCCCGGTGCGGCGGCGGCGCGTCGCGGCCGAAATCCCACAAGACCTTGCCGTCGGCGGAAAGGAGCTGCGTGAAGGCGTGGCGGTTGCCGGCCATGCCGTCATTGGGGAAGACGTTGAAGCCGGTGGCCTGGTCCATCACCGTCATGCCCGATGTGCCGAGCACCATGGTCTTGTGCGAGGAGATGGTCGATTCCACCCCCATGGACTTCGCCAGCGCCACGATGGGCGCGGTGGTGAGATAGTCGCGCGCCAGCCGCACCGGCACGCTGTTGAGCGAGCGCACCAGCGCGGTGGTGAGGTCGACGCGGCCGGCGAAGCTGCGGCCGTAATTGCGCGGCGACCAGTTGCCCCAGCTGATCGGCCCGTCCGAGACGATGGTGGCGGGCGTCAGGCCCTTCTCCATGGCGGCGGCGTAGACATAGGGCTTGAAGGAGGAGCCGGCCTGCCGGAGCGCCTTGGTGGCGCGGTTGAACTGGCTTTCGCCATAGTCGCGCCCGCCGACCAGCGCCCGCACCGAGCCGTCATTGGCCAGAACCACGGTGGCGGCCTCGGTGGCGGCGTATTCCTTGCCGTATTGGCGCAGGTGGTATTCGAGCGATTCCTCCGCCGCTTTCTGGATGTTGCGGTCGAGCGTGGTGCGCACGACCAGCGTGCGCTGCGGCACGCGGCCGGAGAGCTTCTTGACCTCGTCGAAGGCCCAGTCGAGGAAATAATCCGGGCTTTCGTTCTTGGGCCGGTCGATGACGCTGGCCGGATGCCGGCGCGCGGCGGCGACCTGGCCCTCGCTCATGAAGCCGCTGTCGACCATGTTGGACAGCACCACATTGGCGCGGGCGCGCGCGGCGGGCAGGTTGACATGCGGCGCGAACTTGGCCGGCGCCTTGAACAGGCCCGCCAGCATGGCGGCCTCGGCCAGCGACACGTCCTTGACGCTCTTGCCGAAATAGAACTCCGACGCCGCAGCGATGCCGAAGGTGCCGCCGCCCATATAGGCGCGGTCGAGATAGGTCTGGAGGATCTCCTTCTTGCTCATATTGGCTTCGAGCCACAGCGCGAGGAAGGCCTCCTTGATCTTGCGCTCCAGCGTGCGCTCGTTGGAGAGGAAAAGATTCTTGGCGAGCTGCTGCGTGATGGTCGAGCCGCCCTGCACCACGCCGTTGGCGCGCATGTTCTGGCTGAGCGCGCGCGTGAGGCCCCAGAGATCGATGCCGAAATGGTCGAAGAAACGCCGGTCCTCGGTGCCGAGCACGGCCTTGATGACATGGTCGGGCAGTTCGTCGATCGGCACCGCCTGCCGGTGCAGCACGCCGCGCTGGCCGATCTCGACGCCGTAGCGGTCGAGGAAGGTGACGGCGTAGTCGTCCTGGGCGCGCCAGTCCTTCTTGGTCTCCTCGAAGGCCGGCAGCGCCAGCGCCAGCATGGCGACCGAGCCGAGCACGCCCAGGGTGAAACCTTCGTCCAGCACCTCGACCACGAAGCGCCGGAAGCCCTGCACCCGCAGCCGCCGCGAGGCGATGGTCACGCTCTCCCACCAGTCGCCGGAATGATGGCGGACGGCGTAGAGGCTGGAATCGATCCACGCGTCGAGCCAGATCAGCCGCGAAACCCGGAACGGTTTGCGCGTCTTTCTGTCGGCAGGGTCTTCGGCCTTCTTACGCATATACGCTTTACCCGGCGCTGGTGTGAAAAAGCCCCTCACACATTACCAGATAAATAGGCCACGGCTTATGGAAAATGGGTAAACGCCGCGCGGCGAATGCAAATAGGAAAAAAACCGTAAATAGGAAAATAGTCCTTGACGCCGTCACGGCGATCGGATAGAGATAAGGCACAGTCGAAGAAATGCGACGACGAGCAACCCCGGAAAAGCCCCCGCTTTCCGGGGTTGCGCGTTTCTGGAGGTTCGCATGCCTGGAAGTGGCGTGGAGAGCGAGACCGGCAGGTCGGTGAAGGGCCTGTCCGACGAGCGCGTCCGGCTGGCGCATGGATTGCAGGCCGAGCACGGCGTGGCGGCGTCGCGGATGGCGGCGCTGCTGGGCCTGGACGAAAAGCAATATCTGCGGCGGCTCGGCCAGCTCGGGCTGGACCTGCCGCCGGAAGGCCCGCCGCTCGTCGCGCCCGGCGCGCTGGAGCGGCTGCAGGCCGAGCTGCGGCGGCTGGTGGAGGCCGACGAATTGCCCGACAAGGCCAGGGCCGAGGCGCTGATGGCGCTGGCCCGCGCGGTCAGGACGGTGGACGAGCTGGCCGTCGAGGCCGCCCGCGCCCGTCCGGCCGAGGCCGGGGCCGGGCCGGCGGTCGAGCTCGCCGCCGCGCGGCGGGCGCTGCAACGCATCGACAGGAGAATCGAACATCTTGCAAAAAAGCGCGCGCGGGAAATCCTGGGCGGCGGGCTTGACGCGCCGGCATCTGGTGACGGCGGAGAAGGAATGGCTGCTTCAGGCGCGTGACGCGCAATTGCCGCCGGGCGGGCCGTGGCGCGTCTGGCTGGTGATGGGCGGGCGCGGCTCGGGCAAGACGCGGGCCGGGGCGGAATGGGCCTCGGGCATGGCGCTGGGCCTGCCGCCCTTTTCGGCGCGCGCCTGCGGCCATATCGCGCTGGTGGGCGAGACCTTCGCCGACGCGCGCGAGGTGATGGTGGACGGCCCGTCCGGCGTGCTGGCCGTGTCGCGGCTGTCGCGGCCGCGCTATGAGGCCTCGCGCCGCCGGCTCCTGTGGGACAACGGCGCGGTGGCCTCGCTCTATTCCTCCGAGGACCCCGACAGCCTGCGCGGGCCGCAATTCGACGCCGCCTGGTGCGACGAGCTGGCCAAGTGGCGCCATCCGCAGGAGACCTGGGACATGCTGCAATTCGGCCTGCGGCTGGGCGAGCGGCCGCGCGCGGTGGTCACCACCACGCCGCGCGCCACGCCGCTTCTCAAGGCGCTGCTCGCCGACGAGGCGCTGGCCATGACCCATATGCGCACCGAGGAGAACGCCGCCAACCTCGCCGCCGGCTTCGTCGAGACGGTCAACCGCCTCTACGCCGGCACCCGGCTCGGCCGGCAGGAGCTGGACGGCGAGCTGATCGCCGAGCGCGCCGACGCGCTGTGGTCGCGCGACGGCGTCGAAAGCTGCTTCGAGGCCCATGCGCCGCCGCTGGTCCGCATCGTGGTGGCGGTGGACCCGCCGGCCTCGTCCGGCAAGGCGTCGGACGCCTGCGGCATCGTCGTCGCCGGCCTCGACGCCGACGGCGTCGGCCATGTGCTGGCCGACGAGAGCATGGCCATGGCCAAGCCGCATCAATGGGCGCGGCGGGCCATCGCGCTCTATCGCCGGCACAAGGCCGACGCCGTGGTGGCCGAGGTCAACCAGGGCGGCGAGATGGTGGTCGCGGTGCTGGCCGCCGAGGACGCCGCCGTGCCGGTGCTGGCGCGCCGCGCCAGCCGCGGCAAGTGGCTGCGCGCCGAGCCGGTGGCGGCGCTCTACGAACAGGGCCGGGTGCGCCACGCCGGACGCTTTCCGGCGCTGGAGGACGAGATGTGCGACTTCGCCCCCGGCGGCCTGTCGGGCGGACGCTCGCCCGACCGGCTCGACGCGCTGGTCTGGGCGCTGGGCGAATTGATGCTGGGCGGCGAGGGCAAGCCGCGCATCCGCCGCTTCGGCTGATTTTCAAACCGATGAGAGGGCCGATCATGGCATGGAATTGGGCATGGAACCGGGCATGGCGACGGCCCCGGCGCGAGCCGGACCGCGTCTCGGGCGCGACGCGCCAGACCAAGATGGCGCAGGGTTTCGTCGCCCTGCATGTCGAGCGCGGCCCGTGCTGGATCGCGCGGGACTACGCCACGCTGGCGCGCGAGGGCTTCATGCGCAACCCGGTGGCGCATCGCTGCGTAAGGCTGGTGGCGGACGCCGCGGCAAGCGCCCCCTGGCTGCTCTACGAGGGCGCGGCCGAGCACGAGACGCATCCGCTGCTCGACCTTCTCGCCCGGCCGCAGGGCGGGCTCGACGGGGCCACCTTCTTCGAGCGGCTCTACGGCCATCTGCTCCTGTCCGGCAACGCCTATGTCGAGCGCGTCGACCTGCCGAGCGGCCGCAGCGAGCTGCATCTCCTGCGTCCCGAGCGCGTCACGGTGGAGACCGACGCCGACGGCTGGCCGCAGGCGCTGGCCTATCGCTCGGGCCATGGCGCGCGCCGCGTCGCCATCGGAACGCCGGCCGCGCCGGGGCTGCACCTGAAGCTGTTCCACCCGCTCGACGACCTCTACGGCTTTCCGCCGCTGGAGGCGGCGCTGACCGCGCTCGACATCCACAACGCCGCCGGCGCGTGGAACAAGTCGCTTCTGGACAATTCGGCGCGGCCCTCCGGCGCGCTGGTCTATGCGCCCAAGGACGGCGGCAACCTGACCGAGGAGCAGTTCGACCGGCTCAAGACCGAGCTGGAGGAGGGCTATACCGGCGCCGGCGGCGCGGGCAAGCCGCTGCTTCTCGAAGGCGGGCTCGACTGGAAGGCCATGGGCTTCAGCCCGCAGGACATGGATTTCATCGAGGCGCGCAACGGCGCGGCGCGCGACATCGCGCTCGCCTTCGGCGTGCCGCCCATGCTGCTCGGCATTCCCGGCGACAACACCTATGCCAACTACGCCGAGGCCAACCGCGCCTTCTACCGCCTGACCGTGCTGCCGCTGATCGCCCGCACCGCCAAGGCGCTGAGCGCCTGGCTGTCGCCGGTCTTCGGCGGCGAATTGCGGCTCGAGCACGACCTCGACCGCATCGACGGCCTGTCCGCCGAGCGCGACGCGCTGTGGCGGCGGGTGTCGGAGGCGAATTTCCTCGACGACGACGAGAAGCGCGATGCGGTCGGCTACCAGCCGCAGGCGCGAAGGAGGTTGACGTGAGCAACTGGAACGACATCGGCCTGACCTCGGACGCCGCCTGGCTGTGGTGCGCCAAGGCCTCGGGCGCGGTGGCGGGCTCGGCCGTGTCGCTGGCCTATGTGCTGCCGCGCGGCAAGCGCGAGGCGGCGATCCGCTTCGCGGTCGGCATCATCTGCGGGCTGGTCTTCGGCGGCGCGGCGGGGGCCAAGCTCGCGGCCGTCCTGGAGCTGGGCGAGGCGCTCGGCCGGCCCGAGCTGATGCTGGCCGGATCGGCGGCGGCGAGCCTCGCCGCCTGGTCGGCGCTGGGCGTCTTCAACCGCTTCGCCGAAAGGCTGAAGCGCCGCCTGCCCTGGGAGGCCGCCCATGACGATTGACGGACTGGAGATGATGATTGACGGGCTGGAGATCAAGCGCGCCGCGCCGGCCGTTGTCGGGGTGGAGACGGAGGGCGTCTTCACCGGCTACGCCAGCCTGTTCGGGCTGACCGATCTCGGCGGCGACGTGGTCGAGCGCGGCGCCTTCGCCCGCTCGTTGGCCGCGCGCGGGGCCGCCGGCGTGCGCATGCTCTGGCAGCACGAGGCCGGCCAGCCCATCGGCGTCTGGACGGTGCTGAGGGAGGACGCGCGCGGCCTCTATGTCGAGGGCCGGCTGGCCAAAGGCGTGGCGCGGGCGCGCGAGGCGCTGGCCCTGATGCGCGAGGGCGGGCTCGACGGGCTCTCCATCGGCTTCCGCACCGTGCGCGCCCGCAAGGACGCCCATACCGGCCTGCGCCACATAATCGAGGCCGATCTTTGGGAAATCTCGGTGGTGACGTTTCCCATGCTGCCGCAGGCGCGGCTCTGCGCCGTGAAGATGCGGCCGCCGACCGGGCGGCCGCTGGAGAGGGGCCTCGCGCGGCGTCTGCGCGCGGCGTCGGGACTGATGATCCGCAACTGAAAGAACAGGACCAGAATGGAAAAGATTCTTGCCGCCCCGCTCGAGAAGAAGAGCGTGGAGACGAAGGCGCTCGCCCATGAGCAGGGCTTTGACGGCGACGTCGCCGGGGCTTTCGACGAATTCATGACCGCCTTCGCCGCCTTCCGCGAGGCCAATGACGAGCGGCTGAAGAAGGTGGAGAAGAACGCCGACGCCGACGTTCTCCTGCGCGAGAAGGTCGACCGCATCAACCGCGCCCTCGACGAGCAGAAGCAGGCGCTGGACCAGATGGCGCTGCGCGGCGCCCGCCCGCCGCTTTCGGGCGCCGACCCCGCCGCCGGCCGCGAGCACAAGCAGGCCTTCGACGGCTATGTGCGCCGCGGCGACGAGGCGGGGCTGCACGCGGTCGAGCGCAAGGCGCATTCCTACGCGTCGGGGCCGGACGGCGGCTATCTGGTGCCGGCCGAACTGGAAGCCGAGATCGGCCGCCGGCTCGCCACGCTGTCGCCCATCCGCGGCGTCTCCAGCGTGCGGCAGGTGTCGTCGGCGGTGCTGAAGAAGCCCTTCTCCACCGGCGGCCCGTCGGTGGGCTGGGTCGGCGAGACCGACGCCCGCCCGCAGACCAATTCGGCCAAGCTGACCGAATTGCAGTTCCCCACCATGGAGATCTACGCCATGCCGGCGGCGACCTCCTCGCTGCTCGACGACGCGGCGGTGGACGTCGAGCGCTGGATCGCCGACGAGGTCGAGACCGCCTTCGCCGAGCAGGAGGGCGCGGCCTTCGTCAACGGCGACGGCGTCAACAAGCCGCGCGGCTTCCTCAATTACGGCAGCGTGGCGGATGCGGCCTGGGTCTGGGGCAAGCTCGGCCATGTCGCCACCGGCGTCGCCGGCGGCTGGCCCGCGACCGACCCGTCCGACAAGCTGATCGAGCTGGTCTATTCGCTCAAGGCCGGCTATCGCCAGAACGCCAGCTTCGTCATGAACCGCAAGACGCAGTCGGTGCTGCGCAAGCTCAAGGACCGGCAGGGCAACTATCTCTGGCAGCCGCCGGCGGCGGTGGGCGACAAGGCCTCGCTGATGGGCTTCGGCCTGGTCGAGGCCGAGCACATGCCCGACGTCGCCGCCGACGCCACGGCCATCGCCTTCGGCGATTTCGGGCGCGGCTACCTGGTGGTCGACCGCATCGGCGTGCGCGTGCTGCGCGATCCCTATTCCGCCAAGCCCTATGTGCTGTTCTACACCACCAAGCGCGTCGGCGGCGGGGTGCAGGACTTCGAGGCCATCAAGCTGATGAAGTTCAGCGCCTGATGAACCGGCCGCCCGGTAACCTTGCCGGGCGGCCTTCGCCCTTTCCTGCCGGTTCTGGCAGTTGGATTCGCCGCCGCGGCGCGATGAATCTCTTTGTGGGGCGTTCTGCGTAACCGACTGATTTGGAAGTTATCTTTCAGGGGAAATCCGATGACGATGTTTCTTGTCACGCCGCCGGCGCACGAGCCGGTGACGATCGCCGACGCGCGCGCCTATCTGCGAATCTCCACCGATTCCGACGACGACCTGCTGCGTCGCCTTATCGCCGCCGCCCGCGAGACCGTCGAGGCGGAGACGGGCCTGGCGCTGGTCGACCAGACCTGGCGGCTGCGCGTCGACCGCTGGCCGCGCTCGGGCCGGCTGGCGCTGTTCCGCTATCCGGTCAAGAGCGTCGTCTCCGTGGTGGCCTATCGCGCCGACGGCTCGGCGATCGCCTTCCAGCCGGAGGAGTTCGTGCTGCATCACGGCCGCCGGCCGCAGCGGCTCTACATGGCGCAATATCCCGACGCGTCGTCCTTCACCGGGCTGGAGGTGGATTTCGTCGCCGGCTTCGGCGAGACCGGCGTCGAGACGCCCGACGCGCTCAAGCAGGCCATATTGAGCCTGACCGCGCATCTCTACGAGACCCGCGCCGCCACCGATGCGCCGGCCGCGATCCCGCCCGCCGTCGGCCGTATGGTCGACGCCTGGCGGCGGGTGTCGCTGTGACCCATACGCTGTTCATCGATCCGGGCCTGCTCAAGGCGGAGCTCGTGCTGGAGCGGATGACGCCCGCGCCCGACGGCATGGGCGGCTACGCCGAGGCGTGGAGCGAGCTGGCCGTGGTCTGGGGCCGGATCGAGCCCGTCTCCACGGCGCAGCGCGATTTCGGCGTCCGGCCGCGGCCCGAGGTCACGCACCGCATCTTCCTGCGCTTCCGCGACGACGTCGAGAACGGCATGCGGCTGCGCCGCGGCGACCGCCTCTTCGCCGTCCGCGCCGTCCACGATCCCGACGAGAGCGGCCGCTACCTGGTCTGCCTCGCCGTGGAGGAGGGGCGATGAACCTCACCATGAAACTCACGCTCGACGGTCTGGTCCGGGCGTTGCGCTGGCGGGCCATCTCCGCCGGCGAGCCTGCGGCCGTGGATGCGGCCATTCACCATGCAACCGGGGGAGACTGGCATGAACGGAGCGGCGGCATTGCAGAAGGCCCTGTTCGAGGCCTTGAAGAACGACGGCCAACTGATTGAAATCCTGGGCGGGGCGCGGGTCTATGACCAGGTCCCGCCGCGCGCCTCCTTTCCCTATGTCACGCTGGGCGACACCGTGAGCCGCGACTGGAGCACGGCCAGCGAGGCGGGCGGCGAGCATTTTCTCAACATCCGCATATGGGCGCGGGAAAGCGGGCGCAAGCGCGTGCTGGACATCGCCGCGCGCATCGCGACCCGGCTCGACGAAAGCCCGGTGACGCCCGACGGGCACCGGCTGGTCAACCTGATGCTGACCGAGGTGCTGACCCGCGCCGTCGACGGGCTGGGCGGCTATCTCGGCGCCATGCGCTACCGCGCCGTGACCGAACCCGCATTGTGAAATTGTAGAAGAAGGAGACCGACATGGCGGCCCAGAGAGGCAAGGACATCCTGCTCAAGACCGCGAACAGCGGCGGCGTCTACGAGACCTGCGCCGGCCTGCGCACCAAGCGCATCGCCTTCAACGCCGAGACGGTGGACGTGACCGACGCCGATTCCGCCGGCCGCTGGCGGCAGTTGCTGGCCGGCAGCGGCGTGCAGCGCGCGGCGATCAGCGGCGCGGGCATCTTCAAGGACGCGGCCTCGGACGCGCTGATCCGGCGCGTCTTCTTCGACGGCGAAATCCGCGACTGGCGCGTCGTCCTGCCGGATTTCGGCACGGTCAGCGGCCCGTTCCAGGTCGTGGCGCTGGAATATGGCGGCGGCCACGACGCCGAGATGACCTTCGAGATCGCGCTCGAATCCGCCGGTCCCATCGCCTTCGGGGAAACGCCATGAGCGCCAACCGCCATCGCGGCGAGGTCTCGGCCCGGCTCGACGGCCGCGACTGGACCCTGTGCCTGACGCTGGGCGCGCTGGCCGAGCTGGAAAGCGCCTTCGAGGCCGAGGACCTTACGGCGCTGGTGGCGCGCTTTTCCGGCGGGCGGCTGTCGGCGCGCGACATGCGCCGCATCCTGGTCGCGGGCCTGCGCGGCGGCGGCCACAGCCTGACCGACGAGGACGTGGCCGACATGCGCGCCGAGGGCGGGGCGGCCGGCTACGCCCGCATCGTCTCCGAGCTGCTGACCGCCACTTTCGGCGGCGCGGAAGCCTCCGAAAGCGCCCAGCCAAACCCTTGAGCGCCGCAGCCGGCCCGCAGCCTTTCCCCTGGGAAGAGGCGATGCGGGCGGGAATGGGCCGGCTGCGGCTTTCCCCGCGCGATTTCTGGGCCATGACCCCGCGCGAGCTTTCGGCGGCGCTGGGCTGCGCCGCCCGCCCCGACGCGCCGTCGCGCCCGGCGCTCGAAGCGCTGATGCGCGCCTTTCCCGACAGGTGATCCATGACCGACCAGACCGTGACCGTCTCCGTCGAGGCGGACACCAGCGCCTTCGACCGGGCGCTGACCGACCTCGAAAAAAGCTCGTCGCGCTTCGGCGGCGCGCTGACCTCGGCCCTCAAGGGGGCCATCGTCTCCGGCAAGGGGCTGGAGGACGTGCTGCGCGGCCTGGCCTCCAGCCTCGCCGGCAGCGCGCTTTCCGCCGGCCTGCAGCCGCTGCAATCCATGGCCTCGTCGATGATGTCGGGCCTGACCGCCGGCCTGCGCGGCGTCATCCCCTTCGCCAAGGGCGGCGTGGTGTCGAGCCCGACCTATTTCGGCATGGGCGGCGGCGCGCTCGGCCTCACCGGCGAGGCGGGGGCGGAGGCGATCCTGCCGCTGGCGCGCGGCGCCGACGGCCGGCTCGGCGTGGCCGGCGGAAGCGGCGGCGCGCGGCCGGTGCAGGTGGTGTTCAACATGACCTCGCCCGACGCGTCCTCGTTCCAGAAATCCGAGGCGCAGCTTTCCGCCATGCTGGCGGGGGCGGTGCGGCGCGGCGCGCGGAGGCTGTGATGGACGAGGCTTTCCACGACGTGCGCTTTCCGCTCTCCGTCTCCTTCGGCTCCACCGGCGGGCCGGAATGGCGCAACGAGATCGTCACGCTGACCTCGGGGCTCGAGAAGCGCAACGCCCGCTGGGCCCATTCCCGCCGCCATTACGACGCCGGCACCGGCCTGCGCTCGCTCGACGACCTGCGCGCGGTGCTGGCCTTCTTCGAGGCGCGGCGCGGCTCGCTGCACGCCTTCCGCTTCCGCGACCCGTTCGACTTCTCGTCGTCCTCGGCCGTCCCGTCGCCGCTCGACCAGACCATCGGCGTCGGCGACGGGACGGCCGCGCGCTTCACGCTGAGCAAGCGCTACGGCGACTACGACCGGCCCATCACCCTGCCGGTGGAGGGCTCCGTCGTCGCGGCGGTGGGCGGCGTGGCGGTCGCGGATTTCACGCTCGACGCGCTTTCCGGCGTCGTCACCTTCGCCACGCCGCCCGCGCCGGGCATGGCGGTCACCGCCGGCTTCCTGTTCGACGTGCCGGCGCGCTTCGACGCCGACCGGCTTTCTGCCAGCATCGCCTCGTTCCAGGCCGGCGAGATCCCCTCCATCCCCATCGTCGAGGTCAAGACATGATCCCCGTTCCGCCCGAACTTGAATCGCATTTGCGGCAGGCGGTCACAAGCCATTGCTTCTGCTGGATCATCCGGCGCGTCGACGGCGCGGTGCTGGGCTTCACCGACCACGACCGCGCGCTTGTCGTCGACGGCGTCGGCTGCGAGCCGATGACCGGCCTCAGCGGCAGCGAGGCCTCGACCGCGCTGGGTCTCGCCGCCGCCGGCGGCGAGGTCGAGGGCGCGTTGACCTCGGGCCGCATCGACGCCGCCGACATCGAGCAGGGCCGCTATGACGGCGCCGCGGTCGAAGCCTGGCTCGCCAACTGGGCCGCGCCGGCGCAAGCCATGCTTTTGCGCCGCTGGACGGCGGGCAGGATCAGCCGCTCGGGCGGGCGCTTCGTCATGGAGCTGAAGGGGGCGGCCGCCGCCTTCGACGCCGTGCGCGGCCGCCGCGTGCTGCGCCGCTGCGACGCCATGCTGGGCGACGCGCGCTGCGGCGTGAACGCGTCCGATCCGCTCTATCGCGGCGCGGGGACGGTGACCGAGGCCGACGCCGCGCTGCTGCATGTGACCGGACTGGAGGCATACGCCGACGGCTGGTTCTCCGAGGGCCGGCTGACCTTCACCACCGGCGACAACGCCGGCCGCTCCTTGCGCGTGCTGGCCCATGCCGGCGGGAGGCTGCGGCTGGACGCGCCGCCGGTGACGCCGCCCCAGCCCGGCGACGGCTTCGAGATCGTCGCCGGCTGCGACAAGAGCTTTTCCGCCTGCAAGGCCAGGTTCGGCAACGGCGTCAATTTCCGCGGCTTTCCGCATCTGCCCGGCAACGACGCGGCCTACGCCTATGTCGGAGGCGGGCAGGACTATGACGGGAGCGCGCTCGTCCCATGACGGTGTCCGAAACGGCGCTGGCGGAGGCGGCGCGCTGGCTCGGCACGCCCTACCGCCACGGCGGCTCGACGCGCGGCGTGGCCTGCGACTGCCTGGGCCTGGTGCGCGGCGTCTGGCGCGCGCTTTACGGCGTCGAACCCGACTATCCGGCCGCCTATGCGCCCGACTGGGAGGCGGCCGGCGGCGAGCCGCTGCTCGACGCCGTCGCCCGCCACATGCGCCCGCGCGAGGGCGAGGCGCTGCCGGGCGACGTGCTGGTCTTCCGCTGGCGTCCGCAGGCCATGGCCAGGCATCTCGGTCTTCTCGCCCACGAACAGCGCTTCATCCACGCCTATCAGGGCCATGGCGTGGTGGCGTCCGCTCTGTCCGCCCATTGGCGGCGGCGGCTCGCCGGCGTCTTCTCCTTTCCGCCCCCCGGAGCGTGATCCATGGCGACAATCATTCTGCAAGCGGTCGGCGCGGCGGTCGGCGGCCTGTTCGGCCCGGTCGGCGCCGCCATCGGCGCGGGGCTCGGCGCGATGGGCGGCTACGCGCTCGACACGGCGCTCATCAACTCCACCCGCCATTTCGAGGGCGCGCGGCTCAACAGCGGCCGCGTGACGACGGCGGAGGAGGGCGCGGCGCTGCCCTTCGTCTACGGGACGGCGCGCGTGTCGGGCGCGCTGATCTGGGCCACCCGCTTCGAGGAGCGCAAGACCACCGAGCGCCAGGGCGGCAAGATGGGGCCGAAGGTCACCAGCTACAGCTATTTCGGCAACGCCGCCTATGCGGTGGCGGAAGGCGAGATCGCCGGCGTGCGCCGCGTCTGGGCCGACGGGCAGGAGCTGGACCTGACGCAGCTCGAAATGCGCGTCTATCGCGGAACGGCGACGCAGGAGCCCGACGCGCTGATCGAGGCCAGGCAGGGCGCCGGAAACGCGCCCGCCTATCGCGGCACGGCCTATGTGGTGTTCGAGCGCATCCCGCTCGACGATTTCGGCAACCGCCTGCCGCAGTTTCAGTTCGAGGTGCTGCGCCCGGTCGGCGCCGTGGCGCGCAACCTCAGCGCCGTGGCGCTGATCCCCGGCGCGACCGAATTCGGCCTGATGCCCAGCCCCGTCAGCGACGAGCCGAAGCCGGGGACGAAACGCTGGCTCAACCGCAACGCGCGCCGCGCCCGCAGCGACTGGACGGCGGCGCTGGACGAGCTGCAGGCGCTGTGCCCGTCTCTCGCCCATGTCGCCATCGTGCTGCCCTGGTTCGGCGACGACCTGCGCGCCGGCCAGTGCCGCATCCGCCCCGGCGTGACCGCGCTTTCCGTCCGCAAGCCCAGCCATGAATGGCGGGTGGAGGCGGTCGGCCGCGCCGAGGCGCATCTGATCTCGCGCGTCGAGGACGGCGCCGCCTATGGCGGCACGCCGTCCGACGAAAGCGTGATCGCCGCCATCCGCGACGCCAAGGCGCGCGGGCTGAAGGTGACGCTCTATCCTTTCCTCATGATGGACGTTCCGGCCGGCAATGCGCTGCCGTCGCCCTATGGCGAGGCCTCCCAGCCCGCCTATCCCTGGCGCGGCCGCATCACCTGCCACCCGGCCGCGGGCCTGCCCGGCTCGCCCGACAAGTCGGCGGCCGCCGCCGCCCAGGTGACGGCCTTCGTCGAGGGCGAATGGGGCTATCGGCGTTTTCTCAGCCATTGCGCCGATCTCGCCGTGGCGGCGGGCGGCGTCGACGCCTTCCTGCTCGGCTCGGAGCTGCGCGGGCTGACCACGATCCGCGACAGCCTGTCGGGCTTCCCTTTCGTGGCGAAGCTCTGCGCGCTCGCGGCCGACATGCGCACGCGGCTGGGACCGGCCTGCCGCATCACCTACGGCGCCGACTGGTCGGAATATTTCGGCCATCAGGCGCAGGACGGCACGGGCGACCTGTTCTTCCATCTCGATCCGCTGTGGTCGCATCCGGCCGTCGACGCGGTCGGGATCGACAATTACATGCCGCTGTCCGACTGGCGTGACGGCGACCTCGACACCGGAAACGCCGACGGCTTCGAGACGCCTTGCGACCTCGACGGCCTCGCCCACAACGTCGCGGCGGGCGAGGGCTTCGACTGGTATTACGCCGACGCCGCAGACCGCGAGGCCGGGCGGCGCACGCCGATCACCGACGGGCTGGCCGGCAAGCCCTGGGTCTATCGCTACAAGGACATCGCCGGCTGGTGGGGCAACCGCCATTACGACCGCGTCGGCGGCGTCGAATCCGCTGTCCCCACCGGCTGGACGCCGGAATCCAAGCCCGTCTGGTTCACCGAGCTGGGCTGCCCGGCGGTCGACAAGGGGCCGAACCAGCCCAACGTCTTCCCCGACCCCAAATCGTCGGAAAGCGCCGCGCCCTATTTCTCGTCCGGCGCGCGCGCCGACGCCGCCATGGACCGCTTTCTGCGCGCCCACGACCGGCGCTGGCGCATGGGCGGGCCGGAGAAGAATCCCGTCTCCGCCGTCTATGGCCGGCCGATGCTGGATGCGGAGCGCATCTATGTCTGGGCCTGGGACACGCGGCCCTTCCCGGAATTCCCACTCGGCGACGCGATCTGGGGCGACACCGCCAACTGGCGGCTCGGCCACTGGCTCAACGGGCGCGTCTCCGGCGTGGCGCTGGACGAGCTGATCGCCGCCATCCTCGCCGATTTCGGCCTGCCGGAGGCCGATTGCGCCGGCGCGGAGGGGCATCTGGCCGGCTTCGTCATCTCCGAGCCGTCCAACGCCCGCGCCGTGCTGGAGCAGTTGCTGACCGTCTTCGGCCTGCACGCCTATGAGCAGGCCG
>UBKJ01000011.1 GCA_900465915.1 Hyphomicrobiales bacterium
CGGAGGCTGTTGTAACCCCATCGCAGATGGGGGTCCCGTTTGGACGCCGATCACCCCATTTGCGGGGTCCTTATTCCATGCCTAATCACATACGGCCAGCCTCTGCCTCCGTGAGATACCAGTCGCAGCGATCGGCAACTGTGTTTGGCCATGTTACTTCCTCGATCTGTTAATACGGCTTGATATTATCATTGGTGTAAGAGATATGTAAGCAGAATATGCGAAATTTTTGGCTTCGCACGGCGAATATGGTAATTATCAATTATCTGATTTTAAGTAAAATTTCGTATTTTTGGATATATAAGCGTGTTTATTTATCAACATTTCCAACATTGAGTCAATGGTTTGAATCCATTCGCTCGTTCCATTTTTCCTCAAGAAATCAATTATAAAAATATTGTAAAATAGCGGTGAATCTGAGGAATCCATTTCTAGCATTGCCATCTCTACGAAAACTTTGTCTTTCGAATATACTTTGGAGGCCTATTATTATTTCGAGGTAGCGTAATTGCCCACCACGCGCTGCTTTCACTTACTTCCTTGCGCAACGAGCACCGGAACGGAACGGTAGTCTTTCGGGAAAATCTGCTTGAGGTTCTCGATCTTCGGCAGGTCGTTGATGACGATGTAAGGATAGTTCGGATTGTCCGTCAGAAAATTCTGGTGATAGGCTTCGGCTGCGTAGAAGCTTTTTCCCGGCTCGATTTTCGTGACGATGGTCGCGTTAAAGGCGTGGGCCTGATCGATCTGGTGGATATAGGCTTTGGCCACCTTCGCCTGCTCGTCATTCTGCGGGAAGATCGCCGAGCGGTATTGCGTGCCTGTGTCGGGGCCTTGGCGGTTGAGTTGGGTTGGGTCATGCGCGACCGAGAAATAGATTTGCAGGAGATGCCCGTAGCTCACTTTCTTGGGATCGAAGACGATCTGAACGGACTCGGCATGGCCGGTCTGGCCGGTCCCGACCATTTCGTAATGAGCGGTGTTTCCGGCGCCGCCGGCATAGCCGGATACGGCGTCGACAACCCCGTTCACGTGCTGGAAAACGCCCTGCACGCCCCAGAAGCAGCCGCCCGCCAGGACTGCGACCTCCTTTCCGCCTGCCGCTTTTTCATCCAGCGTCGGGGCCGGAATGGCACGCGCCTCCTCGGCTGAGGAGGGCGTGAAATGCAAAGCCGCTCCCGAGAACAGCACGGCCGACGCCGCGAGCAGGCCCATTCGGAACGGGCAGCGGAATGAATATATCCCCCTGTTTTTCGATGCGCTTGTCATGTCGATCTCCTCTCAGCCGAAGGTGAAGGCGTAGACCTGGACGCCGGGGTCCAGGAACCTGATTTCGAACATATGGTCGGCCACGGGGCCGGGCTCGCGCACGAGTTGGTAGAGCCGCTGCTCCGTCACGGAGCCGTTGCCCTGCGCATCCGTGTCGACGCCGTGTCCGTCGCCCGGGGCCTTGCCGTCGATCTTGACCTGGAAGCGCACCGGCTTGCCGTCCGCGCCAGGCCCCAGGACCAGGTGCAGGTCGCGCGCGTGGAAGCGATAATAGACGCCGCCATCCGGGCGGTTCAGCACGGCGTGCTCCGGGCCGACGATCCAGTTGCCGGTCAGGCCCCATTGGTTGAGCTCCGGCGTCGCCGCCGCATAGTCGTGGGCGACATCGTTCGCCGCGCCCTTGTCGCCGACGAAATTCTCGGCGCGCCGCCAGCCGACATAGGTTTCGGGCGATTGGACGTCGTTTGCGTCGGACGCGGCTTCCGCGCCGGTCGCCTTGACCGCGACGAGGCCGCTTGCGACGTTCCGGCCGGCCTCGGCCAGAAGCTGCTGGATCACCCGCTCGGACTCGTCGTAGTCGCCTTCGCCGAAATGGTGATGACGTATGCGCCCCTGCGCGTCGATGAAGTAATGCGCCGGCCAGTATTCGTTGTCGAAGGCGCGCCAGACGCCGTAATTGTTGTCGATCGCCACCGGATACGTAACGCCGAGATCGGAAACCGCCTTCCTGACATTGTCGATATTCTTCTCGAAGGCGAATTCCGGGGAATGCACGCCGATGACGACGAGGCCCTGGTCCTTGTACTTCTCCGCCCAGGCCTTGACGTAGGGAATCGCGCGCAGGCAATTGATGCAGGAATAGGTCCAGAAGTCGACCAGCACCACCTTGCCCTTCAGCGCCTGCGCCGTCAGCGGCGGCGAATTGAGCCATTCTACGGCGCCGTCGAGCGGCGGCATCTGGCCTTCGACCGGCAATCGCTCGGCGGCCGCCTTTGGTTTCATGGCCATCATCATGCCGCCGCTTCCGCTCATCGCCGCCGGGTTTCCGGTCATCGACGGCGAGCCGGCGGCGGCGGGTATGACGACGGACTTCATCGAAGCGCCGGTCTCGTCGGCCGCCTGCCGCTGCGGGCGGAGACGGTCGACAAGCCCCTGCTCCAGCGCATTGGTTCCGGCCAGCGAGGCCTGGGTCAGAAATCCCGTATCGAGGCCCAGCCCGATCGCCACGACCGCGACGAGAACCGCGACGCCGACGCCGCGGCGCAGCCATTCGCCGATCCCGAGCGACCGCTTCATCGCCTGATAGACCCTGCCGCCGATGAGCAGCGCCAGCGCCAGGGACGTCGCCGCGCCGAGCGCATAGGCGGCGAGCAGCAGCGTCGTGCCGATATTGGCGCCCTGCAGCGCCGCGCCGGTCAGGATCAGGCCGAGGATCGGGCCCGCGCAGGGAGCCCAGAGCAGGCCGGTCGCGACGCCGAGAAGCAGCGAGGCGGCGACGCCCGCGCCGCCCTTGTCGGCCGATTGCGACAGCCGCGCGCCGAGCGAGACCAGCGGCCGCGTCAGGCGGTCGGACAATGCGGGGAAAAGCAGGATCACGCCGAAGACGGCGAGCAGCGCCAGGGCGGCGTAGCGGCCATATTCGTTCGCCTGCACCGCCCAGCCGCCGCCGACCGCGGCCAGCGTGGCGACCGCCGCGAAGGTCGCCGCCATGCCGAGCAGCATCGGCAGGGCGCTGCGCAGGAAAGGCTGCCCGGCGCGAGCGAAAACGAAAGGCAGCACCGGCAGGATGCAGGGGCTGACGATCGTCAGGACTCCGCCGAGATAGGCGAGCGCGAAGAGCAGCATGGAAGGATTCCCCATCGATCAGGCCGCCGCCGGATGGAACGTCATGGCGACGCCGTTCATGCAGTAGCGCAGGCCGGTCGGCTGCGGTCCGTCGTCGAAGACGTGCCCCAGATGCCCGCCGCAGCGGCTGCAGTGCACTTCCGTCCGGACCATTCCCAATGTGGCGTCGCGATTGGTGCCGATGGCGTCCGGCTTGAGAGGCGCCCAGAAACTCGGCCATCCGGTGCCGCTCTCAAATTTGGTTTCGGACGAAAAGGCGTCCTGGCCGCAGCCGGCACAGGCGAAAAGCCCCTTCCGATGTTCCTTGAGAAGCGGGCTGGTGAAGGGATATTCCGTCCCCTCCTGCCGCAGGACCGCATATTGGTCCGGCGTCAGCAGAGCGCGCCATTCCGCATCGGAATGCGTCAGCGGAAAGCGCTCCCCGGCCCTCGCTTCGCCGTGGAAAAAGCCGGCGCGAAGGCCGATCGCGCCGAGGCCCATCATCGACAGCAACAAGCGTCTGTTCAGCATCGCGATATCTCCCTGACGCGCAGCGCCTGAAATGCAGGCTCGATGGTAAGACGCCGGCGGCGGCGGATTATTCCATCGCCTCGACATCCGGGAGCGATTTACGAACCGTCTCTTTTTCGACCGACGCTATTGAACGGCGGATCGCGCGACATTCGTCGCGCCGCGCCGGAAGGCCGCATATTGCTCCCAGGCCCCGAAAAAGACCTCGCCCGTCACCGAGCCGCCGACGCCGCGAACCTTCAGCGATCCCGAATATTGCCACAAGGTCCACGGATTGTTTCCGCGCAGCTTCAACTTGTCGGCGATCATGTCTTGCGGTCCGTAGCCGTTGAACCAAAGCATGAAGCGCTCGGCCCGCGCATCCGTCAAGACCGAGAGATTATACCCGTTGCCGATCAGCAGCGGAATCTTGCCCGTCAGCGCCTTCAGGCCGTCGGCCATTTCAACGATCCGATCGCGCGCATAGGCGGCGTCATGCCGCTTGTAGCAGGCCAATTGCTCGGCGCCCCTGGCCTGGTCCGCCGTCGGCGTCACCAGTTCGAGCGCGACGGGAAGCTCGCCCATGTCGGCCCCGACGATCGCGCGATAATCCGCGACCTGGTCCCGGACCGGCCGGCAGAAATTGAACTTGATATAGGCTCCCCTGTCGAGGCCGAGAAGGCGCGCATGGGTCCATCGATCCGCGAAGGCGCCGTCGCGCCCCTGCCAGCCGAGCGCCCGCGCATAGATGAATGTGGGCGCCGGCTGGGATTGGCTGAACGCGTTCCAGTCGATCGCCCCGTCGGCCGAGGAAAGGTCATATCCCTTGATCGGATAGATCGCCGGGGCCTTGAAGATCTTGATTTCCGGATGGCCCTTGATGCTGCTGATCGGTCCGAAGGGGATTTGCGGGCGCGGCGATTTCCCTGCGGAGGAGGAGCCCTGCGCGGTCGTGCTTCCCGCGCCTATACGCCCCGGCGGCGATACCGAGCCGGCGCGAGGAGGCGCCGAACCGGGGCCGTCGCCTATCCCGGACGCCTCGACATGCGCGTTTGCGCCAAGCGGCGTGAGATAGGGAGCAAGGCTCGAAGCGAACTGGGCGGCGTCGGGTTTCGACGAGACGAAGAAGAAGCCGCCTTTCGCCATGCCGTCCTGCGCGGGGCCCAGATAGGGCGGGCTCAGCGTAAGAAACTCGGGATTGGCGCTGGTCTGCACCGTGTTGATGCGATGGAAAGCGCCGGTGAGAAAGGCGTCGAGCGGCAGCACCAGGGTCAGGCTGTCGCTCTTTTGCGATGCGTCGTCGCCGCTGGTCACGTAATAGCTGGCGCTGTCGCGGTCGGCTTCGCCGTTGCGGATGCCGTTTATGATCAGGTCGAAGAAAAGACTGCCGCGCGGCGGCAGCAGGGCCTGGACCTCGTTCAGCGGCGAGCCGGCGGTGATGATGAACGCGCCCGGCTGGGAAGGGTCCACGCCCGCGCCGGTCGGGCCGTCCGGGAATATATTCGCGCCGAAGCAGGCGTTGATCAGGGTCAGGATATGGAAATAATGGGGCGCGAGGCTCTTCAGGTCGCCGGCGAAATTGGCCATCTTATAGACGCCGGTCGAGCCGTCCGGCTTGTCGGCGTTTCCCAGGATGAAGGCCGCCTCGACCGAGGGCGTCTTCGCCCGGCCATGGCCGCTATAGGCGATCAGCAGGCGCGCCTTCGGGTTTCCGTCGTCGTCGTGAAAATCCTGCCCGCGATTGGGCAGGTAAGTTTCGAGGAAATAATTGATGTTGTCGACCGTCGCATCGGCGTTGCGCAGCAGGATCACCTCGTCGAAACGCTGGTCCTCGATCAGGAATTTCTGCAGGGCCATAGCGTCGACGGCGGCGGCGGTGAGATTCTTGTCCTGCATCAGCGGATAGTCGTCGACCTCGATGACGAGGCCGATCGAACGGGTTTCCGAGGCGTGCGCCACCTGCAGAAAGTCCGCGCCGATCGCCGAAATCTGCGAGTCGCCCCGATTGTAATAGACGAAGAAGCGGCAATATTTCTGATCGACCTGCGCTCCGTTCGGGCAGGAGCCGGAATAGTCTGCGCCGGATGGTTGCGCCTGAGCGCCCGTCCCGCCGAAATCGAGAACGCCGCAGACCAGCAGCGCCAGGAAAAGAAAGGCGGGCGTCCGCGCCGTCATAAGGGGAATTCCTGGACGCCCAGCGCGGTATAGAGATTTTCCAGCTTGCCCTTGTAGATGTTGCTGTCGAAGGGCTGGCTGAAGCCGTTGGCCATCTTGCTGGCGTCGGTGAATTGCCAGAGCGTCCATTTCGCGCCCGCGATGGTCCGGGGAATCTCGCTTCCGCGCGATTTCTTGGAATAATCGGCGAGCCAGAGCGGCGAGGCCTTCATCGTCGCGCTCATGACGGTCGCGCCCATGCGCTCGTCCCACCAGGCCCGCGCCGTGTAGATCATCGGCCTGCGCTGGAGCTTCGCGTTCACCTCGGTGAGGAAGGCGTCGACGGTGGCGAGGATCTGCGTCGGCGAACGCGCGGCCCAGCGGTCGGCGCTTCCTCCGCCCTTGTCCCATTCCAGGTCGACCACGGGCGGCATGTCGGTGGCCAGCAATCCGTTGGCCTTCACCACCTTGACGAAGGTGTCGGCCTGCTGCCTGCCCCAGGCGGCGGGGTCGACGCCGCAATCCGATCCGCGGCAGGCCGAAAGAAAATGATATGCGCCGCGGTGGACCTGCTTGCCCGCCGGAAGACCGCCGGCCTTCTTCCAGAACAGGGCGAATTTGCCGTCGAGACCGCCCGAGCCCTGGGTGGCCTTCATGTAGAGAAAGCGGATGTTGCGCGCCTTCAACTGGTCGATCGGAAATTCCGAGGCGGTGTAATGGCTGATATCCACGCCGAAAAACGAATTGGTCCGGGGCTGCTGGAGCGCGGCGTCATAGGTCGTGTCGTTGGGAAACAGAAAGGGACCGAGCAGGGAGAATTTCTCGGTCGCCTCCATCGCGCTGGTCGCGGCGCTCCCGCCCGCCTGGCGGTCGTGCTGCAGGATTTCTCCGAACAATTGCTGGCGCGAGGAATCGTCGGTGAGCTCGGTCAAGCCGAGCGACGCCGCATCCGTCCCCGTCGGGGTTTCGGATGCGGCATCGTCGCCCCCACCGACCATGGCGCTGTTCTCCGCCACGATCCTGTTGTTCGCCTCGGCTCCATGGCCGCAGGCCATTGCGCCGGAACCGCCCGCCGCGCATAGGTCGCCGGCCGGCGCAGCGCCAGCGGAGAGCAGAAGGCCTAAAACGCCCAACGCCAAAAACCTTCCGCCGGCCGGATTGCTGCCGCCGAATAGAGCCGAGTGTTTCATCGTCATCCCCCAATGAAAGAACCCTCGTTACATATCTCAGAGTCCCAGAGGTTTCCGGTGGGGAACACCCTGCATTTGCAGGGAGGCGCGGTTTTGTGGCGGCACGCCGCCGTCACGCGGCCGGGTTCCGCCGCCCCCAGAGGGGATGCAGGTTCACCAGCAGCGCCACGAGCTGCCCTTGCCGGTTGGTCCCGGTCTTGCGGAAGATTTCGTCGAGGTACCAGCGCGCCGTGTTGATGCGGATTGCGCTTTTTTCGGCCGCCTCCTTGAGCGTCGAGCCGGAGGCCAGGCTGACGGCGATCCTCGCTTCCGCCGCGGTCAGGCCGAACAAAGCGCGCAATTGCGCGGCGAGGTCCACCACATGCGACGGCGAGGCCTCGTGGACGAGGATGACGGCGCGCCGCGCCGATCCGAGCTCGAACGGCGGCGCGCCCAGATAGGGCGACACCGACAGGACCAAGGGCGGCCGCCTTTCCATATCGCCCGACGTCACCAGCATCGAACCGCCGCCGCCGGGCAGCACGCCGCTCGCGCAGCAATCGGCGACGAACTGCCTGAGCCTTCGCGTGTCCTTCCGGTCGGCGCAGGCGATCTCGCCGCCGGTCGTGCGGATCAGCCCGCCGGAGCTTTGCGCGAGTTCGTCGAAGGCGGCGTTCATGCGCAGGCCATGGCACTTCCTGTCGACCAGGGCCATGCCGAGCCGGAGCTGCGACAGCATGTCGGCGATCCCCGCCGCGTCGTCGATCCGCTCGCTGATCCCCCTCGCCCGCTCGAAATGCGGGATGAGCTCCTGGAACAGGCGCAGCTCCTCGTCCGACAGCGGCCCCTGTTTCTCGCTGCGCTGCAGGTCGACGAACCAGCTCGTTCCGCCGGACATGCGCAATTTGCAGGTCCAGCCGAGGTCCATCTCGCGCGGCTGGAAGAAACGCCGCCAGACCTCGCCGCGTCGGAAGGTCGGCTCGTCGATCAGCCGATCGCGCGCGACGACGCGCCCCACCGGCAGCGTCCGCATGGCGCGCAGCAGGCGATCGCTCCGCAAGGCGTCGACGCCGAGGCGCATAAAATCGCCGACATCGTCGGCCGAGGCGATGGCCTGGAAACTCTCCTCGTCGACGCCCATGCGCAGCAGGCAGGCGCGTGAGCCGTGGAACAGCCGCGCCAGATCCTGAACGACGGGCTCGAGCGTTGCGCGGCGGTAAGCGGCTTCATAAATCCGCCCGACCAGCCGCGAAGCGGATTCCAACATGGCGCCCGGCATCGTTTTCCTCGCCTCCGACTTGAGAGCCTGGGCGATTGACGCGTCCGAAGGGCGGATATTCCAGCGATCCGAAGATTTTTGTCGGTGCGCTCGCCGTTCCGTCACGTCCGGCTCAGAGACTGCCGCCGCACCTCGTTGGCGAGGACATGCAGCTTCTCGGCGGGGGCCGGGCCGACCAGGCTGTAGCCGAGGCCGTCGTCGGCCCAGGCGTAGCCGTTGACGTCCCCCTCGCGCTGGGGCGACATCGGCATGTCCCTGTCCTGCTCCCTCGCCATCGGGCGCGCCAGGACGATCAGCCTCAGGCCGCGGTCGTCGTCATACATGAGCAGGGCGGCGGCCCCGTGATCGGTCGGGACGACGCGCCCGCCCATGAAGCGATAGCCCGATACGGCGAGATCGGGAATGGCGACCGGCCGGCCGATGCTTTGCCGCATCCATGCCGCCAGCGTCCGCCGGTCGGCGGCGCGGATCTCGACCGGCCGCGCCCCGTCGCGCGCATAGACCGCATAGCTGGCGGCGGCCTCGCGCGCCAGCGCCGTGCGCCCGCCGGCGTAAAGGCCCGTATCGCGCGCGATCCACCCGCCGACCCCGCCGAGGCAAACGAGGACCGCCGCGGCCGCAACCGACGCCCATCGCGGTAAGGGCCGCGGCCGGCGCCGCTCCTCGATCATGCGCGAGAGGGTCAGCTCCACCGGCAATGGCTCTTCGGCGACCGGCCCGTAGAGCGACTGGAGCAGCGCGCGCTGCTCGGCATAGCCCGTGACGCGGCGCGCCACGTCGGGATGCGCGTCCAGATAGGCGGAGACCTCGGCGCGCCGGCCGGCGTCGAGGCGGCCGTCGACGAAACGGTTGAGATCGTCTTCGGTGATGGGGAGGGACTTCATTTGACGCTCCGAAGATGATGCTGGCGGGAGGAGCCCGTTTCGTCCGGGCCGCCCGACATCAGTTTGAAAAGCCGATCCCGCGCGCGCGACAGGCGCGACATGACGGTGCCGACGGGAACGCCGAGCACCGACGCCACGTCGGCGTAAGAAAGCTCCTCGACGGCGACCAGCAGCAGCACGGCGCGCTGGTCCTCGCTCAGTTGCGCCAGGCCGGCGAGAAGGTCGCGATACCGCAGCCGGTCCTCCTGCGGCGCGTCCACGGCGAAGGCGGCCTCGCCGACGTCGTCAAGCGCGACGTGCCGGGGCCGGCTCGCCATGCGGCGCAGCCGCGTTATGGCCAGATTGTGCAGGATGGCGAACAGCCAGGGACGCACGTCCTCGTCGTTCCTGCGCTGATGCCAGCGGCTGACCGCCCGTTCGAGGCAATCCTGGACGAGATCGTCGGCGGCCGTGCGATCGTGCGACAGCGCCCACGCATATCGGCGCAGCGCCGGAACGACCGGCTCGATCAAACGCTCCATGGTGCTGGCCATACCGTCCTCTCCTGGCGAAGGCGCTCCCGGCGCATGGAGTCATGATGGAGGCGCATAAGGCCTAGACGCTCGGGGAGGAAATTTATTCCAGCCCCGCGCAGCGATATTTATCGCGCGCCGCGATCACGGCCAGAATGACGCATCGCTTTCCAATGGCAAGACCGTTCGACGGCCCGCTCTAGAGAAGAACGCGAATCCCGCTTCTCAACAGCGTCCAGACGGCCATCCCGACCATGGCGAAACCGGCCATCTTGTTGGTGAGCGACAATGTCCGGTCGCCCAGATATCCCCTGACGTTCGATATGGTTCCGCTCAGGACCACCCACCACGCCATCGAGCCGACGAACACGCCGACGACGAGCTCGGGCCGGGTCGCAGGGCCGGATATAGCGTGAAAGGCGGCGAACAGCAGCAGGATCGTCAACGGGTTCACGGCTCCCAGCCCGATCGCCGTCATGTAGAACCGCGGAAACCCGGCCGCCCCGGCCTCGGCGCGGCGCACGAGGCGGATCGGCCGCCGGAAGGTGCGGAGCGCCAGCCAGAGCAGCAAACCCGCCGACGCGACGCCGAAAATCCTCATATTCGCCTCCAGCCAGGGCCGCGCGATGACGTCGAAGCCGGCGAATATCATGGCGCTGTAGAGCAGATGGATCGTCGCCGCCCCGAGCCCCGTGGCGATCCCCGCCGAAAAGCCGTCCGCAAGCGTTCTCTGGATGCACAAGGCGCCCATCGGCCCGATCGGCGCGGCGACCGTCATGCCGACCATCACTCCTGAGATCACGAATTGCAAAGTCGCCATTTCGTCGCCCTCGGCAAGGGCGAAGAATGACACAGCGGCGGCTCCGGCATATCCCCGCAGATGCAGGGAGGAAAACCTCCACCCGACGAGGCGGAAAGCCGCCTGCTTCATGTCACAGGGGCGCAAAAAACTTTGTAAAAAATTATCGACCGCATGTTATTGAACGATCCGAAACTCTTTTTTCAAAAAGAGTTTCTCAATTCAGGGACCGCTTAACTATCGCAGGATCAGAGAGCTTCCAATATGAGCGCGAGATTGGTGTAGACCCTATGACAGCTCTTCTCGTCTTGCAGATAATCGCGCTGTCCCTGTTCCCGCTTTATTTCACAACGCTCCGCGCGCCGATCCGGCAGTTTCATTTCTATGTCTATATCGCGCTGATCTTGCTCATCGGCGGCTTCATGGGAAACGTCTATTCCCTGCCGCTTGCCGACGGCGTCGTCGTCTCCGGCGGCAATCTCTGCTACGCGGCCTTCATGATGGCGTCGGTCATGTTCGTCTGGGTGGAGCGCGACGCCTTCATCCTCCGGCATCTCGTGCGGCTGGTGGTCCTCGTCGACGTCTTCAACATCGTCTTTTCCTACCTGGCCTATTCGATCCTGAAAACCGACGGCGTATTGAACCCGCAGGGCGTGCCGCCGGCGGTGTTTCAGATCTCGACGCCGCTGATCGCGCTCGGCGGCCTCCTCATCATCCTGGAGCTTCTGCTGCTGCTGGCCATCTTCGAGACGACGAAGGCCCGCGTGGGATCGCTCCTCGGCGCGGCGGCGGCCTATATCCTGTCCTTCGTGCTGGTCCTCGTGCTGGACGGCGTCGTCTATCCGTTCATCGCCTTCGGGATCGACGCCCATATCGTAACCATCGTCATCGGCGGACTGACCGGAAAGGTGCTGACGGCGGTGGCGTTCAGCGTCCCGCTGGCCCTGTTCATGCTGTGGCGGCGGCAGGCCTTCGTCGATTACCTGCACAGCGACACGCTCCGCTGGCGTCTCCTGGCGACGAGCAGCGCCGATCTCATCAAGGAGATGGCCAGCAAGGAGGAGGACGTCCGGCGCGGCGACGTCGTGTTCAAGAACTCCACCGAGGGCCTCGCGATCGTCGATCGCGCCGGCGCGATCATCAAGGCCAACGCCGCCTTCCAGAAACTGCTGGGGATCGATGCGCGAAGCGCGAGCGCCGCCAAGCTTGCGAACGCGTTCTGGCTGGAGAACCGGCCCCTCCATCCGCCGCAGGACCCGAAGACAAGGTGGCGCAACGAGGTCATGTTCGGGCGCGACCGCAAGCAGGCCGGCATCCTCTCCATCACGCCGGTCGGGGACGGCGCCGAGAGCGACGGCATCTACGTCTATTCGCTGACCGACATCACCGAACAGAAGGAAGCGCAGGACCGGCTCGAATATGTGGCCATGCACGACCAACTCACCGGCCTGCCCAACCGGCGTTTTCTCGACCAGTATCTGAGCGGCCTCCGGGGTGAATCCTTCGCGCTGGTCGCCATCGACCTCGACCATTTCAGGGAGGTCAACGACAGCTACGGCGTCCGCGCCGGCGACCGTATCCTGCAGGTGACCAGCGAGCGGCTGGAGGCGATCCGAAAGGAGCGCCTCGGGCCGGACGACATATTGTGCCATTTCGGCGTCGACGCCTTCGCCCTCGTTCTCCGCGCCCGCGACAGCCGCCTCGTCGAAAGCGTTCTCGATACGGTGCAGCACGCCGTCAAGCAGACCATCCGCATCGACGATACTCTGGACGTGTTCACCTCCGCGACCATCGGCGTGAGCTATCAGGGCGGCGACGGAAAGGGCGACGCCCTGCTCGAAGCGAACGCGGCGCTCTATGACGCGAAACACAAGCGGCGCGGCTCCATAAGCGTCTATCAGGAGGGCCTGACCGCCGAGAACCAGAAGCGGATGAAGCTCGGCGTCAGGCTCAAGAGCGCGCTCGCCAACAACGAAATCACGGTCCACTACCAGCCGCAATTCGACGCCGTTACCCGCCGATTGCACGGCGTCGAGGCCCTCGCCCGCTGGACCGACGTGGAATTCGGCGTGGTTTCGCCGGGCGATTTCATTCCGGTGGCGGAGGCGACCGGCCTCATCGAAAGCCTTGGCGAATATGTCCTCGAACGCGCCTGCCTGGACGGGCGGGAATGGCTGCAAAACGGATATTCCCCCATCACCGTGTCGGTGAACGTATCGGCGCACCAGCTCCGTTTCGGGCGCTTCCTGTCCGTCCTGCCGCAAATGCTGGCGAAAACCGGCTTCCCGGCCCGGCAGCTCGAAATCGAGATCACCGAATCCTCCTATATAGAGCGCGAGAAAGAGGTGACGCCCTTGCTGCGCGAACTGAAGAAAATGGGCGTCGGCATCGCCATCGACGATTTCGGCACGGGCTATTCGTCCCTCGCCTATCTGCGGGACATGCCCTGCGACTGCATCAAGATCGACCGCAGCTTCATCACCGAAATTCCCGGCGACGCCAAACAATGCACCCTGACAGCGGCGATCATCAAGCTCGCCAAGGGCATGTCCTTCAAGGTGGTGGCCGAGGGGGTCGAATCCACGGAGCAACTGGACTTCCTGGCCACTCAAGGATGCGACGTGGTTCAGGGCTATTATTTCTCGCCCGCTTTGCCAAAGACCGAGCTGGGAACGCTGTTGGCCCGCGCCGACGCGTGACGTCCGAGCCCGCGCTCGACAGAGTTGTTCCCGACTGGATTCTTGAGCAGCCCGGCGTTTCAACGGCCGATTAAGCCTCAGCCGCCGTCACCCGTGACGGCGAACCCGTCGGACACCCGCACGATCCGAAACGGAACCGGGCCAAAGCGCGCGATGTCGTCGGCGTTCGTGGCGTTGCGGATGAAGCGGGACGGCCGCGCGCTGAGGGTCAGCAGGTCGTCTCCGTCTTCGAGTTCGATCTCGCCCTTGAAGGCCAGCAATCGACGCCCGGAATAGGCGAACAGCTTTCGATGGCGCAGGACGGCTATATGCTTCCGCGCGCTCGACAATTCCCACTCGATCCGCCGGCGCGACGGCGGCAGGTCGGCGGCGATGACGATCTCGAACATGCCTCGGGCTCGCGTCGCCTTGATAAAGACCGCCGTCGAGCCGGCCTGCCCTGCTCCGGTTTCTCGCCGCGATAGGTCGGCGCGCCAGATTCGCTCCGGCTCAACCTCGACGGAGCCTTTGCCCCGGCGCAGCCGAACCTGCTTGTAGACGCCCCGCGCCGCCGCCGAGAGAAAATTGAAATCCGACCTCGGCTTGCATTCGAGCAAGGCCAGCCTGCCGGCGAGGCCGAGCGCGTCGGCCTCTTCGACAAGCCGCGCCATGAAGTCGTCCGGGATCGGCGCGCCGATCTCTTCGGCCAGATAGGAAAGCGCCGATGCGGCGGGAACCAGAACCCGCCGGGCCTTGAGGGTTTGCAGAAGCGTCGGCCAGTCGACGCCGCCGGCGCGGACGCAACTGTCGATATCGCAGAGCCAGTCGCTATGCGCATGCGCGTCGAGCGCGCCATGCGCTATGGCGAGCGCGATGCGATCGGACGGGGACGGCGCCCGCGCGGCGACGCCCGACAGGCCGACCTCCACCGACCGCGCCCAGAGATTTTCGTCGTCCTCTTCGCTCGCATGAACGGGATGATAGGCCACGGCGTGAACGTCGATGTCGCCGAAGTCGCCTTTCTGGAAATTCATCGCGCGATATGCGGGCGCGCGGTCCTTGAGCCGCTGGGCCCCCGCGCCGCTGGTCGCCTGCCAGCCCGCGTCGAGAAGAAGGCCGAAGGCGGCGCGCATGTCCGATCGCCGCAGCAGAATGTCGATATCGTGCGAGACGCGCCCCCTTTGCGCGCCTGGTTCGAGCGCCACGCGGCTCGCGCCCTTCAGCAGCATGAATTCCATGCCGGCGGCGTTGAGCAGGACGAGCGCTTCCGTCGAATCGCGCAGGGCTAGCCGCGAGCGGCTCCACAGCAGCCGCTGCAGGCCGACGAGCCGGGGATGCGCGGGGCTGGACGCCAATTGCTTGCCGAACCGTTCGGAGAGGGCCGCCAGCAGCCTTTGCTCGGGGAAGGTCACGTCGTCGAGATCATGGGCGGAAAGCCAGGCGAGGCCGTCGCGCAGCGCCTTTTCCCGATCCGTATTCAGCACCGCCCCGAGCAGCAAGGCGAGGTCGCCTTTCGGCCACGCCCAGCCGTAGTCGGGAAAACGGCGTCCGATGGTTCGGGGCCGGCTCACCTCAGCGCGCCCTTGCGCCGCTGCAGCGCCAGCCAGGCGACGCGCGCATAGCCCCGGTCCCGTTCCGCGGACCGTCCGTAGGACAGGCTGCCGGGACGGATGCGCCGCATGGCGTGGACCGCCTCCAGCATGTCCATCCGCAATCCGAGATGGCGGCCGCGCGCCAGCCAGTCGATCATCTCGCCGCGCCCGCCTGGCGGGTCGACGACGTCTCCGATCTTCAGGGCTTGCTCCGTGCGGGCCGTCATGGTCGTGCGGGTCCAGCCGGGACCGACGGTCTCCGCGCCGGTTGGAACGCCGTCGTCGCGAAAGGTCCGCAGATGGCTGAAGACGAAATCGCAGGCCGGGTGTTCGGCCAGATGCGCCAGTTGCTCCGCCATTTTGTCGGGCAGCCAGAGATCGTCGGCGTCGAGCGAGGCGAATATCGGCAAGGACACATGCCGCATCGCCGCGGTCATCGCCGCCCCGGCGCCGCCGTTGCTCTGGCGAAAAAGCCGGACGCGCGCGTCGCAGGCCGCGGCGATTTCGGCGGTGCGGTCGGTCGAGCCGTCGTCGACCACCACGATCTCGGCCGGCGGAACGGTCTGCCGCAGCACGGATTCGATGGCCGCGGCGATGGTCGGCTCGGCGTTGAAGGCGGGAATGACTACGGAATAGTCCATCGGTCACCGGAGAAATTCGTTGGGATGCGTGAAGAGATCCTTGAAGTCGAAGAATTTCGGAATGTCCCGCGCCGTTCTGTTGGCCCTTCGGCGCTGCGCGGAAAGAAGCAGGGCGCGCATGAAGCCCGATTGCGCCTCCTTGCGGTTTCGCGTTATGCCGCCCTCATGGCGGCGGTAGAGAACGGACACGTTGTCGACCAGCCGGTATTTGAGCGGGCTTTCGAAAAAGCGCAAAAGGAAATCCAGGTCCTCGGATTGCGGCAGGCTCTCGTCGAAGCGCCCGATCTCCGCGATGGCCGACCTGCGGAACATGGCCGTCATCAGCGCGATCCCGTGCACCGTACAGCTTTCGGCGTCGGGCGGCAGCGAGAAGGACGCGTCGTCGATCTTGGTCGTCCACGTCATCCGCGAGTAGGTCATGGCGAGGTCGGGGTCGTCGCGGAAGAACGGCAATTCGGCGGCGAAACGCCCGGCGACGCATATGTCGTCGGAATCGAGGAACGTCACCAGTTCCGCGTCGGGATGGATATTGTCCAGGCCGGCGTTGCGGGCCTTCGATATGCCGCCATTCGCCTGCCGCACCAGGCGCACCGCCCGGTCCTTTTCGGCGAAGGCCTCCACGACGCTCGCCGTGCGGTCGGTCGAGCCGTCGTCGATCACGACGACGTCGATATCCGCATCGTCGCGCTGGCGCAGAAGCGAGCGGATCGCGGCGCCGATATAGGCCTCTCGATTATAGGCCGGCATGATGACGCTGACCTTCATCGCGGCAGTCCCGAAATGAAATTCCCGATCGTTTCGGCGACCTCCTTGGGATCGGGCCCCAGCTCCAGCCGGTAGGACGGCAGCCTGCGGACGACGTCGCTGAAAAACCGGAAACCGCCTTCGCGATCGCCGGGCATTTGCTGGATGGAGGACGCCGCCAGCGCGATCATCGCTTCCGAGCGCCCGACCGGCGTGATCCCGCTGCGCGCCTCGCCTGCGACGCGCGGCAGCAGCAGCGCCCCGATCGTCAGGTTGGACGGAACGGGCGTCTCCGTCACGTCGAAGATGCGGAACTGATGCTTGCCCTGCCAGTTGAGCGGCAGCTCGGCGGGCAATCGTCGCCCGAGGCCGAGGCGTTGGAAGCCCGCCGGGTCCTGTTTCAGGATCGAGAATATCGGATAGGCTTCGACCCGTTCGCCGATGTCCAAGAGGACATAGTCGTCGCCGACGCTTTGCAGACCGTGCAGCAGGCTCGCGATGACGGCGCCGGACTTGCCGCTTCCGCCCGCGCCGCCCAGCATCACGCCTTTGCCGTCCAGGCCGACGGTTCCGCAATGGGCGAGCCGCTTTCCGGCCTGCGCGTAACGCCAGTGCAGGAACGGCCGCAGCGGCGCGCCCGGCTCCCAGGGCGGATACTGGCCTGGCCCGCGCATGAGCTGGACCGCCCTATGATCCGAGAGATCATAGATGTGCCAATGATCGAGATCGTAGAAATAGGAGCCCTGGAGCCCGGCGCGTTCGAGCGTTTCGGATATTCTCTGCGGTTCGTAGAACAGGCTACCGTCCCATCCGATCGGAGGCGGCATGCCGGCGGCTTCGGGGTGGGCGATCAGGACGTCCATGCCGCCCGGAAGCGGGCCCGCAGGCGTCCTGTCCGTCGCCTGGACGAAATTATGCTCGACCGCATGCGCCATGTCGGGATCGAAACTGGCGACCCTGACGTCGAGGAAAGGCAGCGAAACCCGGGATTGCGCGGCGGAGGCGATGTCGATCTCCCGGGCTTGCGCCAGCACGGAACGCGCATAGTCGACGACGCTTTCGATGGTGATGGAACCCGTTCGCCGCTGCGGCTCCATGGAGAGCATCTCCGTCAGCCCTTCTTGACGACGGGCCAGCCCGTCTCCTCTTCCACGTCATGGATGGGATCGGCGATGAAGAGGTCGGCGAGATCGTCGAAGACGAAGACGTCTGGCTTTTCCTTGGCCGCGGAAAGCCTGGCCGTCGCCTCGGGAGCCACCGTCGCGTCCGTCGGTTCGGACTGCGCCGCAAGCAAACGGTGGTCGATGAGCTTGCGCAGGAAAGCCTCGACATCGGCGGCGGAATAGACGGCTTCGGGGACGAGCAGCAACGAAGGAGCCACGCCGACCGAAATCGCTTCCCAGAGAACGCTGCCGGAATCGCTGAAGCTAAAATATCGACCGCTGCCCAGATCGAGAACGACGATATCGCCGTCGAACGCCTCCGACACGACGTCGCTTCCCGCAACCTTATACCGTGACGTCAGCATTTTGCTTGTCCCTCTGCCCTCCATAATTTGTAAGGGAGTCGGGCCGCGTCCGTCAAGCTGACCTAATTTAGCGGGATTTCCGGTCTCTAGCGCGGATTCGTCAGCGTTTCTATCTTCCGAAAAAGACAAGCCAGCCTTGTCGGCCGGCTCGCTTTCTCACGCAAATATCAAACCTGAGGCGGTCTTAGTTCTTCACCACTTCCAGCGGGCCGTGATTGTCGCAATGGTCGCCATGGGGATGATGAAGATGGCCATCCACGAGGTAGTCGACATGATCGCCATGCGGGACGGCTTCGTGGCCGCAGCCCGGCCCGTGGACATGGCCCGGCTCGTGGCCCGCGCAGCGGTGGTCCGGCGTGCAGCGGTCGGGATTCTTCTCGCTCACTTCGATCACATGCTCGTCGACATGGTCGCCGTGGGGATGATGAAGGTGGCCGTCATGCAAATAGTCGATGTGATCGCCGTGGCGCACGGCGACGTGGCCGCAGCCGGGACCGTGGGCGTGATTGTGGTTGGCGTGATGGGGATGATTGCAGGTCGTCATTTGGGGCTCCTATCCGTCAATGTTGTTCGCAGGCGTGTTCTATGGCGTTTTGAACGAGGCCGAGCACATGGTCGTCGGCGATCGCATAGATCGCCGTCTTGCCTTCCCGCCGCCGTTTGACCAGGCGCGCTTGCAGCAGCACCTTCAAACGGGCCGAGACCGTGCCCACCCTGTCGTTCTCGATCTCGGCGAGCTCGCCGACATTGCGCTCGCCTTCCGACAGGATGACGAGCGTGAGAAGCCGGGCCGGATCGGCCAGCGCCTTGAACATCGCGGCCGCGTCCTCAAGTTCGTGTCGGCTGATCGGCTGGTTCATCGATCTATCATTCCATCGTTTTTTAGAATTATGGATCGATATTGCGCCGTTGTCAATCGCCGCCGTGACAAAGGCGGACAAAAGCGCGCCCCGCCGGATCGGACGATAGTTCTGCACGACGGCGATCACGTTCTTGTCATCACCGCCGCAACCGGCTACGGAATGGAAGTCGGTTTCCGCGAGGAATTAATAGGGAATCCGTGGCCGGACCAAACGGTAAACGGAACTGCCCCCGCAACTGTAGGCGGCGAGCTGAACTCGGAGACGCCACTGGACCAAGGGTCCGGGAAGGTCGAGCCAGCGAAGACCCGTCAGTCAGGAGACCTGCCGACGCAGATTGACCAACCGAGCGGGTCGGCTCGGGCGGGGCTCGTCGTCGCGTCATCCCGCCCGATACAGGTCCGCCCTCCTCCGCTCCTTCATAATGCAGCGGAAGGACCATTATGATCAGACTGACGACGGCGCTCATCGCCACGCTTTGCCTCACGCCCGCGGCCCTGGCCGGGACGCATTATCCCCTGAAGCTCACGAGCTGCGGCCACGAGATCACCATCGACAAGGCGCCCGAAAGCGTCGTCAGCATCGGCCAGGGCACGACCGAGATCCTCTACATGCTCGGCCTCGCCGACAAGGTCAAAGGCACGGCGCTGTGGATCAATCCGGTCCTGCCCGAATATGCCGAGGCCGACAAGAAGGTCGAGCGGCTTTCCGACAACGCCCCTTCCTTCGAAAGCGTCGTCCAGAAGAAGCCGGAGCTGGTGGTCACGCCCTATGAATGGATGATCGGCCCCAAGGGCGCGGTCGGCACGCGCGAGATGTTCGACGACGCCAGGATCCCGAGCTGGATCATGCCCACCGAATGCGTCGGCAAGGACAACAGCCAGAGCATGGACGGCGCGCGCACCAGGCTGTTCGACACCGCCCTGCTCTATCAGGGCATCGAGGAGCTGGCCCGGATCTTCGACGTCTCGGATCGCGGCGACAAGCTGGTCGCGGAGCTGAAGGCCCGCGAGGAGGCCGCCGTCAAGCAGGCCAAGGACCTCAACCTGCCCGACACCGTCTCGGGCGTGTTCTGGTATTCCTCGGCCGATATCGAGATCGATCCCTATGTGGCCGGCGCCAACGGCGTACCGGGCTGGATGATGTCGAAGCTCGGCGTCAAGAACGTCGTCTCCTCGGAAGAAGAATGGCCGACGGTCGGCTGGGAGACCATCGCCAAGGCCAATCCCACCTTCATCGTCGCGGCCGAGATGAACCGCCGCCGTTTCCCCGCCGACGACATCGCCGTCAAGCGCGAATTCCTGACCAGCGATCCGGTCACCAGCCAGATGGACGCCGTCAAGCAGAACCGCGTGCTCACCATCGAGGCCAATGCGATGGACCCGTCCGTGCGCGCGATCTTCGCGCTCGAGAAGCTGTCGAACGCCCTGGCCGGGTTCGGGCTCAAGAAATGAGGCAGGGCGCCGCGGCCCGCCGGGCGGGCTGGCTCTGGCTGTCTCCGCTCGTCCTCGTCGCGGCGCTGCTGTTCGGCACGGCGGTGGGCGAGACGCGCATCCCGTTCGCCACCGTCCTCGACGTGCTGGCGGCCAAGGCCGGCCTGTCGCGCCCGGGGGTCGACCCGATCGATCTCAGCGTGATCTGGAATTACCGCCTGTCGCGGGCGGTGGTCGCGGCCTGCGGCGGCGCGGGCCTCGCCTTGTCGGGCCTGATCCTGCAGGCGCTGCTGCGCAATCCGCTGGCCGAGCCTTATCTGCTGGGCATTTCCGCCGGCGCCTCGACCGGCGCGGTGCTGGTGGCGATCGCGGGCGTCGGCGCGGGGCTGCTGAGCATGTCGGCCGGCGCCTTCGCCGGGGCGCTGACGGCCTTCGCGCTGGTGGCGCTGCTGGCGCGCGCCGCCGGCGGCGGAACCGGCGCGCGCGGCGCCGGGGTCATCATCCTGGCCGGCATCGCCGGCTCGCAGCTCTTCAACGCGCTGACCGCCCTCATCATCGCGCAATCGGCCAGCGCCGAGCAGGCGCGCGGCATCATATTCTGGCTGCTGGGCAATCTCTCCGGCGTGCGCTGGCCGGATTGCTGGCTGGCGCTGCCCATGGCCTTCATCGGCCTCGGCGTGACGCTGTGGCATGCGCGCACGCTGGACGCCTTCACCTTCGGCGCCGACAGCGCCGCGGCGCTGGGCGTCGACGTGCGCCGCGCCCAGGCGCTGCTGGTGGGAACGGCGACGCTGGTCACCGCCATCATGGTCTCCATCGCCGGCGCCATCGGCTTCGTCGGGCTGGTCGTGCCGCACGCCATGCGCATTCTCGTCGGCCCCCGCCATAGCCGCCTCGCGCCCGCGACGGCGCTGGCGGGGGCGGTGTTCCTCGTCGTCTCGGACGTCGTCTCCCGCATCGCCCTGCCCGGACAGGTCCTGCCCATCGGCGTCATCACCGCGCTTGTCGGCGCGCCGGCCTTCGCCGTCATCATGATCCGGGGCGGACGGCGATGAGCGCGCTGGTTCTCGAAGCCGTCGGCGTCGGCAGGACGGCGCAGGGCCGCGCCATCGTGTCGGATGTCAGCGTCGCGCTGCGGGCCGGCGAGACGCTGGGCCTGATCGGCCCGAACGGCTCGGGCAAGTCGACGCTGCTCAACATGCTGGCGGGCCTCACCCGCCCCAGCCGGGGCGAGGTGCGCCTGGCCGGCGTCCCGATGCGGAAAATCCGGCGGCGCGAGATCGCCCAGGCCGTCGCCTTCGTCGCCCAGCAGGCCGACACGAGCGAGCGTATCTCGGTGCGCGACGCGGTGGAGCTGGGCCGCACGCCCTGGCTCGGTCCGCTCAGGCCCTGGAGCGCCGAAGACGACGACGCGGTCCAAGCGGCGCTGCGCGCCGTCGGCATGGACGCGATGGCCGCGCGCGACTGGTCGTCGCTGTCCGGCGGCGAGCGCCAGCGCGTCCATATCGCCCGCGCCCATGCGCAAAGACCGCGAATCCTGCTTCTGGACGAGCCGACCAACCATCTCGACATCCATCACCAGCTCGGCGTCCTCGACCTGATCGCGGCGCTGTCGCTCACCACGGTCGTCGCGCTCCACGACCTGCATCACGCCATGCGCTGCGACCGGCTCCTGGTGCTGAAGGAGGGCCGCTGCGCGGCCCTCGGCCCGCCGCGCGACGTCCTGACGGCCCCGCTGATCCGGGAGATCTTCGCCGTCGAAGCCGAGCTGATCCCCCATCCGGCCGGCCATGGGCGGGTCTTCGCCTTCCGACGTCTCGACTGAAAGGAAAATCTCATGCTGCTTCGCCTCACCCTGCTGTGCTGCCTCCTGTCCGTCCCGGCCATGGCCGAGACCTTCGAGGTCAAGATGCTCGACCGCAACGCGACCGGCCCGATGGTGTTCGAGCCCGATTACCTGGCGATCAAGCCGGGCGACACGGTCAAGTTCCTGGCCGCCAATCGCGGCCACAACGCCGCGACCATCGCCGGCATGATCCCGGCCGGGGGCAAGAAATTCATCGGCAAGATCGACCAGGAGATCGAGGTGACGCCGACCGAACAGGGAATCTGGGGCGTCAAATGCTCGCCGCATTACACCATGGGCATGGCGATGCTGATCCAGGTCGGCGACAAGCCGGCGACCGAAGCGGACCTGCCCGCCGACCTGCCCCCCGCCGTCCGCAAGCGCATGACCGAAATCCTCGCCCGCCGGTCGGCCGCGAACTGATCGTGGCGCATCCGTGACGACGCCATTCGATCCATCCGATCGAATGGCGTGCTCGCGCCTAGATTATCGTCCGGCCATTCTCGTGGAATCTATGGATATGGGCCTTGTCCGGCGTCAGCCAGACGGTTTCTCCGGCCTTGGCGGGAAAATCGCCGCCACCGCGCGCGGTGATGGGGCCGACACCTTCCACGTCCACATGCAGCAGCGTGTCGGAGCCCAGATGCTCCGCCACGACGATCCGCCCGTTCCAGTCGCCGTGGTCCTTCGAGAGGGCGATATGCTCTGGTCTGACGCCGATCGTATGCGCGCCCAACCGGACCGCCTCGCGTCCCTGGACGCAATTCATCTTCGGCGAGCCGATGAAGCCGGCGACGAAGAGATTGCAGGGATTGTTGTAGAGCTCCAAAGGCGACCCGACCTGCTCTACGCCGCCCTGGTTGAGCACGACGATCTTGTCAGCCATCGTCATGGCCTCGACCTGATCGTGCGTCACATAGATCATCGTCGTCTTCAATTGCTGGTGTAGTTCGCTGATCTCGAGCCGCATGTTGACGCGCAGCGCGGCGTCGAGATTTGACAGCGGTTCGTCGAAGAGAAAGGCCGAGGGCTGGCGCACGATGGCCCGGCCGATGGCGACACGCTGGCGCTGGCCGCCCGAAAGCTGCCGCGGCTTGCGCTCCAGATAATCGGAGAGATTGAGGATGCGCGCCGCGTCGCCTACTTTCCTGTCGATCTCGTCCCTAGCGACGCCGGCCATCTTCAGCGGAAAGGCGATATTGTTGCGCACGCTCATATGCGGATAGAGCGCGTAGGATTGAAACACCATCGCCAGCCCGCGCCCCGACGGCGAGGTTTCGGTGGCATCCTTCCCGTCGATAACGATCTTTCCACCCGACACGTCCTCGAGCCCGGCGATCAGCCGAAGCAGGGTGGACTTGCCGCAGCCGGACGGGCCGACGAAAACCACGAACTCGCCGTCCTCTATCTCCAGGTCGATGGAAGGAATGACCGCGGCCTGGCCGAAGACCTTTGAAACGTTCTGAAGGCTTATGCTGCCCATGGTTCTTTTCCTGTCATTTCACCGCGCCGAAGGTCAGGCCGCGGACGAGTTGCTTCTGCGAAAACCATCCGAGCGCCACGATGGGGGCGATGGCCATCGTCGAGGCCGCCGAAAGCTTCGCGTAGAACAATCCTTCGGGGCTGGAATAGGAGGCGATGAACGCCGTCAGCGGCGCGGCTTTCGAGGCCGACAAGTTCAACGTCCAGAACGCTTCGTTCCAGGCGAAGATGATGTTGAGCAGCATGGTCGAGGCGATGCCAGGAACAGCCATCGGCGTCAGCACATAGACGATCTCCTTGGCCAGCGAGGCGCCGTCCATGCGGGCCGCCTCGAGGATCTCGCCGGGAATCTCCTTGAAATAGGTGTAGAGCATCCAGACGATGATCGGCAGGTTGATGAACATCAGCACGATCACCAGCCCGATGCGGCTGTCGAGCAGCCCGGTGTTGCGGAATATGAGGTAGATGGGGATGAGCGCGCCCACAGGCGGCATCATCTTGGTCGACAGCATCCACATCAATATGTCCTTGGTGCGCTTGGTCGGCGAGAAGGCCATCGCCCAGGCGGCGGGGATCGCGATGAGGAGCCCGAGCAGGGTCGAGCCGAAGGAGATGACGACCGAATTCATGAAATGACCGAAATAGTCTGATCGGCTCTGCACCTCGGCGTAGTTCTCCATCGTCCAATGGAAGAACAGGAATTGCGGCGGGAAGGATACGGCGTCCACTTCCGACTTGAAGCTGGTGAGCACGGTCCAGAGAATCGGAAAGAAAACCAGGCTTCCGAGCGTCCAGACCAGCGCCGTCATGGCGATCTTGCGTCGCTCCGTTATCTTGCGGGCCATCTCACGCCTCCAGATTCTTGCCGATGAGGTGGACGAGGAAAAGCGCGACGATATTGGCGAGCACCACCGCGACGATGCCGCCCGCCGAGGCGCTGCCGACGTCGAATTGCAGCAGCGCCTGCGAATAGACCAGATAGGTCAGGTTGGTGCTCTGCGTTCCGGGGCCGCCATTGGTCGTGACCAGGATCTCGGCGAAGACTGAAAGCAGGAAGATCGTCTGGATGAGGATCACCACCGTGATGGCGCGGGCCATATGCGGCAGGATGATGTGGATGAATTTCGACAGCGCGCCGGCGCCGTCCATCTCGGCCGCCTCCATCTGCTCCGTGTCGAGCGACTGCAGGGCGGTCAGCAGGATCAGCGTCGCGAACGGCAGCCATTGCCAGGCCACGATCAAGATGATCGACAGGAGCGGCGCGTTGGCCAGCCAGTCGAAAGGCTGCAAGCCGAGCGCCTTGGCCAGATGCGCGAAAAGCCCGTTGACCGGATCCATGAACATGTTCTTCCAGACCAGCGACGCGACCGTCGGCATGACGAAGAACGGCGCGATCACCAGGACGCGAACGATCCCCTGTCCGTAGACGGGCTGGTCCAGCAGCAGCGCGAAGATAATTCCGCCGAATACGGTGATGGCCAGTACGCCCGCGACGAGGAGCAGCGTGTTGAGCAACGCCGAGAAGAAGGCGGGATCGGTCAGGAAATATTCATAGTTCAGGAGACCAACGAAGGTCTCCATGCCCGGACTGAGCAGGTTGTAGTTCAGAACCGAGAAATAGATCGTCATCACGAAGGGGACGATCATCCATATGAACAGAAGAACGACGGACGGCGTCATCATCAGACGCGCCGCCGAGCGGGCTCGCTGGGTCGACATGTTATGCTCGCTTCTTCGGTTGAATTCCGCAAAGGTCCTCGAACAACCGCGCCACGGCCTCGGCGCCCGGATCGGGCACACCTTCGAGCGCCGTGGATGGCACATAGACGGACCGTCCCGCGCCGGCGCGGTCCAGGCGCGCCGTGGCGTCGGCCCCCTGCCGCGCGGCGGCGGCCGCTTCGGCGAGCGATCCGCCCGCGACCAGCCGCGCCAAGGCGGGTTCGAGGGCGTCGACCATCGTGCGGTCGCCGGGCTTGGCGCCGCCATAGAGCATCATCCGCCGAAGACCGGCGGACAAGGCCTGCGCCCATTGGCCGGGCCGGTCGAAATGCTGCGCGGCGGACGTGAACAGGATGGCGAGGAGCACGCCGCTCGACCCGCCCGCGCCGCGCAGGAGACGGTCGCCCATCGCCTTCAGCAGCGCCGCACCGTCCGCCAGCGGAAAACGATCGATATCGCCGACCAGGCCGGCGGCCGCAACAGCGAGCGTGGAGCCGGTGTCGCCATCGCCGACCTTCGCGTCGAGCGCATCGATCTGCGCGGCGTGGCTTTGCAGCGAATCCGTCGCCGCCAGGATGAACCCGCGCACCGCCTCGTCGGACGAAGGCGACGATGTCAGTTCCGGGCGATACGGATTCGGCAGAACGGGCGCGGCCCGCGCGGTCGGGTTGGGTCGCGGCCATGTCGCCACGTCGGTCGACGCCAGCAAGGCCTCGCGCCGGGCGTCGTCGAGAACCAGGGTGCTGATCGAAACGCCGCGCATGTCGATGGCGGTCATCAGCGGCGCGGGACCGAGGATGAAATCGGCCTTTTCGAACAAGCCGGTCTTGCGCAGCGCCTGGGTGACGATCGCTAGCTCCAGCGGCGACGCGCCGCCCAGCGAGTTGACGAGGAGCGCTACGCGCTCGTCCGCCGCGAGCGTCCGCTCGATTCGCTCCGCGATGACGCTGATAAGCGTGTCCGCCGGCTGAAAGACGAGGCTGTCCGCGCCCGGCTCGCCGTGGATGCCGAGGCCGAGTTCGACCTTATCGGCGGCCAGTTCGGCGTGGGCGCCGTCCAGTCCGGGCAAATGGCATGTCGACAGGGCCAGCCCGAGCGAGCGGACGCTGCGCGCGGCGTCAGCGGCGGCGCTGCGCACCTCCTCCAGCGACACGCCGGCGGCGGCTTTCGCGCCGGCGATCTTGTGGACGAACAGCGTTCCCGCGACGCCGCGCGGATTGGGAATATGCGGCAGGGCGATGTCGTCCGAGACGATGACCATCTCGACGGCGAGGCCGAGCGCCTTGGCGCGTTCGGCCGCCAGGCCGAAATTCAGGCGATCGCCGGTGTAATTCTTGACGATGAGCAGGCAGCCCGCGGGACCGGTCACGGCAAGGATCGCCGCGAGGACAGCGTCGACGCTGGGCGAGGCGAAAATCTCTCCGCAGACCGCCGCCGTCAGCATTCCCTCGCCCACGAAGCCGGCATGGGCCGGCTCATGCCCGGAACCGCCGCCCGACACCACGGCGACACGGTCCTTCCTCCAGTCCGACCGGAGCACCACCTTGATCTCGGGAAAGCCGTCGAGACGCGCCAGTTTATCGCCGGAAGACGAAAGCAGCAGCCCTTCGATCGCTTCCGTCACGACCGTCTCGCGGCTGTTGATGAAGCTCTTCATAAAACCTCTCCTCCCTTTGAATGTCGGACCGGCGGCGATCGCCGCCGGTCGAAACGCGCGCCGGAGCGGCCGTCACCAGCAGGTGAAGCCGGCGTCGGCCACCACCGTGGTGCCCGTCATCAGACTGGAGGCGTCGGAGGCGAGGAAGTGCACGACGGACGCGATCTCGTCCGGCCTGCCGAGGCGGTGCATCGGCGTGTCGCGCAGCCAGACGTCGATCATGCCATCATTGTCGTGGCGGTACATAGTCATGGCCGTCTCGATATAGGTCGGCGCAACCGCATTGACGCGGACGCCCCGGTCAGCCCATTCGGCGGCCAGCGACGAGGTCATCTGGTGCACGGCGGCCTTGGCGGCGTTGTAATAGGTCTGCTTCTGCGGACGGTTGGAGATGATGCCCGACATCGAGCCGATATTGACGATGGCGCCCGATCCCGCCGCCAGCATGTGGCGGGCGAAGGCGCGGTTGCACCAGAAGACGCCGTTATAGTTCACGTCGTTGACATGCAACCAATGCTCGTCGGTGACGTCCTCCGCCGCCACGCCCGAACGCGCTATGCCGGCGTTGGCGACCAGGATGTCGGCCTTGCCGTAGGTCGCAACGACCCAGTCGGCCAGGGTGTCGACTTCTGTCGACTTGGTTACGTCGACTTTGTAGGTCGCGACATCGTAGCCTTTCGACCGCATGGCGGCCTTGCCCTCCTCGGCGATCGCCTCGTCGATATCGGCGATCACGACCGTCGCGCCGTGCTCGGCCAGCGCCTCGACGCAGCTCAGGCCGATGCCGCGCCCGCCGCCGGTGACGACGGCTGTTCTTCCGTTCAGTTTGAATTTTTCTGCATACATGGCGAATCTCCTCACAAGTCTTCGGAAATCGGGCGCGCCTCAGCGGGCCTGTTCCTCGCGATTCAGAAACGGATGGCGTCCAGGCTGGTTGAAATGCTTGCGGCGCACGTCGAGCAGCTTCTCGATCTGCTCTTGGTTGAACTCCTTGGCGCCGCCATAGGAAGCCGCGAGGTAGACGACCTTGGCGTAATAATCGAGCGCCTCCATCTTGAAATAGGCGCTGTTGAGATCGTGGCCGTAGGTCAGCGCGCCGTGGTTCTCCAGGAGAAGCGCGTCGTGCCTTTGCAGATAGGGCGTGATGGCGTCGGACAGTTCGTGCGTCGACGGAATGCCGTAGGGGGTCAGCGGCACCTCGCCCAGGAACATGGTCGATTCCGGCATGATCTGCTGGGTCAGCGGCTTACCGCAGATGGCGTGCACGGTCGCGTAGAGCGGATGGGCATGCACGACCGAACGCACATCGTCGCGATTGTCGTACACGCACAGATGCATGCTGATCTCAGTGGACGGGCGGTATTTCCCCTCGCCGATCGGCTTTCCGCCGCGGTCGATGTGGCAGATCATGTCCGGGGTCATGAACCCCTTCGAAACGCCCGTCGGCGTGCACAGAAGCGTGCCGTCGTCCAGCAGCACCGAGATGTTGCCGTCATTGGCGGCTCCCATCTCGCGCATATAGGCGCGGCGGCCGATTTCGCAGATGAATTCACGTAGCTTGAGATCGTTTTTCATGGTCCTCACCGTAATGTCGGGAAGACCATAAGCCGGATCAGGACAAAGTCAACAAAAACAGAAATGAAATGTTGGAAAATGTTGGATTAAAACAGGACCGGAATGTTGGATCGGCGAAAATGCTGCATCCACGCCTCGGACGGCGCGCGATCCGTGACCACGACGTCGACCTGGTCGATCGAGCAGACGCTGGTCAGCGCGGAGCCGTCGAACTTGTCGCCGTCGACGAGGAGGCAGACCTTGCGCGCCGCCGCGATGAAGGCGCGCTTGACCTCGGCGTCCGGCAGGCTGGCGTCCATGACGCCGCCGGCCATCGAGATCGCCTTGCAGCTGATCAGGGCTATGTCGGCGTTGAATTGGGCGATGGCCTGCGTGGCGAGCATGCCGACGAAGGTCATCGACTGCTTGCGCAATTCGCCGCCGACCGAGACGATCGTGTGCTGGGTCGCCCCGGGCTCGGCGGTGATGCGGACGGAATTGGTGATCAGCGTGAGATCGTGGTGGCTCCTGAGCTCGGCCAGCGCTTCGAAGGCGGTGGAGGAGGAATCGATCATCACCGCATTGCCGTCATGGACGAGCTTCGCGGCCAGCGCCGCGATCCTGCGTTTCGCCTCGATATTGGTGATCTGCCGCATGCGATAAGGCAGGTCTTCGACCTCGGTCTCCTTGGCGACGGCGCCGCCATGGGTCCGGCTCAGCAGCCCGCCATTATCGAGGACCTGCAAGTCGCGGCGGATCGTCTCCTCGGTGACGCCGAAGGATTTGCTGAGATCGGTAACTTGCACCGACCTGTGCCGAAAGACGAGATCGAGAATCTTTTGTCTGCGTTCTATTGCCAGCATGCTTGGCGTCAATCCCATTTTATTTCTGCGGATAGTAATCCAGGATATCGGTTGATTTTTCAACCAATTTGCGAGCCGCCGCCAGGTCCTTCACCTCGCCGATCCCAACGAGCTGCATCAGGGCGTTGCCCCAGGCGCTGGCTTCGATCGGCCCGACGCTGACGACCCGGCCCGTGCTGTCCGCGACCAGCTGGCAAAGCAGGGCGTCCTGGCCGCCGCCGCCGCAGACGCGCAGGCCGGCCACGGCCTCCCCGGTCAGGCTTTCCATCGCGGCGAGGCTTTCCGCTACGTTTTTCGCCAGCCCGCGATAGATCGCCAGCGCCAGAAGGCCGATGTCGCCGGACCCGGCGACTTCACGGCACGCGGCCTCGATCGCCGCGACGATGTCCGGCGGATTGAAAAAGGCCTTGTCCGAAGGATCGACCGCTACGGAGCTTCCGCCCCGCGCCGCCGCCGCGGCCGACATGGCCGCGAAACCGATTTCATGTCCCATCTGCTGGCTCCAGGCGGCGCGGAGCTTTTGCAGCAAGTGTAGCCCATTGAGGCTCCTGAGGAATATCGGCCGGCCTTCGACGCCTCCCTCGTTTCCGAAACCCGCCCGGCGCGCTTCCTGCGACATAACCGGACGCGGCCTCTCGCAGCCCAGGATCGACCACGAGCCGCAGATCAGGAAAGCGTCCCGCGCCTGCAAGGGCAAAGCGCAGACGGCGCTCGCCGTATCGTGCCCGGCCACGGTGACCACCGGCGTCCTGCCCAGGCCCGACTGTTCCTGAAGCTCGAGCCGCAGCCAACCGCGAATTTTCCCCGGCTGCTCCACCGGCGGAAAAAGCGATGATGGAACGCCAGCTTCCCGACAAATAGCCTCGTCCCATTCGCCCAAGACGTTCAGAAGCCCGGTGGTGCGCGCAAGCGTCGTATCGATGGCGACCTCTCCGGTGAGGAAATAATTGACCGCGTCCGCGATCAGCACCAGCCGCCGCTTTGCGGCGATTTTTTCCGGCCCGTCACGCAGGGCGCTGAACAGCTGATAGGCCGTATTCACCGGCAGGATCTGCGAGCCGGTGCGGTCGAACATCTTCTCCGGCGCGACGGGAAAACGATCATAGCCGCGTTGCGAACGCGGATGCCGGTAGTGGAAGGGAGACAGGTCGAACCCACCTTCATCGTCGATCAGGACATAATCCACACCCCAACTGTCGACGCCGATGGAATCGATCCCGCCATAGCGCGCCGCAGCCAGTTGCAGGCCGGTGCGAATCTCGTCGAGCAATCGTCCCAGGTCCCAATGCGGGCCGTCCGCAAGCCGCGTCTCCACGCCTACGAACCGATGGATTTCCGTTAGCTCCAGCCTTTGGCCGTCGAAAAGCGCGACCATGGCGCGCCCGCTTCCGGCGCCCAGGTCAAACACCAGGGATTTCTTCATCAAGCGTCCTCCTTTCGGATGCGACAGCGGCCTGGGCAGGGTAAAACCACATTATCGCAACCACTTCCAACCTAAAACGCTATATATTGTTGTTTTATGTTGCAATGATTTTTGTTTTATGTAGTTTTTTGTCTGGAATTTTGGAAGAGGAGGATTTCCGAATGAGACTGAAAGCCCTTGCCGCATGCACGGCGCTGGTCGCGGCGGCGTCGGCAGCGCAGGCGAACACGACGCTGACGATCGCGACCGTGAACAATGCGGACATGATCCGCATGCAACAGCTAACGCCTGAATTCAAGGCCGCCAATCCGGGCATCGACGTCAACTGGGTGGTGCTGGAGGAGAACGTCCTGCGCCAGAAAGTGACGACCGATATCGCCACGAAGGGCGGCCAATACGACATCCTGACGATCGGCAACTATGAAGTGCCCATCTGGGCCAAGTCGCAGTGGCTGCTGCCGCTGGACAATCTAGGCGCCGGCTACGACATCGACGACCTTCTGCCGAAGGTTCGGGCGAGCCTTTCCTACGACAAGACGCTTTATGCGGCCCCGTTCTACGCCGAAAGCTCGATGACTTACTACCGCAAGGACCTGTTTGAAAAAGCAGGCCTCAAGATGCCGGAAAAGCCGACCTGGAATTTCATCAAGGAAGCGGCGGCCAAGATCACCGACAAGGATAAGGAAATCTACGGCATCTGCCTTCGCGGCAAGGCCGGCTGGGGCGAGAACATCAACTTCATCACCGCGATGGCCAATTCCTATGGCGCGCGATGGTTCGACGAAAAGTGGAATCCGCAATTCGACCAGCCGGCCTGGAAGGCGACAATCACCGACTATGTCGACCTGATGCGCAAATACGGCCCTCCCGGCGCCAGCACCAACGGGGCCACGCAGGCGCTGAGCCTGTTCGCGACCGGCAAATGCGGCATCTTCATCGACGCCACTGTCTTCGCGTCGCTTCTCAGCGATCCGAAGCAGTCGCAGGTTTCGCAGACCGTGGGCTTCGCCCATTCCCCGACCAAGGGGCTGTCGAAAAGCGCTGTGACCCTTTGGGCCTGGTCGCTCGCCATTCCGGCGGCGACGAAGCAGAAGGAAGCCGCCGAAAAGTTCATCGCCTGGGCGACATCGAAGGAATATACCAAGCTCGTCGCGGAGAAATACGGCATCCTCAACGCCCCGCCGGCGACTCGCGCGTCGCTCTACAAGAACGCCGATTATCTGAAGGCTGCGCCTTTCGCCAAGCTGACGCTGGACTCCATCCAGGACGCCGACCCGGAACATCCGACCGTCGATCCCGTGCCCTATGTCGGCGTGCAGTTCGTGGCGATCCCGGAATTCCAGGCGATCGGAACGAATGTCGGCCAGCAGTTCTCGGCCGCCATCGCCGGGTCCGAAACGGTCGACCAGGCTCTCAGCACCGCCCAGTCGCTGACGACGCGCGCGATGAAGCAGGCTGGATATCCCAAGAAATAGCGTCGATATAACGGGCATAAATCGATGAGGGTTCGCCGGAGCCATGGTTTCATTGCGGCTCCGGCAACTTTTATAGGACGAAATATTGGCCTGAAACGAATTTACGCGATGGCCAGTCGCCGGAAAACCGGCAACGCTGACCGCCGTCGCGGTCATTGCGCATTCCGACGAGCACAAAGCCGCAGTACGGGCCTTCGCTGCCGCCGGCGATATCCGGCTCTCTATCGCCACGATCCCAGGCATGACCGCACCAACATATTGACCATTCGAAGACCTGCCATCGAAATCACAGGGGGCACTCCAATCCACCCGTAAGACGCTTGCCATCCAGTCAAGCGACGGTCTTTTGATCAATTCCCAATTCTCGCATATTCCATGGACGATCTAATGGAGGCGGTATTCAAAGGACCATCATTCCTTAGGAGCCTTGCAAAGCCTTATGGCCGCCATAAAGGTTATGATTGGTCAAAACGGCTTCCGGACGCTAGAAACCCGACTGAAACTCCCGCTGAAACTTTCCGCCGCCCCGTCAGCGGACGGCCTCATCTCCACGGATCGCCGCAAACGAGATTTCCTTTCTGCACGATGCCCAACCGTTTGCGGCGGCAGCAGGCCCACCTCACCGACCCATGCGGCGGGCGAGTTCGTCCACCTCGCCGGGCCCGAGATAATGCGGGCCGTCAAACAGAAAGATGTCGCGGCCCTGCATGGCCGATATCTGGGGGAGCAGCTCGTCGACCGTCGCCGCCCGGAACTTGCCGCCGCTCAGCGGCCTGAAGGCTTCCACGATCACTTTGACCCGCGCATTGCCCAACTTGTCGGAGAGGGCGTCGACATATTGGCGCGCCACGGCCGGCGTGCGGGCTTCGACGCCAACGCCGTCCTGAAAAAAGACGCCGACGTCGGGCGGCAGCCATGCGGCGAGCCAGTCCGCCAGCGCCCGGCCGCCGATATTCGCATTGTCATAGACGCTGATCCAGAGCGGGCGCGGCAGCAGCGCCAGCGCTTCGGGCATGACGACCGGCGCCTCCTTCCAGGTCGGGTCCGCCTCGACGGGGAAGTAATAACCGACGACGTTCAACGGTCCAGTCTTGTCCGCGATCCCGGCGGCGTCCCGCGCCAGCGCCAACGCATCCGCGCGCGCCGATCTTTCATCGAAACGGCCGACGGTCCCCAGGATGACGCTCTTCGCCCATGGCTGGCGCGAGATGCGCGCCCAATCGGGCTTTCCGGGCCCGCCGGGCGCCAGGAAATCGACGCCGTCGACCTTGCTCCACTGTATGAGCAACTGCTCCGCGCCGAGCTTTCCCCAGTCGCCGTCGATATCGGCCGTCGCAGTGTCCACCTGCCAGACGATCCCGGCCACGGACAGGGGTGGGTGAAACCAGTTCCGCATGAGCCTTCCCGCCAGCCAGAACGTCAGGAGCAGAACGACCAGCATCCCGCCAAGAACAGCGGCCCGCCGCCATCCGGGCGTCTTCTCAGTAAGACGTGCTGATCCCTGCGAAAATTCCCTGGGCACGGTTGTCCCCCGCGAGATGAAAACGATATTGCAAGGTCACGTCCACATAGGATCGCGGGGCTGTGTATTTGTCTTCCCGGAACCAGTAGCGCGCATTCACGCCGGGGCCGGCGCCGAGGGCGAACGAGGTGGCGTAGTCGCTGTCGAAATTGGCGGCGACGCCGAGGAAGGGCGTGAGCACCAGACGGTCGCTCACGCCGTCCATGCGAAAGCTGCGCCCGAAACGCGCCTCGCCGTCGGCGATGTTCTCCCCGGACCGCATGTAACGCGCGGCCTCCGCATAATATTGCCCCGTCCACCAGGACGGCGCCGTCACGTTCAGCTCGCCGCCGAAACCGCCCGAGATCGCGGCGCGCAGCAGGAAGTCGTCGCGGCTGTTCTTGCCGATCTTGTAGAGCTTGCTGGCCTCCAGCACGAAATTATAGTCCTTGAACGGCTTCCAGCGCGCCCCGGCGCTGCCCTGCAGCGTGGAGAAACCCGTCGCGCCGCCCAAAGAGTCGGACAAGGTCATATAGTGGCGGACGAACAGCTCGAACAGCCTTCCGTCCCGATAGCCGATCACCGGCGGCCGCCAATAGGCCTCCGAACCGAGCTGCAAGGTGCGGCCGCTCGTGCCCTGCGGCAGGAAGGAGGCGCTGGAAAGGCCGTTGCTTCCATAGCTCAGCGTCGTATAGGCGCCCCATTCGCGCGTAAGCTCCGCCACCTCGCGGCGCAACCCGAACAATTTTTGCGCGTCCAGGCTGAATTCGCCCCTCTCCTCCGCGTCGATCGCCTGCTTGAAGAGAGCGACCGCCTCCTTGTTGTGGAAGGCCCGGCGCGCCGCATAGGCGGCGTCGATCAACTGGGAGCCTCGCAGCTCGCCTTTCCGCCCCGCCGTCATGAACGCCTCATAGGCCGTGCGGTCGTCGCCGGCCTGCGCCGCCAGATAGCCGAGGTCGGCGGACGAAAGCGTCCGCAAGGCGCCGCTTTCATGCGCAGCGGCGAACAGCGCGCCGGCCTCTTGCCTGCGTCCTTCGATCTTCAGCAGGCCGATCCGCGCGGCGACGACCGCTGCGCGCTCCTCCGGCTTGTGGGCGGCGCGCGCAGCTTCGGCGAAGGCGTCTTCCGCGCGCTTGTAGTCCTTCAAATCCTGCCAAGCGCGGCCCCGCCGGACCCATATGGCGTAATCCGCGGTCCTGCCGAGGGGCGCCAATATGTCGACGGCCTCCTTGGGGCGGGACGTCGCCAGCGCGGCGTCGGCCAGAGACAGGCGCAGGAAGCGCGTATCCTTATGCGCGCGCGAAAGCCGCAAGGCGGCTTTCAGATCGTCGTAAGCGCCCTTGGAGTCGCCGAGCGAAGCCTTCAACACGCCCCTTTGCCGCAGAAGGTCGGCGTTGCGCCCGAAACGCTTCACCGCCTTTTCGGTCTCGGCGAGCGCCTCGGCCCGCCGGCCGTCGCGCACCAGCGCATCGATCAGCAGCAGCCGAAAGGCGAGCTTGCCCGGCGCCTGCCGCGCCGCCTCGCGGGCCTTGCCCAGAGCCGCATCATAGCGACCCCGCCGCAGCGCCTCATAGGCCGCGTTGGCGGCTCGGTCGGCGGCCGATTGCGGCGAAGACGCCGCCGCCCGGTCCAGCTTGCGCTGGCGCGCGGCGAGCTCCTGCGCGGCGAGCGCATTGGCGAGCAGCTTGGCGTAACCCGCATTGTCCGGCGCGAGGCTCGTCGCCTCCCGCGCCTTCGCCACCGCGAGATCGTAGTCGCGGCGGTCATAGGCCTTGTAGGCGGCGTCGGCGGCCTGATAGGCGCGGTCGGCCGCCGCCGGCGGAGCCTCCGCGACGGGCGGCGTCGGCGAAGGCGGCGGAACCAATGTCGTCGCGATGCGCCGCAGCTCGGCCTGCGCGGAGGGCGTGAGCGCGGGGTCGTCGGCGTCGCGCCGCGCCTCGGCGAGGGCGTCCTCCGTCTGCCCGGCCGCCGCGAGCGAGCGGACCAGAAGCACGCGCAGCCGCCCCACGTCCGGGCGCTGGCGGATGGCCTCGCGGGCGCGATCGATCGCCGTCGCGTAATCGCGGCGCTCGAAGGCCGCATAGGCCTCGGTGGCGATCCGATAGGCCGGGCCGGACAGAGGCAGCTCGTCCTGCGCCAGGGCCGGCGAGTAAGCCGTGGAGAGGCCGGCGAGCGCCAGGGCCAGCATCGCGCCGCGCAGGCGCGAGGAGCCGCCATCAACGCAAAAGAAAAATCCCGCCGCCATCAACGCCCCTCCCCTGCGCCGGCCATGCTCAACGCGGCCGCGCGTTTCTTCTGCTCGTCGAGCGCCCATTGCAGCATCGGCGCGGTGATGACCTCGCGGGCGACGAGATAGCTGCCGACCAGCCCGTCCCGCTCCGGGGAATAATCCAGCATGGCCTTTTCAAACGCCGTCTGTGAAAGAAAGCCTTGTTCCATAAGCAGTTCCCCGAGCAGCGGCACATAGGGCTCCGACCGCGACTTTTCCTCGCCGCCCATGCTTCCGCCGCCGCGCAGCACGCGCAGGCCGGCCGTGACGTCGCGGTCGCGGGCGATGAACTGGCGCGGCATATAGCCGAGCGCGGCTTGTATCTGCTCCTTGCCCCTGTCCGACAGGGGCGCGGAGACGGCGAGGCGGATTTTCTCGCCGTCCTCCTCGGGAAGCGCCAGCGCACGCCAGCGGATGCTGAGCTCGACCGGCAGCTTGCCCCTCGCGGCCAGAATCTCGGCCTCCGACACCGAGGTCAGGTCGAGGCCGGACTGGAACGCCACCGCCTCGGCCAGCACCTCCTCGGCGAGCCAGCCTTCCTCCACCAGAATGCGGCCGAAGGAGACGCGCTTCTCGCTTTGCTTGCGCAGCGCGGCCTCGACGTGACGATCCTCGATCGCGTGCCAGGAGACCAGCAGCTCGCCCAGCCGGTCGTGCCCCTCCTTCAGCCCGTCCGAGGACGGAAAGTCGTGCATCGTCTTGTCCCAGACGAGGCGCGTTCCCATGAATACATGGGACAGATACTGCTTCCAGGCCCGGCACATGGCCAGGAAATTCACGAAATTGCCGATCACCATGCGCGGGACGGACAGAAGCCCGTGCTTCCAGCCGAAGAAGCGGGTCGTGAAATAAACGCGCTGCGCGATGCGCAAGATGAGAGCGATCCCGTTCAGCGCCAGGAGCACGCCGATCCAGCCGTTCGATGCGATGAGCGGCGGATAGCTGAGCGTCAGGACGCCGCTGACGAAGGCGAGCTGGAACAGAAGATATTGCGCCGCCAGCACATAGGCGAGGATCGGCACGAAGGCCGTCACCACGCCCTTGCGGTCGCGCAGCAGGAAATAGCGGTCGACGATGGAGCCGCGCCAGCCGAAATAGGCGTAGCCCTGGAAGCAGATGCCGAGCGACCAGCGCGCCTTCTGGCGATAGGAGGTGCGCAGGGTGTTGGGAAAATATTCGCGCACGGACAGCGGCATGCGGACGACCTTTTCCTTCGCCCCGCCATGGCCGTGCTTCACGCGGTAGTCCACGGGGAAGCGCGCCAGGATGGAGCGCATGCCGTGCGCGGCCAGCCGGACGCCGATGTCGTAGTCCTCGGTCAAGGTCTGCGTGTTGAAGGGCTGGTTGTCGGTCTCGGCGGCGAGCGTCAGCAGCGCGCGCCGGGAGAAGCAGGTTCCCACGCCCGCCGAAGGCACGCTTTTCGCCATGCTTTCGCGAACCACCAGGTCCTTGCCGTGCCATTCGGCGAACTCGTCCATATAGACGCCGGCGACCAGCTCGTACCAATGGCGCTCCAGCGAGCCGACGGGGATCTGGATCAGGTCCTTGCGCGGCAGGAGATAGTTGAAGAACTGCAGCTCCAGCGGGTGCAGCACGTCCTCGCTGTCGTGCAGCACCACGCCGGCGAAGGCCATGTCGTGGCGCGCCTCATGCGCGAAGATGGCCTGCACCACCCAGTTCAGGCAGTCCGCCTTGCAGGTCGGGCCGTCATGGGGCACCTCGACGCGCACGAGCTGGCGGTAGCGCCGGCGCATCCGCTCGACCTCGCGGATGGTCGCCGCGTCGTTGCGATAGGCGCCGACGAAGATCGTGTAGGCGCGATAGTCCAGCACCCGGACCATGTTCTCCAGCATGGAGGCGATGACGTCATATTCCAGCCAGGCCGGTATCATGATGGCGATATGCTGCTCCGGCCGGTCGCGCAATTGCTCGGGCCGCAGCGGCTTGTATCGCCTTTTGACGGTGACGGTCCGTATGGCCTCGCGCACCCAGTACCAGGCGTCGACGAAGAGATCGTCTATGCTGGACAGGAGAATGATCACGGTGACCCCGACGGCGGCGTATTCCAGCCATCGATAGTAATCCGCGAAGAAATAGGGCCAATAAAGCGACATCTGGCTGTCTGATCTATCCCCGCGCTAGGATTTGTTGCGCCGGCGCCGCGCCAGCAGCAGCAGGAGGACGAAGCCGAAGACGAGGACGAGCGTGGACAGCCAGGAGAAATTATGCGCCCAGAAAGACGGGCTCAGAAGCTGTTTCCAGGTGAAGGCCTCGTTGCGCCCGCCTTGCGTTCCGTCCTCGTTGAGATAGAGCGGCTCGCCCGAGCTGTTCACCGCCGCCACGACGCCGTCCTCGCCGAGGACGGCTATGTCGCCCTGCGCGATGCGGAACGGCTTGTCGAATTGCGGCCCCTGGCCGACCGCCTTGTAGCGGACGCCGGGCTGCTTGGCGCCGGTGACGGCCTGAAGCACCGCCATCCGGTCGAGCCCCGAAACGTCGTAGAACACCTTGCCCTTGTTATCGGCGATCGAAACCTGTCCGCCCGACGCCTTCACCACTTCCGCTGCGCCCTCCACCGGCGTCTCGAAGGCCAGGAAAGGCTTGCCCGGCGCCACGGCCGCGTCGCCGTCGTGGAAGGTGAGTTCGGCCGCGCCCGGCGAGACGCCGAGCGCGTCGGCGACCTGAATGACGGCGGGCAGCGTCTTCGTCGCCGCGTTCCTCCAGCCCGCCGGCGCGATCACCGCGGCGTCGCCCGCAAGCAGCGGAACCATGCCGGCGAAGTCGCGCGGCGCCGGAGCCGGCCCCAGCCGCATGGCGCTGTCGGGCAGCACCGCCGCCGGAAAACCCTGCGGCTGCTCGCGGCATTCGTCGCTGGCCGGCTGGCGCTGGAACTGCACGCGCACGGTGTTGCGCGGCTGAAGCACGTAGGAGGGAACGCTGACCGCGATCCGCTCGGGCCGGCCGTCGGCGGTGAGCCGCCGCGCGCCGAGCAGGTAGTCGTTGACGAAGACGGAGGCCACCGGCGAGGTGGACGTCGCCCCGGGCGCGGCGGCGACGTGGATGTCCATTTCGGTCGGCGCCTTGCCCTTGGCTAGCGTCGCGCCGAGGTCGAAGGTGGTCGTCCAGTCGCCTCGGGCCACCACGTCGAGATTGCCGGCGGCGGCGTCGAGCGTCCCCAGCGGGACGCGGTCGGCGTCGCCTTCCGGCTTTCCGGCCACGTTGACGATCAGATGACGCGCCAGCGCGGTGCGCCGCCAAAGCGTGTCGAACAGGCCGGACGCCGCGGCGGCCGCGTCCGGCGCGACCGCGATGACGGGCCGTCCGGCGAGAACGCCGAGGCCCACGCTCTTCGCCTCGGCGGGCTTCAGCAGGCTGTCCTTCCGGTCGGCCAGAGCGTCCACCGCCGCCGCGGCGTCGGCGTCGGTCCCGGCGAGCTCGGCCTTGACGGCGTCCAATGCGGCTTTCAGCCCGGCCGCGAGCGCCGGATCGGCGACCGCGATATCGGCGCGCAATTGCGGCGCGCCGAGCAGGAGCAAGGCGCCGACTTCCGCCTCGCCGGCGAGCTTGACCTTGCCGCCGCGCGCGAGCGCGGCGAAAGCGGGGAAGGACGCCAGCGCCGGGGGCACGTTCAGCCCGGTCGCGTCGATCTCGTCGCCCGGCTTCGGCAGGGCGACGACCCGAACCTCCTTGCCCGCGCGCTCCAGCGCCACGCCCAGCCGCCATGCGGCGTCGTAGCTGCCGCTTTCGAGCGCGTCCGAGGCGACGAGGAGCGAGATCTTGCGCGGCAGCGCCGCCCAGGCGCTGGAGATATCCGTCACCTTGGCCGGGTCGTAGCCGTAGTTCAGCGCGCTGTCGGGCGAGATCTGGAGGACGTTGCCGATGGCGCGGTCCTCGTCGCAGAGGAAGCGCCCCGTGGTCGACGACCAGGCCAGCCCCAGCCGCACGAAGCCCGTTGGGCGCGGCGCGCCGTCCACGCCGATATCGATGTCGACCTTTCCTTCCGCGTCGGAAGGCGAGCGCGCCGCGACGATATTCCCGTCGAGCGCCAGCGTATAGGTCGTCCGCCCGCCATCCGCGCGCAGATAGCGGCCGCTCAGGGAGAGCGTCGGCTTGACGAGCGGCGCGCCGGCCGGAACCGGCAGGTAGATATCGCGGCTGGCGGCGCTGGAGGCGAGCGAGACCGGCTCCGGGAAACCCAATTCCCTGAGCGTGATCCTTTCCCGCACGATGGTGTTGTCGGCCAGCGCCTTAATCGCATCGGCGACTTCGCCGGCCTTCGCACCATGGCCGGCTTGCGCCGCCATCAGCGATCCCACCAGCATCGATGTAAGAATATAACGGCGCTCAATGATCATAATGAACCTGTTTCAAGAAACCAGACGAACCGCGAAAGGCGTCACGTCCTCGCCCGCGATGGCCATCGCGATGCGCTGCGAGGCATGGCCGTCGCCATAAGGATTGAGTATGCGGGCGAAACCGGCGTAATAAGCGGGATCGTCGAGAAGCCGCTCGACTTCTCCGACGATGCGATCGCTGTCCGTGCCCACGAGACGCACGACGCCCGCCGCCACGGCCTCGGGCCGCTCGGTGACGTCGCGCATGACCAGAACCGGCTTGCCGAGCGAGGGCGCTTCCTCCTGCACCCCGCCGGAATCCGTGAGGACGACGTCGGCCCGGTTCATCAGATAGACGAAGGACAGATATTCCTGCGGCTCGATCAGGTGGATGTTCGGGCGGCCGGCCAGCAATTCGTGGACCGGGCCGCGCACGTTCGGATTGAGATGCGTCGGATAGACGATCTCCAGGTCGTCCCGCCGCGCCAGCCGCAGCAGCGCCTGGCATATGTTTATGAAGCCGCTTCCGAAACTTTCACGGCGATGGCCGGTGACCAGCACGAGCCGGCGCCGGGGATCGAGGAAGGCGAACTGCGCTTGAAGGCGCGCCAGCAGATCCGGCTCCGCCATGCGCTGGATCGTCTCCTTCAGCGCGTCGATGACCGTGTTGCCGGTCACGATGATTTCACCGCCGAGGCGCTCCGCCCGCAGATTGTCGGCGCTCGTCTCCGTCGGGGCGAAGAGCTTCGCCGCGGCCACGTCGATCACGCGGCGATTGAACTCCTCCGGCCATGGCTTCGCGAGATCGTAAGTCCGCAATCCCGCCTCGACATGCCCGACGCCGATGTTGCGGTGGAAAGCCGCGAGGCTGGCGGCCATCGCCGTCGTCGTGTCGCCGTGGACGAGCACATAATCGGGCCGCTCCTCCGCCAGGATGGGGTCGAGCCTTGCGATCACGCGCTCGGTCAGGCCGTTCAGCGTCTGGTTGGGCGCCATGACGGACAGATCGTGATCGGGAACGATCGCAAAGAGGTCGAGCACCTGGTCCAGCATGGCGCGGTGCTGCCCGGTCACGCATGTGACGGATCGGACGCCCGCCTGCGCAGCCAGCGCCTTCACGACCGGGGCCATCTTGATGGCTTCGGGCCGGGTGCCGAACACCGACAAAACTTTCATCATCGCTTTCGCTTGCCTTCGGCGCGAATCGCCGAATCTTCGTCTCGAAACCGTATGCCAATTTCGCCGCGCTGTTTATTTCAGTTTTTTGGGAACGTCATCATGCGGTTTGTAACGATTTGTTGCTTTCAAAAAACCAAGCTCGCGGAGCTGTGACGAGAATGCATACAGTATCGTCGAATCTGTAACAGGATTCGTCTTATTAGAAAACGGTAAAAGACCGGGCGTTCCTTGCAATCGCTCATCGGCCGCCCCACCGAAGGCGTGCAAGCGGCCATCCCCGTAGGTCGACAAGAGAGCGCCGGTTCCGGGAATATCCCGGAGCCGATCACGTCAATCCAGCCGCTTTTCCGTCTCGGAATCGAACAGCACGATCTTTTCGGTCTTGAGCGCCAGGCCGAGCGTCTGCGCGGCGGAGGCGGCGTAGGGTTCGAGCCTTGCGATCACCTCGACGCCGCCCATGGTGAAGAAGGCGAGCGTGTCGGGGCCGGTCGGCTCGACGACCTCGATCTGCGCCTTCAACTCTCCTTGCCCGGACGTGACGAAATGCTCGGGACGGATTCCCATCAGCACCTCCTTGCCGGCATAGGCGGCGAGCGTCTTTTCCGACAGCGGAACGCCCGCGATGCGGGCGACGCCGCCGCCGGGCAGCGTCACCAGCGCCTCGGCGCCCGCCTCGCCCGCCGCGAGCCGCGCGGGCACGATGTTCATCGCCGGCGAGCCGACGAAGCGGGCGACATAGGTGTTGGCGGGGCGCTCATAGACCTCCTGCGGCGAGCCGAAATGCTGCACGATCCCGTCCTTCATGACCGCGACGCGGGTGGCCAAGGTCATCGCCTCGATCTGGTCGTGGGTGACGTAAACGATGGTCGTTCCCAGGCGCTGGTGCAGGCGCTTGATCTCGGTGCGCATGTCGACGCGCAGCTTGGCGTCGAGGTTGGACAAAGGCTCGTCGAACAGGAACAGCTTCGGCTCGCGCACCACCGCGCGGCCCATCGCCACGCGCTGCCGCTGCCCGCCCGAGAGCTGGCTCGGCCGCCGGTCGAGAAGATGCTCCATCTGGAGCATCTCGGCCGCAGCCCTGGTCTTGCGGGCGCGCTCCTCCGCCGGGACGCCGCGGATCTTCATGCCGAACTCGATGTTCTGCCGCACCGTCATGGTCGGATAGAGCGCGTAGGACTGGAACACCATGGCGATGTCGCGGTCCTTGGGCGGCAGGTCGTTGACCACGTCGTCGCCGATCCTTATCTCGCCGTCGGTGATGTCCTCGAGGCCCGCGATCATGTTGAGCAGCGTGGACTTGCCGCAGCCCGAAGGCCCGAGCAGCACGAGGAAGTCGCCGTCGCCCACCGAAATGGAGACTTCCTTGAGGACCTGGTGGGCGCCGTAGGATTTTCTTACCCGGTCGATTTCGAGCGTCGCCATTCGATCAGCCTTTCACAGCGCCCGCCGTCAGCCCGCGCACGAAATAGCGGCCCGCGACGATATAGACAATAAGGGTGGGAACGGCCGCGATCATCGCCGAGGCCATGTCGACATTGTAGGGTTTGCGCCCCAGCGTGACGCTGACGATGTTGTTCAGGGCCACCGTCACCGGCGCCGACTTGCCGGAGGTGAAGCTGACGCCGAACAGGAAGTCGTTCCAGATCTGGGTGAACTGCCAGATGCAGCAGACGACGACGATCGGAACGGCCGCCGGCAGCATGATGGAGAAGAAGATGCGGAAGAATCCCGCGCCGTCGATCTGCGCCGCCTTGGTCAGCTCGTCGGGCACGGTGACGAAATAATTGCGGAAGAACAGCGTCGTGAAGGTGATCCCATAGACCGTGTGGACGAAGACCAAGCCGTAGATGGAACCCGCCAGCCCGAGCCAGCCCAGGACCTGCGCCATCGGCAATATCACCGCCTGGAAAGGCAGGAAGCAGCCGAACAGGATCATCCCGAAGATGACGTTCGATCCCCTGAAGCGCCATTTGGTCAAAACGTAGCCGTTGATCCCGCCGAGCACGGTCGAAAACAGCACCGCCGGCGCGACCATGAGCAGGGAATTGAGGAAATAGGGTTTCAGGCCGCTGCATTCGGTCCCGATGCAGGCCGTGCTCCAGGCCTGGCGCCAGGCGTCGAGCGTGAAATGCTGAGGCAGGCCGATGAAGGAGCCGGCGTAGATTTCGTCCAGCGGCTTCAGCGAGGTGAAGACCAGAACCCAGAGCGGCATCAGGTAGAAGGCCGCCATCGCGAGAAGAAGGCCGTAGATGAAGAGGCGGCCCATCAGCCGCTTGCGGCGGGAGGAGCGGATTCTAGCGGCCATCACGATCCTCCCGCAGTTCGGAATAGAGATAGGGGACGATCACCGCCGCGACGGTCATCAGCATCATCATGGCGCTCGCGGCGCCCAGCCCCATCTGGTTGCGCCGGAAGGTGGCGGAGAACATGAAGGTGGACGGCATCTCCGTCGCCGTGCCGGGGCCTGCGTTGGTGAGGGCCAGCACCAGGTCGAAGCTCTTGATCGATATGTAGCTGAGCAGGATCAGCACCGACATGAAGGCGGGGCGCAGCATCGGCACGATGACCGACAGGTAGATGCGCGGCAGGCCCGCCCCCTCGATCTGCGCGGCCTTGATGATCGAATTGTCGATCCCGCGCAGTCCGGCGAGGAAGATCGCCATGGCGAAGCCGGTCGACTGCCAGACCGCCGCGATCACGATGCAGTAGATGGCGTATTCGGGCCGGGTGATCCAGTCGAAGACGAAGCTGCCCCAGCCGAGCTCGTTGACGATCTTCTGCACGCCCAGCGTCGGGTTGAGGATCCATTTCCAGGCCGTACCGGTGACGATGAAGGACAGCGCCATCGGATAGAGATAGATGGCGCGCAACGCGCCCTCGGCGCGGATGTTCTGGTCGAGGAGGATGGCGATCAGCAGGCCGAGAAGGATGACGATTGCGAGGAACAGGACGGTGAAGATGACGAGGTTGGCGACCGCCGTGTGCCAGCGGGGCGTCGACCACAGGCGCACATATTGCTCCACCCCGACGAAGTCGTATTTCGGCACCATTTTCGACGAGGAAAACGAGATCCAGGCCGTCCAGGCGATGAACAGATAGACGCCGACGAACATCAGCAGGACGCTGGGCGCCATGACGATCTGCGGCAGGCCGCGAAGGATCCGGTCCTTGAGAGAGTGAGGGCGCAAGGCTGCCTCCTTGTGTTGCCGTTCGGCCAGACCGCCCGCCATAAGGCGGGCGGCCGGCGCGACCGGATCATTCCGCGTTCTTGAGGCCCTCGTCGAGAAGCTTGACCGCCTGCGCCGACGACATGTCGGAGACGAAGAACTGCCCGACCACGTCCAGGAAGACGGAGGAGAATTGCGACGGCGTGGACAGGCTGTCGGTCAGCGTGCCGACCATGGCGTTGGCCTTCAGCGCGGCGGCGCGGTCCTCGAAGCTGCGCTTGGCGCAGGCGTCGAAATCGTCCATCGGAATGTCCGTCCGCGCCGGGATGGAGCCCTTGATCAGGCTGAAATTCTTCTGCACCGTCGGGTCCATGATCGATTCCGCCCAGGCGTCCTGGCCTGCCGCCACCGAGGCGTCCTTGTTCTTGAACATGCCGAACGTGTCGGAGACGAACTTGTAGTTGGGCTTGTCGGTCGGCGTCGGGAAGCACAGGAAATCCTGGCCCGGCTTCAGGCCCTTGTTGAGGAACTCGCCCTTGGCCCAGTCGCCCATGATCTGCATGCCCGCCTTGCCCGAGGCGACCATGGCGCTGGCCACCGACCAGTCGCGGCCGGAAAGGCCGTCGTCGGTCAGCCCGCGGATCTCGCGCAGCATGTCGAAGGCCTTGGTCATCTCCGGCCCGGTCAGCGCCGCCTCGTCATGCTCGGTCACGACCTTGCGGAAGAAATCCGCGCCGTTCTCGTCGATCAGGATCGCCTCGAATATCTGCATCACCTGCCAGCTCTCGTCCGACATGGCGATGGGGGTGACGCCGGCGGCCTTGAGCTTCTTCGCCTCGGCGATCAGCTCCTCCCAGCTCTTGGGCTCGGTCAGGCCATATTTGTCGAAGATCGCCTTGTTGGCCCAGACCCAGTTCTGGCGGTGCATGTCGACCGAGACGGCGAAGAAGTCGCTGTCGCGCTTGAGGAAGGGCAGCAGCGCCGGCGGCAGCACGGCCTCCCAGCCCTCCTTGGCGTAGAGATCGTTGAGCGAGCGCAGCGCGCCCTCCTCGGCCCAGCCGATCCCCTCCTGCCCGAGAAGCTGCATGGTGGCCGGCGCGTCGCCGGCGGCGATCCGCGTGCGCAGGACCTGGTTGGCGTTGGCGCCGTTGTTGCCGCCGACCGCGCTGTCGACCCAGGTGTAGCCGCGCGACGCCAGGTTGTCGGTGATGACCTTCAGCGCCTTGACCTCGCTTTCGGCGGTCCACTGGTGGATGCCCTCCACCTTGCCGCCCGCGAAAGCGTGGCCGGCCATCGGCAGCGCCACGACAGTGGCCATGAGGATTCTGGAAATTCTAGACATGTTCACCTCTTTTATTGGAATGAATCCCACGACCTTTCGTCGGGACAGCGGAAATTTCAGTCGGGGTCGACCGCCATGGCGTAGCCGACGTTCCTGCGGCCGTAGCGGCGGACGCGCAGATTGGCCTGCTCGGCGTGGCCGGCGAAGCCTTCCATGAGACAGAGCCGCGAGCCGTAGGCCCCGATCATCGCCGAGGCCTCGTCGGTGAGGACGCGCTGATAGGTGCAGGTCTTGAGGAACTTGCCGACCCAGAGCCCGCCCGTGTAGCGCGCCGCCTTGAGCGTCGGCAGCGTGTGGTTGGTGCCGATCACCTTGTCGCCGAAGGCCACGTTGGTCCGCGCGCCGAGGAACAGCGCGCCGTAATTGGTCATATGGTCGAGGAAATAATCGGGGTCCGCCGTCAGCACCTGGACGTGCTCGGACGCGACGCGGTCGGCCTCGGCCGCCATTTCCTCCAGCGTATCGCACAGGATGATCTGGCCGCAATCCGCCCAGGCCTTGCCGGCGATCGCCGCCGTCGGCAGCACCGTCAGGAGCCGCTCGATCTCGCGCAGCGTCTCGCGCGCCAGCGCCTCGGAATTGGTGATGAGGACGGCGGGCGAATTGGGGCCGTGCTCCGCCTGCCCCAGCAGGTCCGTCGCCACCATCTCCCCGTCCGCCGTGTCGTCGGCGATGACGAGCGTCTCGGTGGGGCCGGCGAAAAGGTCGATGCCGACCTGGCCGAACATCAGCCGCTTGGCCTCGGCGACATAGGCGTTGCCGGGGCCGGCGAGCATGTCGACGGCGCGGATCGTCTCCGTGCCGTAGCCCATGGCCGCGATCGCCTGCACGCCGCCGAGCACGTAGATCTCGTCGGCGCCGGCGAGGGCCTGCGCCGCGACGATCTTCGAGGCGATGGCGCCCTTGAAGGGCGGCGCGCAGGTGATGACGCGGCCGCAGCCCGCCACCTTCGCCGTCAGCACCGTCATATGGGCGGAAGCCAGCAGCGGATATTTGCCGCCCGGCACGTAGCAGCCGACATTGGCGACCGGGATGTTGCGATGGCCGAGCACGACGCCGGGCAGCGTCTCGACCTCGAGGTCAGCGATCGTCGCGCGCTGCGCCTCGGCGAAATTGCGGATCTGGGCTTGAGCGAAGTCGAGGTCAAGGCGCTCCCGCCGGCTCAGCCCGTCGACGCAGGCGCGGATTTCCGCCTCGTCGAGACGATAGGTCTCACGATCCAACCCGTCGAACCGGACGCTCAGCCGGCGCACGGCGGCGTCGCCGCCTTCCCGCACCTCGCGCAGCAGGGCCTCGACCGCCGCGGTGACCGCCGGGTCCGAGGTCGAACCCTGGTCGATCGGCGCGGTCTTGATGTGACGGATCATGATGTTAAGCCTTTCCTGGGCAGCCCCGCCGGCCGCCGGCCGGGCGGCGCTCCGCCGTCGGCCGCGGTGAGAAACCGGCCCCGGGCGAATGGCGACGATGCGTTTTCTGTCGGTTGAGGATGCGTTCAGCCTGTCACGTTCCCTGATGTCGGCCGCCCCCAGAGCGTCAAGGGCGACCTCCTTTATGCGGCCATCGTCCGGCAGAAGGGCTTGCGTTACAACTTCGCATCGCGCAAATTGCTGACGCACCCTGACGCACAGCGTGTGCAACCCTTGCAAGTGTGGGACCATGACCGACGCGACATCGGACCGAACCGCGAATTTCGCCGCCAACCTGCGCTATATCTGCGACCAGCGCGGTTCGATCTCGCATATCTGCCGCAAGATCCAGATCAACCGGCAGCAGTTCAACAAATACCTGTCGGGGCGGCACCTGCCGTCCTCGGCCAATATCAGGGCGATCGCCGATCATTTCGGCCTCGACCCCGAGATCCTGTTCTCGCCGGCCGACGAGGTGCGCGCGCTCATAGACGGCAATTTCTTCGGCACGCTCAGTCGGCTGCGCGCCGAGCCGCAGGTGCAGAAATTCCTGACGGCGATCCTTTCCGTGCCTGACTCCGCCGAGCAGGCGCTGGTCGGGGTCTATGACCGCTACCAGTTCTCGTCCATCTATCCGCGCAAGATCCTGCGCGCCTCCCTGTGCATCTATCGCGGCAAGGACATGCTGCAGCACGTCTATGTCGAGCATTTCCCCAGCCCGGACGACCCCGGCAAGACGGCCTATACGTTCAAATATCATGGCTTCATCCTGCCCATCCAGGGCCGGCTGTTCACGGTCGATTTCGAGACCGTGCAGCGCAACGAGATGACCTTCGGCATCTATTCATCGGTGCAGCGCAGCTCGAAGCGCTTCATCATGGGCATCACCAGCGGCGTTGCCGCGACCATGTTCCGCCAGCCCTTCTCCACCCGCATCGCCCTGCATTATCGCGGCCCGGGCCTGCTGAAGCGCGAGGATCTGAGCAAGACCACGACGCTCGACCTCAACGATCCGTCGATCCCGCGCGAGGTGCGCGCCTATCTCGGCGACACGCCGGACATGATCATGCCGAGCTAGCCGGCCCGGTTGCGTCTAATCGCGTCAGATTTTCCGCAAGAGCGAAATGGGAAAGCGGCGCGCTTCATGGTCTGTCTCGGATAGGCCAGCCGCGCCAAAGACCGAACGTCGCGCCTGTCCTATCGCAAAAAAGACAGGACGACGCAGCATGAGCCCCATTGATCCGCTCTACAGCCGCAAACGGATCGAACACGACGCCCTCGGCCCGATGGAGGTGCCGTTCGGGGCGCTCTACGGGATAAAAACGGCGCGGGCGCTGCGCAACGTCCCGGTCTCGGGCGTCGCCATCGGCCGGTTTCCCGAGCTGATCGGGGCGCTGGCGCTGGTCAAGAAGGCCGCGGCGCGGGCCAACGCCCGCCTCGGCGGATTGCCGGCGGCCAAGGCCGACCTCATCGGCAAGGTCTGCGACGAGATCGTCGCCGGCCAGCATCTCGACCATTTCCGCGTCGACGTCCTGCAGGGCGGCGCGGGCGCGGCGACCAACGCGAACATGAACGAGGTGATCGCCAATCGCGGGCTGGAGATGATGGGCCGCGCCAACGGCGATTACGCCCGCCTCCATCCCGACCGCGACGTCAACCGCGCGCAATCGGCGGAAGCGGTCTATCGCGCCACGATCCGTCTCGCCTTGCTGGCGGCCGTCCCGCGGCTTGCGGACGCGCTGCGGCTGCTGGCGGCGGCTTTCGAGGACAGGGAGGCGCTGGTGGCCTATGGCGCGGCCGTCCGCGACGACCTGCGCCGCCTCGACGAGGCCGCGGCGCTCCTGTGCGAGATCGATTTTGGCGGGACGGAAAGCGCGCCCGGCCATGGCGAAGCCGTGATCGGCGAACTGGCCGGGCTGAGCAGCCTGCCGCTCGCGCCCGTCCGCGCCCCCGTCGAGCCGGGCCGGCATATCGGGACGCTGACCCATGTTTCGAGCCTGTTCAGGCGGATCGCGACCGGGCTGTCCCGGATCGCCGACGATCTGCGGCCCGCGCCGGGAAAGGCGGAGCCCGCCATCCCCGACATGGTCAACCAGGTCGCGTTCCACGCGATCGGCTCGGACCTGACCATCGCCTTCGCGGCGGAGGGCGGGCGGGCGCGGTCCGCCGCCTTCGAGCCGCTGATCGCTTACGAACTCCTCAAATCCGTCGCGCTTCTTCGCAACGCCGCCGAGCTTTTCCGCGTGCGCTGCGTGGAGGAGATCGGCGCCGACGGGGACTGGTGTTGACAGCTCGCTCTCCCCTGAAGCGTTTTTCGGGAAAAGTGCTTCTATTTGCGTCAGGTAAAAGAGGCTTGCGCAATTGCCGCGATCCCCGGCCTCGACCATGCTGAACTGTCAGAACTTGACTGGCGACATCCTTCGATCCGACCGCCAGGAACGACCAACACCCGAGATCACAAATGGAGGTCCAGATGAAACTCGAAAAGAATATCGCGGAGGCGAGCCGGACAAGGACGATGACGGGCGGCGAGATCATCGTCGACCATCTGATCCGCGAAGGCGTCACCCATGTGTTCGGCATTCCCGGCCATGGCGACACGGCGCTGATGGACGCCTTCGTCGACAGGAAGGGCGAGATCGACCTGCTTCCCGCCATGCACGAGCAGAACGCCTCCCACATGGCCGACGGCTTCTATCGCGCCTCGGGCAAGGTCGCGGCCGTGGTGACCTCCATCGGGCCGGGCGCCACCAACACGCTGACCGGCGTCGCCACCGCCTACGCCGACTCCCTGCCCCAATTGCTGATCACCGGCGGCGTCCACACCTATATGATGGGCCGCGGCGTCCTGCAGGAGCTGGACCGTCCCCATTCGGACAATTTCCCCCGCATGGCCGAGCCGGTCGTCAAGCGCTGGTTCAATCCGAGCCATGTCGAGCAGATTCCCAACATGATGGAGCAGGCCTTCAACGCCATGCTCGAAGGCCGCAAGGGCCCGGTCCTGGTCAACGTGCCGCAGGACGTGCAGGCGGAAGCCGCCGAAGTCACGATCGGGGACGGCCGCAAGCGCCGCACGGGCGCCAGGCTCTACGGCGACCCGCATTATATCGCCGAGGCGGTCGAGCTGCTGCTGTCGGCCGAGCGCCCGGTGCTGCTCGCCGGCGGCGGCGTGATCCAGGCCGAGGCGACGGAGGAACTGAAGGCGATCGCCGAATTCCTCGGCGCGCCGGTCACCACCTCCTTCATGGGCAAGGGCGCCTTCCCCGAGGATCATCCGCTTTTCGCCTGCGCCTGCGGCGATCTCGGCTCCATTCCCGGCAACGCCATGACCCGCTCGGCGGACGTGCTCCTGGCCATCGGCTGCCGCTTCTCGGACCGCATCACCTCCTCCTACAAGCAGGGCGTCACCTTCGACATCCCGAAGACCAAGCTGATCCAGGTCGACCTCGACGGCTTCGAGATCGGCAAGAACTATCCGGTCGAGGTCGGCGTCCTCGGCGACGCCAAGGCCGTGCTCGGCGCCATCCTCGAAGGGCTGAAAGCCAAGGGCCAGCCGCGTGACTATCGCCAGACGGAGCAATTCAGGGAGCTGGAGCAGCGCAAGGTCGAATGGGAGGAATTCCTCCGTCCGCTGCGCACCGCCGACGTGCGGCCGATGACGGCGAGCCGGGTCCTGGTGGAGGCGCGCAAGGCGCTGCCGCGCGACACGATCGTGGTGACCGACAGCTCCAACCCGCAGAACCAGGTGTTCAACGAATTCCCGGTCTACGGCCCGCGCCAGCACATCACGCCGGGCGGCATGTCGGGGATCGGCTTCGCCCTGCCGGCGGCGATCGGCGCCAAGCTGGGCGCGCCCGACGCGCCGGTCTGCGCCATCTTCGGCGACGGCGCGTTCCTGCAGACGGGCACCGAGCTCGCCACCGCGGCGATGCTGGGGACGCCGGTGATCTTCCTCGTCATCAACAATGGCGGCTGGGGCGCCATCCGCAACCTGCAGCTCAACATGTTCGGCGAGGATCGCGAGATCATCACCAACTTCACCACCCCGGACGGCCAGAAATGGATGGCGGATTGCGCGGGCGTGGCGAAATCGCTGGGCTGCGAGGCGGAGCGGGTCGTGGACCCGTCTGAGATCGGGCCGGCGATCGAGCGCGCCCTGGCTTCGGGCAAGCCCTATCTGATCGACGCGGTCACCGCCATCGAGCGTCCCTATTCCAACATGCACGTCACCGGCTGGTGGGACATCACCGTCCCCGCCTATCTGGGCGATCTGCGCGACAAATACGTCAAGGGCCGCGGCTTCTAGAGCATTTTGCAGCCAAATGGAAACATTTGGCGTCGCATAAATGCGGCGAAAACAAATAGCTGTAGGCCGGGAAGCCTTCTCTTTCCCCGCCCGATCGGAGAAGATCGGGCTCGCTCTCCGGGCGCGCCGGCGCCCGGAGAGCGCCCATCGGAGAACACCTATGACGCAATCCAATCGCCGCCGCACCCTCGCCTTCGACGGCAGGTTCGTCCGCGCCGAACTGATCGAGGACGCGCGCGACGCAACCGTGCGGGGCGTGGTCACCAATCTTTCCAACGAACCGATGATCCTCGGCGGGGACGTTCCGGGCGTGATCCCGCCGTGGAAATCGACCATTCTCCACGACGGCGTCATTGCCAGGGCCGAGCGCGTTTCGGTGGTGGACGTGCCGACGGCCGAGAATCTTGGCGGCGTCGTCTTCGACGGCTGGGATTGGTTCGGCGACCGCATGGCGGAATTTCCGCGCACGACGCCGCTCTATATCTCGCCCAAGGACGTGGCGGGAACCGTCGAGATCAATCCGTGGCGCTTCGCCAACCATCCCGAGCCGCGCGCCGAGAGCGCGCTTTACGACATCCACCTCAATCTGTGGTGGGCGCCGCCCAGGACCGACGCCGCGATCCACAACGCGCATGATTTCCTGGAGATCCACACCCAGATCTTCGGCCAGGGCCGCATTCAGCTTTTCCGCGACGAGGCGGGCCGCGATCTTTACCGCGAATTGTCGGCGGCGCCGGGCGACACCCACGATCCGATCGTCCATGTCGAGGGCTTGCGGTCGTTCCGCTATCCCTGGCACCGGGGCTGGACCGACGATAGCTGCGTGTGGATGGCGATCGAGCTGCATCCCAGGAACTGACCCCGCGCGCCAAACGCGCCGGGAACGCCGCCGCCGCGGGCCGGGCGGCGGCCGGAGGAGACAGGCCCAGGCGCATGGAGAGCCGCCCCATGGAAGAAATCTACGATTACATCGTCGTCGGCGCCGGCACGGCGGGCTGCATCCTCGCCAACCGGCTGTCGGAGAACCCGTCCAACCGGGTGCTGCTGCTCGAAGCCGGCGGGCGCGACAACTGGATATGGTTCCATATCCCGGTCGGCTATCTGTTCGCGATCGGCGATCCGCGCGCCGACTGGATGTTCCGCACCGAGCCGGAAGCGGGGCTGAACGGGCGCAGCCTCGCCTATCCGCGCGGCAAGGTCATCGGCGGCTGCTCGGCGATCAACGCCATGATCGCCATGCGCGGCCAGGCGGAGGATTACGACGCCTGGCGCGACATGGGTCTGCCCGGCTGGGGCTGGGACGACGTGCTGCCCGTCTTCAAGCGGATCGAGGATCATTTCCTCGGCGAAGGGCCCTTCCACGGCGCGGGCGGCGGCTTCCGAGTGGAGCCGCCGCGCGTGCGCTGGCCGGTGCTCGACGCACTTCAGGACGCCGCCGCCGAGATGGGAATCCCCAAGACCGAGGATTTCAACACCGGCGGCAACACGGGATCGGGCTATTTCCACGTGAACCAGAAACGCGGCCGGCGATGGTCCTCGGCGCGCGGCTTCCTCAAGCCCGTCCTGTCGCGCCGCAACCTGCGGCTCGAGACCGGCGTGCTGGTGGACCGGCTGGCGGTCGACGGCCGCCGCGTGACGGGCGTCCGCTATCACGGAGCCGACGGCGGCGAAAGAATCGCGCGGGCGCGCGGCGAGGTCGTCCTTTCGGCCGGCGCCATCGGCTCAGCGCAGATCTTGCATCGCACCGGGATCGGCCCCGCCGACTGGCTGCGCGAGGCGGGGATCGACTGCCTGATCGACCATCCCGGGGTGGGACGCAACCTGCAGGACCATCTCCAGCAGCGCGCCATCTACAGGATCAGCGGCGCCAGGACGCTCAACGATTCCTATCATTCGCTGCTCGGCAAGAGCGCGATGGGGCTCGACTATCTGCTGCGGCGGCGCGGCCCTCTGACCATGGCCCCGTCGCAGCTCGGCATCTTCACCAAGTCCGATCCGGGGCGGGAGCGGAGCAACATCGAATTCCACGTACAGCCGCTTTCGCTGGACAAGTTCGGCGAGCCGCTGCACCGTTTCCCGGCCATCACCGTGGCCGCCTGCAACCTGCGCCCCACCTCGCGCGGCGAGGTGCGGACGCCGACGGCCGATCCTTCGGCGCGTCCGGTCATCCGCCCGAATTATCTCAGCACCGAGGACGACCGCAAGGTCGCCGCCGACGCGATCCGCGTCACGCGCCGCCTGATGCGCCAGCCCGCGCTGCGCCGTCTTCGGCCGGAGGAATACCTGCCCGGTCCCGCGGTGGGCGACGACGACGAGGCGCTGGCCAAGGCCGCCGGCGATATCGGCACGACGATCTTCCATCCCGTCGGCACCGCGCGCATGGGCCGGCCCTCCGACAAGGAGACGGTGGTCGACGCCGCGCTGAAATTCCTGGGCCTCGACGGGCTGCGCGTCGTCGACGCTTCGATCATGCCCACGATCGTCTCGGGAAACACCAACACGCCCACCGCGATGATAGCGATGAAGGGCGCGGACATGATCCTGAAGGAAAATCGCTGAAGCAAAGCCGCCGGCGTCGCCGGCGGCCTTTCACGACAGATCGGCGGCCAGCATGTGGTCGGCCGCCCGCAGGGCCTGGGCCGCGATGGTGAGGGCGGGGTTCACCGCGGCCGAGGAGGGCATGAAGGACGCGTCGATCACGAACAGGTTGCGGTGATCCCAGCTCCGGCAGAACGGATCGAGCGCCGAGCTCGCCGGATCGCTACCCATGCGGACGGTTCCGCACTGATGCGCCGTGGCGTGGGCGGCGAGCGATTTCGTGATCACGACCGGATATCCCGCGCGCCGCAGGGCGCGTTTCATCCGCTTCACGAGCTCATGATGGCCCGCCATGTTGTTGGGCGTCACCGACAGCCTTATCCGGCCGCCGTCGAGCGTCACCCGGTTGTCGGGATCGGGCAGGTCTTCCGACAGGGCGATCCAGTCCATGCCGTGGCGGGCGAGCCGGTCGCCCACGAAGCGCGGCAGATAAGGCACGTTCGCCGTCAGCATGCCGCCTTGCAGCTTCCCCAGCATCTGCATCTGCCCCATCGGCCAGCGAAATGCGGCGTCGCCGAAATACCAGTCGTTGATGGCGAGCGTCTTCTGGAAGCGCGTCGTGTTGGGGCGCGGCGACAGGCCCATGAGAGCGGACTGGTTGTGCACCATGTAATGGCGGCCGACCACGTCCGAGGCGTTGGCCACGCCCTTCGGCGCCGCCGCGCAGGCGGAGCGCAGCAGCAGGGCGGCGCTGTTGACCGCGTTGCACGACAGGACGAACAGGGGCGCTGCGAGGAGATGGACCTCCCCGTCCCGCTCGACCTCGACCGCCTCGACGCGCCCGCCGTCGGGGCTGAGAATAAAACGCCGCGCCAGGGTGCGGGTCATGAGCTCGACATGCCCGGTCGCCATGGCCGGCTCCAGCGCGCAGGTCTCGGCGTCGTTCTTCTGGCCGATCATGCAGGGAAAGCCGTCGCAGGTCCTGCACAGGACGCAGCTTCCCGCGTCGCCCGAATTGACGCCGCTCGGCAGCGCCGAGGGGGAAATCCCCTGCTTGCGGAACCGCTCCGCCATGCGGGCGACGATCGGCTCGGAGGGAACCGCCGCGAAGGGAAAGGGCGCGTCGCGCCGCGGCGCCGTGCGGTCGCCGCCGTCGTCGCCATGGACGCGGAACATGCGCTCCGCCTCGTCGTAATAGGGCGCCATGTCGGCATAGGTCACCGGCCAGGCGGGCGAGGTTCCGCCGTGATGCTCGACGGCCTCGAAATCCCGCTCGCGCAGCCGGAACAGCGCCGCGCCGTAGAACTTGGTCGACCCGCCGACATTGTAATACATGCCGGGATCGAAGGCGTTTCCATGCCGGTCGAGCCACGCGTCTTTGGCCTTGTATTTCTTGTCGAAAAAGACGGTCTCGACGCTCCAGTTGCCGGGCTCGCGCGGCACGAAGTCGCCGCGCTCGATCACCAGCACGCGGACCCCTTTTTCCGCCAGCCGGCGCGCGGTGACGCCGCCGCCCACGCCGCTGCCGATGATGATGACGTCGAAATCCTTCATGGCCCATTTCCGGCTGCTGCGGCCGCGGCGGTCAGCCCTGCGCGGCCTGTCGAACTGCGACCGGACTAGCACCTGCGCCCCAGGGCGAGAAGATGGATTTCGGCCGGTTGCGTCAGTTCGCTTCAGCTATTTGCATTCTGCGAAACGGGCGGACAAGCCCTCGCTTTTCCCGGATTTTCACGCGCCGCGCATGGGTCCGACGCCCGGTCCCGCAAAAATTCGACCGCGACGGGCCTTGTGCGTTCCTCCATCCCGAATATGGTCCGACGAGACGATTCACATCGGGAGAAACGCTTCGATGACCGAGCTTCGATCCGCAAAAGCCGAAATCCGGCACGCCCGCCTCGACGCAGCCGTCGACAGCGCCCTGAGCGAGAACCGCATCGTCGGCGCGGTGGTGCTGGCGGCGCAAGACGGCGAGGTCTTTTACGCGCGGGCGGCCGGCTTCGCCGACCGCGAGGCGGAAATTCCGATGCGCCGCGACGCCATCTTCCGGCTGGCCTCGGTCACCAAACCCTTCGTCACCGCGGCGGCCATGCGGCTGGCCGAGCGGAAGCTGATCGGCCTGGACGATCCGGTGTCGCGCTGGCTTCCCGATTTTCGGCCGGCGACGCCGGACGGGGCGCGGCCCGAGATCACGCTGCATCAGCTTCTGACCCATATGTCGGGCCTGTCCTACCGCTTCGCGGAGCCCGCGGACAGCGCGTATCACGCGCTCGACGTCTCGGACGGCATGGACCAGCCGGGGCTGAGCCTCACGGAAAACCTCGCCCGGCTCGCCCGCGCGCCGCTCGCCTTCACGCCGGGTTCGGCCTGGCGGTATTCGCTCGGGATCGACGTGATCGGAGGCGTCCTCGAAGCCGCCGCCGGCAAATCCCTCGCCCAGATCCTGCAGGACGAAATCGCTGGCCCTCTCGGCCTGCGCGACACGGGCTTCTCCGTCATCGAGCGCGAAAGGCTCGTCACGCCCTATGTCGACGCGCGCCCCGCGCCGCGCCGCATGGACGAAGACGAGGTCCTGCCGTTTCCCGACGCCGGCGACGCGGTCCGCTTCTCGCCGCAGAGGCTCTTCCACCCCGGCTCCTACGCCTCCGGCGGCGCGGGCATGGCGGGCACGGCGGACGGCGTCCTGAGCCTCTTGGAAGCGATCCGCGACGGCGGCGGACCGATCCTGCGGCCGGAGACGGCGGCGGAAATGATGCGCGACCACGCCGGCCCCGAAGCGGAGACGCAAGGGCCGGGCTGGGGTTTCGGCCTCGGCTGGGCGGTCTTGCACGATCCCGCCGCAGCGGCGACGCCCCAAGGCAAGGGAACGCTGCAATGGGGCGGCGTCTACGGACATAGCTGGTTCGTCGACCCGGAGAACGCCCTGACGCTCGTCACCCTGACGAACACCGCCTTTGAAGGCATGAACGGCCGCTTCACGCTCGATCTGCGCGACGCCGTCTATGCCTGATCGCGCGACCGTCGGGTCGAGATCAGGCCGCTTTCCGTAAGATTTAAACAGCCTCGGCTTTCCGGCGAAATCAGCGAATCGAACAGGAATGCGCTCACGCCGGCGACGGTCTGCGCCAATGGGCGGGCCAGTCGTCGAAATCGGCCGCAGCCTTCCCATCTACGATCAGGGTATATAGCGGCTCGGCGGGAAAATCGTTGAGCCGGATCGCCAGTTCCTCCTCCTTCCAGCGCGCGATGAAGGGAAACTCGCCGTCAGCCGATTTACGCCAGCCTATCGCCGCCGCGAATACGTCTCTCGCCTTCCGATCCATATACCGCGCCGCCTTTCACTTGAAGGGGATCGTGAACGAAAGGCGCAGCAGCGAGCCGTCGACCCTATAGGTCGCGCGCATCTGGAAGCCGTCCTTGAGCCATTGGTCCCACTCGATCACGCCCTCGTCCACCTCGGTGCGCAGCGGCGCGCCGAATTCGCGCAGGGCGTCTTCCCGGCTGGCGATCGGCCCGGCGCTGTAGGGGATCGGCCCCGCATAGGCCTGGAAGGTCTTGCCGCCGGCGCCATAGGCGAATATGGCGACCAGGATCGCCTCGCCCTCGTCCTTCGGTTCGGCGTAGGTCTGGATATAGTCCTCCCGCTCGTTGAAGGTCAAAGCGAGGCCCTGCGGACGAAGCTCTATGCCCTCCACGCCTTGCGAGCGGAGCTTTCTCATGGAGAGGGCGGCGATACCCTTCCCTGCGGATTTCAGCAATCGATCGAGTTCGGCGTTCCGCTCGGAGCATCCGATGAAGGGCAGCAATTCGTTCAGCGTCAGCATGCGGAAATCGTCCCGTCGGTTCGTTGCTCGCGATAATCCTGGATATGAGTCACCCAATCGTCGCGTCCGTCAATGTGGCCGCGTCGTTTCCGACGGTTCGGATCGCGCTCGAAACGTCGATGCGCGGCGTCCTCTCAAATACTGATCGCCGCGCCCGTCTTGACCTGCCCCATGGAGACGAAGGTGTTGAATTTCCTGACGTTGCCGGCCTCGAAGAAGGCGCGGCGGGTGAAATCCTCATAGGCGCTCATGGAGGCGACGACGAGCGTGAGGATGAAATCGGCCTGGCCGGTCACGTAATGACATTGCTGCACTTCCGGCGCGGCCCTGAAGCGCTCCTTGGCCGCCTCGATCGCTTCCGGGGTCTCGCTGACCAGTTCGACCGAGACGATGATGGTCAGCGGCAGGCCGACCGCCTCGGGCGATATCCGGGCGACATTGGCCACGATAACGCCCTCGGCCTCCATGCGCCGGATGCGGCGCTGCACCGAGGGCGCGGAGAGATTGACCGCCGCGCCGATCTCGCGCTGCGGCGTCTGGTTGTTCCGCTGCAGGATGCGCAGGATGGCGAGATCGAAACGGTCGAGCGGCGTCATGTGAAACAAACTTGCACAGAAGGACCGAAATTACAGCGCCTTTTTCATACCGCTCGAAATATATTTGCGTCGATCCAAGGAGAGAGACGAAGACCATGACCGCCGCCCCCTATCTTGTGAACACCTTGCCCACCCACGGCGGGCCGCTGGACCCGCGAGACGCCGAAACGCTCGGCGCCGGCGCGGTCGAGCGCGTCCTCGACGTCCTGGCCTTTCGCGGCGGCGCCGCGCCGACGCCCTTGCACGCCCTTCCCGGGCTCGCCCGCGCGCTCGGCCTGGGCGCGCTGCATGTGAAGGACGAGGGTTTCCGTCTCGGCCTCGGCAGCTTCAAGGCGCTGGGCGGGGCCTATGCGCTGACGATCCTGGTGCTGGAGGAAGCCGCGCGCCGCTTCGGCCGCCCCGTCGCGGTGCGGGAGCTGGCCTCCGAAGCCGTGCGCGAGATCGCCGCGACGATGACCTTCGCCTGCGCGACGGACGGCAACCATGGCCGCTCGGTCGCGCAAGGGGCGCAACTGTTGGGCGCGCGGGCGGTGATCTTCGTCCATTCCGGCGTCAGCCGGACGCGGATCGACGCCATCGCCCGTTTCGGGGCCGAGATCGTCCGCGTCGAGGGCGGCTATGATTTCTCCGTCGCCGAAGCCGCGCGCATCGCGACCGCGAACGGCTGGACGATCCTGTCCGACACGTCCTGGCCAGGCTACGAATATATTCCCGGCCTGGTGTCGCAGGGCTATACGGCCATGGTCCGCGAGATCCTCGACGAACTGCCCGAGCCGCCGACCCATGTGTTCCTGCAGGCCGGCGTCGGCGGCTTCGCGGCGGCGGTCGCCGGCCATCTGGCGGTCGCGCTGGGCGAGAAGCGCCCGCATGTGACGGTGGTCGAACCGGCCCGCGCGGCCTGCCTCTACGAAAGCGCGCGCCTTGGCCGCGCCGCCAGGGTCGAGGACACGCAATCGACCGTGATGGCGATGCTCGAATGCCACGAGGCGTCGCTTATCGCCTTCCGCGTCCTCGAACGGGTCGCCGACGGTTTCATGACCGTGGAGGAGGAGGACGCCCCCGAAGCCATGCGCCGCCTCGCCTCACCCGTCGACGGCGACCCCGCCGTCGTCGCCGGCGAAAGCGGCGGCGCGGGCTTCGCCGGGCTGCTCGCCGCGCTGCGGGACCCGGACCTCGCCGCAAGGATCGGGCTCGGCCCGCAGGCGCGGGCGCTGGTGATCAACACCGAAGGCGCGACCGACCCCGCCCTCTACGAGAAGATCGTCGGGCGCAGCCCGCAAGCCGTGCTCGAAGGAGAAGCCGCATGAGCCCCGCCATCGACGGCGCGCGCCTGATCGCGCGCTTGCGGGAGCTCGGGGCTACCGGCCGCGACGCCGACGGCCGCCTTTGCCGCGTCGCGGCCACCGACGCCGACCGCGAGGGCCGCGACCTTCTCTGTCGATGGCTCGGCGAGGCTGGGCTTCGGATCGAGATCGACCGCATCGGCAACATCCACGGCCTATGGGAGCCGGAAGGCGCATGCGGCGATCCGGTGTTCGTCGGCTCGCATATCGACACGGTGATCGACGCCGGGATTTACGACGGCTGCTATGGCGTCCTCTCCGGCCTCGCGGCGATCGAGGCGTTGCAGGCGGCCGGCCTGCGCCCCGCGCGGCCCATTGTGGTTGTCGCCTACACCAACGAGGAAGGCGTGCGCTATGCGCCCGACATGATGGGCAGCCTGGTCGCGGCCGGCGGGCTTTCGGTCGAGGCGGCGCTGGCGACCGTCGGCACGGACGGCGCAACGCTCGGCGCGGAGCTGGAGCGGATCGGCTATGCCGGGCCGCGCGAGCCGGGCTTCCTCAAGCCGCACGCCTATGTCGAGCTGCATATCGAGCAAGGCCCGATATTGGAGATCGAGGGGCTGGCCATCGGCGTGGTCGAGAACCTTCAGGGCATATCGTGGCGCAAGGTGACGATCGGCGGCGTGGCGAACCATGCCGGCACCACGCCCATGCGCCTGCGCCGCGACGCCGGCGTCGCGGCCGCGAGGGTGGTGGCGTTCCTCGACCAGCTGGCGCGGGGCGTCGAGGGCGCCGTCGCGACGGTCGGAACGATCCGCTTCGAGCCGAACGCGATCAACGTCATTCCCTCCGCCGCCACCTTCACGGTGGACCTGCGCAACCCCGACGAGGAGCGGCTGAAGGGCCAGGAAGCGGCGCTGGAGGATTTTCTCGCCGGGCTGCGCGCGGAAGGCTATGCGGTGGAGACGGAACGGCTCGCCCGCTTCGAGCCCGTCGCCTTCGATCCGGCCATCGTCGCGGCCATCGAGGCCGCCGCCGCCGGGCGCCAGCTTTCCTGCCGCCGCATGACCTCGGGAGCCGGCCACGACGCCCAGATGATCGCCCGCGTGGCTCCGGCCGCGATGATCTTCGTGCCGTCGAAGGACGGGATCAGCCACAATCCGGCGGAGTTCACTTCCGACGCCGAACTCGTCGCGGGGGCGAATGTCCTGCTGGATGTGGTGAAGACATTGAGCGCGTGATCGATATGGCCCGCGCTGTTCCAGCGGCGGGCCAGAAGCCGGCGGCGCAACCAGGCGTTCGACGATAGCGCTCCCGAGCCCGGTTCCATCATCGAAGTGATCACGACATGACCGATTTGCAGATTGGCATGCCGCTTTTCCGGCCGCCAAGGGCGCGCAGATACAAATCTGCGGCTAAGCTATTTGAGCTTGCGCTTAGGCCGTAGCCAGAGAGAATAGCCCTTCCCCAGTAACGATATCGCGGGCTTCCAATCGGCGATCCCTACCCCTGTTTAGCCGAAAAGCATATGATTTCACGATAGACGCCTTCGGCGGCATCGGTACGGAGCATATCCACCGCCTGCGCGATCGGTTCGCCTGCGACGCCGCATAGCGCGCCGATCAGGCGTCGGCCTCGCGCAGGCGATAGCCGACGCCGGTTTCGGTGACGATATAGCGCGGCTGGTCGGGCGTGGCCTCGATCTTCTGGCGTAGCTGGCGGATATAGATGCGCAGATATTGCACGTCCGCCGCCGGTCCCCACACATGGTTGAGGATATACTGGTGCGTCAGCACCTTGCCGGCATATTGCACCATCAGGCGCAGGATGTCGTATTCCTTGGGCGAGAGCTTCACCTCCGCGCCATCCACCTTCACGATGCGCCGCACCAGATCGACCGACAGGCCGCCGGTCTGGAACACGGGCTTCTCGCCCTGCCGCTGGAGGCGGTGGCGCAGCGCCACGCGCAGGCGCGCAGCCAGCTCGCGCATGCCGAAGGGCTTGGTGACGTAGTCGTCCGCCCCAAGCTCCAGCGCGCGTACGATGCCCGCCTCGTCGGTGCGGCTCGACAGGATGAGGATGGGCAGGTCGCGGCCTTCCCGCCGCCATTTGAGCAGCAGTTCGTGCCCGTCCGTGTCGGGCAGGCCGAGATCGAGCAGCACGAGGTCCGGTTTGTCGCCGTCGAGCCTTTCCTCCGCTTCCGCCGCGTTCGCCGCCTCGACCACGCCGTAGCCCTCGGTGGTGAGGCCGACGCGCAGCAGGCGGCGGATGGGGGCTTCGTCGTCCACGATCAGGACCTTTACGTCTTGCGTCGTCATTGCGTGCGATCCACCTCCGTTTCGTTTGTCGGCCTGGACGCCGGCATGGGCAGCGAGATGGCGAACACCGCGCCGGGTCCGTCCGCGCGGTTGCGGGCGGTGATGACGCCGCCCATCGCCTCCACGAAGCCGCGCGCGATGGAAAGCCCCAGCCCCGTGCCCGCCTGCACCCTGTCGCCCTTGCGGACGCGATAGAAGGTGTCGAAAATCCGCTCCGCGTCGTCGGGCGGGATGCCGGGGCCGCGATCGGCGATTTCGAGGGTCAGCCGGTTCTGCGCGATGCGGGCGTCTATGGTGATCTCCGAGGCCTCGGGCGCATATTTGGCGGCGTTGTCGAGCAGGTTGAACAGCACCTGCTCGAACAGAACCGCGTCGAGCTTCAGCATGGGCAGGTCGGCGGGCACGGAGACCTGCACCGCATGGCGGGCGAGGATCTTGCCCGCCCGATGCAGCGCCGCGCCGACGATATCGCCCACATAGTGCATGGACATGTTGGGCTCCATCGCGCCCGCCTCGATGCGCGTCATGTCGAGAAGATTGGCGATGAAGCGGTTGAGCCGTTCGGACTGCTCGACGATGGTGAGGTGAAGCTCCGCCCGGTCCGCCTCCGGCAGCGAGGCGTCGTATTCGCGCAGCGTGGTGGCCGCGCCCATGATGGCGGCGAGCGGCGTCTTGAGGTCGTGCGAGATGGAGGTGAGCAGCGCCGAGCGCAGCCGGTCGGTCTCGGCGGCGAGCCGCGCCCGCTCCACGTCCTCCACCAGTTGCACGCGCTCGATGGCGATGGCCGCCTGATCGGCCAGCGCCTCGAACAGGCGCTGCTGCGCGGGCGTGAGGATAGGCCCCTGCTTGTCATTGTCGAGGCCGATGACGCCGACGGCGGTGCGCGCGGTCCTGAGCGGGAGATAGAGGCGCTTCGCGCCCGGCAGCGTGTCCGCGCCGCGCCCGGCGGCGAGATTGTGCTCCCATGCCCAATGGGCGGCGGCGATGTCGGCGTCGGCCAGCGTGTCGTCTGGCGGATAGCCGGCGCGCACGGCGATGCCGTCCTTTTCCGGCAGCAGGATGACGACGCGCACCTTCAGCATGGAGGCGATCTGGAAGGCGGTCGCCCATAACACGTCGTCGAGCGAGCCGGTGCCGGCCAGCTTCCGGCTGAACAGGTAGAGGTCCTCGGTCGTGCGCGCCCGCTCGCGCGCGGCGGCGGCCTGCCGATGCACGCGACTCGCCAGATTGCTCGCCACCACGCTGATGACGAGGAAGAAGGCGAGCGCCACCACGCTTTCGGGATCGGAGATGTCGAGCGTGTAGAGCGGCGGCAGGAAGAAGAAATTATAGGCGAAGGCGCTCAGCACCGAGGCGAAGAGGGCGGGTCGCAGCCCCAGCGTGACGGCTGCGCCCAGCACGCCGGTGACGAAGACCAGCGCGATGGAGCGCACGTCGAGGAATTGTTCGAGCAGCAGGCCCGCGCCGAGCGCCCCAGTGACGAAGGACGCGGCGGAAAGATAGGGCCGGGGGTTGAACGCTTCCGCCGGCGCGGCGGTCCTGACGGTGCGCGCGGCGGCGGCCTTGTCCGGCTCCGTGCCGATGGTGAGATGCACGTCGATGACGCCGGAAAGCCGCACCAGCTCATGCCCGACGGAGCTTCGCCCGATAAAGCCCCGAAGGCGTTCGCGCCAGCGCGGCTGGACCGATTTGCCAGCGACGATCTGGGTGTAATTATGGGTGAAGGCGTAGCGCACGATATCCTCCGCCACCGACTGGCCGGGGATGATGATCGTCTCGCCGCCGAGCTGTTCGGCGAGCCGCATGGCCGCCGAAAGCTGGTCCTTCTTGTCTTCCGGCAGGTTGGCGGTCCCGGACGTCTCGATATGGATCGCCGCCCATGGCGCGCGCAGCCGGTCGGCGAGCCGGCGGGCGTAGCGCACCAGCGACAGGCTGCGCGGGCGCTCGTCCACCGCCACCAGAACCCGGTCGCCCGCCGCCCACGGCCCCTCTATGGCGTTGGCGCGCATGTGGTTGAGAAGCTGCTCGTCCACGCGCTGCGCGGTGCGGCGCAGGGCCAGTTCGCGCAGGGCCGTCAGGTTGCCGGGCGAGAAATAGTTGCGCATGGCGCGCTTGGCCGTCCGCGGCAGATAGACCTTGCCCTCGTCCAGCCGCTTGATGAGATCGCCGGGGGTGAGGTCGATCAGCTCTATGTCGTCGGCGCGGTCGATGACGCTGTCGGGCACCGTCTCGCGCACGCGGATGCGCGTGATCTGCGCCACCACGTCGTTGAGGCTCTCGACATGCTGGATGTTGAGCGTCGTATAGACGTCGACGCCGCGCGCGAGCAGTTCCTCCACGTCCTGATAGCGCTTGGGATGGCGGCTTCCGGCCACGTTGGTGTGGGCGAGTTCGTCCACCAGAACGAGCTGCGGACGGCGCGCCAGCACGGCGTCGATATCCATCTCCTCCAGCGCGTGGCCGCGATAGGCGACGCGCTTGCGCGGCACGATCTCCAGCCCCTCGACCAGCGCCTGCGTCTCCTTGCGCCCATGCGTCTCGACCACGCCGATGACCACGTCGACGCCGTCGGCCTTGCGCGCCCGGCCGGAGAGAAGCATCTCATAGGTCTTGCCGACGCCGGGGGCCGCGCCGAGGAAAATCTTCAGGCGGCCACGCGCCTCGCGCTCCGCCTGTTCGAGCAGCGCGTCGGGAGACGGGCGCATGTCGCCCTGTCGAATGTCGTCCGAGATCAAACGGCTGCTCCTGTGGAAGAGGACGGCGGCAGAACGGGTCCGCCGCCGTTTTCAACAGTCTATTACTTGGCTCCGTTCTCGTCCAAGGCAAGGTTCAGCTTCAGCACATTGACGGTTGGCTCGCCGAGAAAGCCCAGTTCGCGGTCCTCCGTCTGCTTGCCCACCAGATCGCGCAGCGCTTCCTCGCTTATGCCGCGCGCCTTGGCGACGCGCGGAACCTGATAAAGTGCTGCTTCCGGCGAAATATCCGGGTCCAGCCCGCTCGCCGAGGTGGTGACGAGGTCGATGGGGACCGGCTGGCCCGGATTCTCCTTCCTCAACGCCGCCGCGTCGGAGGCGACGCGCTTGATCAGCGCGGGGTTGGTGGGGCCGAGATTGGAGCCGCCGGAATTGGCCGCGTCGTAGCCGTCCTTGCCGGCAGCGGAGGGGCGGCCGTGGAAATAGCGGTCGCTCGCGAATTTCTGCCCGATCAATTCCGCGCCGACGATTTTGCCGTCCTTCACGATCAGGCCGCCATTGGCCTGTTTGGGAAAGATCGCCTGCGCCACGCCCGTCATGGCGAGCGGATAGAGAAGGCCGGTGAGGATGGTGAGCGCCACGATCATGGTGAGCGCGGGGCGGATCTGTTTCAGCATGGTTTCGATCCTTTGCGGTTGCGGTTGCGGTCAGGCGAGGCCGACGGCGACGATGATCATGTCGATGGCCTTGATGCCGATAAAGGGCGCGACGACGCCGCCGACGCCGTAGATCAGCAGGTTGCGGGCCAGCAGCGCCCCCGCGCCCACCGCCCGGTAGCGCACGCCGCGCAGCGACAGCGGGATCAGCGCCACGATGATGAGCGCGTTGAAGATGATCGCCGACAGGATGGCGCTCTGCGGCGTGGCGAGGCGCATGATGTTGAGCGCGCCGAGCTGCGGATAGAAGGCGAGGAACATGGCCGGGATGATGGCGAAATACTTGGCGATGTCGTTGGCGATGGAGAAGGTGGTGAGCGCGCCGCGCGTCATGAGCAGTTGTTTGCCGATCTCCACGATCTCGATCAGCTTGGTCGGGTCGCTGTCGAGATCGACCATGTTGCCCGCCTCGCGCGCGGCCACGGTGCCGGTGTTCATGGCCACGCCCACATCGGCCTGCGCCAGCGCCGGCGCGTCGTTGGTGCCGTCGCCGCACATGGCGACCAGCTTGCCCTTGGCCTGTTCCTCGCGGATCAGCGTGAGCTTGTTTTCCGGCGTCGCCTGCGCGAGGAAATCGTCCACGCCGGCCTCCGCCGCGATGGCCGCCGCCGTCATCGGATTGTCGCCGGTGATCATCACCGTGCGGATGCCCATGCGGCGCAGCTCCGAGAAACGCTCGCGGATGCCGCCCTTGACGATGTCCTTCAGGTGGACGACGCCGAGAAGCCTGCCGTCGCGCGCCACGGCCAGCGGCGTGCCGCCGCCCTTGGCGATACCGTCGGCGATGGACTGCAATTCATCCACCGTCTTGCCCGTCCCGCCGGCATGGGCCAGCACCGCGTCCACCGCGCCCTTGCGGATGGACGAGCCGTCGATATCCACGCCGCTCATGCGGCTTTGCGCGGTGAAGGGCACGAAGGCGGCGTGCAGGCTCTGCATGTCGCGGCCGCGCAGGTCGTATTTCTCCTTGGCGAGCACGACGATGGAGCGGCCTTCCGGGGTCTCGTCGGCGAGCGAGGCGAGCTGCGCTGCGTCGGCCAGCTCCTGCTCGCCGACGCCCGTGACCGGCAGGAAGGCGGTGGCCTGCCGGTTGCCGAGCGTGATGGTGCCGGTTTTGTCGAGAAGCAGCGTGTCGACGTCGCCCGCCGCCTCCACGGCGCGGCCCGACATGGCCAGCACGTTGAAGCGCACGAGGCGGTCCATGCCGGCGATGCCGATGGCCGACAGCAGCGCGCCGATGGTGGTGGGGATCAGCGTCACGAACAGCGCCACCAGCACCGTCACCGAAATATAGCCGCCGCCATAGGCCGCGAAGCTGGGGATGGTCACCGTGGCCAGCACGAAGATCAGCGTCATGCCGGCGAGCAGGATGTTGAGCGCGATCTCGTTCGGCGTCTTCTGGCGCTCCGCGCCCTCCACCAGCGCGATCATCTTGTCGATGAAGGTCGAGCCCTGCGCGGCGGTGACGCGCACCTTGATCCAGTCGGAAAGCACCTGCGTGCCGCCGGTGACGGCGGAGCGGTCGCCGCCGGATTCGCGGATGACGGGCGCGGATTCGCCGGTGATGGCCGCCTCGTTGACCGAGGCCACGCCCTCGATCACCTCGCCGTCGGAGGGGATGAGGTCGCCGGCCTCGACCAGCACCACGTCGCCCACCTTCAGGCTCGCGCCGGAGACGGTGCGGTAGTCGCTTCCCTCGCCGGAAAGCAGCTTCGCTTGCGTCTCGGTGCGGGTGCGGCGCAGCGATTCCGCCTGCGCCTTGCCGCGCCCTTCGGCCACGGCCTCGGCGAAATTGGCGAACAGCACCGTGAACCACAGCCACAGCACGATCTGGAAGGTGAAGCCGAGATGGCCGCCGCCCGTCACCGCGTCGCGCACCAGAAGCACGGTGGTGAGCAGCGAGACGACGGCGACGACGAACATCACCGGATTGCGGACGAGCGCCTTCGGGTTGAGCTTGCGGAAGGCGTCGCCGACCGCGGGCATGAGGATATGGGCGTCGAGGACGCTGGTGGATCTAGACTGGGTCATTGCGAGACTCCCGGCTTAATACGGCGCGAGGACGGTTTCGAGGAACTGCGCCGCCAGCACGATTGCGATCAGCGCGCCCGCGAAACCGAGGATGAGGGTGGACGGGTTCGGCATCAGAAGGTCTGCCCGTGGATCATGGCGAGGTGCTCCGTCACCGGCCCCAGCGCCAGCGCCGGGAAGAAGATCAGGCCGCCGACGATGAGGATGACGCCGACCAGAAGCCCGATGAACAGCGGTCCGGTGGTGGGGAACGTGCCCGCCGATTGTGGCGCGGCCTTCTTCATCGCCAGCGAGCCGGCGATGGCCATGGCGGGGACGATGACGAGGAAGCGGCCCATCAGCATGGCGAGGCCGATGGTGATGTTGTACCAGGGCGTATTGCCGGAAAGCCCGCCGAAGGCCGAGCCGTTATTGGCCGTGCCGGACGTGTAGGCGTAGAGGATTTCCGAAAAGCCGTGCGGCCCGTTGTTGGCGACGCCCGCCAGCCCCGCCGGAATGACGGTGGCGATGGCCGTGAAGCCGAGGATCGACAGCGGCAGGCAGAGCACGGCCAGCATCGCCATCTTCACCTCCTTGGCCTCGATCTTCTTGCCGAGATATTCCGGCGTGCGGCCGACCATCAGCCCGGCCACGAAGATCGCCACGATGACGAAGAGGATGACGCCGTAGAAGCCTGCGCCGACGCCGCCGATGATGACCTCGCCGAGCTGCATGTTGATCAACGGGATGAGGCCGCCCAGCGCCGTCAGGCTGTCGTGCATGGCGATCACCGCGCCGCAGGAGGCCGCGGTGGTGACGACCGCGAACAGCGCCGAGACGGCGATGCCGAAGCGGGTTTCCTTGCCCTCCATGTTGCCGCCGTCGACGCCGAGCGCATGGATCAGCGGATTGCCCGCCGCCTCCGCCCAGTAGCAGACGGCGACGCCGGCGATGAACAGGACGCCCATGGCGGCGAAGATCGCCCAGCCCTGCCGCTGGTCGCCGACCATGCGGCCGAAGACGTTGGTGAGGCCCGCGCCGAGCGCGAAGATCGCCGCCATCTGCAACAGGTTGGAGATGGCGTCCGGGTTCTCGAACGGATGCGCGGAATTGGCGTTGAAGAAGCCGCCGCCATTGGTGCCGAGCATCTTGATGGCGAGCTGCGAGGCGACGGGGCCGAGCGCGATGGTCTGCTTCGCGCCTTCGAGCGTGGTGGCCTCGGCGTAGGCTCCGAGCGTCTGCGGCACGCCGAGCGCCACGAAGATCACCGTCATGACGATACAGACCGGCAGCAGGATATAGAGCGTACAGCGGGTGAGATCGACCCAGAAATTGCCGAGCGTCTTCATGGACTTGCGCGCGAAACCGCGGATGAGGGCGACGGCGATGGCGACGCCCGTGGCGGCGGAGACGAAATTCTGCACCGTCAGCCCCGCCATCTGGGTGAAATAGGACATGGTGCTTTCGCCGGCGTAGTTCTGCCAGTTGGTGTTGGTGACGAAGCTCGTCGCGGTGTTGAAGGAAAGATCGGCCGGGAGCGCGGCCATGCCCATCGGGTTGAAGGGCAGGACGCCTTGCAGGCGCTGGATGAGATAGAGCAGCAGGAAGCCGGCCAGATTGAACAGCAGCATCGCGGCCGTATAGCTCGTCCAGTGCTGCTCCTCGTGCTCGCCGGTTCCGGCCAGCGCGTAAAGCCCGCGCTCGACCGGCGCAAGCACGGGCGACAGAAAGCTGCGCTCGCCGCTGAAGACGCGCGTCATGTAGAAGCCGAGCGGTTTGGTGATGAGAACGATGATCCCGCAGAAGACGAGGATCTGTATCCATCCGTTGATCGTCATGGTTTTTCAAGCCTTTGCGGCTGCGCGCTCAGAACCGTTCGGGACGAATGAGCGCGTATAGGAGATAGACGGTGATGAAGGCGGAGACCAAGCCGCCGGCGATGAGATCGAACAGCATGGCGCGTCCCCTCAAAGCTTCTCGCAGGCGCTGATATAGCCGAAGAGCAGCGCGAAGAATCCGACGCCGATGGCCAGCATGGCGATATCCATGGTCTTGTCCCCTTGCGGGGCTCCCTGTTTCGATCAGGAGCCGATTATGCCGCCGGCGCGCATAGGGTTTCGAGACGGGGGAACGGGGCGGGATATAAAAATGTCGTATATGAAATGGGCGGGAGGATGCGGGCGCGCCGCGCAATATGGGCGCTTTGGGCTGGAGCTATCCGCGAATGACGAAGGACTTGGCTTGCGTTCCGCTTTTCCGCCGCGCCTGGATGGTAGCGGCGTCGTTCCGCCACGGATTATCGTTTCAAACGACCAAAACGCATCAGGGCCTCGCGCCGCAATAGCGCATCGCGAGCCTTTGCGCACAATCCAGCGGAATCATACGGCCTGGAGGAACCGCTCGACGGAATAAGGCGCCGGGTTCACGAAGGGTTTTTCGCCCGTCATCATCTCGGCCAGCAGCCGGCCGGTGGCGGGGCCGAGGGTGAGGCCGTGATGGGCGTGGCCGAAGTTGAACCACAGGCCCTTGTGGCGCGGGGCGGGGCCGATCATCGGCCGCATGTCCGGCGTGCAGGGGCGCAGGCCCAGCCAGGGGGCGACGTCGACCGGACGGCCCAATTGCGGAACCAGGCGGCGCGCCAGCTTCTCGGTGCGGTCGAGCTGGATGCGATTGGCCGGAGCCGAGGGCGAGGCGAATTCGATGCCGGTGGTGAGCCGCAGGCCGCGCACCATCGGGGCCAGCACATAGCCGCCCTCCTCGTCCACCACCGTATGGTCGAGCCGCGCGCCGTCCTTCATGTCGAAATGCAGGTGGTGGCCGCGCTTGACGGCCAGCGGCAGGTCGTAGCCGAGCTTGCCGAACACCTGCCCCGCCTGCGGACCCAGCGCCACCACCACGTCGGACGCCTCGGCCGGCCCGTCCGTAGTGGTCATGCGCCAGCCGGCGCCGGCCTGCGTCAGCGTGGCGGCGTCGCCGTGGGTGAAGACGCCGCCCTGGCGCGTGAAGAGCGCGGCGTAGGCCTTCACCAGCCCGGCGGGATCGGTGACCGTGTTGGGATCGCGCCAGTGCACGCCGCCCGCGACCTCGCCCAGCGCCGGCTCGCGCGCGCGCAGCGCAGCGGCGTCGAGCACGTCGTAGGAAAGATGGAAACGCTGGAGCTGCGGCAGGCGCGCCGCTGCGGCGTGGAACGCGTCGTCGCTGCGGAAAACCTCGATCCAGCCCTGGCGGCGGATCAGGTCCTCGCAGCCCGCCTGCGCCACCAGCCGGTCGTGCTCGATAACGCTGGCTTCGACCAGCGGCAGCATGGCCTCGGTGGCGATCTTCAGCCGCTCGGGCGAGGATTCGCGCCAGTAGCGGAACAGGAAGCGGGCGATCTTCGGCAGATAGAACGGATCGTAGCGCACGTCGGAGCGATTGTTGAGCCCGTAGCGCAGCAGGGCGCCGAGCCCTTGCGGAAAGGCGTAGGGAACGACGCTCGACCGCTCGATCAGCCCGGCGTTGCCGAAGCTGGTCCCCTCGCCCGGCTCGCCCCTGTCGACGAGCCGCACGGCGCATCCGCGCGCCTGCAGGTGCAGCGCCGTGGACACGCCCACGATGCCCGCGCCGAGAACGATCACTTCCTTCCGCATGCCGCCGCCCCTTGGAGCATCTCCGGCGCCCGGAAATGCGTAAAAACAAAGAGATAGGGCGGTTTCGTCAAAAGCCGCCCTTAAACGCGGAGCGCGCCGGAAAACCGGCGCGTCCCCAATGCCCATAGCTGACCGATCAATAGATGTCGAAGCCGAAATACTTCTTCATGATCTTGTCGTAGGCGCCGTCCTCGCGGATTTTCTTGATGGCGGCGTTGAACTGCTCGCGCAGGTCGTTGTCCTCGAGCCGCACCGCGATGGCCGTGTCGGTGCGGGTGCCGGGAATGTCGCCCAGAAGCTTGCAGCAATCCTTGCCGTCGGTCTTGAGCCATTCCATGGTCGGGAACTTGTCCGAGACGACGGCGTCGACGCGGCCGTTCTGCAGGTCGGCGTTGGCCTGGCCGATATCGGGATAGAGCTTCACCTCGGCGCCGTTCTTGCCGTAGACGTCCTCGGAATAGGTGCCCTGCGTGGTCGAGCTCTGCGAGCCGATGGTCTTGCCCTTGAAGGCGGTCGGCTCGAGCGAGGTGATGGCGCTGCCCTTGGGAACGACCACGGAAAGCGGCGTCGAATAATATTTGTCGGTGAAGCCGACCTGCTTCTTGCGCTCGTCGGTGACGCTCATGGACGAGACCACCGCGTCGAACTTGCCGGCCTTGAGGCCGGGGATCATGCCGTCCCAGTCGTTGGGGATCAGCGTGCACTTGGCCTTCATGGCGTCGCAGAGCGCGTTGGCGATGTCGACGTCGAAGCCTTCGAGATTGCCGTTGGCGGCGACGTAGTTGAAGGGCGGATAGGCGCCTTCGTTGGCGATGCGGATTTCCTTCCACTCCTTCGCCTGCGCCGGCAGGGCCACGAGCATGGCGGCTACGCCGGCCCATAGAATCGATTTCAGCATGTATTTCCCCTTCGTCTTCGGTTGCGTCATGCGAGGAGGCCCCCGCCGCCTGAGCGCGCCTCTTGCGGGCGCTCGCTCCGACTGAACCACCGGACGCCTTCGACCGCAAGTGGCGGAGCGAAGGCGTCCTGGTGAAATTTTTGCATCAATATATGTCGAAATCGAAATATTTTTTCCGGATCGTATCGTATGTGCCGTCGGCGCGAATCTTCTTGATGGCGGCGTTGAGCTGCTCGCGCAGGTCGTCGTCGCCCTTGCGCAGCGAGATGGCGATCTGCGTCTCCGAGCCCGGAATGTCGCCCAGGAACTTGCAGCAATTCGCGCCCTGCTTCTTCAGCCAGTCGGCGGCGAGGAACTTATCGGCGGCCAGCGCGTCGATGCGGCCGTTTTCCAGGTCGGCGTTGGCCTCGTCGGCGGTGGGGTAGAGCTTCACGTCGGCGCCGGCCTTGCCGTAGACGTCGTCGGCGTAGTTGCCCTGCGTGGTGCCGGCCTGCGCGCCGACGGTCTTGCCGTCGAAGGCGGCGGGGTCGAGCGACGCGATGGCGCTGTCCTTGGGCACGACCACGGCGAGCGGCGTGGTGTAGTAGCGCTCGGTGAAGGCCACCTGCTTCTCGCGCTCCGGCGTGATGGCCATGGAGGCGACGACGGCGTCGAACTTGTTGGCCTGCAGGCCGGGGATCATGCCGTCCCAGTCGTTGGCGACCACGGTGCACTTGGCCTGCATGGCGGCGCAGAGCGCGTTGGCGATGTCGATGTCGAAGCCTTCCAGCTTGCCGTCGGGCGACATGAAATTGAAGGGCGGATAGGCGCCCTCGCTGGCGATGCGGATTTCCTTCCACTCCTTGGCCTGCGCGGGGGCCTGCGCGGGCAGCGCCAGGACGGCGGCGGCCAGACCCGCCAGCAAGATCGATTTCAGCATGATGTCTCCCTGATGTGATGCGGCATGGCCGCGAGAAGCAGCGCCTTGCGCCGAAACGGCCGGCCGTTCAATCGCGACTTTGGTCGAAAAACGCCGCGTCCCAAGGGACGCGGCGTAAAGTCCGGTTCAGGCTCAGGCCGCCACGCGGGGGCTCTGGTCTTCCTGGGCGTAGGCCTTGCCGAAGCGGTTGGCGAGGAAGGCCTGCAGCGTGATGTCTTCCTGGCGGATGAAGCCCTGCTGCGGCAGGTCGCCCTTGGCCAGCATGTCCAGCACGGCGCAGATGGCCGAGGCGGTGGTGATCTGGATGCCCGAGCGCACGATCTTGCCCACCTGCGCGGCGTAGACCTTGTTGGCGTAGGTCTCCTGCACCAGGCGGCCGTTCTTGGAGCCCGAGACGGTGACGAAGATCACCACCACGTCCTGGAGCGTCGTCGGCAGGGCGTTTTCGAAAATGTCCTTCAGCACTTCGCGGCGATGGCGCAGGCCGAGATCGTTCAAGAGCGCCTTCATCAGCGCCACATGGCCGGGATAGCGGATGGTGCGGTAGTTGAGCGTGCGCACCTTGCCTTCCAGCGTCTCGCACAGCGTGCCGAGGCCGCCCGAGGTGTTGAAGGCCTCGTAGGTGACGCCGTCGAGCGAGAACTCCTCGCGCTCCTCGAGCGCCGGAACTTCGGTCAGCTCGCCGTCGACGATGGCCTCGCAGGGCTCGATATATTCGTTGATGACGCCGTCCGTGCTCCAGGTCAGGTTGTAGTTGAGCGCGTTGGAGGGGAACTGCGGCAGCGCGCCGACGCGCATGCGCACGCTGTCGAGCCGGTCGAAGCGCTTGGCGAGGTCGTAGGCGACGATGGAGATGAAGCCGGGCGCGAGGCCGCATTGCGGGATGAAGGCGGTCTTGGCCGTCTTCGCCAATTCCTTGACGCGGCGGGTGCTGGCGACGTCCTCGGTGAGGTCGAGATAATGCACGCCCGCCTTGGCGGCGGCCTCGGCGATGCGGGTGGTCAGGTGGAAGGGCGCGGCGCTGAGCACGGCGAACTTGCCGGCGAGCGCCGCTTCGAGCGCCGCGGCGTCCTCGATGTCGAGCGCGGCGGTCTTCACCGCGGCGCCGGCTTCCAGCGCGTCGAGCTGGGCCTGCGCGCGGTCGACGACGGTGACGGCGTATTCGCCGGTGGAGGCCAGCAGGTCGGCGATGGTGGCGCCGATCTTACCCGCGCCGACGACAACGATCTCTTTCATGTCTTTCCCCATGGAACGCAAATTCGGATGGCATAGATTCGCAGAGGACGCCGACGAAAAGAAGCATCCGTTTCGACGATATGCGTTGTTATTTTTGGCGGATCGACGTATATGATCGGCGTTATGACGACCAACGCCGACCTCGCCCTCATCGCGCTCCTGCGCGAGAACGCCCGCGCCCCCACCGCCGAACTGGCGCGACGGCTCGGCGTGTCGCGCACCACCGTGCAAAGCCGGCTCGACAAGCTGGAGCGGCGCGGCGTCATCGCCGGCTATACGGTGCGGCTGGCGCCGGATTTCGAGCGCGACCTGGTGCGCGCCCATGTGCTGGTCACCGCCGCGCCGAAGCTCGCGCCCAAGGTGGAGGCGGCGCTGCGCGGCATCATGGCGGTGCGCACGCTGCATTCGGTCAGCGGCAATTTCGACATGATCGTGATCGTCGAGGCCCCTTCCATCCAGGAGCTGGACGCCGTGCTCGACCGCATCGGCGCGCTGGAGGGCGTCGAGCGCACCATGTCGTCGATCGTCCTGTCGACGCGGATCGACCGCTGAGGCGTCGGAAAGAGAGATCAGTCCTTGGTGCTGCCCTCCCAGCCGGCGAAGAACACGCCGGGCTGCTTCTCCATGAAGGCGGTGACGGCCTCGATCTCCTGCGGGTCGACGGCGGTGCTGACCAGCGTCGCCACGATCTCCACCGCCTGCGGGTTGCGGTCGGCGATCTCGACGTCGCCGACGGGATATTTGGCCTGCTCCAGCCGCTCGACCAGAAGCTCGCGGATCTCCTCGACGCCGTCATGGGCGGCGACGACGCGCACCTCGTAGGTGGCCTCCAGCGCGCGCTCGTTGATGGGGATGCGGTTGATGAGGTTGACCAGCGGGCGCAAAAGCGTGTTGCCCAGAAGCACATAGACGGTGAGCAGGCCCGCCTCGGCCAGCATGTCGGCCCCGGCGCAGGCGCCCACCGCCGCCGAGCACCACAAGGTCGCCGCGGTGTTGAGGCCGCGAACGTTCATGCCCTCCTTCATGATGACGCCGGCGCCGAGGAAGCCGACGCCCGACACCACATAGGAGATCACCCGCACGGCGTCGTCGGCGCCGGCGATGCGGCTTGCGAGGTCGACGAAGGCCGCAGCCCCCACCGCCACCAGCGCGTTGGTGCGCAGGCCCGCCGTGCGCTGGCGATATTGCCGCTCCGCGCCGATCAGCGTGCCGAAGACGAAGGCCCCGGTGAGGCTGACCATCGTGTCGAGGAAAGGCAAGAGCTCGAAGGTCTTCAGGAACTGCATGGCTGGAAATCCGTCTGCGGGCGCGGCGCGAAACAGGCCCTATCATCGCCCCGCGACAGAAATGCGACGCAATTGCGAAGCGGTCAGGCGCTGGCCGCCGCGCGCCGGCGCAGGGCCAGCGCGCAGAGGCCGAGGATGATGGTGCCGACGATGAACAGGAAGGCCGCCGCCGCGATGGCCGGGCTGATGTTCTCGCGGATGGTGGAGAACATCTGCCGCGCCAGCGTGCGCTGGTTGGGGCCGGCCACGAACAGGGTCAGCACCACCTCGTCCAGCGAGGTGGCGAAGGCCAGCACCGCGCCCGAGGCCACGCCCGGCATGGCGAGCGGCAGCGTGACGCGGCGGAACACGGTGAAGGGCGAGGCGCCGAGGCTTTCGGCCGCGAGCTCCACCCGGCGGTCGATGCCGGCCAGCGCGCCGCTGACGCTGACCATGACGAAGGGGATCGACACCACCGTATGGGCGACGATGACGCCGAGATAGCTGTTGGCGATGTCGAGCCGCACGAAGAGAAGCTGCATGCCGACGCCCAGCACCACCGCCGGCACCACCATGGGCAGCAGGAACAGGGTGCGCAGCGGGCCGCCCAGGAACAGGCCGCGATGGCGCAGGCCCAGCGCCGCCATGGAGCCGAGCGTGGTGGCGAGCGCCATGGTTCCGCCGCCGATGATGAGGCTGTTGACGATGGAGCGCCGCCAGACTTCCGCCGTGGACAGTTCCTCGAACCAGCGCAGCGACCAGCCGGGGGCCGGATAGGTCAGGAACACGCTGGAGGTGAAGGCGAGCGGCAGGATGGCGAAGAGCGGCGCGACGAGGAAGACCACCGCCGCGACCGCGAAGACGATTTTTGCGACGCGGCCCATCATGTCCGGGCCTCCTCGGCGGTGAGCCGGCCATAGACGGCGTAGAGCACCAGGCAGGCCGCCAGGAGCACGATGCCCAGCGCCCCCGCCATGCCCCAATTGGCCGAGCCGGTGGCGTAGAAGGCGATGATGGAGCTGATCATCTGGTCGCCGGGGCCGCCGATCAGCGCCGGGGTGATGTAATAGCCGATGGCGCTCATGAAGACGAGCAGCATGCCCGACAGCACGCCGCGCATGGAGAGCGGCAGAAGCACGCGCAGGAAGGCGCGCCAGGGCGGCGCGCCGAGCGAGGCCGCCGCCGGCATCAGGTTGGAGGGGATCGACACCAGCACGCTGTAGATCGGCAGCACCATGAAGGGCAGAAGCACATGCGTCATGGCGATGACCACGCCGGCGCGGTTGAAGATCAGCGGCAGCGGATGGTCGGTGACGCCGAGCCAGATCAGCATGTCGTTGATGAGGCCCTTGTCCTGCAAAAGAATGAACCAGGCCGCCGTGCGCACCAGAAGCGAGGTCCAGAGCGGCAGCAGCACCGCGGCGAAGAGCAGGTTGCGCGCCCAGCCCGTCGCGCCGGCGAGCAGGATGGCGTAGGGATAGCCGACCAGCGCGCAGGCGAGCGTCACCAGCGCGCCGATCCAGAAGGTGCGGATCATGATGGCGCGGTTGGCAGAGGACCCGGCGTCCATGCCGACGATCTTGCCCGACGGGTCGCGCTGCATGTCGACGGCGGCGAGCAGGTTGCGGTCGGTCCAGGGCGACAGCGCGCCGGCGATGGCGCGCCAGTATTCGGGCCGGCTCCAGCGCTTGTCGACGGTCTCGAGGTCGGGCGTCGGCTCCTTCTCCACCGCCGACAGGGTGCGCGTCATCAGGGTGCGGAAGCCGGACTGGGCGCTGTTGAGCCGGCGCACCATGTCGCCCATCGCCTGCTGGTCGGTGGAGGCCTTGAGGTCGGCCACGAAGGCCTCCTTCATCTCGGGCGTCGGGGGCCCCTCGCCGCCATAGCCCTTCACCGCCTCGACCGTGCGCGGCAGCACCCGCAGCACCGCCGTGTCCGACACCGCCTGCTTCATCATCACGCCGAGCGGCCAGAGGAAGAACAGCACGATGAAGACGAAGAGCGGCGCGACCAGCAGCGCGGCGCGCGCGGTTCTGGCGGATGCGAGGCTCATGCCGCGATGGTCCAGCAATCGGCGGCGGCGAAGCTCGCCACCACGTCCGCGCCCGGCCGCCATTCGCGCGCCTTGCGGTCGAGCCGCACGATGAAGCGATGCGCGGCCTCGTCGAGCTGGATGCGCAGGTGGTCGCCCTGGTAGACGCTGTCGGCCACCCGCGTCGGCAGGCTGTTGTCGCCGCGCGCGGCGGCGTCGAGCTCGATGCGCTCGGGGCGGATCGACAGGAGCACGTCCTGCCCGGCGCGCAAGCCGCCGGCGGAGGAGGCGGTCAGCGCGCCGCCGCCCTTGAGCCGCACCAGCGCGTTGACGCCCTCGACCCGCTCCACCGCGCCCTCGACCAGGTTGGTCTCGCCGATGAACTCGGCCACGAAGCGGGTGCGCGGCTCGTCGTAGATCTCGCGCGGCGCGCCGATCTGCTCGATGCGGCCCTTGTTGAAGACGGCGATGCGGTCCGACATGGTCAGCGCCTCGCTCTGGTCGTGGGTGACGAAGACGATGGTGAGGCCGAGCCGGTTGTGGAGGGCGCGGATGTCGAGCTGCATCTGCTCGCGCAATTGCTTGTCGAGCGCGCCGAGCGGCTCGTCCATCAGCACCACGCCGGGCTCGAACACCAAGGCGCGCGCCAGCGCCACGCGCTGCTGCTGGCCGCCGGAAAGCTGCGACGGCTTGCGCTCGCGCAAGGCCGACAATTGCACCATGTCCAGCGCCTTGCCGACGCGCTCGGCGATCTCGGCCCTGCCGACGCCGCGCATCTGAAGCGGGAAGGCGACGTTCTCGCCCACCGTCATATGCGGGAAAAGCGCGTAGTTCTGGAACACCACGCCCATGTTGCGCTTGTAGGAGGGAATGGCGTTGACCGCCTGCCCGTCGACCAGGATGGTCCCGTCCGACGGCGTCTCGAAGCCGGCCAGCATCATCAGGAGCGTCGTCTTGCCCGAGCCGGACGGCCCCAGCAGGCTGACGAACTCGCCGCGCGCGATGTCGAGGTCGAGGCCGTCGATCACCGTGAGGTCGGCGTAGGACTTGCTGATTTTCTGGAAGCGGATGCGGGTGTCCGTCAAGGCGTCTTCCTCCATGGGCGCAGGCGAAAACGGGTTTCGCCCGCCGCCGAGGCGAGCGGGCGAAACCGTTACGGTTGCGCTTATTGCGCGAGCCAGGCGTTGAAGCGCTTGGTCAGCTCTTCCGAATGGTCGATCCAGAAATCGACGTCGAGGGCGAGCGCGTCCTTCATGTTGGCTTCGTTGGTGGGCAGGTCGGCCGCGAACTCCTCGGGCACCTTGGAGGCCGCTTCCTTGTTGGGCAGGCCGTAGGCGATGTATTTCGGCAGCTTGACCTGGTTCTCCGGCTCGCTGGTGAAGGCGATGAAGTCCATGCCGGCCTGCTTGTTCTCGGAATCCTTGAGGACCACCCAGCTGTCGACGGCGTAGATGCTGCCCGGCCAGACCACCTTGAAATGCTTGCCCTCGGTGCGGTTGATGGCGGTGATGCGGCCGTTATAGGCCGAGGCCATCACCACCTCGTCGGAGGCGAGCAGTTGCAGCGGCTGCGCGCCGGCTTCCCACCAGACGATGTTGGGCTTCAGCTCGTCGAGCTTCTTGAAGGCGCGGTCCACGCCTTCGGGCGTCGACAAAACGTTATAGACGTCTTCCTTCTTGACGCCGTCGGCCATCAGCGCGAATTCGAGCGTGTATTTGGCGCCCTTGCGCAGCGAGCGCTTGCCGGGGAATTTCTTGACGTCCCAGAAATCCGCCCAGGACTTCGGGCCGTCCTTCAGCTTGTCGCCGTTATAGGCGATGGCCGTGGACCAGACGATGGCGCCGACGCCGCAATCGTTGACGGCGCTGTCGAGGAACTTGTCCTTGCCGCCCATCTTGTCCCAGTCGATCTTCTCGTAGAGCCCGTCGGCGCAGCCGAGCGCCAGTTCCTCGGCCTCGACCTGCACCACGTCCCAGTTGACCGAGCCGGCCTTGACCTTGGCCTGGATGACGCCGTAGCCGCCGTCCCAGGATTCGTCGAGCAGCGGCTTGCCGGTCTTCTCCGAGAAGGGCTTGAAATAGATCTCCCGCTGCGCGTCCTGGTAATTGCCGCCCCAGGACACGACCGTCAGGTCGCGCGCGGCGGCGGGCATGGCGGCCAGCGCCAGAGCGGTTGCAAGGAATCCCCCCGCGAGGGCGAAACGTGCCTTCATCATGACTTCCCCATCGTTGCGGCGGGTTCATCCCGCCTGTCTTGTAATGGGGGCATGCTAGCGTGATCGTCCGCGACGGGCAATATGCGCCAAAGGTCTAATCCGCACGGTGCGACAAGCCGTCCCCGGCTTTCGACTATTCACAGTTTTCAGCCAGCGGAACCGCGAAAAAGCTATGGATTTCTTCAATAAGGAATATATTCGACGTACAGGACCCCCGGTGCGAAGTCCTCGGACCTCGCACGAAATACGGCCAGCCGCATTACGGCTGGCCGTATTCATTTTCAGCCGCCGACGAAGTCGAAGCGGTCGACGTCGACCAGCCCGCGATCGGTGATCTTGAGGTGGGGAATCACCGGCAGCGCCAGGAAGGCCAGTTGCAGGAACGGCTCCTCCAGCGTCGAGCCGAGCGATTCCGCCGCCTGCCGCAGCGTCCGCAGCGCGTCGCGCACCTCCTCGTAGGGCCGGTCGCTCATCAGCCCGGCGATGGGCAGCGGCAGCTCCGCCAACACCGCGCCGTCGCGCGCCACCACGAAGCCGCCCTCGATCTCGCCGAGCCTATTGACCGCCGCCGCGATGTCGGCGTCGCTGACGCCCACCACGCAGATATTGTGGCTGTCATGGCTGACCGTGGAGGCGATGGCCCCGGCCTTGAGCCCGAATCCGTTGACGAAACCGACGGCGATGTTGCCGTTGCGGCCGTGGCGCTCGACGACCGCGATCTTGATCACGTCGCGATCAACGTCCGGCTCGACGCCGCCAGGGCCGGTCGCCAGCTCGAAGTCGCGGCTTTCGGTGATGATCTTGCCCGGCACGACGCCGATGGCGCGGGTGCGACCGCTGTTGGACTGCGAGCGGAAGTCCGAGGCCGCCACCCGCCGCGCCTTGACGCTGTCGCGCCCGACCGGCGGCACGGGTTTGCGCTCGGCGAACAGCGCCTCCGACGCCACCCGCCCGGCCGAAAGCACCATCTCCGCGCGGCAGCTTTCGAGGCTGTCGAGCACGACGAGGTCGGCGCGCTGGCCCGGCGCGACCATGCCGCGGTCGAAGAGGCCGAAGGCGCGCGCCGCCGAGACAGTGGCGGCGCGATAGACGGCGAGCGGCGGCGCGCCGTCGGCGATGGCGGTGCGGATCATATAGTCGAGATGGCCCTGGTCGGCGATGTCGAGCGGGTTGCGGTCGTCGGTGCACAGCGCCAGGAACTGCGCGTTGCGCTCGGTGATGATCGGCGTCAGCGCCTTCAAATCCTTCGACACCGAACCCTCGCGCACCAGCACATGCATGCCCTTGCGCATCTTCTCCAGCGCTTCTTCCGCGCTGGTCGCCTCGTGCTCGGTGCGGATTCCGGCGGCGATATAGGCGTTGAGGTTGGGCCCGCGCAGGAGCGGCGCGTGGCCGTCGATATGCCGGCCCTGGAAGGCGCGGAGCTTGGCCATGCATTCGGAGTCCTTGGCCAGCACGCCCGGAAAATTCATGAATTCGGCGAGGCCGATCACCTTGGGATGGTCGGCGAAGGGCAAGAGGTCGCCGATCAGAAGCTCCGCCCCCGAGGTCTCCAGATGGGTCGCCGGCACGCAGCTCGAAAGCTGCACGCGGATGTCCATCACCGTCTCCAGCGCGCTGTCGAGGAAGAAGCGGATTCCTTGCGCGCCCAGCACGTTGGCGATCTCGTGCGGGTCGCAGATCACGGTGGTCACGCCCTGCGGCAGCACGCAGCGGTCGAATTCGTGCGGCGTCACCAGCGAGGATTCGATATGGAGATGCGTGTCGATGAAGCCCGGCGTCACCACGCGGCCCGAGACGTCGATCTCGCGCCTGCCGGAGTAGGTTCCGAAGGTCCCGACGATGCGGTCGCCGCAGATGGCGACGTCGCTCTCGACCAATTCGCCGGTGACGAGGTCGAGAAAGCGCCCGCCCTTCAGCACCAGGTCGGCCGGCTCGCGCCCCGCGCCCTGATCGATCATCCGTTCCAGCATGCCTCACCTCGCTTCGCCGCGCCGCTTTGTCACGTCGCCGATCACGATAGCACGGCGGCGCGATTCGGGGTTTTCGGTTTCGGATTTTATCCATTACAAAATGCTGATGATTCTCCGGTCCTGAGGATTCGCCGCTCGATGACCCATCAGCAGATACTGTCCTTCACCGTGATCGCGCTCATGATGGGGGCCTTTATCTGGGGAAGGTTTCGCTATGACGTGGTGGCGCTGTGCGCGCTGCTTCTGGCCATCGCGGTCGGCGTGGTGCCCTTCGACCGCGCCTTCACCGGCTTCAGCGACGACATCGTCATCATCGTCGGCAGCGCGCTGATCGTCAGCGCCGGCGTGTCGCGCTCGGGCCTGATGCAGGCGGCGATCCAGCGCTTTCTGCCCGAGATCAGCAGCGTGCGGCTGCAGCTCGCCGTGCTGGTGGCGACGGTGACGGTGCTGTCCTCCTTCGTCAAGAATGTCGGCGCGCTCGCCATCATGCTGCCGGTGGCGTTCCAGTTCGCCCGCCGCTCCAACGTCTCGCCCTCGGTCTTCCTGATGCCGATGGCCTTCGGCTCGCTGCTCGGCGGGCTGATGACGCAGGTCGGCACCTCGCCCAACATCGTGGTGTCGCGTATCCGCGGCGAGATGATCGGCCACCCCTTCACCATGTTCGACTTCACGCCGGTGGGCGCGGTGCTGGCGCTGGTGGGGCTCGTCTATCTGGTGCTGTTCTACTGGCTGGTGCCGCTGCGCAAGCGCGAGAACCTCTCCGTCGACCAGGCGATCAAGATCCGCAACTACGCCGCCGAGGCGCGGGTGGTGAAGGCCTCGCCGATGATCGGCAAGCGCATCGCCGACCTGGTGCGCCCGGCCGAGGGCGAGGCCATGGTGACGGCCTTGATCCGCGGCAAGCAGCGCCTGTCGCCTTTGCCCGACACCATCCTCATCGAGGACGACGTCGCCATGCTGGAGGGCGACCCCAAGGCGCTGGACGCGGTGGTGAGCGCCGGCAAGCTGGCGCTGTCCGCCGACCGCAACCCGTCCGAGACCAGCGGCGCCACCGAGATCGAGACGGTGGAGGCGGTTGTCGGCAAGACCTCGCGCCTCGTCGGCCTGACCGCGCAGCGGCTCGACCTCTACGCCCGCTACGACGTCAACCTTCTGGCCGTCAGCCGCCCCGGCGAAAGGCTGACCCAGCGCCTGGGCGAGGTCATGCTGCGCTTCGGCGACGTGGTGGTGCTGCAGGGCCGGCAGGCGAGCCTGTCCTCCTTCCTGCTCGAATTCGAGTGCCTGCCGCTGGCGCGGCGCAAGCTTCTCCTGGGCAGCGTGCGCAAGGGGCTGGTGCCGCTGTCGATCCTGACGGCGGCCATCGCCTCGACCGCCGTGGGGCTGGTCCCGGTGGCGGTGGCCTTCTTCGCCGCCGCCGTCGGCATGCTTCTCTTCAAGGTGGTGCCGATCAACGAGGTCTATGACGAGATCGACGGCCCGATCCTCGTCATGCTGGCGGCGCTCATTCCCGTCTCCGATGCGCTGCGCGCCACCGGCGGCACCGACCTGATCGCGCATTGGCTGCTGACCTTGGGCCACCACCTGCCGCCGACCGGCGCGCTGGCGATGATCCTGATCGCGGCGATGATGGTGACGCCCTTTCTCAACAACGCCGCCACGGTGCTGGTCATGGCCCCCATCGCCAGCAGCTTCGCCACCGGGCTGGGCTTCAAGCCGGAAGCCTTCCTGATGGCGGTGGCCATCGGCGCGGGCTGCGATTTCCTCACCCCCATCGGCCACCAGTGCAACACGCTGGTGATGGGACCGGGCGGCTATAAGTTCTCCGACTATCCGCGCCTCGGCCTGCCGCTCTCCATCGTCATCGCCGTCATCGCGCCCATCGCGCTGACCTATGTCTGGCCGCTGAGCTAAGCGCCTTCCGATCCTGCTTCGTTGCGTGGAAACAAAGAGATGGAGCGGCTTTCTGATTCCGTGAGGGAGCCGCTCTTTCGTTGACGATGCGCGAGACCGGCTCGGCCACGTCAACGGTTCTCCGACCGGCTTTTAGCGTCGTCACATGGCCGCTGCCGTCGCACATCTGCGTGTGGATGCGCGAGAAATCGCCATCAAGGAAGGTGGAGTGGCCCGCCAGCGGCGGCGCGCAGCCGGTCGCAAAGCGCGAAGCGCCTCCGCAGAGAAATCGGCCCGCCGGACCGATTACCGATCCTGCTTCGATACGTAGGAACAAGGAGATAGAGCGGTTCCCTGACTCCGTGAAGGAACTGCTCTACCCGGCCAGCCAGGCGGCCGCCTCGTCGACGATGCGCGAGACCGGCTCGGCCACGTCGGCGCGCAGGGTCAGCGGCTCGCCGACCGGGCTTTCCAGCGTCGCCATCTGGCTCTCCAGCATGGAGGCCTGCATGAAATGGCCGCTGCGGGCGCGCATCTGCGCGTGGATGCGCGAGAAATCGCCGTCGAGGAAGACGAAATGGAGCGGCCCGCCGGCGGCGGCGCGCAGCCGGTCGCGATAGGCCCGGCGCAGCGCCGAGCAGGAGACGACGAGGCCGCCCTCCGCCTCGGCCAGCCTGCGGCCGATCACGTCGAGCCATGGCCAGCGGTCGTCGTCGTCGAGCGGGATTCCCGCCGACATCTTCTCCACATTGGCCCTGGGATGCAGCGCGTCCCCTTCCACGAAGGGCAGGCCGAGCCGCGCGGCCAGCGCCTCGCCCACGGTCGACTTGCCCGAGCCGGAGACGCCCATCACCACGATACGCATGCTGTTCCTCATATGCTGGCGGTCATGCCGCCGTCGACATAGAGCACCTGCCCGTTGACGAAGGAGGAGGCGTCGCCGGCCAAAAACACCGCCGCGCCGACCAGTTCCTCCACCTCACCCCAGCGACCGGCCGGGGTGCGCTTTTCGAGCCATGCGGTGAAGTCGGCGCTGTCGACCAGCGCCTGGTTGAGCGGCGTCTTGAAATAACCGGGCGCGATGGCGTTGACCTGCAAGCCGTGCCGCGCCCAGTCGGTGGCCATGCCGCGCGTGAGGTTGCGGATCGCGCCCTTGGTGGCGGTGTAGGGCGCGATGGAGGGCCGCGCCAGCTCGCTCTGCACCGAGGCGATGTTGATGATCTTGCCGCGCCCGCGCGCGATCATGTGGCGGGCCGCCGCCTGCCCGGCGTAGAAGGCGCTGGAGATGTTGGTCTCCAGCAATTGCCGCCATTTGTCGACCGGGAACTCCTCCAGCGGCGCGCGATACTGCATGCCGGCGTTGTTGACGAGGATGTCGAGCGGGCCGATCTCCTCCTCGATCGTGTCGATGGCGAGCCGCGTCTCGCCGGCGTCGGTGACGTCGAAGACCGAGGCGAAGACGTCGAAGCCCTCCTCCTCCAGCGTCGTCACCGCCAGGTCGACCTTGGCCTGGTCGCGCCCGTTGATCACCACCGTCGCGCCGTGCTCGGCCAGCCCGCGCGCCAGCGCGAAGCCGATGCCCTGGCTCGACCCGGTGACCAGCGCCACCCGCCCGTCCAGGCTGAAAAGCTCGAAATTTCCGCTCATGCGCCTCGCCCCATGCGTTTTCCGGTCCCGGCAGGGACGGCCAGAAAACTGTTTGAAACTCCTCGGCGCGACGTTATCAGACGAAAAGGCGGCGTGAAACCGGCGCGGGGGAAAATCCTCCGCCCTTTTCGCCGCAAGTTGGGGAGAGAGACATGAGCCGCAGGATAGGCTTTCTGGGCGTGGGCCTGATGGGCGCGCCGATGGCGCTGCGCCTGGTCGAGGCCGGCTTCGACGTGACGGTCTGGAACCGCGACCCGGCCAAGGCCGCGCCGCTGGCGCAGCGCGGCGCCAAAGTGGCCGCCTCGGCGGCGGAGGCGGCGCGCGGCGCGGAGATTCTGGTCACCATGCTGACCGACGGGCCGGCGGTGCGCGACGTGCTGTTCGGACAGGGCGCGGCCGAGGCGCTCGAAGCGGGCGCGGCGGTGATCGACATGAGCTCGATCGCGCCGGATTTCGCCCGCGAGCATCATGCGCGGCTGGCGGCGCTGGGCGTCGCCCATGTCGACGCGCCGGTCTCGGGCGGCGTGGTGGGGGCGGCGGAAGGGTCGCTCGCCATCATGGCCGGCGGCGAGGAGGCGGCGGTGGCGGCGCTGGCCGACGTGTTCCGCCCGCTCGGCCGCCTCACCCGCGTCGGCCCGCCCGGCGCGGGGCAACTGGCCAAGCTCGCCAACCAGCAGATCGTGGCGCTGACCATCGGCGCCATCGCCGAGGCCATGGTGCTGGTCGAGAAGGGCGGCGGCTCGCGCGCCGCCTTCCGCGACGCCATTCGCGGCGGCTTCTGCGAAAGCCGCATTCTGGAATTGCATGGAAAACGGATGATCGAGCGCGATTTCGCGCCCGGCGGCTCGTCGCGCATCCAGTTGAAGGACCTCGACGCCGTGCTGCGGACGGCGGAGGACTTGTCGCTCACTTTGCCGCTGACCGAGACGGTGCGGGAAGCCTATCGCGACCTCGTGGCCGAGGGCGACGGCGAGCGGGACCACAGCGCCCTGCTCCTGCATATGGAGCGGCTGAACGGTCGCAAGTAAATAGTCGCCGGGCCTGGGCGGCCCGGCGCGGATGTTTTATTCGGCGAAGAAGGCGAAGCGGATCACGAACAGCGCCGCCACCAGCCACGTCGCGGCGTGGATCTCGCGCACCTTGCCGGTGAAGGTCTTCATCACGACATAGCTGATGAAGCCGAAGGCGAGGCCGTTGGCGATGGAGTAGGTGAAGGGAATGGCCAGCGCCGTCAGGGCGGCGGGGGCGGCTTCCGTCACTTCATGCCAGTCGATCTCGGTCAGCTCGCGCATCATCAGGCAGGCGACGTAGATCAGCGCCGGCGCGGTGGCGTAGGCCGGCACCGAGCCCGCCAGCGGCGAGATGAACAGGGCCGCCAGGAACAGCACCGCCACCACCAGCGCCGTCAGGCCGGTGCGCCCGCCCGCCTGCACGCCTGAGGCGCTTTCGACATAGGCGGTGGTGGACGAGGTGCCGAGCAGCGAGCCGCACAGGATGGCGGTGCTGTCGGCGAACAGCGCGCTGCCGAGGCGGTTGGGCTTGCCCGGCTCGATCAGGCCGCCGCGCTTGGCGACGCCGATCAGCGTGCCGGTGGCGTCGAAGACCTCGACCAGCACGAAGACCAGGATGACGTGCAGGATGCCGGTGTGCAGCGCGCCCATGATGTCGAGATGCAGGAAGGTGGGGGCGATGCTGGGCGGGGCCGAGAACACGCCGCCGAACTTGCTGATGCCGAGCGCGATGGAGGCGACGGTGACGGCGAGGATGCCGATCAGGATCGAGCCGCGCACCTTGAGCGCGTCGAGCACCGCGATGATGAAGAAGCCGAGGATGGCGAGCAGCGGGCCGGCCTTGGTGAGGTCGCCGAGGCCGACGAAGGTGGCCTCGTTGGCGACCACGACGCCGGCGCTCTTCATGCCGATCAGCGCCAGGAACATGCCGATGCCGGCGGCGATGGCGCTGCGCAGCGAATGCGGGATGCCCTCGACCAGCCAGCGGCGCACGCCGGTGACGGTCAGGAGCAGGAAGATCACGCCCGAGATGAACACCGCGCCCAGCGCCTGCTCCCAGGTGAAGCCCATGCCCTTGACCACGGTGAAGGCGAAGAAGGCGTTGAGGCCCATGCCCGGCGCCATGCCGATGGGCCAGTTGGCGACCAGCGCCATGATGATCGAGCCCAGCGCCGCGGCGAGGCAGGTGGCCACGAAGACGGCGTTGCGATCCATGCCGGTGGACGACAGGATGTCGGGGTTGACGAAGATGATGTAGGACATGGTCAGGAAGGTGGTGACGCCGGCGAGGATCTCGACCCGCGCGGTCGTCCCGTGTTCCTGGAGCTTGAACAGTTTCTCGAGCATGATACCTCCATGGCGGACCGGGGTCGACCGCCCGGCCCTATCCTTACACGCTTTGCCGGCCGATTGGCACGGTTTCGCCGCAAAATTGCTTTCTTTTCGACAGGATTCAAGCGCCTTTCCATGCGGCTTTTTGCGGCGGTGGGCCCCTTCCGCCGCAATTGGCGGACCCGCCGCCACAATTCGCGCAGGTCAGAACCCGCGCAGAATCAGCGCCGTGCCCCACATGCCGAGCGCGAAGAACGTATGCGCGACGAGGTTGAGGAAACGCGCCTTGTTCGGGTTGGGCAGCTTCGACGCGGCCCAGCCGATCCCGAGCCCCGGCTGCAGCAGGAGCCAGCCGGCGGCGACGGTGAGGATGCCGAAGATCCAGGCCGGCAGGAAGGTCGGCGCGGCGAACCAGGCCGCGCCGGCGTAGAGCGCGAAAATAACGCCGTAGAGAATGCCGACGACGTAATGCCCGATCCAGCCCAGCGCCAGCTCGTGCGCGTAGGGCTGCGCCCGGCCGATGTCGTCATGGAAGACCTGGCCGTGGCGCAGATGCCAGAACCAGCGCCCGACCGGCGCCCAGTTGGGGGCCGACTGCCCCGGCAGCTTCGACAGGATGACGGCCCAGACATCCATGGCGACGGTCGCGCCGACGCCGATCAGCAGGCCGGAAAAAAGAAGTGAAATCATGCTCGCGCCCCAAATCGTTGCGGCGAATTGATACACGCCGGCGCGGGCGGAAGGCAAGCGGCGCCGGAGGCTTTTCAGCCGGCGAGCACCAGCCCGCCATAGCGGCTGATCTCCGCCTCGATCTCGGCGACCAGCGTGTCGAGCGCCGGATTGCGCGTCCGCCGGCCGCGGCGGACCACATAGACGAGGTCGGGCGGCGCGGGCAGCCGCCCGGCGATCACCTGCATGTCCGGGCGCAGGTGGCGCTCGTTGAGCAGCGCCACGCCCAGCCCCGAGGCCACCGCCGCGACGATGCCGGCGGCGCTGGCGCATTCGAACACCGTCTCCAGCACCACGCCGCCGTCCTGCCCGATATCGAGCGCCCAGCGGCGGTAGAAGCATTCGTCGTCGAAGGAGAGGAAGGGAACCGGCCCCTCTTCCGGCAGGACGAGGTCCGGCCGCTTCACCCAATGCAGCGTCTCGCGGAACAGGACCACGTCGGTCGGCCGCACCTCATGCGCGAAGACCTGCACGATGGCCGCGTCCAGCTCGCCGCGCTCCAGCATGGCGCGCAGGACCAGGCTCATGCGCACCCGCGCCCGCACCGAGACCTGCGGATGCAGCCGGCGGAAGCGGCCCAGCACCCGCGCCAGATCGGTGCAGGCGGTGTCCTCGGTCAAGCCCAGCGCGATGCGGCCGGCGAGCCGCGTGCGGGTGAGGCTTGACAGCGCCTCGTCGTGCAGGCCGAGGATGCGGCCGGCATAGTCGAGCAGGTCCTCGCCGGCGGCGGTGAAGGCGGCCCCGCCCGGCTTGCGGCTGAGCAACGCGCAGTCGAGGCTCGATTCCAGCCGCCTGATCTTGTGGCTGACGGCCGATTGCGACAGGCCCAGCGCCTCGGCCGCGCGGGTGACGCCGCCGTGATGGCGCACCGCCCAAAGCGCGCGCAGCGCGTCGATCTCCAGGCGGCGGCTGTCGAATGCGGTCATGGCGGCCCTCGCGGAAAATGATGAAACCGGCACGGACTATGCGGATTTCCACCACGGAACGCAAACCTTCATTCCAATTCCGGCGGCGATGTCATGCATCGATCGATATTTGTCATGTGCAACCGGCCCGCCTCCGGCCTAAGCCTATCCGCCGAAACCCCGTTCCGCGAGACCTTCATGACCGACATATCCCGCCCCCTGCCCGACAAGAGCCGCTTCCTCTGGCCGGTGATGGCGACGCTTCTGGTGATCGGCTGGAGCTCCGGCTTCGTCGGCATCCGCTACGCCAGCGCGCAGGCCGGCGTCATGCTGGTGCTGTTCTGGCGCACGCTCCTGTCGGGACTGATCCTGCTGCCCTTCGCGCTCACCGTCGGCCCGCGGTTGCGGCTGCGCGCGGTCCGCGACCAGATGCTGTTCGGCGTCATGTCGGTGTTTCTCTATCTCGGCGGCTTCGCGCTCGCCATCGAGCAGCGCGTGCCGACGGGGCTGGTGGCGCTGATCTCGGACCTGCTGCCGCTGGCCATCGCGGCGCTGTCGCAGCCGGTGCTGGGCGAAAGGCTGAGCCGGCGGCAATGGCTGGGCACGGCCGTCGCCGTCTCGGGCGTGCTGATCGTGTCCTTCGACAGCATCAGCTTCGGCGCGGCCCCGCTCTGGGCCTATGGGCTGACGGTGGGCTCGATGCTGGTCTTCGCGCTGGCCTCGGTCATGCACAAGAAGCGCCCGGCGCTGCGCATGCCGGTGCATCAGAGCCTCTGCATCCATACGCTGACGGGGTCGGCGCTGTTCGGGCTTTGCGCGCTTTCCCAGGGCGGGCTGAAGCCGCCGCTGACGGCGGATTTCGCCTTCGGCATGGCCTGGCTGGTGCTGATCGCCACCTTCGCGGCCTATTCGGTCTATTACACCAGCCTGCGGCTGTTCCCGGTGGCGCAGGTCAGCGCCGCGATCTATCTGAGCCCGCCGGTGACGATGCTCTGGGCCTGGGCGCTGTTCGGCGAGCCGCTGACCCCGGCCATGTTCGCGGGCCTCGCGGTGACGCTCGCCGGCGTGTGGATGACCTCGCGCCCCTAAGTGCCACCCGGCCCCTGTGCGAGGATCAACAGAAGGGGTTGGCGGCCATGAACTCCCGCGCCTCACCGACTATCCAGCTTCTGAACGCGCGCACTTTCGGGTGGTCCCGAGCGCCCGCGGCGTAGACGAGATCATATCCCCATTCGACGTCGAGCTTCGCCTGCGGGAACAGCACGGCGAGGCGGCCCGCCGCGACGTCTTCGGCCACCAGCACGCTGCGTCCGAGGGCCACGCCCTCGCCCCGGATCGCAGCCTCGATGGACATGCTTCCATGGCTGTAGCCGGGGCCCCGCGATCCGGGATAGGGCAAGTCCATCATCGAGAACCACCGTTCCCATGTCGTGTTCATGCCGATCTCGTGGATCAGCTGGCATGCGGCGAGGTCTTCCGGCGATAAAAGCCCGCCCATGCGGTCGCGATAGGCGGGCGAGCAGACCGGGGAGACCGTCTCGTTCATGATGCGCTCGGCCGCCGCGGCCGGATATTGGCCGGCGCCATAGCGCAGGGCTACGTCGACATGGCCCGCCGCGAAATCCACCGGCGCGTCGGTCACTTCGAGATGGATGTCGAGATCGGGATATCGCGCCATCAATCTGTGCAGGCGCGGCGTCAGCCATTTGCTCGCAAAGGAGACGCCCGAACTGACGACGAGGCGCGTGTCGTCGTTGCGGCGGCGAACGATCTCCGCCTCGCGCGCAAGGTCGGAGAGCAGCCGGGTGACGGCGCTGAAAAACGCGGCTCCGGCGTCGGTCAGCTCGATCCTGCGCGTCATGCGGCGGAAAAGCGGAACCCCGAGATGGTCCTCGAGCGCCTTGACCTGACGGCTCACCGCGCCGTGGGTCAGGCGCAGCTCCTCCGCCGCCAGCGTCATGCTCAGCCGTCTTCCGGCCGCCTCGAAGGCGCGCAGGGTCTGCAAGGGCGGAAGCCGGTCGGGCATATGGGCTCCTATGCGTGAAAATTGCTCACGCATCCTGTGAGGACAAATCGTTTGTCAGCTTTATTCATTGGCGCATAGTCATGGCACGAATTCACACATACGCCAACCGCTCCAACGAAGCCCCGCCCATGACCAGCACCTCCATCGCCGCCTCCGCACGGCCGCTCTCCACGAAAAACGTCGGCGCGATGCTGCTTCTCGCGCTCGTCTGGGGCCTTTCGATCCCGATCACGAAGCTGGGCCTGGAAACGATCCCGCCCATCACGCTGACCGCCATGCGCTTCCTCGTGGCGGTTCCTTTGTTCCTGATCCTGGCGGCGGGCCGGCTGCGCGTACCGTGGCGAGCCGTCCCCGGCGTCGTCGCGCTCGGCGTGATGGGAATCACGTTGGGAAACGTGGCGCAGTCGTTCGGCGTGCAGGGGACATCGGCCTCGGCCGGCGCGATCATCTCGGCGACGTTCCCCGTCTTCGTGGTGATCTTCGCGGCGCTCCGCCTCGGGCAGCCGGTGACGGGCCGGCAGTGGGTCGGGCTGGCCGTGGCCTTCGCCGGCATCGCGCTGGTGGCCGTGGGAAGCGGATCGGGCGTCGACGACCTCGCCAAGACCACCGCCGCCGGCGTGGCCTGGATGCTCGTCTCGGCCGTGGTCATCGCCTTCTATTATATCTGGAGCGCCGAACTCACCGGCAGATACGGCGCGGCGCCCGTGGCGGCATGGAACGCCCTGGCCGGCCTGGTCGCGATCCTGCCGCTGGCCGGCTGGGAGCTCGCCCACCAACCCGTGCATATCACCATGCAGGGGCTATGGGCGGTCGCCTATCTCGGCGTCATGGTGACGGTCGCGGGGCTGCTGTTCTGGCTGTATCTGCTGCGGACCGTCCCGGCGCGGATCGCCGCGGGCGTCCAGTATCTTCAGCCGGTCTTCGGGGTCGCCGCCGCGTCGGCGATGTTCGGCGACCGGCCCGGGCCGGCGTTCGCCGTGGGCGTGGTCCTGATCCTGGGCGGGCTCGCTCTGGCGGCCGCCGACAGACGTCCGTCGTTTAAAGCGGCGGCCTAAACTTGGCCCTTAAAAGCAAAGAAGCGCCGGAATGATCATCCGACGCTTCGTCTTGTCTTCTTCATGCTGCGGCAGGCGATCGAGCGATGCGCCACGCTGCTTATTTACCGAACACGGCGGTGTGGATCTGGCCGCGGGACACGCCGATGTCGGACAGAAGATGGTCGTCCATGGCGCCCAGTTCGCGAACGGCGCGGCGGCGGGAAACGTACTGCTGGAATTTCTGACGGATGTTCATGTCTTTTCTCCTCAACTTCGATGCTTGATAAATAGGCGATCGCCCAAAAAACCACCACAGACATGATTGCAGACGAGGCATGCGTTTTCGCATGGGCTCGCCTCTCCCGCCAAAAGGCGAAAATCCCCTTTGCCAAGGCCGCCGCGATGCACTACACGCAGATCGCCCCCCAATGCGGACCGCGTCGCCGGTCCATGCCCTGATCCGGTGTCATGCTCTACGGTATCGCCCTCGCCTTCGCCTCCTATGCGGTCTACGCGGTCAGCGACGCCTGCGTGAAGTTCCTCAACGGCTCGGTGTCGCCCTACGAGACGGTGTGCATCGGCTCGATCCTGGCGCTCTCGGCCCTGCCCTTCATCAAGAAGCCCGGCGACGTGTGGAGCGACATGTTCCGCACCTCCAACCGGCCGCTCTGGCTGATGCGCACGGTCAATTCCGCCATCGGCACGCTGGGCAGCGTCATCGCCTTCACCCATCTGTCGATGGCCGAGGCCTTCGCCATCCTGTTCCTCATGCCCACCTTCGTCACCATCCTGTCGGTGGTCTTCCTCAAGGAGCAGGTCGGCTGGCGGCGCTGGCTCGCCGTCATCATCGGCTTCGCGGGCGTGCTGATCATCCTGCGGCCGGGCTTCCGCGCCCTGTCGGTCGGCCATTTCGGCGCGCTGGTCAGCAGCTTCTGCGGCGCGATCAGCATCGTGGTCTACCGCGCCATGGGCAAGCACGAGAAGCGCATGTCGCTCTATCTGTCCAGCATGGCCGGGCCGATCGTCATCGGCGGCGCGCTGATGCTGCCCTCCTTCCAGGCCCCGACCGCGCAGGAATGGGTCTATCTCACCGGCTACGGCCTTCTGGCCGCCGGCGGCGGCGTGCTCCTGATGCTCGCCGCGCAGAACGCGCCGGCCAGCGCCATCGCCTCGCCGCAATACAGCCAGATGATCTGGGCGCTTCTGTTCGGCTATTTCGTCTTCGACGACCATATCGACAAGCCGATGATCGCCGGCATCGCGCTCATCATCGTCTCGGGCCTGTTCACGCTGATGCGCGAGCGCCAGCGCGGCGTCGAGGGACCGCCCACCGTGGCCGCCTCGGAGCCCGCGGCGGCGCTGGTCGAGGACGCGACGGAATAACGTTTCACAGCCGGTTCGGGGCCCAGTTCAGGCTTGCCAGCCGCGCCGCCATCCGCCACGATGGAGAGGAATCCCCCGCGATGGAGGCCGCCATGGTCGAACTGGTCAACAATATCGAGAACCTCGAATTCATCATCGCCAAGGCGCGCGAATACGACGTGCAGTCGCCGGTGGTGGACGAGAATTCCGGCTCCAACCCCGGCGACGACGGCGACGTGGCGATCCTCGACGCCTCCGCCGACAACCCCACCCTCAAGGAGCTGGTCGCCGCCATCCGCTCGCTCAACGAGGACGAGCGGATCGAGCTCCTGGCGCTGATGTGGGTGGGGCGCGGCGATTTCGAGGCCGAGGAATGGGGCGAGGCGCTGGCCACCGCCGCCGAGCGCCACAACGGCCGCGAGGCCAAGTACCTGGTCGGCACGCCGCTTCTGGGCGATTATGTCGAGGAAGGGCTGACCGCGCTCGGCTTCAGCGTCGAGGCCTATGGCGACGAATGAAAAAAATTGATGAGTCCATCGCTTCTTCCGCTTTGACGTGAAGTATCGCGGGCATTAGCATTGCGCCCGAGAAACCGACTTAATCGGACCGACGACGCAATCGGAAAGGGCGGAGCCATGCTGCAGAAGAACCTCACCCGGAAGACCGAATTCTATATCGACGGCGCCTGGCGCGCCCCCGCCGCCGGCGGCGGAAGCATCGAGGTGGTCAACCCGGCCGACGAGAAGCCCTACGCCGTCATCTCCGCCGGGACCCCGGCCGACATCGACCACGCCGTGGCGGCCGCCCGCGCCGCCTTCCCCGCCTGGGCCGAGACGCCGGCCGAGGAGCGGATGGGCTATATCCGCCGCATCGCCGAGATCTACGAAGCCCGCCTCGACGAGATGGCCACCACCATTTCGAAAGAGATGGGCGCGCCGATCACGCTGGCGCGCAACTCGCAGGCCGCCGCCGGCCTGTCGCACACCAAGGCCTTCATCGCCGCCTTCGAGAATTTCGAGTTCGAGGAGCTTCTGGCCCCCAGCCAGCCCGGCCAGGTGATCCGCCACGAGCCGATCGGGGTCTGCGGCCTCATCACGCCGTGGAACTGGCCGATGAACCAGATCGCGCTCAAGGTCATCCCGGCCATCGCGGTCGGCTGCACGGTGGTGCTGAAGCCGTCGGAGATCGCGCCGATGTCGGCCATGCTCTTCGCCGAGTTCGTCGACGAGGCCGGCCTGCCCAAGGGCGTGTTCAACCTCGTCAACGGCGCGGGAACCGTGGTGGGCGAGGCGCTCTCCGCTCATCCCGACGTCGACATGATGTCCTTCACCGGCTCCACCCGCGCCGGCTCGGCCGTGTCGCGCGCGGCGGCGGCCACCGTCAAGCGCGTGTCGCTGGAGCTGGGCGGCAAGTCGCCCAACATCGTCTTCGCCGACAGCGACCTCGAGGCGGCCATCGCCCGCGGCGTCGCCCATTGCTTCGAGAACACCGGCCAGTCCTGCAACGCCCCCACCCGCATGCTGGTGGAGCGCGGCGTCTACGACAAGGCGGTGGAGCTGGCGCGCCAGGCGGCCGAGAGCACCAAGGTCGGCGATCCGGCGCAGGAAGGCGGCCATATCGGCCCGCTCTCCTCCTCGATCCAGTTCGAGAAGGTGCAGGGCCTGATCAAGAAAGGCGTCGAGGAAGGCGCGCGGCTCGTCGCCGGCGGCCCCGGCCGGCCGGACGGCTTTGCGGAAGGCGATTTCGTCAAGCCGACCGTCTTCGCCGACGTGACCAATGCGATGACCATCGCCCGCGAGGAGATTTTCGGGCCGGTGCTGGCCATGATCCCCTTCGACAGCGAGGAGGAGGCCGTCGCCATCGCCAACGACACGCCCTACGGCCTCGCCGCCTATGTCCAGACCGGCGACCCGGAGCGGGCGAAGCGCGTGTCGCGCAAGCTGCGCGCCGGCATGGTGCAGATCAACGGGACGCCGCGCGCGCCGGGCAGCCCCTTCGGCGGCTACAAGCAGTCCGGCAACGGGCGCGAGGGCGGCCGCTGGGGGCTGGAGGACTTCATGGAGGTCAAGCTGATCTGCGGCTGATCCTCCGCTTTTCGACGTTCCAGAAAGCGCCGGTCCCCCGGCGCTTTTTGCTTATGCGGCTTTCGAGGGCGCATCGAGGCAGGCATTGAAAATTATCCTCGATATGCGATGATATTTGGAAATATAATCCGCTTTTCAGGTCAGGACGGCCGGCTTTTACGCATCATCGGACGTGAATTTCTGCGATCAATGCATCATCGATCAAAAGCTAAACGGACACCCACGATGAAATCTTTCGGGAAACTTTTCGGATCAATCCTCGCCGCGGGCCTCGTTCAGGCAAGCCTCCTCGCCCCGGCGCTGGCCGGCGAGAATCTCGACGCCGTCAAGGCCGCCGGCGTGCTGAAGATCGGCACCGAGGGCACCTACGCGCCCTTCACCTATCACGACGCCGACGGCAAGCTGGTCGGCTTCGACGTGGAGATCGGCGAGGCGGTGGCCAAGGAGCTGGGCGTCAAGCCGGAATTCGTCGAGGGCAAGTGGGACGGCCTGATCGCCGGCCTCGACGCCAAGCGCTACGACGCCGTCATCAACCAGGTCGGCATCACCGCCGAGCGGCAGAAGAAATACGATTTCTCCGAGCCCTATATCGTGGCCAAGGCCGTAGTGATCGTGCGCGACGACAATGAGGACATCAAGTCCTTCGGCGACCTCAAGGGCAAGAAGTCGGCGCAGTCGCTGACCAGCAACTTCTCCAAGATGGCCGAGGAAGCGGGCGCGCAGGTGGTGGCCACCGACGGCTTCGACCAGTCGATCCAGCTCGTGCTCACCAAGCGCGCCGACGCCACCATCAACGACAGCCTGTCCTTCCTCGACTTCAAGAAGCACAAGCCCGACGCCCCGGTGAAGGTGGCGGCGCAGCAGCTCGGCTCCGACGCCTCCGGCGTCATCGTGCGCAAGGGCGATCCCGAATTCGTGGCCGCCATCAACAAGGCGATCGACGCCATCAAGGAGAACGGCGAATACCAGAAGATCGCGGAAAAATATTTCGGTCAGGACGTCTCGAAATAATCTTCCCCGCCGATTTCTGACGAAGCCGGAACCCTCTTCCGGCTTCGTCGCGTTCGTCACCCGGACAGGCCGCGAAAGGAGCAGCGATCTTGCCGCACTGGCTGCAACTCATGACCGAATCCCTGCCGACCCTGCTCTGGGCCGGGGCGACGTTCACCATTCCGCTGACGCTTCTGTCCTTCGCGCTGGGGCTGGCGCTGGGCCTCGCGACCGCGCTGGTGCGGCTGTTCGCGCCGGCCTGGCTCAACGCCGCGGCGCGGTTCTACGTCTGGGTGTTCCGCGGCACGCCGCTCCTGGTGCAGCTTTTCGTCATCTTCTACGGCCTGCCCAGCGCCGGGATCTATCTCGACGCCTTCCCGGCGGCGCTGATCGGCTTCACGCTCAATGTCGGCGCCTACAGCTCCGAGATCATCCGCGCCGTCATCTCCTCCGTGCCCAAGGGCCAGTGGGAGGCCGCCTATTCCATCGGCATGAGCTGGCGGCAGGCTTTGACCCGCACGGTCCTGCCGCAGGCCGCCCGCATCGCCGTGCCGCCTTTGTCCAACACCTTCATCGCGCTGGTCAAGGACACCTCGCTCGCCGCCGCCATCACCGTGCCGGAGCTGTTCCAGGCCGCGCAGCGCATCGTCGCCGTCACCTACGAGCCGCTGATCCTCTATATCGAGGCGGCGCTGATCTATCTCGTCTTGAGCTCCATCCTGTCGAGCCTGCAATTGCGGCTGGAGCGGCGCTTCGCGCGCTATGGCGGCATGCTGGAGACAAACGCATGATCGAGCTCAATCACATCGTCAAGGCGTTCGGCGACGCCGTCATCCTGCGCGACATCTCGCTGACCATCCCCGAGGGCACGGTGACGGCGCTGGTCGGCCCGTCCGGCGGCGGCAAGAGCACGCTTTTGCGCTGCGTCAACCTGCTCGAAATCCCCACTTCGGGCACGCTGACGCTGGGCGGCGAGACGCTGAGCTTCGCGCCCGGCCGCAAGCCGGGCTGGCCGGCGATCCAGTCGATCCGCCGCCAGACCGGCATGGTGTTCCAGAACTTCCAGCTTTTTCCGCACCAGACCGCGATCCAGAACGTGATGGAAGGGCTGGTGACGGTGCTGAAATGGCCCAAGGCCAAGGCGCGCGAGCGCGCCATGGAGCTTCTGACCAAAGTGGGCATGGCGCACAAGGCCGACGCCTGGCCCTCGACGCTGTCGGGCGGCCAGCAGCAGCGCATCGCCATCGCCCGCGCGCTGGCCCCCTCGCCGCGCGTGCTCCTATGCGACGAGCCGACCTCGGCGCTCGACCCCGAACTTGCGGCGGAGGTGGTGGACGTGTTGAGCAAGCTCGCGCAGGAAGGCGCGACCATGGCCATCGCCACGCACGATCTGCGCCTCGCCGCCCGCATCGCGCAGAACGTGGTGTTCCTCGAGGCCGGCGAGATCGTCGAGACCGGAACGGCGGAAGCCATCTTCACCCGGCCGGCGCGCGAGCGCACCAAGCGCTTCGTCGCCACCGTCAACGCCGCCCAGACCTATGGCGGCGAAGCGGGCTGAGGGCTTCCGCGGCGCGCGGACGGCCGGAAAACGGGGGATTTCCGGCCTCCCTTCATGCGATCCCGCGAAAGCCCTCCCGCCGCCGGCGTCTCAAATCCACTGGTGAGTTCGAAATTTTCCGGCGGCGATCGACAGCCTGCCTCTTGGTGAATCGGAAAACCACTGTTACATTATGCGCAACGGAAATATTGAAGCGCCCTGATCGCGTCCTTCGGGCTCGCGCGGCGCCATAAGGATCAGAAGCTTGAACAACCCCGACGAGCGCGCCGCAGGCGCGGCGCATCAGGGGGCGTCCGGCGGGCAACCGAGCGACATGCAGGCCCGGAATCCGTCGGAAAGCGGCAGGCGCAAACCGCGCAAGGACGCCGCGCCGTCCGTCGGCGCCGCCCATGGCGGAGCCGATGACGGACGCCCCGAAAAGGACGGCGACGCCAAGGGCCAGCGCAAGCGCGCCCGGCGCCGCAAGCGCGGCAAGGCCGCGCGCGGGACGGCGCAGGCCCAGCCCAAATCCACGCCCGAGGCGCAGGAGCAGAAACCGGCCGGCGGCAAGCTGTCGAACCGGCGCCGGCGCGCGCGCAACCGCAAGCAGGCCCGCCAGCAGAACGGCGCGGCGCCGCAGCCGGCCGAGAAGCCGGCGGCGCAGGCCGCCCGCCCCGACGGCCAGCGCGCCGCGACGCTGCGCAAGAAGCCGCATCCCGGCCCCCATGCGCGCCCGCATGACGCCCGCCTGCACGAGCCGCAGCTTTACGCCGCGCTCGACCTCGGCACCAACAATTGCCGCCTGCTGATCGCCTCGCCGACCCGGCCCGGCCAGTTCCGCGTCGTCGACGCCTTTTCGCGCATCGTGCGGCTGGGCGAAGGCCTCAGCGCCACCGGCCGGCTCAGCGACCACGCCATGCAGCGCGCCGTCGAGGCGCTGAAGATCTGCCACGACAAGCTGATGGGCAAGAAAATCCGCCGCTCGCGGCTGATCGCCACCGAGGCCTGCCGCGCCGCCGAGAACGGCGAGGAATTCCTCGCCCGCGTGCGCGACGAGACGGGGCTGGAGCTGGAGATCGTCGACCGCCAGACCGAGGCGCGGCTGGCCGTGTCGGGCTGCGGCACGCTTGTCGCGCGCGAGACGGACGCGGTGGTGCTGTTCGACATCGGCGGCGGCTCGTCGGAGATCGCGCTGATCGACGTGTCGCGCCGGCGCTCGCCGCGGCTGGCCGAGCATATCACGGCCTGGACCTCGCTGCCGGTCGGCGTGGTGACGCTGGCCGAGCGCTTCGGCGGCCGCAACGTGACGCCGGAGAATTTCGACGCCATGGTCGACCACGTCACCGAGCTGCTGGCCGGCTTCGCCGAGCGCCATTGCCTCGGCGCGCTGACCGCGAGCCCGCGCTTCCACCTGCTCGGCACCTCGGGCACGGTGACGACGCTGGCCGGCATCCATCTGGGGCTGGAGCGCTACGACCGCCGCCGCGTCGACGGCATGTGGATGGGCGCCGACGACGTGACCGCGATGACGCAGACGCTTCTGTCGTGGGATTTCGAGGCGCGGGTGGCCAATCCCTGCATCGGCGCCGACCGCGCCGACCTGGTGCTGGCGGGCTGCGCCATTCTCGACGCCATCCGCAAGGTGTGGCCGAGCGAGCGGCTTCTGGTCGCCGACCGCGGCCTGCGCGAGGGCATTCTGACCGAACTCATGTCGCGCGACGGCGCATGGCGGCACAATCGCGCGGCGGGCGCGGGAAACAGGCACTGAGATGAGCAAGAGCGGCGGCAACAAGGGCGGCGGCGTCAAGACGGGCGGACGCGGCGGCGCGGGCAGCAGCAACCTGCATGTGCGGGTGAAGAAGAAGGCCGGCACGATCAAGGAATCCTCGCGCCGCTGGCTGGAGCGCCACCTCAACGACCCCTATGTGCACAAGTCCCGCCAGGACGGCTATCGCTCGCGCGCGGCCTACAAGCTGATCGAGATCGACGAGCGCTACAAGCTCCTGAAGAAGGGCCAGAAGATCATCGACCTCGGCGCCGCCCCCGGCGGCTGGTCGCAGATCGCGGCCAAGATCGTCGGCTCGACCCCCGACGAGCCGCGCGTGGTCGGCATCGACTTCCTGCCCGTCGACCCGCTGCCCGGCGTCATCCTGCTGGAGATGGATTTCCTCGACGACGACGCGCCGCAGAAGCTGATGGAAGCGCTGGGCGACAAGCCGGACCTGGTGATCTCCGACATGGCCGCGCCCACCACCGGCCATCGCCGCACCGACCATTTGCGCACCGTGCATCTGTGCGAGGTGGCGGCCGATTTCGCCATTTCGGTGCTGAAGCCCGGCGGCCATTTCCTCACCAAGACCTTCCAGGGCGGGGCCGAGAACGAGCTTCTGGCGCTGCTCAAGCAGAAATTCCGCTCGGTCCATCACGTCAAGCCGCCGGCGAGCCGGGCGGAATCGGTCGAGCTCTATCTGCTCGCGCGCGACTTCAAGGGCTGATCACTTCCCGGCGGAGGTTCCGGCGGCCTCAGCCGCCGTGCGCTCCTTGCTCTTGACCCGCTTGACGCTGGGGCCGGACAATTCGTGTCCGGCGTCGGGCGCGAGCGCGGCGAACCAGAAGAAGGCCGTCGCCGACACCGCCGCCACGGCGTAGAAGCCGATGTGGAAATCGATCAGCGCCAGCGGCGCGCCGCTCAGTTTCGTGCTCACCTCCAGCACCCCGCCGGCCAGCGCCACGCCGAGCGCGATGGAGACCTGCTGCGCCACCGCCGTCATCGGCGTGGCCTGGCTGGTCTTGTCGTCGGGGATCTCGGCATAGGCGAGCGCGTTGACGCCGGTGAAGAACAGCGAGCGCATGAAGCCGCCGACCAGCAGGAAGCCGACGATGGTCCAATAGGGCGTCACGGGCGTGAACAGCCCGTTGATCGCCGTGAAGCCGGCCGAGACCAGCGAGCCGTACATCAGCGCGCGCCGGAAGCCGATATGGTTGAAGATGCGCCGCGCGCCGAATTTCATGCTGATCGCGCCGATGGCCGAGACGAAGGTCATCATGCCCGACTGGAACGGCGTCAGGCCGAAGCCGAGCTGGAACATCAGGGGTAGCAGGAAGGGAATAGCGCCGATGCCGAGCCGGAACACGCTGCCGCCGATGACGGCGGCGCGGAATACCTGGTTGTCGAAGAGCCGTAGGTTGAGCAGCGGATCGGCGGCGCGGCGGGCGTGGGCGACATAGGCGAAGGCGCAGGCGAGCCCCAGCGCCAGCGTCGCCAGCCCCACGATCGGCGGCAGCGCCGGCAGGCTGACCACCGACAGGCCGAAGACCACGCCCGACATGGCGACGCCCGACAGCACGAAGCCCATCCAGTCGAGCCGCTTGACGATGCGCTCGTCCTCGTCGGGCAGGAAGCGGGTGGCGAACCAGATTCCGACCAGGCCGATGGGCACGTTGATGAGAAAGATCCAGTGCCAGGTCATGAAGGTGGTGATGAAGCCGCCCACCGGCGGGCCGACCAGCGGGCCGACCATGGCGGGGATGGTGAGCCAGGACATGGCCGACACCAGCTCGTGCCGCGGCGTCGAGCGCACCAGCACCAGCCGCCCCACCGGCGTCATCATGGCGCCGCCGGTGCCTTGCAGGAAGCGGGCGACGACGAAGGCCGCGAGCGAATCCGACGCCGCGCAGGCCACCGAGCCGACGACGAAGACGGCGATGGCGGCGCGGAAGACGTTCTTGGCGCCGAAGCGGTCGGCCATCCAGCCGCTGACGGGGATGAACACCGCCAGCGCCACCAGATAGGCCGTCAGCGCCAGCTTGAGCGCGATCGGGCTCGCGCCGATATCCGCGGCGATGGCCGGCAGCGACGTCGAGATGACGTTCGAGTCCATCTGCTCCATGAAGAGGGCGATGGCCAGAACCAGGGGAATGATGCGATTCACGTCGACAGATCCGATCGAATAACCAGGGGAGATGTGACGCCGATATGACGACCCCGCCAGTCAATATATGTCACAACAGGGTGAACGAATCCGAAATTCGCAAGTTTGGCGCTTTTCGATCCGGCGGGATGGGGCCGGCGCTCCGTCTCTTTTATTTTTGCGCATCGTCCCGGCGCATCGAGGCGGGATCGGAAATCGGTCCAGCGCACTGATTTTCTTGCGGATACGCTTGCCGGAAACCTCCGCCCGTCCTCACAGCGGATTTCAGCCCGTTCACATTTGTGTAAAGCGGGTTGCGCTTTCGGTAACGGGCTGTTACATTTCGTGACAGTTAGATGCTTCGGACCGATGCGAGGGGAATCGGTTGAAGGAGGTAGACATGAACGACATCACCAGAACCGCAATCGTCTATGGCATGATGATTGTCTCGCTGAACACGGCTTTGGCGATCGGGCTTCTCGGCCTCGACATTCTTCGCTGATCGCGGATCGCGATCCAAACTGATTTCTTGCCCTCCAGGCAATCATGAAAAGAGCGCGTCCCCAGTTGGGGCGCGCTCTTTTCGTTTGGGGTTGGCCTAGCCGGGGCTGGCGAAAGCGGCCTTGCGGCCGGCTCGTCCTATAACGCGCCCTTCCCCGCCGACCCGAAGCCTTCACGCGAAAGTCGCCGCCAGCGATGACGGGACGACGAGCTTCCTGACGCTGCCCGTATAGCGGCGTTATGGCCCCCGAGCGTCAGCACGACCTTCGCACGACGGCGGATAACCGGCGGCGCTTCCGCCGGTCAGCGGATGCGGGCCTGCGTCTCGGGGTCGAAGAACACCGCCTTGTCGAGGTTGAAGGCCAGCGGCGCGGTCTGGCCGGCGGCGATGCGGGCGTCGGCGCGCAGGCGCGCCACCACATGCTTGCCGCCGAGCCGCGTCACCGCGAAGGTGTCCGAACCCGCCGGCTCGACCACGTCGATCAGGCACGCGCCCTCCACCACCGAGGCGGCGTTGCGGTCGGCGCCGTCCGGGTCGGTCAGCGCCTCGGGGCGGATGCCGAACACGACCTCCTTGCCGGCATAGGCGGCGAGGCCCGACGGGGCGGCGCCCAGCGGCAGGCTCAGCGACGCGCCATCGCCATGGGCGAGCGCGATCGCCGCGCCGCCGTTCTCGACCCTGGCGGTCAAAAGGTTCATGGCCGGCGAGCCCATGAAATCGGCCACGAACATGTTGACCGGGTTGTTGTAGATCTCCGCCGGCGTGCCGAACTGCTGCAGCACGCCGTCCTTCAGCACCGCGATCTTGGTGGCCAGCGTCATCGCCTCGATCTGGTCGTGGGTGACATAGACGATGGTGGTCTTCATGCGGCTGTGCAGGCGCTTGATCTCGGTGCGCATGTCGACGCGCAGCTTGGCGTCGAGGTTGGACAGCGGCTCGTCGAACAAAAACACCTGCGGGTTGCGCACCAGCGCCCGGCCCATGGCGACGCGCTGGCGCTGGCCGCCGGAGAGCTGGCCCGGCTTGCGGTCGAGAAGGTGGCCGATCTGCAATATGTCGGCCACTTCCTTGATCGCCTTGTCGCGCTCGGGCTTGGGCACCTTGCGGATCTCCATGCCGAAGGCGATGTTGCCCGCCACCGTCATGTTGGGATAGAGCGCGTAGGACTGGAACACCATGGCGATGTCGCGCTGCGAGGGGTGCAGGCCCGACACCGAGCGGCCGTTGATGGCGATGTCGCCCGAGGTGATCGGCTCCAGCCCGGCGATGGTGTTGAGAAGCGTGGACTTGCCGCAGCCGGACGGGCCGACCAGCACCAGGAAGCCGCCTTCCTCGATTTCGATGTTGATGTCCTTGAGGATCGAGACCGAGCCGTAGGACTTGAAGAGGTTGGTGATCTTGAGAAACGACATGTGCAGCTTTCCCCGGGCCTGGCCCCGAATTACCCTTTGACCGCGCCGGACATCAGGCCGCGCACGAAGTAGCGGCCGGAAACGATGTAGACGATCAGCGTCGGCAGGGCCGCCAGGATGGCCCCCGCGAAGTGGACGTTGTATTCCTTCACGCCGGTGGAGGAGGAGACGAGATTGTTGAGCGCCACCGTCATCGGCGTCGAATTCGCGCCGGAGAAGGATGCGCCGAACAGGAAGTCGTTCCAGATATTGGTGAACTGCCAGATCACCGACACGACGATGATCGGCCCCGACGAGGGCAGCAGGATGCGCCAGAATATCTGGAAGAAGCTGGCCCCGTCGATCTGCGCCGCGCGCACCAGCTCGGTCGGGAAGGCCTCGTAATAATTGCGGAAATAGAGCGTGGTGAAGCCGAGGCCGTAGACCACGTGCACCAGGATCAGCCCCCACAATGTGCCCGCCAGGCCCAGCACGCCCAGCACGCGCGCCATCGGGATCAGCACGATCTGGAACGGGATGAAGCAGGACAGGAGCAGCAGGCCGAAGAAGACGTTGGCCCCGCGGAAGCGCCACTTGGTCAGCACATAGCCGTTGAGCGCGCCGACGATGGTCGAGATCGCCACCGCCGGCACCACCATCAGGATCGAGTTGATGAAGAACGGCTTCAGCCCCGTCGGCTGCACGCCGATCTGCGCCGTCGACCAGGCCGACAGCCAGGGCTGGATGGTCCATTGATGCGGCAGGTTGAGCATGCCGCCCTGCCGGATCTCGTCGAGCGGCTTGAACGAGTTCACAAGCATCACGTAGAGCGGCAGCAGGTAGTAGATCGCGAACAGGAATAGCGCCGTGTAGATCAGCCCGCGCGTCAGTCGGCCGCTGCTGATGGCGTTGTCGGGGGTCTGGGCGCTCATGGACGGGACCCTCCGCGAATTTCCGAATAGAGATAGGGGATGATGATCGAGAAGATCGTCGCCAGCATGATGATGGCCGAGGACGCGCCGATGCCCATCTGGTTGCGGGTGAAGGTGTAGGAATACATGAAGGTCGCCGGCAATTCCGTCGCCTGCCCCGGCCCGCCGCCGGTCAGCGCGATGACGAGGTCGTAGGCCTTGATCGCCAGATGCGCCAGCACCACGAAGGCCGACAGGAACACCGGGCGCATCAGCGGGATGATGATGCGGCGATAGATGGTGGAGGTCGAGGCGCCGTCGATCTGCGCCGCGCGGATGATCTCGTTGTCGACGCCGCGCAGGCCGGCGAGGAACATGGCCATCACGAATCCCGACGACTGCCAGACGGCGGCGATGACGAGGCAATAGATGGCGTAGTCGTTGTCCTTGATCCAGGTGAAGGAGAAGCTCGACCAGCCCCACAGATGCATGGTGTTCTCAAGCCCGATGCCGGGGTCGAGGAACCATTTCCACGCCGTGCCGGTGACGATGAAGGACAGCGCCATCGGATAGAGATAGATCGGCCGGAGCACGCCCTCGCCGCGGATCTTCTGGTCGAGCAGGATGGCCAGGAACAGCCCGATCACCGAGCAGATGACGATATAGAGCGTGGCGAAGATGGCGAGGTTGCCCACCGCCCGCCACCAGTGCGGCAGCGCCCAGAGCTTGCGGTAGTTCTCGAGCCCGACGAAGCCGTAGCTCGGCAGCATCTTGCTGTTGGTGAGCGACAGCACGCCCGTATAGACGATGAAGCCGTAGACGAAGAGAAGGACGATCAGGAAGCTGGGGGCCAGAACCAGTTTCGGAACCCATTCCTGTAGTCGGCTGTTTTTCTGCATGATTTGCGCCCCATGGTCGGTCGCCGAACGGCTGCCGGGACGCTGGTCCGCGTCCGGCGAAGCTGCGGCGTCCGGGGGGCGAGCCCCCGGACGCCTTGCGGATCACTTGGCCGCGGCGACGGCCGAGGCCAGCTCCTTGGCGGCGGCGTCGGGGGCCAGCTCGCGGTTGAAGGCGCGGTTGACCACGTCGTAGACCGCGTTCTTCACCGCCGCCGGCGCGCCGTAGCCGTTGGACATGGAGCCCAGCAGCGTGCCCTTCTCGTTGGCTTCCTTCACGTCGGCGATGGCCTTCTTGCCGCAGGCGTCGAAGGCGGTGTCCGGCACGTCGGTGCGGGCCGGGGCCGAGCCCTTGACCACGTTGAAGGCCGACTGGAAGGACGGGCTCTCGATGGCCGAGGCCATTTCGAGCTGCGCCGGCTGCTTGTCCTTGGAGACCTTGAACATGGCGAACATGTCGGAGTTGAAGGTCACCGCGCCCTGCGTGCCGGGGAAGCGCATGCAGACGAAGTCCTCGCCCGGCTTCTTGCCGGCCTTGATGAACTCGCCCTTGGCCCAGTCGCCCATCATCTGCATGCCGGCCTTGCCCTCGATGACCAGCGCGGAATCGAGGTTCCACTCGCGGCCGGAGAAGTTGTCGTCGACATAGGAGCGCAGGGTGGCCAGCCGCTTGAAGGCTTCCGTCATCTTGTCGCCGCCGAGCGCGTCGGGGTCGAGGTCGATGAAGGCCTTCTTGTAGAAGTCGTCGCCCAGCGACAGCACCACGGCGTCGAACATGGTGGTGGCGTTCCAGGCGTTGCCGCCGCCGGCGATCGGGATGATGCCCTGCTTCTTGAAATTGTCGAGCATGGCGACCAGCTCGTCCCAATTGGCGGGCTGCTTGCCGCCGGCCTTGTCGAAGGCGGCCTTGTTGATCCAGATCCAGTTGGTGGAGTGGATGTTGACGGGGGCCGCGATCCAGTGGCCGTCATATTTGGCGAAGCTCTGCAAAGCGGCGGGGATGACCTTGTCCCAGCCTTCCTTGCCGGCCACGTCGTCCAGATTGCCGAGCGCGCCCTGCTCGGCCCAGTCGCGGATATCGAAGCCCAGCATCTGCACCGCGGTCGGCGCGTTGCCGGCGGTGACGCGGGCGCGCAGCACGGTCATGGCCTCGGTGCCGCCGCCGCCGGCGACCGGCATGTCGGTCCAGGAAATGCCCTTCTTCTCCAGGTCCTTCTTGAGGACCTCCAGCGCCGCGGCCTCGCCGCCCGAGGTCCACCAGTGCAGAACCTCGACGTTCTGCTTCTCCGCCGCGCCGGCGACGGGCGCCTGCGACGCCAGCAGCGCGCAAGCCGCCGTGCCCATGGCTGCGAGTTTCAGGAACTTATGCATCGTCTACCTCCCAGTAGAAACAACCAGTCAAAACGAACTGTCGTCGCCGGGCGCGGCCCTATCGCCTGCGCCCTTCGTCTCCCCGCCTTGCGGCGCGGCCTCCTGGCCGGCGGCGTCGCGGCTCCTTCCGCCCGTCGCCGACCTGCATGATGGGTCGTCGAAAACCCTCCATCCGTTCTACGCCGCTTTCATTGATTGACAACGTTGTCTTTTTTCTTCGGACAAGCCCCGTCCCAAGCAAGCGCGCGAGCATAAGATAGGCGCACAACCGGGCGCGGTGTCAATATCCATTCGCAGCGAAAAACGCCGCTTTTGCGCGCCGCGCGGCGCGTAACCGGCTAATATTCGCGCGAAAATAAAGGCTTACGGCTATCTTTAACCAATCCGATCGAATACGGCCCCGTGAAACGCAGCCCACGAAAAACCACGATTTGACTGGACAAACGGCGCCGCCGCGCTTAGCTTACGCCTCGTCCCGCGCAATCCCGCGCGGGGTTTGTTCTCGGGGCGGGGCGCAATTCCCCACCGGCGGTATGGGAAGCGATTCCCGAGCCCGCGAGCGCCTGGACGGGGTCGCAAGATGACGTTCAGGGTCAGCAGATCCGGTGAGACGCCGGAGCCGACGGTCACAGTCCGGATGAAAGAGAGCGAAGGATTGCATCGGGCCGGGCGCTTTCGGGCGGCGGCTTCATGTTTCTTTCTACGCCCTGATTCTAGTTTCGCGAGGAACCTATGAACCAGAGCTATCCGAACAACACCTCCTTCAAGATCGCCTTCATTCAGGCCCGCTGGCATGCGGACATCGTCGACGAGGCGCGCAAGAGCTTCATCGCCGAGATCGCCGCCAAGGCCGGAAGCAACGTGCAGGTCGACGTCTACGACGTGCCGGGCGCCTATGAAATCCCGCTGCACGCCAAGACGCTGGCCAAGACCGGCCGCTACGCGGCCATCGTCGGCGCGGCCTTCGTGGTCGACGGCGGCATCTACCGGCACGACTTCGTCGCCGCCGCCGTGGTCGACGGCATGATGCGCGTGCAGCTCGAAACCGAGGTGCCGGTGCTGAGCGTGTCGCTGACGCCGCACCATTTCCATGAAAGCAAGGAGCATCACGCCTTCTTCCATGCGCATTTCAAGGTCAAGGGCGTCGAAGCCGCCCATGCCGCCTTGCAGATCGTCGGCGAGCGCAGCCGCATCGCCGCGCTGGTCTGAGGTCACCGGGCTCAGCCCATGGCGATCCGCTCGCCATGGGCGTAGACGTCGAAATCCTCGCCGCGCGCCAGCGCGACGAGGGTGAGGCCGGCGGCCTCCGCCGTGCGGATCGCCAGCGCCGTCGGGGCGGAAATCGCCGTAAGCACGCGCACGCGCATCATCGCCGCCTTCTGCACCATCTCCACCGAAATCCGGCTCGTCACCGCGACCAGCCCCTCGCCCGCCGCAAAGCCGCCGCGCGCGGCGGCGCCCGCGAGCTTGTCGAGCGCGTTGTGGCGGCCGACATCCTCGCGCAGCGCCAGAAGCCCCTGTCCGGGGGATTGGCCAGGTACGAAAAACCCAGCCCCGTGCACGGCGCGGGTGCGGGCGTTGAGCCGCTGCGCCGCGCCCAGCGCCGCCATGGCCTCGACGATGGCTTCGGCCGTGAACACACCGCCGTCGGGCAGCGGCGGCAGGGGCCGCACCGCCTCGGCGATGGAATCGACCCCGCACAGGCCGCAGCCGACCGGCCCCGCCATCATGCGCCGGCGCGCCGCCAGCCGCTGCTCGGGCCGCTCGGCGAGGCGGATCTGGACGTCGATCCCCGTCTCCAGCGCCACGACCTCCAGCGATTCGATCTCGGAAAGGTCCGCGATTATGCCCTCGTTCAGGCTGAAGCCGACGCCGAAATCCTCGAGGTCGGCGGGCGTCGCCATCATCACGGCCTGCGTCGAGCCGTTATAGCTGACGGCGACGGGGACCTCCTCCGCCACGTCGCGCAGGCCTTCTTCCGCCGCGCCGTCGCGGCGGGCGAGAAAGCGTCTTTGCTGGCTGGCGGCGGGGATCGTCATGGCCGTTCGCAGTTTCCTGTGGTGCGCGTCAGCCATTTATGTAATCTGCGCGCGCCATGTAAAGCGCGGCGAAACGCCCGCGCGGTTCGCGGGACGCCGTTGCAGGACAAGTGAGGAAGAAATGGACATTCGCCAGATAGACGACGCCTATTCGGTATCGCCCCAGATCGAGGCCGACGACGTGCGCGACATCGCCGCCGCGGGCTTCCGCACCATCATCTGCAACCGGCCCGACGGCGAAGGCGGGGCCGAGCAGCCCGATTTCGCCGACATCGCCAAGGTGGCGGAAAAGGCCGGACTCGCGGCCTATTACATTCCCGTCGTCGGCGGCATGCTGACCCAGGACGACGTCGACGCCATGGCGGCGGCGCTGGACGAGGCGGAGACGCCGGTGCTGGCCTATTGCCGCTCCGGCGCGCGTTCTACGAATATTTACGGGATCGTCCGCCAGCAAAAGCGCGGATGAAGAAGGAGCGCAGGCTGTAGGGACGGCGAAGCCGCCCGAGCGGCTCCGCGACCTTGGCGAACATCGCGCTCACCGGCCCGACAGGCGCGGGCCGGCGGGGCGGGCGCGGCGGCCGTGCATGGCGTGGGCGTTGTACTGGCGGTAATAGCCGACGCCGGTGCGCGCCACGGTGGCGACCACGCCGGCGGCGATCAGCATCCAGCCCAAGGCCTGCGACCAGTTGAAGGCGTCGACGCCGCCGCTCAGCGCCACCACCGCCACGCCGCCCCACAGGAGGGCCGCCGTGCGGCGCCAGAACACCGGGTTCAATTCGTCGAAGACCGCCTTCCACAGCGAAAGCACCAGGCACGCGAAAAACAGGGCCGCGGCCAGCCCGATATTCAGAAGTTCAACCGGAAGCCATTCCTGGGTCGTCAGCATCGTCGTCACCATCCCTAAAACACCTTGGCCGGAAAAGCCCTCGGCGCATCCTCCCCGGCCGCCTTTCGGGCGCCGGAGCTCCATGCCGCCATTGAGCTTTTCGTTTGTGGCCGCAGCGTGGTGAATGCACGAAAGCCGGCCGCGAATACAATCACTAATTATTGCGTTCACGGGAAATATCGTGTTGAAAACATTGACTTTCTCGACCCGGAAGCAGGCAGGCCGAGCGGTCGCGATCCCCTTGATCCGGCTGGCGAATCCGCCCTTTCCGGCGCGGCGCGCGGGAAGCGGTTTCGGAGCGCAAATCTCGCGGCCGGTAACGGCGCCGTAACAAAACGGCATCGAAAAGCGGGCTTGCGGCAGGGTCATAAAAGACCGCGCTTTCCTGTTGATCGGCAAGAAAAATAGCGCCATGGTCGCGCCCGCATGAAACTGGCGAGGGAGCGGCGGAATGGGACCCGTGACGGACAAGGTGGCGACGGCCGAGCGGCCGCCGGAGCGGACGACGGTGGCCATCGTCGGCGGCGGCGTCATCGGCGTGGCGACGGCGCTTTTCCTGGCCGAGCGCGGCGTGCCCGTGGCGCTGTTCGAGAAGGGCGAGATCGCCGGCGAGCAGTCGAGCCGCAACTGGGGCTGGTGCCGGCGCACCGGCCGCGACAGCCGCGAAATCCCGCTGATCATGGAGAGCATGCGGCTCTGGGAAGGCATGAACGCGCGCGTCGGGGCCGAGACGGGCTTTCGCGTCACCGGCATCGCCTACGCCGCCGAGAAGCCGGAGGAGCTGGCGCGCTACGGCGAGTGGATCGCCATGGCGCGCGAATATGGTGTGGAATCTGAATTGCTGGATTCGAGACGCGCCGAAGCGCTGGCGCCGGGCGTCACCCGCAAGCTGGCCGGCGCGCTGTTCACGCCCGGCGACGGCCGCGCCGAGCCGCAGAAGGCCGCGCCGGCCATGGCGCGCAAGGCGCAGGCCGACGGCGCGGTCATCCTGCAGAACTGCGCCGTGCGCGGCATAGAGACCACCAATGGCCGCGTCAGCGCCGTGCTGACCGAAAAGGGCCGCGTCGCCTGCGAGGCGGTGGTGGTGGCGGGCGGCGCCTGGTCGCGGCTGATCCTGTCGGGCTTCGACGCCTATCTGCCGCAGCTCAAGGTGCGCTCGTCGGTGTTCCGCACCACGCCGATCGAGACCGAGGTCAGCGCGGCCATCGCCTTTTCCGACTTCGCGCTGCGCAAGCGGCTCGACGGCGGCTATACGGTGGCGAGCCTCAGCGAATCCATCGCCGACATCACGCCCGACAGTTTCCGCTTCTTCCGCGCCTTCCTGCCGACGCTGGCGACGGAATGGCGCTCGCTGAAATTCCGCTTCGGCCGGCGCTTCGCCGAGGAGGCGCTGCAATGGAGGCTGCGGCCCGCCGACCAGCCCTCGGTGTTCGAGGCGGTGCGCATCCTCGATCCCGAGCCGCACCGCCCCACCAACGCGGCGGTGCTGAAGCGGCTCAAGGCCGCCCTGCCCGCCTTCGCCGATGTCGAGATCGCGCAGGAATGGGCCGGCCAGATCGACACCATGCCCGACGTGGTGCCGGTGATCTCGCCCTTGCCCGGCGTCGAGGGCCTGATCGTCGCCACCGGCTTCTCCGGCCACGGCTTCGGCATCGGGCCGGGCGCGGGCCGGCTGATCGCCGACATGGCGACGAACGAGAAGTCGGTGGTCGACCCCTCGCCCTTCCATATCAGGCGCTTCTCCGATGGCTCGAAGCTGCATATCGAGCATTGGGGATAGGCCGGGCCTGATTTCCCTGCCCGGACGCCTCAGAGGATCACCCCGCAGGCCAGCCGCGCCCCGCCGCCGCCAAGCGGCTTCGGTCGGTCGGAGCCGTTGTCGCCGCCCACATGGATGACGAGCGCCCGCGCCTCGATCTCGCGCAGGGATTTGAGGCGCGGCGCGACCACGGCGCGGGCGGCGTTTCCGCGCCGGTCGGCGACAAGCGCCGGCAGGTCGCCGCGATGGCCGGCGCCCTTCGGCCCTAGGTGCCGGCCGGTATGGTCGGGGTCGTAATGGCCGCCGGCGGCCAGCGCCGCGACCGTGACGCCATTCTCCATCCCCGGCGCGCAATTGCCGTTCTCATGGATGTGAAAGCCATGCGCGCCGGGGCGCAGGCCGCTGAGCCTGGGCGTGAATTTCAGCCCCGCCGGGGTTTCGGAGATCGTCACCACGCCGAGCGTCCTGCCATGGCCGGTCGGCAGCGCCTCGCGCATCGTCACCGTGATTTCGTCGGCGAGCGCCGGAAAGGACAAGACGGACGCAAGAAAAATATAAATAGACTTCATGATATATTCCTTGTTGAATACGAATAAATACTTCAACAAGTCTATATTTGTTCACGGCGCGGCGCAACCGCGCCGTGAACGTCTTGGGGTCAGACCGTGACGAACTGCGCCATCATGCCCACGTCCTCATGCTCCAGCACGTGGCAGTGGAACATGAAGGGCCGCTCGCGCGAGGCGGCGCGGTTGAAATGGATCAGCAGTTCCGCCTTGCCGTCGATCAGCGCCGTGTCCTTCCAGCCGGCGCGGTGCGGCGGCGGCGTGCGGCCGTTCAGCGTCAGGATACGGAACGACGCGCCGTGGATATGGAACGGATGCGGCATTTCCTGCGTCTCCAACGTCCAGATCTCCCACGAGCCGAGCCTGGCCTCGACGTCGATGCGCTTCATGTCGAAGGGCTCGCCGGCGATGGCCATGCGCACGCCCGATGTCGCCGTGTCGAGCGCCGGGCCGGCCGCCGCCATGCCGCGCCCGTGATGCATATGGGCGGCGTGCGGGTCGCTCATATGCATCTCCATGTCCATGTGCTTCATGTTCTCCGCCATGCGCTCGTCGAAGACGAAGGCGCGCCGCCGGACGGCCAGCGATGGCTCGGGCGCGGCGGGACCGTCGAGCGCCTTGGGCAAGGCGCGCACGGCGCCGGGAAGCTTGGCGTCGACCGCGAAGCGCATCAGCGGCAGGTCGGCGCCGCCGTCGTCCTGGCCGGTCAGGAGGCCGACGCTCCCGCCGCCGGCGGAGAAATCGACCAGCACCTCGTAGCGCTCGCCCGGCGCTATGGTCAGCCGCCGCAGCGATTCCGGCGTCGTTATATAGCCGCCGTCGGAGGCGATCACATGCATCGGCCGGCGGTCGGAAAAGCGCAGGTGGAAATTGCGCGCATTGGCCCCGTTGAGGAGGCGCAGGCGCACGACCGCCGCCGGCACCCGCGCCTCGGGCGCGACGACGCCGTTGACGATCAGCCGGTCGCCGAGGAAGCCGTGCATCAGGTCCATGCGGTCGGGCCGGTAGACGGCGTCGCCGGTCAGCGCGCGGCGGTCCTGGAGCACGAGCGGCAGGTCGTCGACGCCGTAAGCCTGCGGCAGGCCGCGCGCGCCGTCCTTGCCGTCGTCGACGATCATCAGCCCGGCCAGGCCCATATGGGTCTGGCGCGCGGTGGCGCCGTGCAGATGCGGGTGGAACCAGTTGAGCGAGGCCGGCTGGTCCACCGTCACCTCCGGCTCCCAGCGCCCGCCGGGCGCGATCACGTTGTGCGGCCCGCCGTCGAGGTCGGAGGGGACGAACAGCCCGTGCCAGTGCAGGGTCGTCTCCTCCTCCATGCGGTTGGCGACCGAGAGCGTGACGCTCCGGCCGGTCGCAAGCCGCACGGTCGGGCCGAGATAGGCCCCGTTGACGCCGGCCGAGGCGGCGTCGCCGCCGGGCGCGAAGGCGTGCCGTCCCTTGGCGACCTCCAGCGGGATGCGGCCCGCGGCGTCGGGTTCGAGCAGGGGTGGAATCGGCAGGGCGGTCCTGGCCTTGCGGGCGAAGGCCGCGAGCGGATGCAGCGCGAACGCCGCGCCTGCGCCGAGCGCAAGCAGATGGCGACGGGTGATGTCGGTCATGAGGTTTCTCCAGACGAGAGGGATCGGCCGCCGGAAGGCGGCGACGAGGCTCAGGCCGGGAGGGCTATGGGCGGCCGCAGCTCGCCGGGCGGCGCGGTGGGGTCGAGCGCCGGCGCGGCCACGGGCGGGCCGAAGCCGTTCGCCGGCGGCGCGAAGTGGAGATCGGCCGCGAAAAGCGCGAGACAGCCGCAGGAGGCCATCACGCAGGCGGCTTGCGCCTTGTCGTGATGCGCATGGCCGTGATGCGCGTCCTGCGTCGCCATGGCCATGGCGGCGTGGCCGCCGGGCGGCGTCGCGTAGCAGATTTGCGAGGCGGCGAGGAACAGCAGCGCCACCGCCGCGGCCAGCCAGCGGCGGCGCGGTCCGGCGAATGCGTGCAGGGCTGTTTTCCATCGCGACATGGCCCCAAGTGTATCCGCCGGCCGCCGTCAGGAAAAGCATGAAAGGCCGAAATCCTCCTTTTCCGCTTGCGGTATCGTTCCGCGAGGTTCTAAAGCTGTCTTCCCACACCGCCCCGGCGGCCCCACAATGGATCAAGCAAATGACTGTCGCTCAAACGGCCGTCCCCCGGACGAACTCCGTTCGTCGTGTCCTGACCGCAAGCATGATCGGCACGACGATTGAATTTTTCGATTTCTATATTTACGCCACCGCCGCGGTGATCGTGTTCCCGCAGCTTTTCTTTCCTTCGAGCGACAGCAATTCGGCGCTGCTGCAATCCTTCGCCACCTTCGCCATCGCCTTTTTCGCGCGGCCGATCGGGGCGGCGATCTTCGGCCATTTCGGCGACCGCATCGGGCGCAAGGCGACGCTGGTGGCGGCGCTGATGACCATGGGCCTGTCCACCGTCGCCATCGGCTTCCTGCCCACCTACGGCTCCATCGGCGTGGCGGCGCCGATGCTGCTGGCGCTGTGCCGGCTGGGACAGGGCATCGGGCTCGGCGGCGAATGGGGCGGCGCGGTGCTGCTCGCCACCGAGAACGCGCCCGAGGGCAAGCGCACCTGGTACGCCATGTTCCCGCAGCTCGGCGCGCCGGTGGGCTTCATCCTCGCCACGGGCGTCTTCCTGCTGCTCGCCGAGACCATGACCGAGGCGCAGTTCTTCGCTGTCGGCTGGCGCATTCCCTTCGTCGCAAGCGCCGTGCTGGTGATCGTCGGCCTGTTCATCCGGCTCAAGATCGCCGAGACGCCGGAGTTCCAGAAGGCGATGGACAAGGCCGAGCGCGTCTCGGTGCCGGTGGCGACTTTGTTCAAAAGCCACAAGACCGACCTGTTCCTCGGCACCATCGGCGGCATGGCCACCTTCGCCATCTTCTACCTGATGACGGTGTTCTCGCTCGGCTGGGGCACCAAGACGCTCGGCTACAGCCGCGAGCAGTTCCTGCTTCTGCAGATGATCGGCGTGGTGTTCTTCGGCCTCACCATCCCGGTGGCGGCGGTGCTGTCCGACCGCATCGGCGTGCGCAAGGTCATGGTGACGGTGACGCTGATGATCGCCGCCTACGGCTTCGTCATGGCGCCGCTGTTCTATGCCGGCACGGCGGGCGTGCTGGGCTTCCTCGTGCTCGGCTTCGCGCTGATGGGACTGACCTACGGCCCCATCGGCGCGGTGCTGGCCGCGCCCTTCCCCACCGCCGTGCGCTATACGGGCGCGTCGCTGGCCTTCAACCTGGCCGGCATCCTCGGCGCGTCGCTGGCCCCGATGATCGCGCAATATCTGGCCGCCACCTACGGCTTCGCCTATGTCGGCTATTACATGGCGGGCGCGGCCATCGTGTCGCTGATCGGCCTCGCCTTCATCGGGCTGAAGGACCACTAAAGAAAAAGCCCGCGCGGATCGCTCCGCGCGGGCTTTTAATCCTTTATGCGCCGGACGCTTACGCGTCCGCCGCCTCCAGCGCGATGGCCGCCGACTGGATGATGGAGGCGAAGCGCGCCGCCGCCTGGATGACTTCGGTGGTCACGCCGGCCTTGCGCAGCACGTCCTCATGCGCGTCGATGCACATGCCGCAGCCGTTGATGGCCGAGACCGCCAGCGACCACAGCTCGAAATCGAGCTTGTCGACGCCCGGATTGCCGATCACGTTCATGCGCAGCCGCGCCGGCATGGTGCGGTAGTCCTTGTTCGACGCCAGATGCACGAAGCGGTAATAGACGTTGTTCATGCCCATGATCGCGGCGGCGGACTTCGCGGCCTGCACGGCGGCGGCGTCGATGTTGGCGGCGGCTTCCGCCGTCAGCGCCTTGCGCACATCGGCGTTGCGCGAGGCGATGCCGCAGGCCACGAACAGGCCGTATTTCTGCTGCGGCGTCAGCGTCTCGTCGCTGGCCATCGAGGACAGGTTGAGGCGCACGTCCTTGGCGAAATCCGGGATTTTCGATTTCAGGTCTTCGATCGACATGGTCAGGTTCCTTGCAATAAAGAAAAGGCGGGCCGAAACCCGCCTTCCGTTCTTCTCGATGCGCCGATCAGGCGGCCTTCAGCGTCTCGCCGCCGACTTCACGGTTGCACGGGCACAGCTCGTCGGTCTGCAGCGCGTCGAGCACGCGCAGCGTGTCCTTGGGCGCGCGGCCGACATTGAGGTTGGTCGCGTAGACGTGCTGGATGACGTTGTCCGGGTCGACCACGAAGGTGTAGCGATAGGCGACGCCGTCCGGCGAACGCACGCCGAGGCCGTCGACCAGCGAGCCGTTGGTGTCGGCGAAGGACCAGATCGGCAGCCGGTCGAGGTCCTTGTGGTCGCGGCGCCAGGCCAGCTTCACGAATTCGTTGTCGGTCGAGCCGCCGAGCACCACGGCGTCACGGTCGTCGAAATCCGCGGCCAGACGGGCGAATTCGGCGATCTCGGTCGGGCAGACGAAGGTGAAGTCCTTGGGATAGAAGAAGATGATCTTCCACTTGCCCGGAAAACTCTGCTCGGTCACCGCCTCGAAAGCCGAGACGCCGTTTTCCTCGTGATGGTTGAAACCGGGCTTCACGCCGGTCACGTTGAAAGAAGGAAGCTTGTCGCCAATGCCGAGCATGTCTCACCTGCCTGTTGATCGAATTTCGTTCGGAAAATTCTGAAGTTTTTGAATTTTCCGTTTGCGAGTCGGTTATAGCGCCCTTGCCGTCATCGGTCAAAGCGATTAAACCGATCCAAAAGATCGATTAAAACGATCATGAAGGCGGCGACCATGCTCAATATCAGCGTGCGGCAATTGCATTATTTCCTGGCTCTGGTGCAGGCCGGCTCCTTCTCGCGCGCCGCCGAGGCGGTGGGGGTGACGCAGTCGACGCTGAGCGCCGCCATCCAGTCGCTGGAGGCGGAATTGGCCGTGACGCTGATCGACCGCACCGGCCGGCGCATGCAATTGCTGCCGGCGGGCGAGGATTTTCTGGCCCGGGCGCGCGACATCGTGGCGCTGATCGAGGAATTGCCCGAGCATGCGCGGCAGGCGGAGCGGCCGCTGACCACGCGGCTGCGCATGGGGGTGATCCCCTCCATCGCGCCGTTCCTTTTGCCCAAGATCCTGCCGGCCACGACGAAGGCCTTCCCGGAATTGCAGCTTTCGATGCGTGAGGGGCTGACGCGGTCGCTGCTCGACAGCCTGCGCTCCGGCGCGCTCGACGTGGCGTTGGTGGCGCACCCTTACGACCTCGACGAGTTCGAGACGGCGGAGCTGGGCCGCGACCACTTTTTGCTCGCCGCGCCCGAGGGCCATGCGCTGGCGGAGCGCGAACGGGTGACGGCGGCCGACCTCGCCGGCCAGCCGCTGCTGCTCCTCGAAACCGGCCATTGCCTGCGCGAGCATGTGATGGCGGCCATCGGCCCGACCCCGGCGCAGGCGGGCGCCAACGTCCACGCCACCAGCATCATGACGCTGGTGCAGCTCGTGGAGTTCGGCATGGGCGTGACGCTCTTGCCGGAAGTGGCGGTCAAGGCCGGGGTGACGCGCGGCGGCAACCTGCGCGTCGTGCCTTACGAGAGCGGGCACAATTACCGCTCGCTGGCGCTGGTCTGGCGCGCCAATGCGGCGCGGCGCAACGAGTTCCAGCTTTTCGCGCGCCACCTGCGCGAAAGCTGCATGGCATGATCAGAGCAGCCCCCAGGCGCGGAACCGCCCGCGCCCGGTGATCTCGCGCAGGCCGAGTTCCGCGATCAGCTTCAGCGCGCCCTGCTGGGTGACGCGCAATTCCTTCTCCACCATCTGGCCGGAGATCAGCGGGCTTCTGAGCGCCATCTCCGCCAGCTGCGGCAGGCGCGAGCTGGAGCGCCTGCCTTTCAGCCGCCGCAGCATCTGCTCGCGCGCCAGCATCAGCCGGTCGTGCTCCTTCATGCCGGCCTCGGCCGCGGCCTCGACGCCGGCGAGGAAGCTCTTGAGCCGCACGATCCGGTCGGGCGAGCGCCTTTCGTCGGGGCGGCGCTCGCGCAGGCCGACGCTCAGCCCCGGCAGGTGATGGGCGGCCAGCCCCGACTGGCGCAGCGACGCGGCGGCCAGAAGCCGCCCCACCCAGGCCGAGCGCTGCGTCACCTCCAGCGTGAACCAGGCGTCGTGCGCCGCCGCCGCCCGCAGCACGGGCGGCAGCGCGGCGGCGGCGTCGAGGCAGGCGCGCCATTCCTCCAGCCGCGCCTCCTCGTCCCAGTCCTCGTCATGGATGAGCGCGTCGCGGACGGGCCTTTCCGGCGCCGCCGCGCCGCGCAGCAGGGCGTCGGTGCGGGCGAGAAGCGCGTCGACATCGGCCAGAAGCGGATCGGGGCCGTCCCCGGCCGGCGCGGCGGCGGGCTCCAGCGCGGGCGAAAAATTGCGCCCCAGCACCTGGCGCAGGCCGGCGGGGCCGAGCGCCCAGCCCGGCGCGCGGCCGGCGATCTGCCGCCGCAGGCGCAGCGCCGAATGGGCGATGGTCAGCGCGTGGCTGGGCGCGCGGTTGTCCATATGGGCGTCGTGCAGCACGAGGTCCTCCATATGCACCAGCTCGCCGTCGAGCCACAGGGAGGCTATGGCGTCCTGCATATGGATGCGCGCGATCACGCCCTCGCCGATGGGCGAGCGCGCCAGCCGCTCGTCGAGCCGCGCCAGCGCCGCCGTGGCGCCGGCCGCGGGCGCGAGGAACCGCTCCAGCGGCAGGTCGTCGATCGCATAGGCCATGCCCGCATATCGCAGCCGGCCTGGGCGAAATGCAAATGAAAAGGCGGGGTCTCCCCCGCCTTTCCAAAACCGTCTTCGGATCGAAGCGTGTTATCAGCCGATGGCCATCAGGCTGGCGTTGCCGCCGGCGGCCGTGGTGTTGATGGAGGTCGAGACCTCCTCCAGCAGCCAGTTGAGGCAATAGGCGTCGTCCCTCGCCGCCAGCTCCTCCGAGGAGGCGGCCTGCGTCAGCACCAGCGGCCCCGGCAGGTCGGCGATCTTCCGGTTGACCTCGACGATGCGGGCCGCGTCGCCTTCCACCAGCGCGCCGGCGAAGGGCGCGTCCTTCGCCCAGTCCTTGCTCCAGGCGATGCGGGCCGCGACGCTGGCCGGAATGTCCTTGAGCGCGTCCTGCAAGCCGCTGGCCGCGTCGATGGCCGCCGTGTTGCCGGTGGCGAGCGCCGCCGTCAATTGCCGGTAGAGGCCGGTCGCGGTTTGCGGGACCAGCAGCACCTTGCCGCGCGGATGCAGCGCATAGAGGTTGCGCTCGCCCACCGGGCCGGACAGCTCGATGTCGAGGCCGAGCGCCGAGGCCCCGCCCGTGTCGCGCGCGTCGCGGGCCAGATCGTTCATGCCGCGATTGCCGAGCCATTTGGCGAAATCGGTCAAGGCCGGGTCGCTGTGCACCGAGGCGTGGCGCGGCGGGATCGGCGCCGTCTGCACCAGGCGGCCGAGATAGAGCGGGCCGCCCGCCTTGGGGCCGGTGCCGGACAGGCCGCGGCCGCCGAAGGGCTGCACGCCCACCACGGCGCCGATGACGTTGCGGTTGATATAGACGTTGCCGACGCGGATGCGGTCCGCCACATGGGCGATGGTCTCGTCGAGGCGCGTGTGCAGGCCGAAGGTCAGGCCGTAGCCGGTGGCGTTGATCTCGTCGATGACGCGGTCCATGTCGTCGCGCTTGTAGCGCACCACGTGCAGGACCGGGCCGAACACCTCGCGCTTGAGGTCGGAAAGCGAGCCGATCTCGACGATGGTCGGGGCGACGAAGGTGCCCTTCGCCGTCTCGGGCCCGAGCGGAAGCTGCTCGACCTTGCGGCCGAGGCCGCGCATGCCCTCGATATGCTTCTCGATGATCCCCTTGGCCTCCGCCGTGATGACCGGGCCGATATCGACCTTGAGCTTGTCGGTGCGGCCGATGGACAATTCCTTCAGCGCGCCCTTGAGCATGGTCAGGATGCGGTCGGCGACGTCGTCCTGCAGGCACAGCACCCGCAGCGCCGAGCAGCGCTGGCCGGCGCTGTCGAAGGCCGAGGCGATGACGTCGAACACCACCTGCTCGGCCAGGGCCGAGGAATCGACGATCATGGCGTTCTGGCCGCCGGTCTCGGCGATGAGCGGGATCGGCTTGCCGTTGGGCAGGAGCCGCGCGGCGAGCTGCGACTGGATGAGCCGCGCCACTTCCGTCGAGCCGGTGAACATGACGCCGCAGGTCTCGGGCGCGGCCACAAGGGCTGCGCCGACGCGGCCGTCGCCGGGCAGGAGCTGGAGCGCGCCGGCCGGAACGCCCGCCTCGTGCAGGAGGCGCACGCCGGCGGCGGCGATCAGCGGCGTCTCCTCGGCGGGCTTGGCCAGCACCGGATTGCCGGCGACCAGCGCCGCCGCGATCTGGCCGGTGAAGATGGCGAGCGGGAAGTTCCACGGGCTGATGCAGACGACGGGGCCGAGCGGCTTGTGGCCGACGCCCAGCGTGCGCCGCGCCTGGTCGGCGTAATAGCGCAGGAAGTCGATGGCCTCGCGCACCTCGGCGATGGCGTTGGGCATGGACTTGCCCGCCTCGCGCATGACGAGGCCGAGCAGCACCGGCATCTCGGCCTGCATGCGGTCGGCGGCGCGGTCGAGGCAGGCGGCGCGGCTGGCGGGCGCCATGGCGGCCCAGTCCGGCGCGGCCTTGATGGCGGCGGCCATCGCCTTGCCGACCTCGGCCGGGTCGATCTCGGTCACCGAGCCGACCACGTCGCCATGGTCGCCGGGGTTGAGCACCGGGCGCGTCGCGCCGGCGACCTTCTCGCCCGCGACCTGCGGCTCGGCGGTCCAGCTACGGGCGGCCGAGGCCTTCAGCGCCTTGTCGACCTCGGCCAGCGTCACCTCGTTGGAGAGGTCGAGGCCGGCGGAGTTCCTGCGCTCGCCATAGAGGCCTTCCGGCAGGGCGATCTGGTCGTGGCGCGCGCCGACCACGGCCATGGAGCGCACCACCTCGGCCGGATCGGCCACCAGCTCGTCGACGGAGACGGTCTCGTCGCCGATGCGGTTGACGAAGGAGGAGTTGGCCCCGTTTTCCAAGAGGCGCCGCACCAGATAGGCGAGCAGCGTCTCATGCGTGCCGACGGGGGCGTAGATGCGCGCCGGGCGGCCGAGCTTGTTAGGGCCGACCACCTCGTCATAGAGCGGCTCGCCCATGCCGTGCAGGCACTGGAACTCGAACTTGCCGGTTTTGAAATCCGGCCCGGCGAGGTGATAGATGGTGGCGAGCGTCTGCGCGTTGTGGGTGGCGAATTGCGGGAACACCGCGTCGGTGGCCGCCAGCAGCTTGCGGGCGCAGGCGATATAGGAGACGTCCGTGTGCACCTTGCGGGTGTAGACCGGGAAATCCTCCAGCCCGTCCACCTGGGCGCGCTTGATCTCGGCGTCCCAATAGGCGCCCTTGACCAGGCGCACCATCACGCGGCGCTTCGTGCGGCGGGCGAGGTCGATGATGAAGTCGAGCACGAAGGGGCAGCGCTTGCCATAGGCCTGCACCACGAAGCCGACGCCCTCCCAGTCGGCGAGGTCCGGGTCCTCGCACAGGCTTTGCAAAAGGTCGAGCGACAGCTCCAGCCGGTCGGCCTCCTCGGCGTCGATGTTGAGGCCGATATTGTAGGATTTCGCCAGCGCGGCCAGCGCCTTCACCTTGGGCAGCAGCTCGTCCATGACGCGGTCGGCCTGGGCGCGGACATAGCGCGGATGCAGCGCCGACAGCTTGATCGAGATGCCCGGCCCGTCATAGATGCCGCGCCCGGCCGAGGCCTTGCCGATGGCGTGGATCGCCGTCTCGTAATCCTTGTAATAGCGCTCGGCGTCGGCGCCGGTGGTGGCCGCCTCGCCCAGCATGTCGTAGGAATAGCGGAAGCCGCGCTCCTCCAGCGGGCGGGCGCGCTTCAGCGCCTCCTCGATGGTCTCGCCGGTGACGAACTGCTCGCCCATCATGCGCATGGCCATGTCGACGCCGCGCCGGATCACCGGCTCGCCGCAGCGGGCGATGAGGCGGCTCAAGGCGGCGGAAAGACCGCGGTCGTTGACCGTATTGGTGAGCTTGCCGGTGACGACCAGGCCCCAGGTGGCGGCGTTGACGAACAGCGAGCGGCCGCCGCCGATATGCGACTTCCAGTCGCCGTTGGAGATCTTGTCGCGGATCAGCGCGTCGCGCGTCGCCATGTCGGGAATGCGCAGCAGCGCCTCGGCCAGGCACATCAGCGCCACGCCTTCCTGGCTCGACAGCGAATATTCGTGCACCAGGCCCTCGACGCCGGTGCCCTTGTGCTTGGCGCGCAGCGCCTCGATCAGCTTGCGCGCGGTGGCGCGGATCTGCTTGCGCTCGGCCTCGGGCAGGGTCGCCTGCTCCAGAAGCGCCGAGACGCATTCGGCCTCGGGGCGGCGATAGGCGGCGGTGATCGCCTGACGCAGCGGCGTCTGCGGGCGGATCGCCGGCGCGAAATTGTCGAAGACGGTCGGGGAAGCGGAAGTCGTGTCGGTCATGACGCCTCGGTCGCGGGGATGGCTGTTCCTGTATCGGCGCACTCTACCACCGACGTGAATTCCATTCCGCCTTCATTTGCGCTATGGAGAGGAAATTCGCTCTTATTATCGACCGCCATAAAGGAAAAACGGATGCGAAAAATCCATTCCGTGGACGATCTGGACCAGTTCGACCGCCGCATCCTGGAGGCGCTGAGCGAGGACGGAAGGCTTCCGGTGACGGAGCTGTCGAAAAAGGTCGGCCTGTCCAAGACCCCGTGCCAGGCGCGGCTGAAGCGGCTGGTCGACCAAGGCTATATATTGGGTTTCCGCGCCGCGATCGATCCCGAAAAGCTCGGCCTCGATCATATCGCCTTCACGACGGTCAAATTGTCCGACACGCGCGAGGCCGCCCTGCAGGCCTTCAACGTCGCGGTGCGCAAGATCCGCGAGGTCGAGGAATGCCACATGATCGCAAGCTCCTTCGACTATCTCCTCAAGGTGCGCACGCCCGACATCCGCCGCTATCGCGAGGTGCTGGGCGAGAAGATCTCCAGCCTGCCCAACGTCGCCAGCACCTCGACCTTCGTGGTGATGGAATCGGTCAAGGACAACCGCCCCGTGCGCGTCTATCCGGGCGCGCTGTGAGGGCCGCGCGTCGAAATTTTCCGATTTGGTCAAAAAATTTCAACCACGGGGGGTTGAAGAAAAACGCCGCCTGATCCATATGGGGGTCATTCGCCGCTGCGCCTCCTCCCATTGCGCGCGGCGAATGTTCCCCTCTGGAGGTTCGCCTTTATGGCGCCTTCATAACTTGGCCGGACTTTTTCAAGTCCGGCTTTTTTTTGCCCTGAGCCCAGTCAGACCGCGTCGGAACGCGAAGCCCAGGCCTCGCGCCGCGCCTTGAGGCTCAGCAGCCTTTCGCGCCGGATGCGGGCGATGGCCGGCCGCAGCCGCGCCACGTCCTCGGCCTCGTCGGTGATGGCGAAACCCAGAAGCGCCTCGAACAGGTCCTCCAGCGTCACGATCCCGGCCACGCCCGTCACGGCCCCCATGGAATGGCCGGAATCGAGCAGACGCTCGATCGCCTCGCCCAGCCTGAGGCTGTCGGGCAGCTGCGGCAGCGGATGCGCGAAGGCCGAGAGCGGCGGGTCGCCGGCGTCCTTCAACAGCGCGTAGAGCGCCTCGCGCAGGTCGACGTAAGCGGGCAGCGCGTCGCCGTCGCGGAGCGGAATGCGGGCGAAGCCGCGCACCTCCGGCCGGCCGGCCAGCGCGCGGGCCGGCAGCGCGCCGTCGAGCGCCACCACGTCGGCGAGCGGCGTCACCACGTCGCCCAGCATGACGTCATGGGCGAAGAGCATATGCGAGATGACGCGCGATTCGCCCGGCGCGATGACGCCCGCCGCCGGCGCATGGGCGATGAAGCGCGCCAGCCCCGGCCGGGTGATGGCCTCGCCCTCCGCCCCCGCCAGCCAGCGCGTGACCAGCCGCGAGACGAAGAGCGCCGGCTTGAGCGCGGTCATCAGCACGCCCAGAACCCGCCCCACCGGCCCGGCCAGCGCCGCCGCATGGGTGGCGGCGTAGGTCTTGGGGCCGATCTCGGCGCAGAACAGGAGCAGCACGGTGAGCACGGCCGAGGCAACGCCGACGCCGGCGTCGCCCCAGGTTTTGGCCGCAGCCGCGCCGACGAAGCCCGGCCCCACCGTGCCGGCCAGCGTGTTGACGATCAGGATGGCGCTGATCGCGTCGCCGATGTCGCCGCGCTTGATGGCGAGCAGCCGCGCCGCGCCCTTGTCATGCGCCCGCTCGATCAGCGCCGTGACGCGGACGCTGAGCAGCACGCCCTCCAGCACCGAGCACAGGCCGCACAGCGCCACCGAGAACAGCGCCCACAGGACGATGCTCACCGGCGCCGCGCCCGGACGCGGACCGGCGCCGGCCGCAGGAGAAGAAGGGCGGCGACGGCGGCGCCCGACGCGAAGGCGAAGACGATCCCGGACATGGCTTTCTCCTTTCAGCGGGCGAAGGGGCTGGAGAATTCGGCCGCGGCCCCCAAGTCCTTCTCGATGCGCAGCAACCGGTTGTATTTGGCGACGCGCTCGCTGCGGCAGAGCGAGCCGGTCTTGATCTGACCCGTGCCCATGGCGACCGCGAAATCGGCGATGAAGGCGTCCTCCGTCTCGCCCGAGCGGTGCGAGACCACGCAGCGCCAGCCGGCCTGCCGCGCCATCTCGATGGCCTTGACCGTCTCGGTCACCGTGCCGATCTGGTTGAGCTTGATCAGCACCGCGTTTGTGGCCTTGCGGCGCACGCCCTCGGCGATGAATTTCGGGTTGGTGACGTAATTGTCGTCGCCGACGATCTGGATGCGGTCGCCCAACTCCGCCGTCTGCAGCACGTAGCCGTCCCAGTCGTTCTCGTCGAAACCGTCCTCGATGGAGACGATCGGATAGGCCTCGACCCAGCGCCGGTAGAGCGCCTGCATGGCGACGCGGTCCAGCACCTCGCCCGAGGCGAAGCGGTAGCCGCCGTCATGGAAGAAGGACGAGGCCGCCGGATCGAGCGCGATGGAGACGTCCGCGCCCGGCCGGAAGCCGGCCTTTTCGATCGCCTCGACGATCAGCTCGCAGGCCTCCTCGTTGCTGGCGAGGTCGGGCGCGAAGCCGCCCTCGTCGCCGACGGCGGTGGGCAGGCCGCGCGCCTCCAGCGTCTTCTTCAGCGCCTTGAACGTCTCGACGCCGTAGCGCAGCGCCTCGCGGAAATCCGGCGCGCCGTGCGGGACGATCATGAATTCCTGGAAATCCAGCCGGTTGCCGGCGTGCTTGCCGCCGTTGACGACGTTCATCATCGGCACGGGCAGCCGGCGCGCGGCCGGGCCGCCGAGATAGCGGTAGAGCGGCAGCCGCAGCGACTGCGCGGCGGCGCGCGCCGCGGCCATGGAGACGCCGAGGATGGCGTTGGCCCCGAGCCTTGCCTTGTTGGGCGTGCCGTCGGCCTCGATCAGCCGGGCGTCGATCTCGGCCTGGCGCGTCGCGTCCATGCCGGCCAGGGCCGGCGCCAGCGCGGCGCGCACGTTCTCGACCGCCTTCAGCACGCCGAGGCCCGCATAGCGGCGGGCGTCGCCGTCGCGCAGCTCCACCGCCTCGTGCTGGCCGGTCGACGCGCCGGAGGGAACCCGCGCCACCCCCGTGGCCCCGTCTTCCAGCGTCACCTCGACCTGCACGGTCGGATTGCCGCGCGAATCGAGGATTTCCAGAGCATCGACATTTTGGATTTTCATCGCAGTCATCATCGCCTCAACACATCAATGTCGCCGACCGTTCGTCGGCACGCGATGAGCGATGATCGGGGTTCGACCGAACGCAACTCCACCGTCATGCCTAACGGTAGGAGTCATCAGCCGGCCGGCTTGCAAAGGGGGAACCCCATCCCCTGACGCCATGATGCGCGGCTTGCCCCGGCAGGTCAACAGGTTTCGCGCGGCGGCGTTGACCTTGGCGGTTGACGCTCCTATCCTCGTTCGCGGATCGCGATGCGATCGCAGGGAATGGGGTCTCCCGAAAACCGCGCCGACGCTGATGACTCCTGCCAATGTTCGATCCGGGCCGCGTTCCATGCGCCCTAGGCAGGAGAAACCATGACCTCCCAGACCGCGCGCGGCCTTCTCGTCCTGGCGAGACACGGACAGAGCGAGGGCAACGCCCATAACGTCTTCACCGGCTGGCGCGACCTGCCGCTCACCGGGCGCGGCCGGCAGGAGGCGCGCGCCGTGGCGCAGGCGCTTCAGGCCGAGAAGATCGCGCTCGACGCGGTGTTCTGCTCGCGGCTGCGCCGCACGGTCGAGACGGCGGAGATCGTCGTGGCGACGCTCGGCAAGCCGATCCCCGTCTTCAGCGAGGAGGCGCTGAACGAGCGCGACTACGGCGACCTGACCGGCATGGACAAGGACGAGGCCGCGCTGCGCTTCGGGGCCGAGCAGGTGCGCGAATGGCGCCGCTCCTACGACACGCGCCCGCCCGGCGGCGAAAGCCTGGCCGACACGCGGGCGCGCGTGGTCGCCTGCTATCGCGAGGCCATCCTGCCCCGGCTGGAGCGCGGCGAGAACGTGCTGGTCGTCGCCCACGGCAACAGCCTGCGCGCGCTGGTGATGGAGCTGGAAGGCCTCACCCCGGCGCAGATCGAGCGCTACGAGCTGAAGACCGGCGAGATCGTCGCCTACCGCTTCGACGGCGACAACGGCGCCGAGCGGCTGGCGCCCATCGCGGCGGCTGTTTAGGGGGCGGCATCGGCGGAAACAGGTTTCCTGTCCCGCCGAACGCCTGCGTCCGCTCTTTTCCCGTCCGCCGGCGTCTGGACGACATGAGAGCCGGCGGCCGTTCACCTGGACAAAGTTATATCGTTACACGCCACAACGCGCCCTGCGAGCGTAAGATTATGATCGCCTTTGCCGGACGATATCCTGGCGCATTTCGCGCCGTCTTCCGTTGATCTTCAAACTATGCCGACGCCGCCGATGACGCGCAGGCCACCCGTCGGGCCTGCCGGCCGCATTTTTAGCGTGCAGTTTCCGCCTTGCCTCCGCTTGGACGACCGGCCTGCCATTCGCCCAAGCCTCGTTGCCGGCCGAACCGCCCCGCCCATCATCGCGACAGGCGCATAGATCAGCCGAGCCCTTTCTGAGAACGGCGTCGGCGTTGCGAAGCCTGCAAAGAACCGGACCGTCCCGGCGCCGAAACGCCGCGACGATCCAAGCCCGTCAGATCACGCCCAGCGCGTCCATGGCTTCCGCCACCCGCACGAAGCCGGCGACGTTGGCGCCCAGCACGTAGTCGCCGGGCGCGCCGTATTCCTCGGCCGTGGCGGCGCAGGTGTCGTGGATGTTGCGCATGATCTCGGCCAGCCGCGCCTCGGTCTGCTCGAAGGTCCAGCTGTCGCGCGAGGCGTTCTGCTGCATCTCCAGCGCCGAGGTCGCCACGCCGCCGGCGTTGGCGGCCTTGCCGGGCGCGAACAGCACGCCCGCGTCCTGGAACACCTTCACCGCCTCGGGCGTCGACGGCATGTTGGCCCCCTCGCCCACGGCCTGCACGCCGTTCTTCACCAGCGTCCGGGCGTCCTTGCCGGTCAGCTCGTTCTGGGTGGCCGAGGGCATGGCCACGTCGCAGGGCACGTCCCAGATCGAGCCGCCCTCGATATAATGCGCGCCGGGTTTTTCGCGCGCATATTCGCTGATGCGCTCGCGGCGGACTTCCTTGATCTCCTTGACCAAGGCGAGGTCGATCCCGTTCTCGTCGACCACATAGCCGTTGGAATCCGAGCAGGCCACGACCCTGCCGCCGAACTCGCCCACCTTCTCCATGGTGTAGATGGCGACGTTGCCCGAGCCGGAGACGACCACGCGCTTGCCGTCGAAATCCTGCTTGCGGGCCTGCAGCATGCGCTGGACGAAATAGGTCGCGCCGTAGCCGGTGGCCTCCTTGCGGGCGCGCGAGCCGCCGTAGAACAGCGCCTTGCCGGTCAGAACGCCCGCCTCGTAGCGGTTGGTCAGCCGCTTGTACTGGCCGAACATATAGCCGATCTCGCGCCCGCCGACGCCGATGTCGCCGGCCGGCACGTCGACATATTCGCCGATATGGCGGTGCAGCTCGGTCATGAAGGACTGGCAGAAGCGCATGATCTCGCCGTCGGAGCGGCCGCGCGGATTGAAGTCCGAGCCGCCCTTGCCGCCGCCGATCGGCATGCCGGTCAGCGCGTTCTTGAAGGTCTGCTCGAAGCCGAGGAACTTGATGATGCCGACATTCACCGAGGGATGAAAGCGAATGCCGCCCTTATACGGCCCCAGCGCCGAGTTGAACTGCACGCGGAAACCGCGATTGATCTGCACCCGGCCGTGATCGTCCACCCACGGCACGCGAAAGATGATCTGGCGCTCCGGCTCGCATATCCGCTCGATCAGCGCATTGTCGGCGTAATAGGGCCGTTTGGCGATCACCCGCCTGACGCTTTCCAGAACTTCGCGCACCGCCTGATGAAATTCGGTTTCGCCGGCGTTGCGGCGGAAAACATCTTCGAGGATCGGCTCCAGCTTCTCGTGCACGTTGATCAAAATGGAAACTCCAGAATCGTTTTGCGGACTTGATAATACTGCCATTATCGCCATCCGCCGCGATTTGATCAATCGCCATCCCGGAGAAACTTCGATATCTACATGCTTGCCCCGGTCAGGAGCAGCGCATAGTCGATCGCCTCCAGAAGGCTGCTCGCCTGCGCGATGCCCCGGCCGGCGATGTCGAAGGCGGTGCCGTGGTCGACCGAGGTGCGGACGATCGGCAGGCCGAGCGTCACGTTGACGCCGCTGAGCGCCGTCCATTGTCCCGTCTTCTTATCGACGCCGAAGCCGAGCAGCTTGACGGGGATGTGGCCCTGGTCGTGATACATGGCCACCACGGCGTCGTACTGCCCGGCCCTGAGCTTGACGAAGACCGTGTCGCCCGGCACCGGGCCGTCGACCCGCATGCCTTCGTTCCGGCACGCTTCGACCACCGGCGCGGTCACGTCGATGTCGTGGCGCCCGAACAGGCCGCCCTCGCCGGCGTGCGGGTTGAGCGCGGCGACGGCGATGCGCGGATCGGCGACGCCGATGGAGCGCAGCGCCCGGTCGGTCAGCTCGATGACGCGGCGGATGCGCTCGGCCGTCGCCTTTTTGGGCACGTCCTGCAAGGCGCAATGGGTGGTGACGTGGCTGACGCGGAAATTCTCGTGCGCCAGCATCATGGCGCTGTCGCGCGCGCCGGTGAGGTCGGCGAGCATCTCGGTATGGCCGGCGTAATCATGGCCGGCGAGATGCAGCGCCTCCTTGTTGAGCGGTGCGGTCACCACGGCGGCGACCGTTCCGGCCATGGCGAGGCCGACCGCGATCCGCACCGCCTCGAAGGCCTGGCGGCCGCCCTCCGGCGAAATCCGGCCGATCTCGACCGGCCCTCGCAAGGGCGGGGTCGCCAATATCGCCGCGCCGGGCGCGCCGGCCAAAGCGTCCGGCGCGACCACGGGCGGCGTCGGAAGGCCGAAACGGCGGCCTGCGGCCTGCAATATCTCGACGTCGCCGACCAGCAGCAGGCGGAACTCCCCGCCGGCGAGACGGTCGGCCAGCGCCGCCGCGGCCTTGAGCGATATTTCCGGGCCGACGCCGGCCGGATCGCCGACGGTGACGGCGATAGTCCTGATGGTCATGATCCTATCCCTGTCTGGAATCCCGCCGCGGCGGAGATGCGCTCCCTATGAATGCGTAAAAAATACCAGTCTCGCGGCTATTTGCAATCGATTCTGGAATTTTCTGGTGTATATTGACGTGAATTGACGCAATTCGCTGACCGCATCCCTTCGGAGACTCCCGTGCTTTCAGCCAGGCGGCGCGCCCGCATCATCGAACATCTCCGCGCCGAGGGCATGGCCTCGCTTCGCGACCTGGCGCAGGCGCTGGACATCTCGCTTTCGACCGTGCGGCGCGACGTGGACTATCTGCACCAGTCCGGGCATTTGCAGCGCACCCGCGGCGGCGTCATCCTGGAGACGGGCTTCCTCAGGAACGCCGAGCCGGAGCCGGCCATCGCCTCGGCGCTCGCCGACGCGCAGAAACGCGCCATCGGCGCCCTGGCCGCAACCATGATCCGGCCGGGCCAGACCGTCATCTTCGACAGCGGCACCACGACCGGCGCGGCGGCGCTGGCCGCGCGGGATCGCGGTGTTTCCTTCACCGCCGTCACCAACGACCTGCATATCGGCGCGGCGCTGTCGACCGCCGCCGGCGTCCACACCACGGTGACGGGCGGCTATGTGCGCGCCGGCTCGCCCACCCTGATCGGGGCCGCAGCGGCCGGCGCGCTGGGGCGGCTGCGGGCCGACATCGCCTTCGTCGGCGCGCATGGCGTGCGCGACGGGCGCCTGTGGGACACCTCGATGGAGCTGGCCGAGGTGAAGCGCGCCATCCTCGGCGCCGCCGAGCGCGTGGTGCTTCTGGCCGACGCCGGCAAGTTCGGCGCCGACGCCTTCTGCGCCTTCGGCGACCTCCGCGACATAAGCCTCGTCGTCACCGACGACGGGCTCGCCCCCGACACGGTCGAGGACATCCGCGCGCGCGGCGTCGCGGTGGAGTTCGCCAGTCCATCCCGGCGGCCGATCCCATGAGGGATCTGGTCCTGATCGCCGACGACCTGACCGGCGCGCTGGACAGTTGCTGCGCCTTCGCCGCGCCGGAGCGGCCGGTGCTGGTCGCCCCGCCCTGGCGCGACATCCCGCAAGGCCCGCGCGTCGCGATCAGCACCGACACGCGCGATGCGCCGGCGACGGACAGCGTGTCCGACGCGACCGCGCGCCTGAAGCGGATCGCCGGACCCGGCGCCCTGTGGTTCAAGAAGGTCGACAGCGTCATGCGCGGCGAACCCTTCGCGGAAACGCGCGCCGTCATGGAGGCCGGCGGCTTTCGCCGCTGCGTCTTCGCGCCGGCCTTTCCGGCCATGGGCCGGGTGACGGCGGACGGACGCCAGCACGTCATCGGCCATGAAAGCGTAACGACGCCCGTCGGCCCCGACATTATCGACGCCTTCCGCCGGCTCGGGCTGAAGGCGGAAATCGTGGATTTCAGCGACGGCGCGCCGCGCCATGCCGACGACGCGCAGGTCCTCGTCGTCGAAGCGCAAACGCAGGAGACGCTGCGACGGCGCGTCGCCGCCATGGCGGCCCGGCT
>UBKJ01000023.1 GCA_900465915.1 Hyphomicrobiales bacterium
TCGGCGTCACCTTCGGCTCGGGCGCCGACTACATGCTGCAGGGCGCGCTGAAGGAGAACGGCCTGACCACGGACGACGTCTCGCTGGTCAATCTCCAGCCGCAGCCGATCGTCGCCGCCTGGACCACGGGCCAGATCGACGCCGCCTATATCTGGTCGCCGATCCTGACCAAGCTGCTGGAGCAGAAGGGCACGCTGATCCTCACCGACGGCGACATGGCCAAGAAGGGCTATTTCGCCGGCGACGTCGGGCTGGTGTCGGACAAGTTCGCCAAGGAGCATCCCGACCTGGTCAAGGCCTGGGTGGAGCAGAACCTGCGCGCGGTCAACTGGGTCAACGGCAACAAGCCCGGCGCCTATGACGCGATGATGAAGGAGTTCGAGCTGACGCCGGAGCAGTTCAAGCTGTCGGCGCTGCCGCCGGCCAACGTCTTCCCGACGCGCGCCGAGCAGCTCGACCCGCAATGGTTCGGCGACGGGGCCAAGGGCATCATCCAGTCCTCGGTGCGCATCGGCGAATTCCTCAAGGCCAACAAGCTCATCACCAAGGCGCCGACCGAGGCGCAGTTGACCGAGCGGGTGGATCCGGGTTTCCTTGAAAAGGCGGCCGTTCCCGACGCGCCCTGACGGAGCCCGGAGGCGAACGGCGCGCACCCCGTAACGCGCCGTTCGCTCCCGGATCGTTGTCTCGTTCGCGAACCGGAGGAAACCTCGTGAGCAGCAAAAGACCCCATTCTTCCTTTCCCCCCTATGTCCTATGGGCCGTGAGCGGCCTTTCGGTGCTGGGCTTCGTCGTGATCTGGGCCCTGGCGGCGCAGTCGGGCGGCGTCTCGGCCACCTTCCTGCCCACGCCCTCGGCGGTGTGGGGCGCGCTGGTCGACGCGCAGGTGGAGGGCTATCGCGGCTTCACCATCCTCGACCACACCGCCTTCAGCCTCTATCGCGTCTTCGCCGGCTTCGCGCTGGCGGTGCTTCTGGGCGTGCCGGTGGGCCTCTTGATGGGCCGCTACGAGCTTCTCTACGCGATCATCGATCCCTTCGTGGAGTTCTTCCGGCCGCTGCCGCCGCTCGGCTACTACATGCTCCTGGTGCTGTGGCTGGGGATCGGCGAATCCTCCAAGATCGTGCTCCTGTTCCTCACCGGCTTCCCGGTCATGGTCGTGTCGGCCTCGGCTGCGGTGCGCAACGTGCAGGAGAACCATCTGCGCGTCGCCCGCTCGCTCGGCCTCAGCGAGCGGCAGGTGTTCTGGTCGGTGATCTTCCCGTCCACGCTGCCGGCGCTGTTCACCGCGGCGCGGCTGACCATCGGCGTCACCTTCGGCTCGCTGGTGGCGGCCGAGATCGTCGCCGCCACGCGGGGCCTCGGCTTCGTGATCCTCAATTCGAGCCAGTATCTGCGCACGGAATATGTCTTCATGGGCATTCTGATCGTCGGCGTGATCGCCATGATCCTGGACAAGCTGGCCTCGATGGCCGAACGCTGGGTGGTGCCATGGGCGGGCAGGGGATGAGCATGCACGGTTCCTTCACATCGAAACGCGCCGAGGCGGGCGCGGCCATGCTCGACCTGCGCGGCGTCCATGTGCGCTTCGGCGAGGTCAACGCGCTGGGCGGGGTCGACCTCCAGATCCGCGAGGGCGAGTTCGTCGCCGTGGTCGGGCCCTCTGGCTGCGGCAAGAGCACGCTGATGCATGTCATCGCCGGCTTCACGCGGCCGACCAGCGGCTCGATCCTGCTCAACGGCAAGCCGATCACCGCGCCCGGCGCCGACCGCACCGTGGTGCTGCAGCAGGCGACGCTGTTTCCCTGGCTGAGCGTGCGGCAGAACGTCGAATTGGGCCCGCGCGCCCGCGGCGTGCCGGAAAAGGAGCGCAGCCGGCTGGTCGAGCATTATCTGGATCTGGTGGGTCTCACGCACGCCAAGGACCGGCGGCCCTACGAGCTGTCGGGCGGCATGCAGCAGCGCGTGTCGCTGGCCCGCGCGCTCGCCAACGACACCAAGATCCTGCTGGTGGACGAGCCCTTCGGCGCGCTCGACGCGCTGACGCGCGAGAAGATGCAGCGCGAGATCGTGCGCATCTGGCACGAGACCGGCAAGACGGTGCTGTTCATCACCCACGACGTGGAGGAAGCGGCCTTCTGCGCCACCTCCATCGTGGTGATGGGGGCCAATCCCGGCCATGTGGTCGAGCGGATCGACGCGCCCTTCTCGCGCATGTACGCCACGCACCAGATGAAGGCGCGCGCCATCCGCTCGCTGCCCGATTATATCGAGCTGCGCGAAGGCGTGCTGCGCAAGGTGCTGGGGCCGGAGGTGGATGAAGATTAAATTCGCGTGGCCGGGGGAGACTCCGGCCGCGTTACTGGGCGAGCTGGGAGACGAGGACCTCGGCCGCGTCGCGGATGTCCTTCTCGACCGAGCGGGCGAGGGCGTCGGCGTCGCCGCGCCTGAGCGCCGCGATCATGGCGTCGTGCTCGTGATTGGCGATGGAATGGAAGCGTCCCTCATGCGCCAGCATGTTGAGCCACGGTCCGGTCTGCAGCCAGCACAGGCCGATCAGCTGCAGCAGATAGGGCATGGCCGCGGTTTCGTAGAGGGCGAAGTGGAAGCGCTGGTTGTCGAAAAGATAGTCGGCGAAGCGTCCCTCGGCGATGGCCCCGTGCATGGCGGCGGACAGGGTCTCCAGCCTTGCGAAAAGCGCCTCGTCGGCGGACGGCGCGGCGGCGACGGCGGCGAGCGGCTCCAGCCGGATGCGGATGGCGGTGATCTCGTCGAAGCGCGCCCGCGTCATCTCCGGCACGCGGATGGTGCGGTTGGGCGCGAATTCGAGCGCCCCCTCGGCGATGAGCCGCTGCAGCGCCTCGCGCACCGGCGTGGCCGAGATGCCGAGGCTGGCCCCCAGCCCGCGGATGGTCATGGACTGGCCCGGCTTGAACCGCCCCGTGCGCAGGGCGGCGCGCAGCGCCGCATAGGCCTGTTCGTGAAGCGGTTCGGAGACGAGCTGGGCGAAGTCCATGGCGTTTTCCATCCGGGCGTCCGGAGCGGCTCCCGTTTTCACGAAACCGCTCCATCTCTTTGTTTTCACGCATCGTCCTAGCGCAAAACCGCTGCACGGTTTTGCGCGGCATGCTTCAGAGCGCGGCCAGCGCTGCCTCGACCGCGGCGAGGAAGCGGTCGGCCTCGGGCTTTTTCAGCACCAGCGGCGGGCGGATTTTCAGGATGTTGGCTCCCGGCCCGGTGGCGCTGATGAGCACGCCGTTGCGGCGCATGTGGTTGACCAGCGCGGCGGCCATGCGGGCGTTCGGCGCGTTGGTTTCGCGGTTCTCCACGCATTCGACCGCGAGGAACAGGCCGGCCCCGCGCACGTCGCCGACATCGTCGCGGCCCGCCGTCAGTTGCGTCAGGCCCTGCTTGAGATAGAAGCCCACGTCGCGGGCGTTTTCCTGAAGGCCTTCCTCCTCGATCACGTCGAGCACCGCCATGCCGGCGGCGCAGGCGACCGGATTGCCGCCGAAGGTGTTGAAATAGCGCGTCTTCGCGCCGAATTCCGCCACCAGTTCGGGCCGGAGCGCCACGCCCGCCACCGGAAAGCCGTTGCCCATGGGCTTGCCCATCGTCACCATGTCGGGGACCAGACCATGGCGCTGGAAGCCCCAGAAGGCCTCGCCGGTGCGGGCGAAGCCGGGCTGCACCTCGTCGGCGATGAACAACCCGCCCTCGGCGCGGATCAGGTCGACGGCGGGTTTCAGGAAACCGGCCGGATCGGGATAGAGCCCGTCGCTCGAAAAGACGGTGTCGACGATGAAGGCGGCCGGTTCGATCCCGTCGGCGCGCATGGCGGCGATGGCCTGCGCGAGGTCGGCGGCGAGGCGCGCGCCCTGCTCGGCAGGCGGCACGAACAGCGCGTTGGGGGCGGGGATCATGCGCACCCGCTTGCCGCGCGGCACGAAATCGCCGAGCGAGGGGGAGATTTCCGCCACCGCCTCGGTCAGGCCGTGATAGGCGAGCTTCGTGACGATCACGCCCTGCCGGCGGGTGAAGGCGCGCACGATGCGCAGCGCGAGGTCGTTGGCCTCCGAGCCGGTGCAGGTGAACATCATGTGCCCCAGCGCGGGCGGCATGGTGGCGAGAAGCCGCTCGGCATAGGCGACCACGCCTTCGTGCAGGTAGCGCGTGTGGGTGTTGAGAACGCCGAGCTGGCGGCTCACCGCCTCGACCACCTTCGGGTGGCAATGGCCGACCGAGGCGACGTTGTTATAGGCGTCGAGATAGGCGCGGCCGTCCTTGTCGTAGAGCCAGACGCCCTCGCCGCGCACGAGGTGGATCGGCTCCTCGTAGAACAGCTTGTAGGCGGGGCCGAGCGCGCGGTTGCGGCGCTCGATCAGGGCCATGTCCTCGGGATCGAGATCGGCGGGCCGGTTGGGGTCGAAGGCGTTGACCATGCTCATCGGGCGGTTTCCTTGTTGTCGCGGGCGGCGGCGCGCAGGGCTTGCGCCGTCTTTTCGGGGCCAGCCTCGTCCAGCACGGCGAGGCCGCGCCGGGCGGCGTATGTGTTGCGCAGGATATAGGGGGCGTTTTCGGGATAGCGGCGCGCCCGCCATGCGGCGATGGTCAGCGTGGTGGCGTGGCGCAGGCGGATGAGGTCGGGCAGCAGCGCCAGCTCCTCGTCCTCCAGCGGCGTGACCGCCGCATAGCCGGCCACCATCTCCGCCACGCGCCCGACGCCGCCTTCGCTGGTCCCGACCGGATAGGAGCAGGCCACCGCGAGGTCGCAGACGAGCGGCGTGAACACCATGTCGCCGAAGTCGATCACGCCGGTGGGGCGGGTGGCCACGGGCGCGTCGACCAGCAGGTTGTGGGGGTTGAAATCGTTGTGCACGATCTGCGCCCGCAGCGCGGGCAGGCGCGGCGCGATCTCGGCCTCGAAACGGTCGAGAAGCGCGGTCAGCCGCTTGTGCAGGGCCGCGTCCTCGACGGCGTCGAGCATGGGGCGCAGCCGGCCGGCGTGCTTGATGTCCCATTGCAGGAAATGCCCGCCGGCGGGGTGGAAGAAGCCGCGCAGGCCGCGCGCGAGCCGGGCGAGCAGGTCGCCCATGGCGCGGTCGAGGCCGGGGCCGGGCTGGGCGGCGTGCAGCATGTGGCCTTCGAGCCATGACATCAGCCGCGCGACGTGCTGCTCGCCGGAGCGGCCGGTTACGAGGGCCCAGTCCGCGCCGGCGCGGGTGGGGTGGATGCGCTGCACGGGCAGCGACGGGTCGACCGCCGCCAGATGGGTCAGCGCCATCGTCTGCATTTCCGTGACCGCGCGGTCCTCCGCGCCGTTGGTGATCTTCAGCAGCGCCTGTCCGCCGTCGGCGAGCCGGATATGGAAATTCGCGTCCCGCTCCGACGAGAGGAGCTTGAATTCTCCCTCGACGCCGTAGATCTCTCGCGCGATTTCCGCCGCCTGTCCGGCGTCGATCAGCGGCGGCGACTGCGCCAGCAGGGAGGCGTCCGGTTCGGCGGCGGGGATGGAGGCTTTGTTCAAGGGCGGTTTCCTTGTGGGTCAAACGGTGGAGTTGCTGCCGCCGGCCAGGCATTCGCCGCCGTCCACCACCAGCGCGTGGCCGGTGATGAAGGAGGAGCGGTCGGAGCACAGGAAAAGAATGGCTTCCGCGATCTCCTCCGGGCGGCCGAACCGGCCCATCGGCACGAGATCGCGCACCACCTTCTCCAGCGCCGCGCGACCGCCGAGCTGTGTTTCATAAGGCCCGTTGAAGGGCGTGTCGACCCATCCGGGGCAGAGCGCATTGACGCGGACGCCGTCGCGCGCATAGTCGAGCGCGATCTGCTTGGTCATGGTGATGACGGCGGACTTGGTGGTGATATAGGCCAGCATGCCCTTGTCGAGGAAGACGCCGGCGTTGGAGGCGGTGTTGAGGATGACGCCGCCGCCTTGCGCGCGCATATGGGGCAGGACCGCGCGGCAGGCTGAGAATTGCGCCACCACGTTGATCTCCCAGGATTTGCGCATGTCGGCGGCGTCGATCTGCTCCAGCGCGCCGGCGATCTGGATGCCGGCGTGGTTGTGCAGGATGTGGATCCCGCCGTGGCTTTCCGCCGTGCGGGCGAAAAGGGCCGTGACGGCGGCCTCGTCGGCGACGTCGAGCGCCGCGGCCTCGGCCCGGCCGCCCGCCGCGCGGATCATCCCGGCGGTCTGCGCGGCCGCTTCGCCGTCACGGTCTGTGACCATGGCGAAAGCGCCGTTGGCCGCCAGAATCCGCGCCGATTCCCGGCCGATGCCGGAGCCCGCGGCGGTGATCACGGCGACCTTGCCGCCCAGAAGCTCTTGGTTCATCGCAATTCTCCCTAAAATCGTTTCGAGAACAGGCCGCGCCGCTCATAGACGTCGGCGGCCTCGTCGATCAGCGCGGCGATGCGCTTCGCGCCGTAATCGCGCAGAAGCTCGGCCGCGCGCTCGCGCATCGGGGCCGCGGATTGGGCGCGGCCGGGGCGGAGCAGCTCGTAAGTGTCGAGGATGAGCGCCTGCGGCACGCGGGCGAGTTCCGCCGCGCGCTCCAGATTCTCGGCCAGCCGGTCGCGCGAGGCGGCGCGGGCCACATCGGCCTGAAGCCGCAGCATTTCCGGCGCGATGGCGAGGTCGGCCGGCGTGACGCGGCCCTCCAGCACCGCTTCGAGGGTGAAGTCGGCGAGCGAGAGGCCGCTCGCCGTCCGCACTTTTTCGGGGGCTTTTTCGGACAGGGGATAGAGGTCGCGGGGATCGGTCATGAATTGCGCTCCGAACTGGCGAAGAACATGTCTTCCGGCTCCGCGCCGGGCTCGGTCATCTCGGTCTCGATGGCGTAGAGCAGCGCCACGCGCGGATGGAAGCGCGCGCCGAGCGCCAGACCGTCATTGGCGACGATGATCGGCTCCGGCGTCTCGCCCCATGTCATGCGGCCGGCGTTGCGGCCCATGGCGCGGTATTGCGCCAGCGACACCAGCGGGGCGTTGGAGAAAAGCTCGAGGTTCATATGCGGCAGGCGGTCGCGCTGGTGGATGATCGCCGTGCCCTTGGCCTGAATGCCGATGCCGTAGCCGGAGCCGGCCAGATGCGCCGCCGTCAGGCCGAGGAAGGAGGTGTCGGCGGTGTGGCGGATGCGCACGACGCGCGGCAGGCCGCCGCCTTCCAGCACCCCCGCCACCAGCGCGTCGAGCACGTCGGTGACGGCGTGGCCGGCCGTGGTCTGGTGCAGCCGGTCGCCGAAGGCCGGGCTGACGCCGATCACCACCTCGTGCGGGTCGCGGCCCTTCTCCGCCGCGCCGATGGCGTAGAACTGCGCCGAGCCGGGCGGCGGCTCGCGCCGGCCTTCCGCGCTCAGCACCTGATCGCGGCCGATGACGCCGCGGATCGCCTTGACCCGGTCCCAGCGCGCCTCGTCCATGCGATAGCCCGTGCCGGGGCCGGAATAGTCGTTGGGATCGTTGACGGCGCTGACCACGCGGCCGTCGCGGATCACCGCCGAGGTTTGCAGATAGTCGCCGCTGATGCGCTGGCGCAGCATGCCGAGCAGGTTCTCGGCCATGTCCTTGTGGCCGCGCGCGGCGAGCGCCCGCACCACGTCGAGCGCCGTCAGCCCGCGCCCGGAGACGGCGCGGCTGATGGCGAGCGTCTCGACCGGCGAGAAGGTCTCGGTCTCGCCGGAGCCGGAGGCGCGCACCACGCTGTCCTTCATCGCGGCGGTCGCCTCGGCCAGCCCGAGCTCGTCCAGCACGTCGCCGAGCGCGTCGACCGCCTGCCGGCGCAGGCGCAGCGCCTCCTCCTCCGACAGCGGGACCAGCCCGCCATCGGCCTGGAAATCGCGTTGCAGGACCAGATAGTCCTCCAGCTCCTCGGCGTTGAACAGGGAGGGGTTGAAGGAATTGTCATAGGCCTTGATCGAGCCGAAGCCGGAGGTGATGAGGTCGGAGCCGGCGAGAAGATAGGGTGTGATCTTCGCGCCGACGCGCACCTCGGATTCGGAGATGCGGGTGTCGTTGCCGGAGGCGCATTCGAGCCCGAGCCAGACGGCCAGAAGGTTTTCGGCCAGCAATTCGCGCACGCCGCCGGGCATGGAGGCGGTCAGCGGCGCGCCGTCTATGCCGCCGTTCTGCGTGCCCTGCACGCCCATGGCGCGCTGCAGGCAGACGCAGCGCGCCTCCAGATAAAGCACCGAGCATTTTTCGTGAAAGCCCATCAAAAGCTCGGACGCCGCGCCGGAGGTGCAGCGCGCCTTGACGCCGCGCGAGGCGTAGGCGGCCGTGAGAAACGTCTTCGACCACGGCGTGTCGTCGCCGTCGACGAAGGCGCGCTCGGTCCCGTAGACCGACACGGTCTCGGCATAGGTGGCGAGGCCGGCGAGGCCGATCTTCAGCTCCTCCGCCTCCTCGATGGAGCACTGGAACAGCGTGCTGCCGCGCCCGGCGGCGGCCCCCACGGTGCAGGCGAGCGCATTGGCCCAGGCGTTGCCGGCCACGCGCATGGTGGTCTCGATCTCGTCGAAGCCCAGCCCCACGGCGATGGCCGCGTCGGCGGCCAGTTGCAGCGGGTCGTCCTTGGCGTTGGTGACATGGGCCTGATTGCCGGGGCTGCGGCGCTGGCGCATCTTGGAATAGGCGAAGGTGGCCTCCAGCGCCGACAGAAGCCCCACCACCTCGGCCAGCTTGGCCGGCGTCATGCCGCGCCCCAGCCGCTCCAGCTCGGCGCGGGGCGCGTTCACGTCGACCAGCATGCGGGCGATGGCCTCGCTCGGCAGCGCCATGGCCTCCGCCGCGACCGCGCGGTCGATGTGATGGGCGGCGATGAAGCTGTCGAGAATGTCGAAATCCGCCGCCGCCTTGCCGTCCATCTCGGCGATGCCGCCGTCGGGGCCGAAGCGCAGGCTCGGCGCGGGATCGTAGGGACTGCGGAAGACGGAAAAGCCGTGCTCGGGATTTTCCTCGGCGAAGCTGTCGAGACGCAGCGGCCGCGCGTCCCATTCCCGCATGCGGTTCCAGCCTTGGGTCGGGGCGCGTGTCATGATCGGTTCTCCTTCACGATCCGCGAGGGGAAGGGCGGCCGCGCCGCCGGGCTTGGTATCAGTTATAACACATACCAAATAGCACAGGCTTCGGCGGCGTTTGTCAATGCATATTCTCGGGGCGCGCTTCCTTTCGGCGGTTTCGCGCCCGCTTGCGCGCCTTGCAAACGAAGGGGTCTTGCCATTTGGCGCAAGCGATACTATTTTTCGCCAGAAGGAGACGCGCCATGCTGCAGGAAATTCCCCGGACGCAGGCCATGCCCGACAGGCCGCAGATCACGCCGCACGAGGCGGAAGCGATGGCGCGCGCGGCGATCCGGCTGTTCGACAAATGGGGCCTGTCCGACGCCGAGGCGCGCGAGATCCTCGGCGGGCTCGCCGCCCGCACCTACGCCCGCTGGAAGGCGGGCGAGACCGGCCGCATCGACCGCGACCTCGCCACGCGCCTGTCGCTGCTGATGGGCGTGCACAAGGGGTTGCGCTACCTGTTCTCCGAAGTGGAGCGCGGCTACGCCTGGGTGAAGAAGCCGAACCAGGCTTTCGGCGGCCGCAGCCCGGCCGAGATCATGGCGCAGGGCGACATGTTCTCGCTGGCGCGGGTGCGCGCCTATCTCGACGCGGAGCGCGGCGGCTGGTGAGCGGCGGCCTCGCCGTCGTCCGGGTGCGCTGGCCGAAGGCTTATCGGATCATCCGCTCCATCCATCCGCCGATCGACCTTTTCGAGGACATCGCCGATCCCGAGGACTGGGAGGCGCTGGCCTCGGCGGAATCCAAGACCAATCCGCGCATATGGGAGCATGTCGGCCGGCTCGACCTGACGCCGCCGCAGCGGCGGGTGAGCGGGCCGGGCGCGAGCTATCTGATGGCGCCCTTCGTCCATGTCAGCCCCGACCGGCCGGGCCGCTTCACTGACGGCTCCTACGGCGTCTACAGCGCCGGCGACCGCGAGGAGGTGGCGCTGCGCGAGGTCGCCCATCACCACGGCCGGGCGATGGCCAACAGCGGCGAGGCGCCGGGATGGACCTCGCAGTTCCGCATGCTGGTCAACCGGCTCGACCTCGACCTGCGCGACGCGCGGCCCTGCGAAATCTATCACGACCCCGACGACTACACGGCGCCGCAGGCGCTGGGCCGCGCCTTGCGCGCCGCAGGGGCCAACGGCGTGCTTTACCGCAGCGTGCGCTGCCCGGGCGGCGAATGCGCGGCGATCTTCTGGCCCGACCTGATGGAGGTCCCGGTGCAGGCCGATCATTTCGACTTCCACTGGAACGGCGCGCGCGTCGACAGGGTGCGCAACTGCCGGACCGGCGCGATCTTCGCGCTTTGATTCCGAATCCATAGCGATTTTCAGGACTTGGCGGACGCCCTTTCATGCGGCCGGCGCGTCTTCGCGCCTCACGGTGATTTGTAAACATATGTACAAATCAACATTGATTTTAGTATAAAAGTGATGATATATGGCGCGCCCAGGAGGAGATCGCGAATACGCCATGCGTCTCGTGGTCGGCTCGATCAATTCACGGGATGACCAGTCATGCAAACGAACCTATCTCCCCGCCGGGCGGAAACGATGGCGAACGCCATCCGCGCGCTCTCCATGGACGCCGTGCAGAACGCCAATTCCGGCCATCCCGGCATGCCGATGGGCATGGCGGAGATCGGCGTGGCGCTGTGGGCCGGCCATCTGCGGCACAATCCCAAGAATCCCGACTGGTTCGACCGCGACCGCTTCGTGCTCAGCAACGGCCATGGCTCGATGCTGATCTACAGCCTCCTGCACCTGACCGGCTACGACGTCGGCGTCGACGACCTCAAGGCCTTCCGCAGCCTGCACAGCAAGACGCCCGGCCATCCCGAGCGCGGCTACACGCCGGGCGTGGAGACGACGACCGGCCCGCTGGGCCAGGGCGTCGCCAACGCCGTCGGCATGGCGCTGGCCGAGACCATCCTGGCCGGCGAGTTTAATCGCCCGGGCCACGCCGTCGTCGACCATTTCACCTACGCCTTCGTCGGCGACGGCTGCCTGATGGAGGGCGTGTCGCACGAGGCCTGCTCGCTGGCCGGCACGCTCGGCCTCGGCAAGCTGATCCTGTTCTACGACGACAACGGCATCTCCATCGACGGCCATGTAGAGGGCTGGTTCGCCGACGACACGCCCAAGCGCTTCGAGGCCTATCACTGGCAGGTCATCCGCGACGTCGACGGCCATGACGCGGCGGCCGTGTCGGCGGCCATCGCCGCGGCCAAGGCCAATACCACGCAGCCGACCATCATCTGCTGCAAGACCGTCATCGGCAAGGGCGCGCCGACCAAGGCCGGCAGCCACGACAGCCACGGCAGCCCGCTGGGCGCCGAGGAGATCGCCCGCGCCCGCGCCGCCATGGGCTGGCCGCACGCGCCGTTCGAGATCCCGGCCGAGGTGCGGGCCGACTGGAGCGCGGTCGAGGCGGGCGCCGCGCGCGAGGCCGAATGGAACGGCCGCTTCGCCGCCTACGCCAAAGCCTTTCCCGAGCTGGCGGCCGAGTTCGAGCGCCGCATGAAGCGGGCGCTTCCGGCCGATTTCGACGCGCTGGCGGAGAAGCTCACGCGCGAGACGGCGGCGCGCGGTGAGAAAGTCGCCACCCGCAAGGCCAGCCTCAACGCCATCGAGGCGCTGGCGCCGCGCCTGCCGGAACTGGTCGGCGGCTCGGCCGACCTCGCCAGCTCCAACCTGACCATGTGGAGCGGAGCCCGGCCCGTCACGCGCGGCCATGGCGGCGACTACGTCTATTACGGCGTGCGCGAATTCGGCATGGCGGCGATCATGAACGGCATGGTCGCCCATGGCGGCGTGCGCCCCTTCGGCGGCACCTATGTGATGTTCTCCGAATACGCCCGCAACGCCATCCGCATGGCGGCGCTGATGAAGCTTGGCGTGGTGCATGTGCTGACGCACGATTCCATCGCGCTCGGCCAGGACGGCCCCACCCACCAGCCGGTGGAGCAGATCGCCACGCTGCGCCTCGTGCCCAATCTCGACCTGTGGCGTCCCTGCGACGCGACCGAGACGGCGGTCGCCTGGGGAACGGCGCTGCGTAACGTCGCCACGCCGACCGTGCTGGCGCTGTCGCGGCAGAACCTGCCGCCGCAGGCGCGCTCCGACGAACAGATCGCGCAGATCGCGCGCGGCGGCTACGTGCTGAAGGCGGAGCGCGACAGGCTCGACGTGGTCCTCATCGCCACCGGCTCGGAAGTGGAGCTGGCGGTCGCCGCGCAGCGCGAGCTGGCGGAGAAGGGCGTCGACGCCCGCGTCGTCTCGCTGCCCTCCACCCATGTCTTCGACCGGCAGGACAAGGCCTATCGCGACGCGGTGCTGCCGCACGGCGTTCCGCGCGTCTCGGTCGAGGCGGGCGTCACCGATTACTGGCGCAAATATGTCGGCCTCGACGGGGCCTGCGTCGGCGTCGACACGTTCGGCGAATCGGCGAGCCCGGAGGTGCTGTTCGCGCATTTCGACCTGACGGCGGCGCGCGTGGCCCGGACGGCCGAGGCTCTGGTTAAAGGCGAGGCCGCCTGACATGGCCGAAACCTTTCTGATCGGACTGGACTACGGCTCGGAATCGGCGCGCGGCGTGCTGGTCGACGTCGCCACCGGCCGGCAGGTCGCCAGCCACACCCATCCCTATCGCCACGGGATCATGACGCAGCGCCTTCCCGGCGGCCGGCCGCTGCGCCGCGGCTGGGCGCTGCAGAACGCCGCCGACTATGTCGAGGCGGCGGAGATCATCCTGAAGGCGCTCGGCGACGGGCGCGAGATCGAGGGCATCGGCCTCGGCTTCACCGCCAGCTCCCCCATGCCGGCGACCGCCGACGGGCGGGCCCTGTCGGAGCTTCATCCCGACGAGCCGCACGCCTATGTCAAGCTGTGGAAGCACGGCGCGGCGCAGGCCTATGCCGACGAGATCAATGCGCGCGGCGGGGCTTATCTGGAGAATTTCGGCGGCAAGGTGTCCGGCGAATGGCTGCTGGCCAAGGCGGTGCAGGTCGCCCGCGAGGCGCCGCAGGTCTGGGCGGAGACGGCGCGCTTCATCGAATCCGGCGACTGGCTGGTGTGGCGGCTTTCGGGCGTCGAATGTCGCAGCCTCGGCTTCGCCGCCTACAAGGCGCAATATTCGGAGGCCGACGGCTATCCGAAGGACGTGCTCGCCGATCTCGGCGAAAGGCTGGCGCCGCCGGCGCCGGTCGGGACCGCCGCCGGTCAGTTGACCGAGGAATGGCGGCGGCGGACCGGCATCCGCGGCCGCGCGGCCATCGCCGTCGCGGTGATCGATTCCCATGTCGTGCTGCCGGCCGTCGGCGCGGTGGGCGCCGGCTGCCTGGTCGGCGCGCTCGGCACCTCGGCCGCCTATCTCCTGCTCGGCAAGGATTTCAAGCCGCTGCCGCCCGGCATCGAGGGCGTGGCCTTCAACGGCGCCGTGCGCGACCTCTGGTGCTACGAATCCGGCCAGGCGAGCTTCGGCGACACGCTGGCCTGGTTCGTGCGCAATTTCCCGCGCGGTGCAGGCCCCGACGAAAGCTTCGCGCTCTATAACCGGGAGGCCGCGGCGCTGAGCCCGGGCGAAAACCGGCTGGTGGCGCTGGACTGGTGGAACGGCAACCGCGTTCCGCTGGCCGATTCGCGGCTGAGCGGCGTGGTGATGGGCCTGTCGATGGACACGACCTCGGTCGGCATCTACCGCGCCCTGATGGAATCGCTCTGCTACGGCGCGCGCTCCATCGTCGACCTGTTCGAGGCCGGCGCGGTCGAGGTCGAGCGCGTGCTGATGACCAGCGGGCTGGCGCAGAACAACCGGCTTCTGGTGCAGATCATGGCCGACGTCATGAAGCGGCCCATCGACGTGCCCGAGCTCGCCAACGCCACCGCCGTGGGCGCGGCCATCCATGGCGCGGTCGCCGGCGGCGTGGTCGCCTCCTATGACGAGGGCGCGGCGCGCTTCGGCGCCAGGAGCTTCGCCCGCTTCGAGCCGGTCGAGCGCCATGTCGGGACCTACGAGACGCTTTACGGGCTTTACCGGGAGATGAGCCAGTCGGTGCGCGCCCGCGCCTCGATGCATGTGCTGAGCGATCTTCCCGCCGTCGAGGCCGCGTCGCCGGTCCCGGCCGGCGCCTGAGGCTGCGAAGGCCAATCCGATCGGAGGAGGACGGACGATGAGTGAATTTTCCGGCGGGCCGGTGCTCGAGATGCGCGACATCTCGAAGACCTTCGGCCCGGTCAAGGCGCTTTCCGGCGTCTCGCTGACCGTCGAGGCGGGCGAGGTGCACGCGCTGATGGGCGAGAACGGCGCCGGCAAGTCGACGCTGATGAAGATTCTTTCCGGCGCGATCGATCCCGACCGCGGCGGCGAGATCCTGGTGTCGGGCGCGCCCGTGTCGCCGGGAAACCCGCGCGCCTCCAAGGCGGCCGGCATCTCGGTCATCTACCAGGAGCTGTCGCTCGCGCCCAACCTCACGGTGATGCAGAACATCTATCTCGGCCGCGAGGAGGCCCGGCTCGGCTTCGTGCGCCAGGCCGCCGCCCGCGAGGTGTGCAAGGAAGTGCTCGACCGGCTCGGCCTCGCCTTCTCGCCCGAGACGCTGGTGTCGACGCTGTCGATCGGCGAGCGGCAGATGGTCGAGATCGCCCGCGCGCTGGCCTTCACGCCGCGCATCATCGTCATGGACGAGCCGACGACCTCGCTCACCAGCCGCGAGACGGAGCGGCTGTTCGGCGTCATCGCCACGCTCAAGCAGCGCGGCATCGCGGTGATCTATATCAGCCACCGCATGGAGGAGATCTACGCGCTCTCGGACCGCGTCACCGTGCTGCGCGACGCCAAGCAGGTCGGCACGCTGACCCGGGCGGAACTGTCGCCGCAGCGGCTGGTGTCGATGATGGTCGGGCGCGACATTTCGAGCTTCTACAAGAAGACCCATGACGGGACGCGGCCGGAGGCGCCGGTGGTGCTGTCGGTGCGCGGCGTGTCCGACGGCCACAAGGTGCGCGACTGCTCCCTCGACGTGCGGGCGGGCGAGGTGCTGGGCGTGTCCGGCCTGGTCGGCTCGGGCCGCACCGAGCTGGCGCGGCTGATCTACGGCGCCGACCAGCGGACGCAAGGGACGGTGTCGATCGACGGCGAGGCGGTCGACATCCGCACCCCCGCCGACGGCATCGCGGCCGGCGTCGCCTATCTGACCGAGGACCGCAAGGGGCTCGGCCTGTTCCTCGACATGGCCATCCGCGACAACATCAACATCTCGGTGGTGAGCGAGGACGCCCATGCGCTGGGCTTCCGCGACTTCGCCAAGGCCGCGGCGCGCTCGACCAAGGCCTTCGCCGATTTCGGCATCCGCGCCGCCAACGACCGGCTGCCGGTGGGGGCGCTTTCGGGCGGCAACCAGCAGAAGGTGCTGCTGGCGCGGCTGGTCGAGGCCGATCCGCGCGTCATCATCCTCGACGAGCCGACGCGCGGCGTCGACATCGGCGCCAAGTCCGAGATCTACCGCCTGATCGACGAATTGTCGCGGCGCGGCGTCGCGGTGCTGCTGATCTCCAGCGACCTGCCGGAGATCATCGGCGTGTCGGACCGGGTGATCGTGATGCGCCAGGGAGAGATTTGCGGCGAAGTGCGGCCCGGCGCCGACGGAAGCCTCAGCCAGGAAGAGATCATGGCCTTTTCGACGGGCGGCACGCCCGGCGCAAGCGAGACGGGCCGAAGGGAGACGACACGATGAGCGATCCGATCAAGGATACGGCCGGCGCCAAGCCGCGGCCGAACGTCAATTTCAGGTCCGCGCTGCAAACGCTCGGAATGCTGCCGATCCTGATCGCGCTGGCGATCGGGTTCCATCTTTTGACCGGCCGGTTCCTGTCGGTCAACAACCTGTCCATCGTCATGCAGCAGGCGTCGATCAACACGGTGCTGGCGGCGGGCATGACCTTCGTCATCCTCACCGGCGGCATCGACCTGTCGGTCGGCTCGACGCTGGCCATGTCGGCCATGTTCGCGCTGATCGTCAGCCTCATCCCCGGCTTCGGCATGCTGGGCGTCGGCGCGGCGCTTTTGGCCGGCCTCGCCTGCGGGCTGGTCAACGGCGTGCTGATCGCGGCGCTGCGGCTGCCGCCCTTCATCGTGACGCTTGGCACGCTGACCGCCTATCGCGGCGTGGCGCGCTTCGTCGGCGGCGACACCACCGTCTTCAACTCCGACCTGCCCTTCGCCTTCATCGGCAACGGCTCCCTGCTCGGCGTGCCGTGGCTGGTGGTGATCGCCTTCCTGATCATCCTCGTCTCCTGGGTGATCCTCACCCGCACCGTGCTGGGCACCTGGATCTACGCCGTCGGCGGCAACCCGGAAGCCGCGCGCCTGACCGGCATCAAGACCTGGAAGGTGCTCCTGTTCGTCTATGGCGCCTCGGGCCTGCTGGCGGGCCTTGGCGGCGCCATGTCGGCGGCGCGGCTTTACGCCGCCAACGGATTGCAGCTCGGCCAGGCCTACGAGCTCGACGCCATCGCGGCCGTCATCCTCGGCGGCACCAGCTTCGTCGGCGGCGTCGGCTCGATCTGGGGCACGCTGGTCGGCGCGCTGATCATCGCCGTCCTGTCCAACGGTCTCATCCTCGTCGGGGTGTCCGACATCTGGCAGTACATCATCAAGGGCCTGGTCATCATCGGCGCGGTGGCGCTCGACCGCTATCGGTCCAAAGGCAACGTTCGCACCTGAATGGTTCAGGTCGACCCGGCGGGCGAGGACCCGCAATGTGAGGAGAAAAGCATGAGCCTGAAAACTTTCGTCGGCGTCGCCGGCTGCGCATTCGCGCTGATGGCCGGAACCGCGCTCGCCCAGGACAAGCCGGTCAACAGCGTCGGCATTTCCGTCGGCAGCCTCGGCAATCCGTTCTACGTCGCCGCCGTCAAGGGCATCACCGACGCCGCCAAGAAGCTGAACCCGAACGTCAAGATCACCGCCGTCTCGGCCGATTACGACCTCAACAAGCAGCTCTCGCAGATCGACAGCTTCGTCGGCTCGGGCGTCGACATCATGATGATCGTGCCGGTCGACCCCAAGGCCAGCGTGCCGGCGGTGCAGAAGGCCAAGGACGCCGGCATCGTGGTCGGCGCCTTCGACACCACCGCCAGCAACGCCGACGTCAGCGTGTCGACCAACAACGTCAAGGCCGGCGAGGAGGCCTGCGAATATCTGGCCGACCATCTGGGCGGCAAGGGCAACATCGTCATCCTCAACGGCGTGCAGGTGTCGGCCGTGGTCGACCGCCTCCAGGGCTGCAAGAGCGTCCTCGCCAAGCATCCCGACATGAAGATCGTCGCCGACCAGAACACAACTGGTAGTCGCGACGGCGGTTTGCAGGTGATGCAGAGCATCCTCACCGCGCAGGACAAGATCGACGGCGTGTTCGCGGTCAACGATCCGGCCGCCATCGGCGGCGACCTCGCGGCCAAGCAGCTCAACCGCAAGGAATTCATCATCACCTCCGTCGACGGCGCGCCGGACGTGGAGAACCTGCTCAAGAGCGGCAACACGCTGATCAAGGCCTCGGCCTCGCAGGACCCCTACACCATGGCCGCCCATTCCTTCGACCTGGCCGTGCAGGCCTTCGAGGGCAAGAAGCCGGCCGAGAGCACCGTGCTGCTCGATCCCAAGCTGATCACCGCCGACAACATCGCCTCCTACAAGGGCTGGACGTCGCACTGACCGCGTGAACGATCCGGCGAAACGAAAGCGGCCCCGGTTTCCCCGGGGCCGCTTTTTTCATGCGCGTCCTTTTGTCAGGCCACCCGTCGCCGATTGTCCTGCGCGCGCAAAAAGCGCTCGATCAGGGCGTCGACGTTCTCGCGGGCGAAGACGTCGTCCAGCACCAGATGGGCGGCGCCGAACAGCGCGCTGTCGGGATGCGGGTCGGCGAGCACGATGGACAGCTCGCGCGTGGCGAGCGGCAGGCAGCGCTGGTAGACCAGCTCGCGCACGCCGGACAGCAGATATTCGCCGGTGCGCGCCAGCGTGCCGCCGACGACGATGAGCGAAGGGTTGAGGATGCTGACCACGTCCGAGGCGACCTCGCCGATGGTCTGGCCGGCGCGGCGCACCATCATGATGGCCTCGGGCTTGTTGGCCTCGACCAGGTCGACGACGTCGCGGGCGTTGAAGGCGCGGAAGTCGAGCGAGCGCAGGTCGCGGGCGATGGCCCAGCCGGCGGCGCGCGCCTCGACGCAGCCGAGCTTGCCGCAGCGGCAGAGCGGGGAATCGGCCGAGGAGAACTGGATATGGCCGATGTCGCCGGCCGCGCCTTGCGCGCCGCGGAAAATCCGGCCGCCGGTGACGATGCCGCTGCCGATGCCGGTGCCGGCCTTGATGAAGAACATGTCGTCGACGGCGGGGAAGTTGCGCCTATGCTCGTAGATCGTCATCAGGTTGACGTCGTTCTCGACATAGACCGGCGCGTCGTAGCGGTCGCTCAGCCAGCGCTTGATGTCGAACTCGTCCCAGCCCGGCAGCACTGAGGGGCCGACGACGCAGCCGCGCTTGAAATCGACCGGCGTGGGCAGGCTGAGGCTGACGCCGCACAGGATGCGGCCGGCGACGCCCTCGTCGTCGAGCAACGCCGAGAAGGCGTCGTGGATGCGTTCGAGGGTGAGCGGCGGCGCGTCCTCGCGCGACATCTCGATGGTGGTCTGGCAGATGAGGGCGGGCGCGAGGTCCATGGCGGCGAGTTGGATATGCGTCTCGCCGATATTGGCGACGAGGATGGCGCCCGCGGCCTCCTGCACGGCCAGAACGCGCGTCGGCCGGCCGCCGCTGGGCAGGGTCTGCTCCGTCTCGCGCACCAGCCCCGCCGCCAGAAGCGCGTTGAGCCTTTGCGTCATGGTGACCCGCGACAGGCCGGAGGCGTCGAGAATGGCCGCGCGCGACGTGGCCGCGCCCGTCGCGATCAGGGAAAGAATCTCGCCGCAATTGACCAGCGGCGAGCCTTCGAGCATGGCTTCGGCTTTTTTCACGAATCGGCCCCTCCCGTGGGTCGCTTCCATCGAGCGCCAATCTATCGTCCGCCGCGCGGCCCATAAAGCGCTAATCTGCCGCCGGACGCGAATAGTTTTGGATATTTGTATATATAAGTGACTTGCCTTTTATAAAAATAAATTTATAAGGGACTGGCTCGCCGGGGAGGATGGAGCCACGCTTTCGCCTTTGGCGGCGGCGTCCGGCAAGGAGGCCGGAGGCGGGCATGCGTTCATATTTGGGAGGAGGCCCATGAAGAAATCGCTTGCAGCAGCGGCCGCGCTGCTTCTGTCGTCCGTATCGGCTTTCGCGCAGACGACGATCACCATCGGCACCGTCAACAACGCCGACATGGTCGTCATGCAGGAACTGTCGAAAGTGTTCGAGCAGAGCCACCCGGACATCAAGCTCAACTGGGTCGTGCTGGAGGAGAACGTGCTCCGCCAGCGGCTGACCACCGACATCACCACCAAGTCCGGCCAGTTCGACGTCATGACCATCGGCCTCTACGAGGCGCCGATGTGGGGCAAGAAGGGCTGGCTCGCCTCCTTCGACAATCCGCCCGCGTCCTACAAGATCGACGACGTGCTGAAATCGGTGCGCGACGGCCTGGCCGTCGACGGCAAGCAATATGCGCTGCCCTTCTACGCCGAAAGCCAGATGACCTTCTACCGCAAGGACCTGTTCGACGCGGCCAACCTCAAGATGCCGGAAGAGCCGACCTGGAAGGACATCGAGGGCTTCGCCGCGGCGCTCAACAAGCCCGACCAGGGCGTCTACGGCATCTGCCTGCGCGGCAAGCCGGGCTGGGGCGAGAATGTCGGCCAGATCACGCCGACCGCCAACGGCTTCGGCGCGCGCTGGTTCGACATGGACTGGAAGCCGCAGCTCACCTCGCCCGAATGGAAGGCGGCGCTGAGCACCTATACCGACCTTCTCAAGAAATACGGCCCTCCCGGCGCGGCCTCGAACGGCTTCAACGAGAACCTGGCGCTGTTCGCCACCGGCAAATGCGCCATGTGGATCGACGCCACCGTCGCCGCCAGCTTCCTGCAGGACGAGAACCAGAGCACGGTGATCGGCAAGGTCGGCTACGCCATGTCGCCCTACGGCACGTCGAAGACCGGCTATCATTACCTGTGGTCCTGGGCGCTGGGCGTGCCGTCCTCGTCCAAGGCCAAGGAAGCGGCGCAGGAATTCGTCTACTGGGCCACGTCGCCGGACTATATCCAGCTCGTCGCCAAGGAGAAGGGCTGGGGCGCCGTGCCGCCCGGCACCCGCGCCTCGACCTACGCCTCGAAGGAATACCAGGAGGCCGCGCCCTTCGCCGCGATGACGCTGAAGTCGATCGAATCGGCCGACCTGCATCATCCGACCAAGGACAAGGTCCCCTATTACGGCATCAGCTTCGTCGGCATTCCCGAATTCCAGAGCCTCGGCACCACCGCCGGGCAGGAATTCACCGCGGCGCTGACCGGCGAGAAGACCGTCGACCAGGCCTTGCAGGCGGTGCAGGACTTCGCCGAGCGCACGATGAAGGAAGCCGGCTACATCAAGTGAGCCGAAAGGCGCGGGAACCCGTTTCCCGCGCTGCTTTGAGCCGTGGGGGCCGCATGGAGGCGGCCGCCAGACGCTCGTTTGAGGGAGGAACAGGCGACCATGCGCATCGTCAAGACGCGAAAATCCGCCGGACCGCACGTCCGCACCCTGCCGCTGATGATCCCCGCCGTCGGGCCGCTGCTTTTGTGGATGATCGTCCCGCTGGTGATGACGCTCTATTTCTCCGTGCTGCGCTACAGCCTGCTCGACCAGGCCGCCACGGCGTTCATCGGCCTCGGCAACTATTCCTATTTCCTCGGCGACCCGGCGCTGTGGAGCTCGATCCTCAACACGCTCTTGCTCGTCGGCGGCGTCCTGATCGCCAGCCTCGTCATCGGCGTGGGACTGGCGGTGGTCTATTACGAAGGCTTCTTCGGCGCCTCGCTGGCGCGGCTTCTCGTCATCGCGCCCTTCTTCGTCATGCCCACCGTGGCGGCGCTGGTGTGGAAGAACCTGCTGATGCATCCGGTCAACGGGCTGTTCGCCTATCTGTGCCGCAGCCTCGGCCTGCCGGTGATCGACTGGTTCTCCGCCATGCCGCTGACCTCGATCGGCATCATCGTCACCTGGCAATGGGCGCCCTTCGCGACGCTGATCCTGCTCACCGCCATCCAGTCGCTCGACCGCGACCAGATCGAGGCGGCGCGCATGGACGGGGCGCGGGGCTTGCGGCTCTTCTACCACATCACCCTGCCGCACCTGTCGCGGGCGATCGGCGTGGTGGCGATGATCGAGACCATCTTCCTCCTGTCGATCTTCGCCGAGATCCTCGTCACCACCAATGGCGGGCCGGGCAACGCCACCACGACGCTGCCTTATCTCATCTACAAGACCGCGCTTCTCGACTTCAACGTCGGCCTCGCCTCGACGGGGGGCATCTTCGCGGTCGTGCTGGCCAATATCGTCGGCTTCTTCCTGATCCGCACCATTTCCCGCAATCTGGACGCCTGAGATGAAGACCGCACCGGCAATCCGCATCGCGACCTTCCTGATCGGCTGGCTCGCGGCGCTCCTGTTCTTCTTCCCGATCTTCTGGATGGGGCTGACGGCGTTCAAGACCGAGGCCGGCGCGCTGGCGAGCCCGCCGACGTTGTTCTTCTCGCCGACGCTGGTCAACATGCGCGCGGTGCTGGACCGCGCCGACTACCTGCATTTCTTCGGCAATTCGGTGATCATCGCCTTCGGCGCCACGCTGCTCGCCATCGCGCTCGGAACGCCGGCCGCCTACGCCATGGCCTTCTTTCCCAAGAAGAACACCAAGGACGTGCTGATGTGGATGCTGTCGACCAAGATGATGCCGGCGGTGGGCGTGCTGATGCCGATCTACCTCATCTTCCGCGACGCCGGCCTGCTCGACAGCCATCTCGGCCTGATCGTCATCTACACGCTGATGAACCTGCCGCTGGTGGTGTGGCTGATCTACACCTTCTTCAAGGACATCCCGAAGGACCTGATCGAGGCGGCGCGCATGGACGGCGCCGGGCCGGTCAAGCAGTTCTTCCTGCTTCTGCTGCCGCTGACGGCGCCCGGCCTCGCCTCGACGGCGCTCTTGTCGGTGATCTTCATCTGGAACGAGGCCTTCTGGAGCATCAACCTCACCGTCACCAAGGCGACGCCGCTGACGGCCTTCATCGCCTCCTTCTCCAGCCCGCAGGGCCTGTTCTGGGCCAAGCTGTCCTGCGCCTCGCTGCTGGCGGTGGCGCCGATCCTGGCGCTCGGCTGGCTGACGCAGAAACAACTCGTGCGCGGGCTCACCTTCGGCGCCGTCAAATAGGGGAATTCCCATGGTCGATCTGTCACTCAAGGATTTGCGCAAGAGCTACGGCGACGTCGACGTGATCAAGGGCGTCAGCTTCGACGTCGACCAGGGCGAGTTCGTGGTCTTCGTCGGCCCGTCCGGCTGCGGCAAGTCCACGCTCTTGCGCATGATCGCGGGGCTGGAGGAGATCTCCTCCGGCGACCTTTCGATCGACGGCCGCCGCGTCAACGACGTCGCGCCCGACCGGCGCGGCCTCGCCATGGTGTTCCAGAGCTACGCGCTCTATCCGCACATGACGGTCGAGGAGAATATGGGCTTCGCGCTGCGGCTCGCGGGCGTCGGCAAGGCCGAGCGCCGCGCCAAGGTGCTGGAGGCGGCGCGCGTGCTGCAGCTCGAGCCGCTGCTCGACCGCAAGCCGGCCAAGCTTTCGGGCGGCCAGCGCCAGCGCGTCGCCATCGGCCGCGCCATCGTGCGCAATCCCAAAGTGTTCCTGTTCGACGAGCCGCTGTCCAACCTCGACGCGGCGCTGCGCGTGCAGATGCGCATGGAATTGGTGGCGCTGCACCGCAAGCTCAAGGGCACGATGATCTACGTCACCCACGACCAGGTCGAGGCCATGACCATGGCCGACCGCATCGTGGTGCTGCGCGCCGGCGCGGTGGAGCAGATCGGCCGGCCGCTCGACCTCTATAATGAGCCTGCCAACCTGTTCGTCGCCGGCTTCATCGGCTCGCCGAAGATGAACCTCGTCCCCTGCCGGCTCGCCGCCCAGTCGGAGCGCGACGTGACGCTCGCGCTTTCCAACGGCGCGACGCTGACGCTCGACGCCGCCTTCGCGCCCATCGCCGGACCGGAGCTGACGCTGGGCGTGCGCCCCGACATGCTGCGCCTCGTCGAGGCCGGCCCGCTGTCGGGCGAGGTGGCGCTGGTCGAGCAATTGGGGCGCGAGGCCCTGATCCATGTCGATTGCGGCCTGGGCGGCGAGCCGCTGACGGTCAGCCATGACGGGCAGTCGGCCATCGCGCCGGGCCGGACCGTCTCGCTCGCGCCCGACGCCGGGCGCATCCATCTGTTCGACGCCGAAGGCCGGCGCATCGCGCGCCGCGCCTGATTTCTGGAGGAAATAATGTATTTGCAGCGACAACGCCTCGACGGCCGCACGGCCTTCATCACCGGAGCCGCGCGCGGCATCGGCTTCAGCACCGCCGAGGCGCTGGCCGAGGCCGGGGCGCGCGTCGTCCTGTCCGGCCTCGACGCCGACACGGTCGGCGAGGCGGCCGACGCGCTGAAGGCCAGGGGCCACGAGGCCGAGGCCGTCGTCCTCGACGTCACGCAGGAGGACGCCTGCGAGGAGGTCGCCGCCCGCTTCAACCGCGACGGCGCCGGCGTCGACATCCTGGTCGCCAACGCCGGCGTCGCCTGGCCGGACACCCGGGCCGAGGACCTCGACGCCGCCGCCTGGCGGCGGGTGCTGGACGTCAACCTCAACGGCGCCTTCTGGAGCTGCCGCGCCTTCGGCCGCCCGATGCTGGCGCGCCGGCGCGGGGCCATCGTCGCGGTCGGCTCCATGTCCGGCTTCGTCTCCAACAAGCCGCAGAACCAGGTCCATTACAACGCCTCCAAGGCGGGGCTGCACCATCTGGTGCGGTCGCTGGCCGGCGAATGGGCGGATCGCGGCGTGCGCGTCAACGCCGTGGCGCCGACCTATGTCAACACGCTGATGTCCAACGTCACCGCCAAGGACCCCGCCTATTACGGGCCGTGGATGGAGGGCACGCCGATGAAGCGCATGGTCGAGCCCGAGGAAGTGGCCTCGGTCAACCTGTTCCTCGCCTCCGACGCCTCGAGCGGCATGACCGGCTCGGTGGTGCTGGTCGACGCCGGCTACACGATCTGGTGAGCCCGCGAAACATTTCCCCGCGGCGTCGCCCCCGCGCGCCGCACCAACATCCGGAGACACTCCATGCGCGCCTTGGTGCTTGAGAAGAAGGGCGTCCTGTCCCTTCGCGATATCGATCTTCCGCAGACGCTCGGCCCCGACGACGTCCGCATCAAGATGCACACGGTCGGCATCTGCGGCAGCGACGTGCATTATTACGTCCATGGCGAGGCCGGCCCCTGCGTGGTGCGCGCGCCGATGGTGCTGGGCCACGAGGCCTCGGGCACGGTGATCGAGACCGGCGCCAACGTGAAGAACCTCAAGGCCGGCGACCGCGTCTGCATGGAGCCGGGCGTGCCGGACTTCAAGTCCAAGGCGACCAAGCTCGGCAAGTACAATGTCGACCCGGCGGTGACCTTCTGGGCGACGCCGCCGGTGCATGGCTGCCTGACCGAGAGCGTGGTGCATCCGGCCGCCTTCACCTACCGGCTGCCGGACAATGTCAGCTTCGGCGAGGCGGCGATGGTGGAGCCCTTCGCGGTCGGCATGCAGGCGGCCGTCAAGGCGCGCATCACCCCCGGCGACGTGGCGGTGGTGCTGGGCGCGGGCACGATCGGCGTCATGATCGCGCTGGCGGCGCTGGCCGGCGGCTGCTCCAAGGTGCTGATCACCGACCTGCACCAGCCCAAGCTCGACATCGCCGGCCGCTATGACGGGATCGTGCCGGTCAACCTGTCGCGCGAGGACGTCAAGCAGAAGGTGCTGGAGCATACGGACGGCTGGGGCGCCAATATCGTCTTCGAGGCGAGCGGCGCGTCGCAGGCCATCGCCAGCCTCGTGGACCTGTGCGGCCCGGGCGGAACCATCGTGCTGGTGGGCGTGCCGATGCACGCGCATTCGCTCGACATCGCCGGCGCGATCAACAAGGAGGTGGAGATTCGCACCGTCTTCCGCTACGCCAACGTCTTCGACCGGGCGCTGAACCTGATCGCCTCGGGCAAGGTCGATCTCAAGCCGCTGATTTCGCACACCTTTTCTTTCGAGGAAAGCGTGCAGGCCTTTGAGCGGGCGGCGAAGGGGCTTCCCGACGACGTCAAGTTGCAGATCACGCTCGATTGACGCAATATGCGACACCGATGAATCGTGTTAATCCATCCGCGGCGGCGCAAACGCCGCGGAGGCAACAATGAAAGTGTGTGGAGACGAACAGCATGTTCAAGCTTGACCAACTGCGCGACATGACCACCGTCGTCGCCGATACCGGCGACATCGAGGCCGTGGCCCGCCTGAAGCCCGTGGATTGCACCACCAATCCCACGATCGTCCTCAAGGCGCTGGGCACGCCGATGTTCGCCGACGCGGTCAAGGAAGCCGTCGCCTGGGGCAAGTCGCAGAACGGAAACGGCGACGCCGTCGTGTCCGCCGTCGCCGACCGCCTGGCGATCTCCGTCGGCGCGGCGCTGGTGGGCCTCGTGCCCGGCCGCGTCTCGACCGAGGTCGACGCCGACCTGTCCTTCGACACCGAGGCCTCCATCGCCAAGGCCCGCCAGATCGTCGCCGCCTACAAGGAGCGCGGCATCGAGCGCGACCGCATCCTGATCAAGCTCGCCTCGACCTGGGAAGGCATCCGCGCCGCGGAAGTGCTGCAGAAGGAAGGCATCGACTGCAACCTGACCCTGCTGTTCAGCATGGCCCAGGCCGTGGCCTGCGCCGACGCCGGCGTGTTCCTGATCTCGCCCTTCGTCGGCCGCATCCTCGACTGGTACAAGAAGTCGACCGGCAAGGACTACACGTCCGAGGAAGATCCGGGCGTCGTCTCCGTCCGCGCGATCTACAACTACTACAAGGCCAACGGCATCGACACCATCGTCATGGGCGCGTCGTTCCGCAACGCCGGCGAGATCGAGGCGCTGGCGGGCTGCGACCGGCTGACCATCAGCCCGGCGCTGCTCGAGGAGCTGGCCAAGGCCGAGGGCAAGCTGGAGCGCAAGCTGTCGCCGGACAAGATCACCCCCGCCGCCCCGATCAAGATGGACGAAAAAACCTTCCGCTGGATGATGAACGAGGACGCCATGGCGACCGAGAAACTCTCGGAAGGCATCCGCCAGTTCGGCAAGGACCTCGGCGCCCTGCGCGACCTGGTCCGCAAGGAAATGGCCGCGGCCTGATCGCAGGCTGTTGCAAGCGATAACGGCGGCGGCGGCGAAAGCCGCCGCCGTTTGTTTTTGGCGCGTTGGGTTATAGGCTTGACGCTGTCGAAGACGAAAGCCGGGGTTCGGCATGTCGGCGCGCCGCCCCTCGGACTATGTCCGGCGCAATGCTGTCGCCATATCAAACGATGGCGCCGCGAGATGTTTGGCGCGCCTTCCGTAGATCGTGCCGCCAAATCTTTATGAGGCGGCTTACCGAAACGGCTATGGGTGTGTCGCTCCACCAATCAAGTCGAAAAGCATCCGCATCCCGTTTACGAAAAGCAGGCGAACGCTTCCGCCGTCTCACGGACTTTCGCAGGAGCCATGGACGATAGAACAAGCGGGCGGAAACTTTCCTGCCTGTCTTCCTGTCGGACGACGCGCTTAACGTTCGGCGTAAATTGGACCGAGCATGCAGGCCGCCGCTCAAGGCCGACTATGTCCATTCCGACGGGATGGAAAAGACGCCACGGCGATCAGAGAATCGTGAGAGACGTTCGGCGGTTTAAGGTCCCAGCGCGCGAAGAAGGCGCGGCAGCCTCCGTCTTTCGGCGCGGGCCGAAAATTATTCGCCGATGAGCTGCCGGATGCGGTCGTTGTATTTTTTGGCGAAGGCGATGTGCTCGGGATTGACGCCCTTGCTCTCGTCCATGAGCTGCTGCTCGCCCTCGGCTTCCGCCGCGGCGAGGCTGCTGGTCAGCGCGAAATAGCCGACGATATAGTCGCGCGGGTCGAGGTTCTGGCTCTTCAGCGCCGCCATCACCTGCGGGCGCGCCTTGACGCTCGCCACCATCGCGTCGATGGAGGGGGCGAGGTCGCGGCCTTCCTCCTCGGTCGGGGCCAGCTCCATGTCGGCGAGCTGCTGCTGCGCCTTCTCCATGCGGGCGAGAAAATCCTCGGTCAGCTTGAAGTCGTTGACTTCCTGCGGCGTCTTGCGAGGGGCGATGTCCAGCATGTCCTGCGCCGATGCCATGGGCGCCATCGCCGGCGCGGCGAGGAGACCGGCGGCCAGAAGGGCGGCGCAAGCGAGGGCCGAAAGGCGCGGGGCAATGCTCATGTCAGCGTCGTTTCCGTTGTTCGGCTCTGTTTTGCTTGCAGGCGCCGGCGAATGCAAGCCGCTTCGCGGCCCGGCCGCCCGGGCGGTCAAAAAATATCCTTGCGCTTGCGGATTTCGGCGAAGACCGCCTCGTCCGGCGCGTCGCTCAGGCCCAGCCGGGCGCGGACGCCGCGGTCGTGCCAGCGCAGGAAGGGATTGGTGGCCATCTCCAGCGCGATGGTGCTGGGCAGCGTCATGCGGTCGGCGGCGCGCAGGCGGGCGATCTGCGCCGCGCGCTCCTTCAGCGCCGGGTTGTCGGGGTCGACGCTGAGCGCGAAGCGGGCGTTGCCCTCGGTATATTCATGGCCGCAATAGACCGCCGTGTCGCCCGGCAGCGCCACCAGCCGGCGCAGCGATTCGAACATGGTCGCCGGCGTTCCCTCGAACAGCCGCCCGCAGCCGAGCGCGAACAGCGTGTCGCCGGTGAAGACCATCTTGGCCTCGGGCAGGTAATAGGAGACCTCGCCCGCCGTATGGCCCGGCGTGGCGATGACCCGCACCTCGAACAGGCCGAAGGTGAAGCTGTCGCCGTGTTTGACCGTGCGGTCCACGCCGGGAATCTTCGACGCTTCGGCGGCGGGGGCGACGATGGTGACGCCGAATTTCTTCTTCAGCGCCTCGTTGCCCTCGACATGGTCGAGATGGTGATGGGTGGTGAAGACGAAGTCCAGCGTCCAGCCGCGCCGCGCCAGCGCCGCCTCGATCGCCGCCGCGTCCGGCGCGTCGATGCTGGCCGTCAGCGCGCTGACCGGATCGTGGATCAGCACGCCGTAATTGTCGCTGCGGCAGATGAATTGCTCGACGTCGAGCCGCTTGTCCTGTTCCGCCATGGCCGTTCTCCCTTTCGTCCGCTTTTGGGGATTAAGATTGGGCCTTCCCGTCCTCAGTCAAGGAATGTTTCTGGATAAGCGGCATTTGCGACAGGGTGAAGACGACGGTGATGGGGATGGTGCCCCAGACCTTGAAATAGAGCCATGTATCCTCGGAAAAATTGCGCCAGACGATCTCGTTGAGCGCGGCGAGGAACAGGAAGAACAGGCCCCAGCGGAAGGTGAGCTTGCGCCAGCCCTCGGCGTCGAGCTGGAAGGCCGCGTCGAAGACATAGGCCAGCAGCGACTTGCGGAAGAGGAGCCCGCCCAAGAGCACCACGCCGAACAGCGTGTTGATGATGGTCGGCTTCATGAAGGCGAAGGTCTCGTCCTGCAGCCAGATCGCCAGCGCGCCGAAGACGAAGACGACGATGGCCGAGACCAGCGGCATGATCGGCAGGCGGCGCGTCATCAGCCAGGAGGCGGCGAGCGAGATCGCCGTCGCCGCCATGAAGAAGGCGGTGGCGATCAGGATCGGCTTGCCGATCAGCGCCAGGACCGGGAATTTATGCGCCAGCCATTCGCCGCGCAGGGTGACGAAGAAGAAGACGAGGCCGGGGCCGAGCTCCAGCAGGAATTTCAGCAGCGGCGCCATCTGCTTGCGCTCGGCCGCGGTTTCCTCGGTCGGGTCGGTCTCGAAAACGGGATGGTCCATCAGGCGACTCCTGCGATGGCGCGGGCGAAGTCCCTGGCCGCGAAAGGTTCGAGATCGTCGACGCCCTCGCCGACGCCGATGAAATAGACCGGCAATTTGTGCTTGGCCGAGATGGCGACGAGGATGCCGCCGCGCGCCGTGCCGTCGAGCTTGGTCATGACCAGGCCGCTGACGCCGGCGATGTTCTTGAAGATCTCGACCTGGTTGAGCGCGTTCTGGCCGGTGGTGGCGTCGAGCGTCTGCAACACGGTGTGCGGCGCGTCGGGATCGTGCTTGCCCAGCACGCGGACGATCTTGGCCAGCTCGTCCATCAACTCGGCCTTGTTCTGCAGGCGGCCGGCGGTGTCGATGATCAGCACGTCGCTGCCCGCCTCCTTGGCCTTCTCCCAGGCGTCGTAGGCGAGGCCGGCGGCGTCGGCGCCGAGCTTGGAGGAGACGACCGGCGCGCCGGTGCGCTGGCCCCAGATGTGGAGCTGCTCGATCGCCGCGGCGCGGAAGGTGTCGCCGGCGGCGAGCATCACCTTGAGCCCGCCGGCGGTGAGCTTGGCGGCCAGCTTGCCGATGGTGGTGGTCTTGCCGGTGCCGTTGACGCCGACGACCAGGATCACATGCGGCTTGTGCGACAGGTCCAGCTCCAGAGGTTTCGCCACCGGGGTCAGCACCTTCTCGATCTCGGCGCTCATGATGGCGCGCACTTCCTCGCCGGTCACGTCCTTGCCGTAGCGGCCCGAGGCCAGCGCGTCGGTGACGCGCATCGCGGTCTCAAGCCCGAGGTCGGCCTGGATCAGCACGTCCTCCAGGTCCTGCAGCGTGTCGTCGTCGAGCTTGCGCTTGGTGAAGATGCCGCCGATGGATTCGCTGAGCGAATTGGACGAGCGCAGAAGGCCCCGGCGCAGGCGCTCGAACCAGGAGAGTTTTGGCGCAGGCGCGGCTTCGACCGGCTTTTCCTCGGCCTTTTCCTCGACGGTTTTGGCGACCTTGACCTTTTTCGGCGCGGGGGCCGGCGCAGGCTCGGGCGCGGCTTCGACGACGGGCTCCGGCGCGGGCGCGGCTTCCAGGACGGGTTCGGGGGCGGGCTCGGCGACCGGCTCCGGCTCCATCACCGGCGGCTGCTCGATGGGGATCTCGACCTCGGCGACCGGGTGCTCGGCGACGGGCTCGGGGGCCTCTGACGGCTGCTCAGCGGCGGGTTCGGGTTCGGCTGCGGCGGGCGGCTCCGGCTGCGGGGCGGGCTCGGGGACGGCCGGCGTTTCGGGCGCGGCGGCGTCGGGCTGCTCGGCCGGGTCGCCCTCCTTCTTGCCGAAGGAGAACATTTTTTTGATGAAACCAAGCGCCATGGGTACTGCTTCCGATGCCTGTTATGCCGCCGCCGGCGCGAGCGGACGGGTGAGGAGCTTCTCCCCGTCATGGCCGGTCACGATGCGTTCGAGGATATCGCCGGGCGCGCCCGCGTCGACGGCGGCGAGGGTAAAGCCCTCCGTGCGGGCCACGCCTTCCTTCTCGACAAGCACGCGCTGAATTGTGTCTTTGAGCGACGAAATGTGGTTTTCGTAGGCTTTCTGGCCTTCGGTGCGCAATTTGGCGGCGCGAATCTTGACGATTTCACGTCTTAATTGCGGCATTCTTGCGGCCGGCGTGCCTTCGCGGGGGCTGTAGGGGAAGACGTGCAGATGGGTGAGGCCGCATTCCGACACGATCCTGAGCGAGTTCTCGAACATGGCTTCCGTCTCGGTCGGGAAGCCCGCGATGATGTCGGCGCCGAAGACCATGTCGGGGCGTAGCCCGCGCACCGTCTCGCAGAAGCGGATGGAATCGTCGCGCAGGTGGCGGCGCTTCATGCGCTTCAGGATCATGTCGTCGCCCGCCTGAAGCGAGAGATGCAGGTGCGGCATCAGCCGTTTCTCGTTGGCGATGGCGTCCATCAGGTCGTCGTCGGCCTCGATGGAATCGATGGAGGAGAGGCGCAGGCGCTTGAGGTCGGGGACCTCCTTCAGCACCGTCCTGACCAGCTTGCCGAGGCGGAGGTTGCCGGGCAGGTCCGGTCCGTAGGAGGTCATGTCGACGCCGGTCAGCACCACCTCGGCGTAGCCGTTGCCGACCAGGCGCTTGACCTGCTCCACCACCGCGCCCATCGGCACCGAGCGCGAATTGCCGCGGCCGTAGGGGATGATGCAGAAGGTGCAGCGATGGTCGCAGCCGTTCTGCACCTGCACGAAGGCGCGGGCGCGGCCCTCGATGGCGTCGACCATGTGGCTCGCCGTCTCGCGCACCTCCATGATGTCGTTGACGCGCACCTTCTCGAACTGGTTGACGCCGAAATCCGGCAGCATGCGGTAGGAGTTGGACCGGAGCTTCTCCTCGTTGCCGAGCACGAGGTCGACTTCCTCCATGGCGGCGAAATTGCCGGATTCGGTCTGCGCCGCGCAGCCGGTGACGATGATGCGCGCCTCCGGGTTCTCGCGCCGCGCCTTGCGGATCGCCTGCCGCGCCTGGCGCACGGCCTCCGAGGTCACCGCGCAGGTGTTGAAGATGATGGCGCCGTCCTTGAGCGTCCCCAGCCCGGCGGCGTCGGCCTCGCGCTTCATCACCTCGGATTCGTAGGTGTTGAGGCGGCAGCCGAAGGTGACGACTTCGACGCCCATCAGGCCGCTCCCTGGTCGCCGGTCTCGGCGTCGCGGCTCCACGCGCCGGTGGCGGGATCGAAGGTGCCGGAAAACTCCCATTCGGCCGGGCCGGTCATCATGACGTGGTCGTCGGCGCGCCATTCGATGACGAGCGGCCCGCCCGGAACCTGCACCGTGACCTTGCGCCCTGTCCGCCCGGTGCGGGCGGCGGAGACGGCGGCCGCGCAGGCCGCCGAGCCGCAGGCGCGCGTCAGGCCCGCGCCGCGCTCCCAGGTGCGCAGGACGAGCGTTTCGGGCGAGGTGACCTGCGCGATGGAGATGTTGGCGCGCTCGGGGAAGATCGGGTGATTCTCCAGAAGCGGGCCGAACTTGTCCAATTCGTAGGACCAGACGTCGCGGTCGACCCAGAAGATCGCGTGCGGATTGCCCATCGAGGCGACCGAGGGCGAATGCAGCACGGGCGCGTCGATGGGGCCGACCTGCAATTCGATGCGGCTTGTGTCGTGGAATTCCTCCGCCAGCGGGATGTCGCGCCAGTCGAAGCGCGGCCTGCCCATGTCGACGGTGACGAGGCCGTCGGCGCGCTCCTCGGCGGTGAGGATTCCGGCCCGCGTCTCGAAGGTGAAGGCGCGCCGGCCGGTCTCGGCCGCCAGCGCCTGCGCCACGCAGCGCGTGCCGTTGCCGCAGGCCTGCGCCTCGGTGCCGTCGCAATTGATGATGGCGATGTAATTGTCGGTGCCCGGCGTGCGCGGATCGTGGATGGCCATGATCTGGTCGAAGGCGGTGTCGCGGTCGCCGGCCAGGCGGATGGCGGCTTCCGGCGTGACGCGGTCGGCGCGGCCGCGCATGTCGGCGACGATGATTTCGTTGCCGAGTCCGTTCATCTTGGCGAAAACTGCCGGTGTGGCCATGGCTGTCGTGGTTCCGTTGCGCCCGCGCCGGCGGGCCGTGATGTTTGGCGTTCGGCCTCTATATGGCGGAAAAGACCGCAAATTGCCAGTGCCGGCGCATGCCGATCGGGCGCCGTCGACGCATGGCGGCAAGTGTGGCCTTCCTGCGCCAGTTTGCAAATTTGTGAAGGGTTTCAAACCCCGACGCCCGCTTCCGCCCTGAAATTGCCGGAAGGGAGTGTTGCTTTTTTCGCCGTAAGCCCATTTTATCGGTGCAAACTGGATCGAGACCGGAAGACGTTCGTCCGTCGCAAGACCAAGGTGGAGACTTTTATGAGAATTTCAAAAGCAAGTCTGCTCAGCCTCGCCGTGGCCGGCATCGCGCTGGCCGGCTGCCAAAGCTCGCGCTTCAGCGACGGCGGCGACAACGTCTCGCCCATGCCGGCGGCGCCCGCGCCGCTGACGCCTGCGCCGACCAGCACCGTGCAGAAGGGCGACCTGTCCTCGCCCAACGGCGCGCAATATCCCACCGCGCCCGGCGCCGACGCCGGCCAGCAGGGCACGCAGGTGGCGAGCGCGCCGCCGGCCGCCGCCCCCGACCTCACCCCCGGCGCCGTCGCCGGCGTCTGGAGCGCCTCGATCGGCGGCCAGAGCTGCAAGATCGCCACGCCGCAGACCAAATACGGCCAGGGTTTCCGCGCCGGCCCGCTGCGCTGCCCGGGCGAGCTGGCGAACCTGTCGTCCTGGGCCGTCAACGGCAAGCAGCTCGTGCTCTACGATTCCAGCGGCGGCACGGTCGCCTCGCTCTATTCGTCGGGCCAGAGCCGCTTCAGCGGCCAGACCACCGGCGGCCAGGCCGTCACGCTCTCGCGCTGAGCGGCCGAACCCTCTCGCGGCGGAGCGCCTGAAGCGGCGCTCCGCCGCAATGCGTCTCCAACCTGAACATCGCGACCGGACTCCGACATGTCTTTCGACGGCAATCTGAAGGCTTTTCCATCGGTCCGCGAGCGTTACGAGGCGCTGGCGCGGGCGGGCGAGGTGGAGAGCGATCCGGCGCAGCTGGCGCTGACCGTCCGCCTCGACCGGCTGATCGAGGACATCTGCTCCAAGCGGCTGACGCGCAAGTCGAGCGCGCTGGGCTGGCTGTTCGGCAAGCGCCAGCCGGCCGAGATCGTCAAGGGGCTCTATGTCCATGGCGAGGTCGGGCGCGGCAAGACCATGCTGATGGACATGTTCTTCGCGCTGGTGCCCGTGGAGCGCAAAAGGCGCACGCATTTCAACGACTTCATGGCCGACGTGCACGAGCGCATCTATGCGCACCGGCAGGCGCACAAGCGCGGCGAGACCAAGCAGGACGACCCCATCCCGCCGGTGGCCGACGCGCTGAGCCGGCAGGCCTGGGTGCTGTGCTTCGACGAGTTCACCGTCACCGACATCGCCGACGCCATGATCCTGTCGCGGCTGTTCAGCGCGCTGTTCGAGCGCGGCGTGGTGCTGGTGGCGACCTCCAACGTCGCGCCGGACGATCTCTACCGCGACGGCCTCAACCGGCAGCTCTTCCTGCCCTTCGTCGATATCCTCAAGCGGCATGTCGACGTGGTCAATCTCGACGCGCGCACCGATTACCGGCTGGAGAAGCTCGACCGCCAGCCGGTCTACCTGACGCCGCTGACGCCGGAGAACCAGCGCCGCATGGACTCCGCCTGGGCGGCGCAGGCGCATGGGGCGGCGGAGAAGGCCGAAATCGTCGCCGTCAAGGGCCGCGAGATCGCCGTTCCGCGCGCGGTCGAAGGCGCGCATGGGCCGGCGGCGCGCTTCTCCTTCGACGATCTCTGCGCGCAGCCGCTGGGCGCGGCGGATTACATCGCCATCGTCAAGCGCTATCCGACGCTGTTCCTGGACGGGGTTCCCGTGCTGGACCTGTCGCGCCGCAACGAGGCCAAGCGCTTCATCCTGCTGGTCGACGTGCTCTACGACCATCACGCGCGGCTGTTCGTGACGGCGGAGGCGGCGCCGGAAAAGCTCTACACCGCCAAAAGCGGCACGGAATCCTTCGAGTTCGACCGCACCGCCTCGCGCCTGTTCGAGATGCAGAGCGCGGATTATCTCGCCGCCGCCGACGCGGCCTGAGACTATTCGGGCCCTATTCCGGCAAGTGGCAGACGGCCTCGATATTGTGGCCGTCGGGATCGAGCACGAAGGCGGCGTAATAATCCGGGTGATATTCGGGGCGCAGGCCCGGCCCGCCATGGTCGCGGCCGCCGGCGGCCAGCGCCGCCTCGTAGAAGCGGTCCACCTCGGCGCGCGTGCCGGCGGAGAAGGCCACATGCAGCACGCCGTCGAGCTTGGCGCCCTTCTGGCCGCCGATCCAGAATTCCGGCTTGCCGTTGCGGCCGTAGCCGACCCATTCGCCGAATTCCATCGCCCGCGTGATGCCGAGCGGCGCCAGCGCGGCGTCGTAGAAATCGCGGGAGCTGGCCATGCTGGTGATGTTGAAGCCTATGTGATCGAGCATCGCTATGTCCGGTTCTGTTCGCCGCGGCCATTATGCCGCGCAAAAAGGCGAAAGGACAAGCCCGGAGCCTTGGCCCAGAGCCCGGCTTGTCAATCGGTTCTCCCGCTCGCCGCCGCGACCGCCGGCGCCTGCGGCTTGTCCCACAGCCGGCGGGCCAGCGTCTTGTCATAGGTGATGTATTCGTTGAGCGTGTCCAGCCCCAGCGACTTGGTCAGCGTCGGCCGGTCGGAGAGCAGCGACACGCCGAGGCCGGCCTGGTGGTTCGGCGGCCGGAAGCCGAGCGCCTCGAGCAGGGTCGGATAGACGTCGATCATCGTCCCCTCCTTGTCGATCGTCGTGCCGGCGGGCCGGTCGAGCCCGAGCATGGCGACGTAGTTGGTCCGGTGATGGGCGTTCAGTTCGTCCCAGACGTCGGACTTCATCGACAGGTGGTCGCTGGTGATCACGACGATGGTGTTGTCGAGATAGCCGGCGGCGCGGGCGCGATCGAGGAAGCGGTGGATCTCGTAGCCCTGGCAGCGCACGGCGTAGAGCATGGGCGAGCCGGTGACCGGGCCGAGGTCCCTGATGCAACTCGCGGTCGGGAAGCCGGTGGGGAAATGGGCGGTGATCGTGCTCATCGCGAAGAAATAGGGTTTCTGGGCCTTCGACAGTTTGGACAATTCGTCGAAGGCGAGGCCGAACATGGTGTCGTCGTAAAAGCCCCAGAAGGTGCGGTAGTCCGGCCATTGCCCTTCATGGGCGTCGGGGCCGTCGATCTCGTCATAGCCGTGCCCGCGCATGAAGATGCCGGTGCCGGCGAATTTCAGCCAGGCGCTGTTGAGATAGGCGGTCTCGTAGCCGGCGGCGTGCAGCACGTCGGCGAGGCAGACCGCGCCGGGCATGAAGGACGACATCGTCTCGAACTTGTTGTCGGCGAAGAGGCCGTTGGGCTGCAGCGGCACGCCGCATTGGGTGGCGACGATGCCGGCCATGGTCCAGCCGGTGTTGGCGGCCTGGCCGACGCCGGTGAAGGACACGCCGCTTTTGGCGATCTCGTTCATGGCGTTGAAGACGGTCCCGCCGCTTTCCAGCTCGGCATAGGTGCGCTCGCCGCTTTCGGCGTAGATGTAGAGGAGGTTTTTCCGCGGGCCGGGAACCTGTTTCAGGTCGGTGGCGACCGGCGCGTAATAGGGCATGATCTTGGCGCCGTCGCCGGCGTGGCGGTAATAGTCGACGACGCCGAGGATCAGCGGCGACACGCACAGAAGCGGCAGGGCCGCGACGCGGTCGGCCCAGACCAGCCGCATGTCGCGCCGCGCGAGCTGGTGCAGCGCGAAGAGCAGGAGCGCCGCGACGCAGAAATAGATCGCCGCCAGTTGCACGACCTCGCTCACCGCGCCGCCTTCGACGCCGGCGGTCATGTGGAAGAGGATGGCGCCGAGGTCGAAGGAGCCGAAGGCGTCGATGAACCAGCGATAGATGATGTAGAGGACGAAGGGGATGGAGCTGAACAGGAACAGCCTGCGCTCGTAGTTTCTGCGCCGGCGCGCCGCGACGCCCAGGATCAGCGCGCAGACGAAGATGATGACGGCGACGCCCCAATAGCGCCGCATCTCGTAAAACACCGTCTTGCGCAGGAAGAAGGTCGCCGCATAGGAAAACAGCGCGAGATAGATCAGCTCGCGCCACGTATAGGCGTCGAGCAGCCTGGCCCGCAAGCCGCGAAGGAATTTCAGCATGTCCCGGTTTCCCCGCTTCGCACGCCTTTCCGGACGGGGCCCGTCCTCCCGAGGCGCAGATTTTGCGGGTGGAGTATAGTGTGACAGTTTTATGACGGGAAGATGAAATGCGCCGCAAGCGCCGGTCGTTCGCCGGGATAGTAAATGGCGGGTTTTAGGGGCGCAAAAAGCGAACGCCGCGGTTCTACGCGGCGTTCGGGAGGCTTATGAGTTTGGAAAGGGCCGCGGTCAGACGCGGCGCTCGACCATCATCTTCTTGATCTCGGCGATCGCCTTGGCCGGGTTCAGGCCCTTGGGGCAGGTCTGGGCGCAGTTCATGATCGTGTGGCAGCGATAGAGCCGGAACGGGTCCTCGAGATTGTCGAGGCGCTCGCCCTTGGCTTCGTCGCGGCTGTCGATAAGCCAGCGATAGGCCTGCAGCAGCACGGCGGGGCCGAGATAGCGGTCGCCGTTCCACCAATAGCTGGGGCACGACGTCGAGCAGCAGGCGCACAGGATGCACTCGTAGAGCCCGTCGAGCTTCTGGCGGTCCTCATGGCTCTGCAGCCATTCCTTCTGCGGCTCGGGCGACACGGTCTTCAGCCACGGCTCGATGGAGCGGTGCTGGGCGTAGAAATTGGTGAGGTCCGGCACCAGGTCCTTGACCACCGGCATATGCGGCAGCGGATAGACCTTGATCGCGCCCTTGATGTCGTCCATGCCCTTGGTGCAGGCCAGCGTGTTGGCGCCGTCGATGTTCATGGCGCAGGAGCCGCAGATGCCCTCGCGGCAGGAGCGGCGCAGGGTCAGCGTCGGGTCGATCTTGTTCTTGATGTAGAGAAGACCGTCCAGCACCATCGGGCCGCAATCGTCGCGGTCGACGTAATAGGTGTCGATGCGCGGATTCTCGTCGTCGTCCGGCGACCAGCGATAGATGCGGAATTCCGTCACCTTCTTGGCGCCGTCCGGGCGCGGCCAGGTCTTGCCCTCCTTGGGGCGGGAATTCTTGGGAAGTGCGAGTTCAACCATTGCTCTTTCCCTTGCTCAGTAAACGCGCTTCTTCGGCGCGATCTTGGCCAGGCTGATGCCGCCTTCCTCTTCCGTCGTCAGCGGATCGAGATGGACGGGGCGGTAGCCGAGCGTCACCTTGCCGTCCGGCGACAGCCAGGACAGCGTGTGCTTGCGCCATTCGGCGTCGTTGCGGTCGGGGAAATCCTCATGCGCATGCGCGCCGCGGCTCTCGTGGCGGGCTTCCGCCGACACGACCGTGGTGAGCGCGTTGGCCATCAGGTTCTCCAGCTCCAGCGTCTCCACCAGGTCGGAATTCCAGATCATCGAGCGGTCGGTCACCTTGACGTCCGGCAGCTCGCCCCAGATCTTCTCCATGCGCGCGACGCCCTGCTTGAGCGATTCCGAGGTGCGGAACACGGCGGCGTCCTCCTGCATGGTGCGCTGCATCTTCTCGCGCAGCACCGCCGTCGGCGTCGCGCCGTCGGCGAAGCGCAGGCGGTCGAAGCGCTCCATGATCCGGTCGCAGGCGGCGAGATCGACGTCGGGGATCTTGGCCTTGCGGTCGATGACCTGGCCGGCGCGGATGGCGGCGGCGCGGCCGAACACCACGAGGTCGATCAGCGAGTTGGAGCCGAGGCGGTTGGCGCCGTGCACCGAGGCGCAGCCGGCCTCGCCCACCGCCATCAGGCCGGGCTGCACGCGGTCCGGGTCCTCCGGCGTCGGGTTCAGCACCTCGCCCCAGTAATTGGTCGGGATGCCGCCCATATTGTAGTGGACGGTCGGCAGGACCGGGATCGGCTCCTTGGTCACGTCGACGCCGGCGAAGATCTTGGCCGATTCGGAGATGCCGGGCAGGCGCTCGTGCAGCACGGCCGGGTCGAGATGGTCGAGATGCAGGAAGATGTGGTCCTTGTTCTTGCCGACGCCGCGGCCGGCGCGGATCTCCATCGTCATGCAGCGCGAGACGACGTCGCGCGAGGCGAGGTCCTTGGCCGAGGGCGCGTAGCGCTCCATGAAGCGCTCGCCCTCGGAATTGACCAGGTAGCCGCCTTCGCCGCGCGCGCCCTCGGTGATGAGGCAGCCCGCGCCGTAGATGCCGGTCGGATGGAACTGCACGAACTCCATGTCCTGCAGCGGCAGGCCGGCGCGCGCCGCCATGCCGCCGCCGTCGCCGGTGCAGGTATGGGCGGAGGTGGCCGAGAAATAGGCGCGGCCGTAGCCGCCCGTCGCCAGCACCACCATCTTGGCGGAGAAGCGGTGGATCGTGCCGTCGTCGAGGTTCCAGGCCACGACGCCGGTGCAGACGCCGTCGGTCATGATCAGGTCGAGCGCGAAATATTCGATGAAGAACTGCGCGTTGTTCTTGAGCGACTGGCCGTAGAGCGTGTGCAGGATGGCGTGGCCGGTGCGGTCGGCGGCGGCGCAGGTGCGCTGCACCGGCGGGCCGTCGCCGAAATTCTGCATGTGGCCGCCGAAGGGGCGCTGGTAGATCTTGCCTTCCTCGGTGCGCGAGAAGGGCACGCCGTAATGCTCGAGCTCGTAGACGGCGGCGGGGGCCTCGCGGGCCAGATATTCCATGGCGTCGGTGTCGCCCAGCCAGTCCGACCCCTTGACGGTGTCGTACATGTGCCATTGCCAGCTGTCGGGGCCCATGTTCTTGAGCGAAGCGGCGATGCCGCCCTGCGCCGCCACCGTGTGCGAGCGCGTCGGGAAGACCTTGGTGATGCAGGCCGTCTTCAGGCCCTGCTCGGCCATGCCCAGCGTGGCGCGCAGGCCCGCGCCGCCGGCGCCGACCACCACCACGTCGAACTTGTGGTCGACATAGGCGTATTTGCCGGACGCGGCCGAAGCCGCGTTGTTTTCTGCGGTAGCCATCGGGCTATCAACCTCCGAAGCTGAGCTTGAGGATCGCGAACAGGCAGGCGAAGCCGACCGCCGCCGCGAAGAACGTGTTGAGCATCACCAGCAAGACCTTCACGCCCTCGCCGTGGACATAGTCCTCGATGATGACCTGCATGCCGATGCGCATGTGATAGACGCCGGTGAGAACGAACAGCGCCATGACGATGGCCGTGAGCGGATGGCCGAGCGCGGCGCGGACTTCCGCATAGCCGGCGCCGTTGAGCGAGATCACCAGGCCGATGAAGAACAGCACCAGCGGGACCAGCGCCACGGCGGTCAGGCGCTGGACCCAGAAATGGCCGGTGCCTTCCTTGGCGGAGCCCAGGCCGCGAACCTTGCCGAGCGGGGTGCGCATGTCTTTATGCATGGAGGCGATCCTTTCTCAGCGCGCCATATAGCCGGCGATCCACACCAGGAGCGTGGCGGCGAGCGAAAAGACGAGCGTGGCCCAGGCGATCTTTGAGGCGGTGTGCTTCTCCAGCCCCGCGCCGGTGTCCCAGATGAAATGGCGCACGCCGCCGGCCAGGTGATGCAGCAGCGCCCAGGTGTAGCCGAACAGGACGAGCTGGCCGATCCACGAGCCGTAGACGGCGCTGACGGCGTGGAAACATTGCTCGCTCACCGCCGCCGAGATCAGCCAGGCGGCCAGAAGCAGCGTGCCGAAATAGAGCGCGCCGCCGGTGATGCGATGGACGATCGACATCGTCATCGTGATCACGGGCTTGTAGATGGACAGGTGGGGTGACAGGGGGCGCTGGCGCGAAACGGTCGGTTGTGTCATGGCGTTCCTGACAATGTGTTCCGGTTGCATTCCTTCGCTCGCGGGGGAAGGAGCGGAAAGCAGCCAAGATGAACGGGCGTGCAACCCTTTGGCCGCTTTCTACTGCGGTTTTACCACCGCGTCAAAGACGCTTTTTCGGCATTTGGTCGCAGCCGGCCCGCGCCGCGGCCATTCAATCGGTTGAAGGGCCGGCCGGCGAAAACCTGTGTGATTTCATCCACTTTCGCGGAGCCTAATGGCCGAAGCGAATCACGTAGCTCGACCAGTCGGCGGCGGCCGCGATCTGCTCGTAGAGCTTGCGGCCGTCCTCGGGAATGCGCGGCGCGTTGAGCACCAGCCGGGCCCAGCTGCGTTCCTCCGCCTTGTCGGCCAGAACGTCGATCAGCGCCTTGGCGATGCCCTTGCCGCGATGGTCGTGATGGACGTAGATGTGGTCCACCTGGCCGGCGCGCAGGCCCGAGACCGGCTCGGGCAGGTCGTGGAAGATGACGAAGCCCACCAGCCCCCCGTCCACCCGCGCGCCGAGGATCTCCGTCGCGCGGTCCTGCAGCAGGTGCTCGGCGTAGAAATCGTCGGGGCGGCGCGGCGCGCCGCGCTTGAGCGCCTGGGCGTAGCTCGCCAGAAGCGGCGCGAGCTCGTGCGCGTTGCGCAGGTGGAGAAGCGCGATGTCGACGGCGTGGTCGTTGGTCATAGGATGTCCCCGGATGATGAAGCGGTCCCGGCGCCGATTTTAGCCGGCGGATGACAAAGGTAAAGAAAGAGTTAAGATGATGTCGAGACGCGGGAGGGGAGCCATGCGCATCGACTTCGGAAAAATGATCCTTCTGGCGGCGGAGCTGGGCTTTTCGGCCGCGCCGGCTTCGGCCGAGCAGTTCCGCCGCGCGGCCGACGCCTATGGAAACCTCGTCTATCGCGCGCCGGACGGCGGGCCGAAGATCATCCGCGTCGGGGCCGCGCCGCGCGCCGCCATTGTGGGGGCCGTCGCATCGCCGCCGCGCGCGCCGGAGGTGACGCATGTCGTCGCCGCGCCGAACGGGGATTGCGAAAGCGCGGTGCTTTTGCGCGGGCGAAGCTTCGTCTACGGGCTCGACCGCGGCCAGACGCCGGTGCTGGGCCATCCCGGCTGCCGTTACTAAAACGCGCCGCGATAAAACCGCTGCGCAGTTTTGCGCGCCATGCTTCAGCTTCGGACCAGGCGGGGCTCGGAGGCGTCGTCGTCGATCATCAGGGGGGCTGCGGCGCGCACGCAGTCGCGGCCTTCCTTCTTGGCCTCGTAGAGCGCGCCGTCGGCGCGACGGTAGAGGTCGGGATAGAGGTCGTCGAACTCCATCTCCGCCACGCCGAAGCTGACGGTGAAGCGGATCGTCGCCGCCAGTCCCGGCACGGCCATGGCGGCGGCGGCGAGCCGCACGCGCTCGGCGAAGCGCCAGGCGGCGCGCACCGTGCAGCCGGGCAGGAGCGCCGCGAACTCCTCGCCGCCCAGCCGCGCCGCCAGCCCGTCATGGGCGGTGGCCGCCTTCTGCAATTCGGCGGCGAAGGCGGCGATGACGCGGTCGCCCTGCATATGGCCGTGGGTGTCGTTGATCGCCTTGAAGAAATCGATGTCGCAGACCATCAGCGTCAGCGGCTGGCGCTGGCGGCGGGCGCGGTCCATCGCCAGTTGCGCCTTCATCTCGAAGCCGCGCCGGTTGAGAAGCGCCGAAAGCTGATCGGTCTCGGAGCGCTGGATCATGTCGGCCACCACCTGCCGGATGAGGCCGAGCAGCAGCATGAGCCCCACCGCCACCGAAAGCGCCGCGCCGACCGACTGGCCGATCAGCGCATAGACGGTGCGGCCGTAATCGACCGGCAGTTCGCCCGGCCCGCCTGCGAAATGGGCCAGCGCCGGCTTGAGGATGAAATGCGCCGCCGCGACCGAAAAAAGCGTGGCCATCAGGACGTCGATGAAGGTCTTGGCCGGGGCGCGGATCGGCGCCCGCGCGGCCAGGAGCATCAGCAGGAAGAAGGGAAGCTGGTAGAGGAGCCCGCCGATGAGGGTGACGCGCGCGCTGTCGTAGACGGCCCAGGCGAGGCAGAGCGAGACCGGCACCAGCACCGCCAGAAGCGGGCGCGGCGTGGGTCTCGCGTACATGCGCGACAGGCCGGAGACGAGGCAGGCCAGCGTCATCAGATAGGCGGCGTAGCCGAGGATATAGCCGATGCGCTGGTCGGGAATCGTCGGCATGGCCAGCTCGGACAGGAAATAGAGCGCGGCGAAGAGGAAGCCGCAGGAAAAGATCGGCGCGGCGCGGTTGTGCGGCACATAGATCGCGATGCCCAGGAAGGTGAGGGCGAACAGACCGGAGACGGTCATGTTGATCAGAAGTATGAAATCCGCACCGCCCATGGAGGCCTTTCCGTGTTACGCCGCCGAGCCTATATCACGACACCGTGAACAAGCAGTTCATATGTGGCGCGAAACGGCGTGTTCCACCGAAAAGCGACAGGGGCGGCGATTTTTCACCGGGTGTGGGAGGCGGACGGGGCGCATGACCGGACCTGTTTGGCTTGGGGTTTGTTGAAATGGCTTTGAGCGGCTTTTCGTCGACGCCGATCAGCCCGAAGCGAAGTTGATCGGTGCGGTTTGGCGCTTACAGGCGTGTTGATCCGGGCGTGGTGGCGGATGGCAGACCAGAGATGCTGACGCTTACGATTCGCGTCGTGCAGGCCCCGCATAGAAGGTCTTCATGACGACGATGAGTGAATGGACGGAGGCGTAAAGCGTATCCACCACTAGCCGTCTTTCGCCCGCGATTACGTCCGCGCCTCAGAACCCAGATTGAGCGGAACGAAAGCCGAGTTTCAATTTCCCCGGCAAGGCGATTGTGGTTTCGAGGCGGACGGCTGAAAGGAAAATCCGGCCGCACTTGTCGTATCTTGCAATGTGTCCGTGCAGAAAGGGCGTCAACTCGAAATCCATCGGGAAACGGTCGACCACCATCGCCGGATGTGCCGCGTCAGACGCTACCCACACGTCGGAGAGGGTTACGGAAAGGGCAGCCGCCGCACATGCACGTCGCCCTTGACCGACCGGCCGAGGACGCGGCTCGCTTCGCGCTCGAAATCGGCTCGGTAGTCGCTCCACGGGATGAAGGGATCACCACCGCCGCCGGAAGGCTGTACACCGCAATAGTCATTCATCATGGCCGTGTGAGCGGTGTTATTGGATGTTGGTTTGCGAATTTCACTTGCGGAAAGAGGTCGAGCGTCATCGTCGACGCTCCGGCTCTAATGAAAAAGGCCGCCCTTGGGCGGCCTTTTCCGGTCGATGATCGACGGCGCTTAGTTCCAGTCGCGCACGTCGACGAAGTGGCCGGCGATGGCGGCGGCGGCGGCCATGGCGGGCGACACCAGATGGGTGCGGCCCTTGAAACCCTGGCGGCCCTCGAAGTTGCGGTTCGAGGTGGAGGCGCAGCGCTCGCCCGGCTTGAGGCGGTCGTCGTTCATGGCGAGGCACATGGAGCAGCCCGGCTCGCGCCAGTCGAAGCCGGCCTCGATGAAGATTTTGTCCAGGCCCTCGGCCTCCGCCTGCTCCTTCACCAGGCCGGAGCCGGGAACGATCATGGCGTTGACGGTCGGCGCGACCTTCTTGCCCTCGACCACCTTGGCGGCGGCGCGCAGGTCCTCGATGCGGCCGTTGGTGCAGGAGCCGATGAAGACGCGGTCGATGGCGATGTCGGTGATCTTCGTGCCCGGCTTCAGGCCCATATAGTCGAGCGCGCGCCACTTGGAGGCCCGCTTGTTCTCGTCGGCGATGTCGTCCGGGTTCGGCACTTCGCCGGTGACCGCGACCACGTCTTCCGGCGACGAGCCCCAGGAGACGATGGGCGAAATCTTTGCGGCGTCGAGCAGCACGACCTTGTCGAAATGCGCGCCTTCCTCCGAGCGCAGCGTCTTCCAATAGGCTATGGCCTGCTCCAGCTCCGCGCCCTTCGGCGCGCGCGGCTTGTCGGCGATATAGGCGAAGGTCGTCTCGTCCGGCGCGATCAGGCCGGCGCGGGCGCCGCCTTCGATCGACATGTTGCAGACGGTCATGCGGCCTTCCATCGACAGGGCGCGGATGGCGTCGCCGGCATATTCGATCACATAGCCGGTGCCGCCGGCGGTGCCGATCTCGCCGATGATGGCGAGCGTGATGTCCTTGGCGGTGACGCCCTCCGGCAACTCGCCGTCGACGCGCACCAGCATGTTTTTGGCTTTTTTCTGGATCAGCGTCTGGGTGGCGAGCACATGCTCGACCTCGGACGTGCCGATGCCGTGCGCCAGCGCGCCGAAGGCGCCGTGGGTGGAGGTGTGGCTGTCGCCGCAGACGATGGTCATGCCCGGCAGCGTGAAGCCCTGCTCGGGGCCGACGATGTGGACGATGCCCTGCCGCTTGTCGCGCTCGGAATAATATTCGACGCCGAAATCGGCGGCGTTCTTCGCCAGCGCCTCGACCTGGATGCGGCTTTCCTCGTTCTTGATGCCGTTGACGCGGTCGGGCGAGGTCGGCACGTTGTGGTCGACCACGGCCAGCGTCTTCTCGGGATGGCGCACCGGGCGGCCGGCCATGCGCAGGCCCTCGAAAGCCTGCGGGCTCGTCACTTCATGCACCAGATGGCGATCGATATAAAGGAGGCAGGTGCCGTCTTCCTGCCGGTCCACTACATGGTCGTCCCAGATCTTGTCATAAAGAGTACGCGGCGCGCTCATTGCGGTGAGTTCCTTTGAACAGTTCTGAATTTGCGTGTCATATGCACCCGTCGCCCGATTTCGTCAAGAAACCGCAACCGCAACAGGGTGTCGCAGCAATAATGTTGCGTAAGGCAGTCAAGATTATGCCTTATATTATGCCTCGCCTCGCGTTTTTCAAACAAAAAAGGCGGCCCCGAGGCCGCCTTCTTCAAAACGTCGCGAGCGACGCTTATTCAGCGGCGGCCTTGGCGGCCTCGGCCTTGGCGGCGGCGAGCTTGTCGGCTTCGCGCTCGGCCTTGGTGCGGTTGTCCTTCTTCTCCGCGATGCGGGCCGCCTTGCCGGTAAGGCCGCGCAGGTAGTAGAGCTTGGCGCGGCGGACCTTGCCGCGGCGCACGACTTCCACGCCCTCGACGATCGGCGAGTAGACCGGGAAAACGCGCTCGACGCCTTCGCCGTAGGAAATCTTGCGGACGGTGAAATTCTCGTTGAGGCCGGCGCCGGAACGGGCGATGCAGACGCCTTCATAGGCCTGCACGCGGGTGCGCGTGCCTTCGGTCACGCGGACCTGGACGCGGACGGTGTCGCCGGGCTGGAAGGCGGGAAGCTTGCGCTTCTCTTCGATCTTGGCGGCCTGTTCGGCTTCAAGCTGACGAATGATGTCGGTCATCGTCTTTCTCCTAAAATTCTTCTCAAACAGCCAGAGCGCCCTGCGCTCGCCGCTCAGCATCCAGGGCCGCGCGGCTATGCCCGAACCGGGCAGGAGCGATACGCCATCTATTGGTTGATGGACCTCGGGTTATCCCGAACCCGCAGGCACATACAGCATCGCCGGCGCTTTGTCACGCCCCATCGGAAATTTTCGTGGCGCGGGCCGCGGGACTGTGACAGTCTTGTGACCAATAAAAAAGCGTCGCAAGGCGCAGCCGGTTTATTAGGCAACAATAATAAAGGGGAATGCAATGACCGACGACAGCCCGTCGCCGTCCCTCTACAACGAGGATCTCGCGCCCGCGGCGGAACGCAAATGGGGCGCGTTCAGCATCTTCAACGTCTGGACCTCCGACGTCCACAGCCTGTGGGGCTATTACCTGGCCGCGAGCCTGTTCCTGCTCTGCGGTAATTTCATCAATTTCGTGCTGGCCATCGGCGTCGGCTCGCTGGTGATCTTCTTCCTGATGAGCCTGGTCGGCAACGCCGGCGTGCGCACCGGCGTGCCGTTCCCGGTGCTGGCGCGCGCCTCCTTCGGCACGTTCGGGGCCAATTTCCCGGCGCTGGTGCGCGGCGTGGTCGCCTGCTTCTGGTACGGCGCGCAGACGGCGGCGGCCTCCGGGGCCATCGTGGCGCTCTTGATCCGCAACGAAAGCATGCTCGCCTTCCACCAGAACAGCCACATGCTCGGCCATTCGACGCTGGAGGTGATCTGCTACGTGCTGGTCTGGGCGGTGCAGCTCCTCATCATCCAGCGCGGCATGGAGACGGTGCGCCGGTTCCAGGACTGGGCCGGGCCGGTGGTCTGGATCATGATGCTGATCCTCGCCATCTATCTTTTGGTGAAATCCGGCTCCTTCTCCTTCGGCGGCGAGATCCCGCGCGACGTGCTCCTGGAAAAGACCAAGGACGCCGGCGTGCCCGGCGAGCCGGGCTCCTTCCCGGCGCTGGCGGCGGTGGCGGCGACGTGGATCACCTATTTCGCGGCGCTCTATCTCAATTTCTGCGACTTCTCGCGCTACGCGAAGGATGAAAGCGCGCTGCGGCGCGGCAATCTCTGGGGCCTGCCGGTCAATCTGCTGGCCTTCTGCCTGGTGGCCGGCGTCACCACCACCGCCGCCTTCAAGGTCTATGGCGAGGTGCTGCTCTATCCCGACCAGATCTCGGCCAAGTTCGACAGCTGGTTCCTGGCGCTCTTGGCCGCGCTCACCTTCACGGTGGCGACGCTCGGCATCAACGTGGTGGCGAATTTCGTCTCCGCCGCCTTCGACTTCTCCAACACTTTTCCGCAGAAACTTTCCTTCAAGCGGGGCGGGCTGATTGCGGCGCTGGTGGCGCTGGTGCTCTATCCCTTCGCGCCGTGGGACACGGGCGCGGCGCATTTCGTCAATTTCCTCGGCTCGACCATGGGACCGATCTTCGGCATCATCATGGTGGATTACTACCTGATCCGGCGCGGGCGGATCGACGTGCCGGCGCTCTACCGCGAGAACGGCGAATTCCGCTTCCAGAACGGCTGGCACGTCAAGGCCTTCGTCGCGCTGGCGGTGGGGGCGCTGTTCTCCTCCATCCTGCCGACCTTCACCAGCATCCTGCCATCCTGGTGGGGAACCTATGGCTGGTTCTTCGGCGTGATCATCGGCGGCGGCGTCTATTTCGTCCTGCGCAAGGGCGAGGCGGTCAGCGCGACGCCGGCGGGGTCTCGCGCCTAGGAGTCCTGTGCGCCCGGCGTTTGCGCGCCGGGCGTCGCCGCGCCGTATTTGAGGCCGAAGCCCAGCGCCCGGTCGACGCCGATATGCACGGACCAGATCAGCGCCATGGCGATGCAGAGCGGCCAGTTCATGGCCCAGCCGAAAACGGCCAGAAGCACGACGCCGATCCAGCTATGCGCCATGTTGTAGACGACGGCGCCGGTGCGCGGCCCGTGCCGGTAGGCGAGGAAGGACAGGTCCGGCGCAAGGATCAGCAGGGCGAAAATCCACCAGCGCGCGCCGCTCACCCAATAGGCCCCGAGCGCCAGAAGCGCCAGCGACAGGCTTTCGAGCCTCTGGATCAGGTTCATTTGCGCTTCGCCTCCTCATAGGCGGCCCACAGGTCCGGCCGGCGCTCGCGCGTGATGCGCTCGGCCTCGGCCAGCCGCCATTTGTCGATCGCGCCGTGATTGCCCGAGGTCAGCACGTCGGGAATGGCGCGCCCTTCCCAGACCTGCGGGCGGGTGTAATGCGGATGCTCCAAAAGGCCGGTCTCGAAGCTCTCCGTCTCGCCGGATTCGCGGTTTCCCATCACGCCGGGCAGGAGCCGCACCACGGCGTCGAGCAGCACGATGGCCGCCGTCTCGCCGCCGGAGAGGATATAGTCGCCGATGGAGATTTCCTCCAATTGGCGCGCCTCGATGACGCGCTCGTCGACGCCTTCGAAACGGCCGCAAAGGACGATGGCGCCCGGGCCTTCGGCCAGCTCGCGCACGCGCTTCTGCGTCAAGGGCGCGCCGCGCGGGCTCATCAGCAGCATCGGCCGGCCGTCGGCGGCCGCGTCGAGCGCGCGCGCCACCACGTCCGGCTTCATCACCATGCCCGCGCCGCCGCCGGACGGCGTGTCGTCCACCATGCGGTGGCGCCCTTCGGCGAAATCGCGGATCTGCACCGTGTCGAGCGCCCATGCGCCCTCGGCCAGCGCCTTGCCCGCCAGCGAAACGCCGAGCGGCCCGGGAAACATTTCCGGATAGAGCGTCAGCACCGAGGCGTGGAACATCGGCTTTTCGGTCATGGCTTCTTGGGCTGCGGGCGGCCGTCCGCCTCGTCGTCTTCGCCGTCGCTGTCGTCCGAGATGAGGCCGGCGGCGTGCGGATCGACCAGGATCGTCCCCTTGTCGAAATCGATCTCCGGCACGGCGGCCTCGGTGAAGGGAATGAGCATCGGGCGCTTGCCCTTCTTGCTCAATTCGATCAGGTCGCCGCCGCCGAAATCGAACAGCGCGCTGACCTGGCCCCAGGAAACGCCGTCGGCGTCGACGGCTTCGAGCCCGATCAGGTCGGTGTGGAAGAACTCGTCCTCGTCCAACTGGTCGTCGGGCAATCGCGCGCGGTCGACGAAAAGCTCGATCCCGTTCAGCGCCTCGGCGGCGTCGCGGTCGTTGACGCCCTTGAAGCGCGCCACCACCACGGTCTTGGCCGGCCGCGCCTCCAGCACCTCGTAGGCGCGCCCGTCGGCGTCGTAGAGCAGGCCGTAATCGGCGATGGCCAGCGGATCGCCGGTGAAGGCCTTGACGCGCACCTCGCCGCGCGTGCCGTGGGCGGCGCCGATTACGGCGAGAAGAACCGGATTTTCTGGACGCGGCATGGTGGGTCCCGTATTTTTCGACATGCCCTATCGCTTACCCCATTCGGGCGAAAACGCCAGCAAAAATCGCCCGCGCGGCAACCGGACGGTAACGCTCGCCTGCGAGACTGGCCCCGTTTCACCCAGCGAGGACCGAGGCGCATGGCGCAGCAAGGCGAATTTCTGATCCCGGCGCGGGCCGATCTGGCGGCGGCGCGCGAGGAATGGCTGAAGACGCTCAAGGACGCCCGCCGCCTGTCGGACAACACGCTCGACGCCTATGAGCGCGATTCGCGCCAGTTCCTGCAATTTCTGACCGGCCATCTCGGCGAGCCGCCCTCGCTGAAGGACGTCGACAATCTGCGCGTGGCCGACCTGCGCTCCTTCCTCGCCAGCCGCCGCAACGGCGGCGCGGGGGCGCGCACGCTGGGGCGGGGGCTCGCCGGCGTGCGCTCGCTGCTGCGGCATCTGGAGAAGCGCGGCCTCGCCAACGCGGCCGGGGCCAGCGCCATGCGCGCGCCCCGCCAGCCGAAATCGCTGCCCAAGCCGCTCGCCGCCGCCGACGCCCGCCGCGTCGTCTCGGCGGAGGGCCAGATGGCGGAGGAGCCGTGGATCGCGGCGCGCAACGCCGCCGTGCTCACGCTGCTCTATGGCTGCGGCCTGCGCATTTCCGAGGCGCTGGGCCTGCCGGGCGACGCGCTTTCCGACGCCACCGCGCGCTCGATGGTCATCACCGGCAAGGGCGGCAAGTCGCGGCTCGCGCCGCTGTTGCCGGCGGTGCATCGCGCCGTGGCGCAATATCGCGCCTTGTGCCCGTTCCCGTTGTCGCCGGAGGGGCCGCTGTTCCGCGGCGCGAAGGGAGGGGAGCTTCACGCCGCCATCATCCAGCGCGAGATGCAGAAGCTGCGCGCCGCCCTCGGCCTGCCCGACAGCGCCACGCCGCACGCGCTGCGCCATTCCTTCGCCACGCATCTTCTGGCGCGCGGCGGCGACCTGCGCACCATCCAGGAGCTGCTCGGCCACGCCAGCCTCTCCACCACGCAGGTCTATACCGGCGTCGACGCCGAGCGCCTGCTGGAGGTCTACGACAAGGCGCATCCGCGCGCCTGATTTTTCCGGTTGCCCTCGCGGCCCGGCCGCCCCCATATGGGTAACATGAAAAAGCTGCTCCCCCTGATCCTGTCCGCCCTTCTCGCAACCGCGCCCGCGATCGCCGCCCCGGCCGAACAGCCGGCCTGCACGACCCACGGCGTCGACCTGCTCAAGGACTTGCCCAGGACCGACCCGGCGGCGTGGGCGCAGATCCGCGCCGCCGCCGAGGCCATCCCCAACGGCCATACCGTGTTCTGGAAGATCGAGAAGGACGGCGTCGCGCCGTCCTGGCTGCTCGGCACCATCCATTTCAGCGATCCGCGCGTGCTGCATCTGCCCGACAAGGCCGACGCCGCCTATCACGCGGCGAAGACGGTGGTGATCGAGACCACAGAGGTGCTCGACCCCAAGGCGCTGCTGCGCATCAAGCTGGAGCAGCCGGAGCTGCTGCTGTTTCCGCAGGGCGACGGGCTGGCGAAGCACCTGCCGCAGGACCGGCTGCCGGAATTGAGCCGCGCGCTCGACGCGCAGGGGCTTTATCTCGGCGCGGTGGGGCGCATGAAGCCGTGGGTGCTCAACTCGCTGCTGGCGCTGCCCAAATGCGAGCGCGAGCGCAAGAGCCACGGCGAGAAATTTTTGGACGAGGCGCTGGCGGTCAACGCCATGGCCGCCGGCCGCGACGTGGAGGGGCTGGAGACCGCCGCCGAGCAGTTCGAGGCCATCGCCCGCGTGCCGCTCGACATCCATATGCGCAGCCTGGTGGCGGTGCTCGACCATGGCGGCCAGATCGAGGACATGATGGAGACGCTGGTCTCGCTCTATCTGCGCGGCGACATCGGCATGGCCGACCCGGCCCTGCGCAAGCTTTCGCCGGACGGGCTGACCGACGCCGAATACGACCTGTTCCAGCGCTATGTCGTGACCGACCGCAACCGCGTCATGGCCGGCCGCGCCGTTCCCATCCTCGACAAGGGCGGGGCCTTCATCGCCGTCGGCGCGCTGCACCTGCCCGGCAAGGAGGGACTTGTGGAGCTTCTGCGCGAAAAGGGTTTTCGGCTGACGGCGCAGTAGCGGGCCGTCCCCGGATGGGCTGACCGACGCCAATGAAAAGGCCCGCGCGAGCGGGCCTTTTCTATCCAAAAATTTCCGGCGCGATCACATGTGGATCGGCTTGGCGAAGACGGCGAGCGCCGATTCGCGCACGGCTTCCGACATGGTCGGATGGGCGTGGCAGGTGCGGGCGAGGTCTTCCGACGAGCCGCCGAACTCCATCAGCACGGCCAGCTCGTGGATCATCTCGCCGGCGTTGTAGCCGAGGATATGCGCGCCCAGCACGCGGTCGGTCGCCTTGTCGGCGAGGATTTTCACGAAGCCGTCCGTGTGCAGCATGGCGCGGGCGCGGCCGTTGGCGGTGAAGGGGAACTTGCCGACCTTGTATTCGACGCCGGCGGCCTTCAGCTCCTCCTCGGTCTTGCCGACCGAGGCCACTTCCGGCTGGGTGTAGACCACGCCGGGGATGACGTCGAAATTCACATGGCCGGCCTGGCCGGCGATGATCTCGGCCACCGCGATGCCCTCGTCCTCGGCCTTATGCGCCAGCATCGGGCCCTTGACCACGTCGCCGATGGCGTAGATTCCCTCGACATTGGTGCGCCAGTGATCGTCGATGGCGACGCGGCCGCGCTCGTCCACCGCCACGCCGGCTTCCTGAAGGCCGAGCCCGTCCGTATAGGGCCGGCGGCCGGTGGCGATCAGCACCGCCTCGGCCTCCAGCGTCTCCGCCGCACCGCCCCCGGTTGCGCCCTTGACGGGCTCGAAGGTCACTTTCGCGCCATTGGCCGACTTCTCGACGCCCGTCACCTTGGCGCCGAGCTTGACCGCGATGCCCTGCTTCTCCATCAGGCGCTGGAACTGCTTCGACACTTCGCCGTCCATCTGGCCGAGAAGCTTGTCGAGATATTCGACCACCGTGACCTTGGCCCCGAGCCGCGCCCAGACCGAGCCCAGCTCCATGCCGATGACGCCGCCGCCGACCACGACCAGGCTGGCCGGGACCTTCTCGAAGGCCAGCGCGCCGGTGGAGGAGACGATCACCTTCTCGTCGATGGCGACGTCGACGCCGGGAATGCCGGCCACGTCCGAGCCGGTGGCGATGACGATGTTCTTCGCCTCGATCTCCTCGACCTTGCCGTCCTCGGCGGTCACCGACACCTTGCCCTTGCCGACGATTTTGCCCGCGCCGATGTAAGGCGTGATCTTGTTCTTCTTGAACAGGAACTCGACGCCGGTGACGTTGGCCTTCACGGTCGCGTCCTTGTGGGCCAGCATTTTCGGCAGGTTCAGCTTCGGCGTCACCTCGACGCCGAGCGCGTCGTAGGAATGGCCGGCCTCGGCGAAGACTTCCGAGGCGTGCAGCAGCGCCTTGGACGGGATGCAGCCGACATTGAGGCAGGTGCCGCCGAACGTCTTGCGCTTCTCCACCACGGCCACCGACAGGCCGAGCTGCGCCGCCTTGATCGCGGCCACATAGCCGCCGGGGCCAGAACCAATCACAACAACATCATAGGCCATCGTCAAATCCTTCTCTGGCGGTCAGCGGCCGCCGCTTACATTCAAGATCGCGCCCGTCACATAGGACGCTTCGTCGGATAAGAGCCACAGGACGGCGTTCGCCACTTCCTCCGGCTTGCCCTCGCGCTTCATCGGCAAGGATTCACGCATGCGCGCCACGCGGTCGCCCTGGCCGCCCGACGCATGGATTTCGGTGTCGATGATCCCCGGCGCGACCGCGTTGACGCGGATCTTCTCGTCCGCCAACTCGCGCGCGAGGCCGAGCGTGAACGTGTCGATCGCGCCCTTGCTGGCGGCGTAGTCGACATAGTCGCCGGGCGCGCCGAGACGCGCCGCCGCCGAGGAGAGGTTGACGATCGCGCCGCCGCGCCCGCCATGGCGGGTCGACATGCGCCGGACCGCCTCGCGCGCGCAGAGGAAGGAGCCGACGACGTTGACGCGCATCATGCGCTCCAGCCGCTCGGCGCTCATCTCGTCCACCCGCGCCTTGGCGTCGACGACGCCGGCGTTGTTGACCAGCGCGTCGAGCCGGCCGAAGGCCGCGTCCACCGCGGCGAACATGGCGAGCACGTCGCTTTCGCGGCCGACGTCGCCGCGCAGGACGATCGCCTCGCCGCCTTCGCCGGCGATCGTGTCGGCGAGGCCGCGGGCGGCGTCCTCGTTGACGGCGTAGTTGATCGCCACGCGCCAGCCGGCGCGCGCCGCGCCCAGCGCGACGGCCGCCCCGATGCCCCGGCCGCCGCCGGTGACGAGAAGCGCGCGCCGCTCGCTCATTCGGTCGCGCAGCCCTGGAAGCGGAAGACTTCCCATTGCAGCGGCTTTTCCGGCTTGGCCGCGCCGAAGTCGTAGCCGTCGATGGCCGTCACCAGGTCGGGGAACAGCACGGCCTGCGCCGCCGGCTCGTCGGCCTTGGGCAGCGGATCGGCGTCCGCGCCTTCCTTGAGGCCGTAGACCACGCTCTGCCAGATGCTGCAATCGTCGAGCTGCTCGGGATCGGAGCCGTCGCCCTTGCAATTATAGGTGATGAGCGCATAGGGCCGCGCCACGCCTTCCTCCGGCCAGATCACCACGCCGGACAGTTTGAAGTCGGGCTTGTCCTTGGCCTGGATGGTGAAGACGTTGGACGGGGCGGGCGTCATCTTGAGCTGGCTCGATTCGGCCGGCTGGAAGGTCAGCGTATAAGCGTCGTCGCGGTCGCTGTAGATGGCGCGGTTCTGCGTGCAGGCGGCGTTGGCGGCGGGAACCGCGAGGACCGCGGCGGAAACGGCGGCGACGAGCGCGATCCGGGACGTCTTTGTCAAAACTTGCATCTGTCGGTTCTCCTGTGAACGGCGAATCCCGGCGGGACCGGCACGCCGATAATGCCTACATCGCCTTCTCGGTCGCAAGCTTCAATCCGAGCGCGATGAACACCACGCCGCTGGTGCGGTCGATCCATTTGGAGGCGCGGGAGAAGGCGGCGCGCATTTTCGGCGTCGTCATGAAGAGGCTGACGCCGACGAACCAGGAGATCAGCGCCGTCGCCATCACCAGCCCGTAGCCGAGCTTGACCGCGCCCGGCGTGTGGGGGCTGACCACGGTTGAGAAGATCGACAGGAAGAAGAACACCGCCTTGGGGTTGAGGGCGTTGGCGGCGAAGCCGAGGCTGAAGGCCTTGAAGACGCTCTGCGGCCTGCGCGGGCCCTCGGGCGCGGCGCCGACGTCGATCGTCGCGGCGCCGGCGCGCAGCGCCTTGCAGCCGATATAGACGAGATAGGCGACGCCGCACCACTTGACCATGTTGAAGAGGTAGATCGACTTCGAGATGATGAGGCCGAGGCCCAGCACCGTGTAGGAGACGTGCATCATCAGCGCCGCGCCGATGCCGAAGCTGGTGATGATCGCCTCGCGCCGGCCATGGGTCAGCGACTGGCGGATGACCATGGCGAGGTCCGCGCCGGGCGACACGATGGCGAAGACGAAGATCGCCATCAGCGAGGCCAGTTCGATCAGATAGGGATGCATGGCGTCTCCTTGCGGGCGGCCAGTTCAGGCGAGCAATTCAAGCGGGCAATTCAGGCGATCAGGGAGAAGAACATCAGCGCCAGCCCCGCCATCGAGCCCACCCAGGCGAGCGAGCGGATATAGGGGACGCCGCCGAGATAGAGCGGGATATAGACGAGGCGGAAGCCGAACCAGAGCCGCGCGCCCAACAGGCCCCAGCCGGACGGATCGCCCGTCATGGCCAGCGCCAGGGCCAGCGCCGCGAAGGCCGGAAAAGTCTCGCGGAAATTGGCGGAGGCCCGCTCCGCGCGCCCGGCCAGGACCCCGTGGGGCTTGCGGCCGTCGTCGCGCGGACCGGCGTTCCATTGCGAGCCGAGCTCCCGCGTCGCCGTCATGGCCTGCAGGAGGATATGGACCACCAGCAGGACCACGCTCCAGCCGACGAGCGGCGGGAACGGCGAAGCGGAAAGGACGCCCGGCGCCATCTTCTTAGAGGTCCAGGACCAGGCGTTCGGGGTCTTCCAGGCTTTCCTTGACGCGGACGAGGAAGGTTACCGCCTCCTTGCCGTCGACGATCCGGTGATCGTAGGAAAGCGCCAGATACATCATCGGACGGATGACGATCTGGCCGCCGACCACCACCGGACGCTCCTGGATCTTGTGCATGCCGAGGATGCCCGACTGCGGCGCGTTGAGGATCGGCGTCGACATCAGCGAGCCGTAGACGCCGCCATTGGTGATGGTGAAGGTGCCGCCCTGCATGTCGGCCACCGACAGCGAGCCGTCGCGCGCCGCCTTGGCGAGGCGGCCCAGCTCCTTCTCGACGCCGGCGATGGAAAGCTGGTCGGCGTCGCGCACCACCGGCACGACGAGGCCCTTGTCGGTGCCCACCGCCATGCCGACATGGCAGAAGTTCTTGTAGATGAGGTCGGTTCCGTCGATCTCGGCGTTGACCGCCGGGATCTCCTTCAGCGCATGCGTCACCGCCTTGGTGAAGAAGCCCATGAAACCGAGCTTGACGCCGTGCTTCTTCTCGAACACGTCCTTGTAGCGGTTGCGCAGCTCCATCACCGCCGACATGTCCACCTCGTTGAAGGTGGTGAGCATGGCGGCCGTGTTCTGCGCGTCCTTGAGGCGGCGCGCGATGGTCTGGCGCAGGCGCGTCATCTTCACGCGCTCCTCGCGCGACGCGTCGTCGGCCGAGGAGGCCGGGCGGGCGGCGGCGGGAGCGGCCGGGGCCGCGGGGGCAGGAGCGCCCTTGGCGATGGCGTCGAGGACGTCGCCCTTCAAGACCTGGCCGCGCTTGCCGGAGCCTTCCGCGACCGAGACGCCGGTCTCGGCCATCAGCTTGGCCGCCGCCGGGGCCGGCGACATGGCCGGGCCGGAGGCTGCGGGGGCGGCCGGAGCCGGAGCGGCGGCGGGCGCCGCGGCCGGGGCTTCTTCCTTCTTGGGAGCGGGAGCTGCGCCAGCGCCCGCGCCGGAAATCTGGCCGAGCAGCGCGCCGACGCCGACGGTCTCGCCTTCCTTGGCGGTGATCTCGGCCAGCACGCCCGCGGCCGGGGCCGGCACTTCCACTGTCACCTTGTCGGTTTCGAGCTCCACCAGCGGTTCGTCGGCGGCGATGGCGTCGCCCACCTTCTTGAACCACTTGCCGATGGTCGCCTCGGCGACGGACTCCCCAAGCGTGGGAACGCGAATTTCGGTAGCCATGGTGTTTCTTCCGTTGATCTTCAATCGATAGGGTTCGGTTCGTTCAGGGTCAGGCGCCGAGCGCGTCCTCGAGGAAGGCCTCGAGCTGCGCCAGATGCTTCGACATCAGGCCCGTCGCCGGGGACGCCGAGGCCGGACGGCCGGCGTAGCGCACGCGCTGATGCTTGGCGTCGATATGGGCCAGCACCCATTCCAGATAGGGATCGATGAACGACCACGCGCCCATGTTCTTCGGCTCCTCCTGGCACCAGACCATCTCGGCCTGGCGGAAGCGCGACAGCTCGTTGATGAGCGCCTTGGCCGGGAACGGATAGAGCTGCTCGACGCGCAGCAGGTAGACGTCGTCGACGCCGCGCTTCTCGCGCTCCTCGTAGAGGTCGTAATAGACCTTGCCCGAGCACAGCACGACGCGGCGGATCTTCGAATCCTTCTGCAGCTTGATCGGCTGGTCCTTGAGCGCCTGCGCGTCGTCCCAGAGCAGGCGATGGAACGAGGTCTCGCCCGAAAGGTCCGCCAGCGTCGAGATCGCCCGCTTGTGGCGCAGCAGCGACTTCGGCGTCATCATGATCAGCGGCTTGCGGAAGTCGCGCTTCATCTGCCGGCGCAGGATGTGGAAGTAGTTGGCCGGCGTGGTGCAGTTGGCGACCTGCATGTTGTCCTCGGCGCAGAGCTGGAGATAGCGCTCCAGGCGGGCGGAGGAGTGCTCCGGCCCCTGGCCCTCATAGCCGTGCGGCAGCAGGCAGACCAGGCCCGACATGCGCAGCCACTTGCGCTCGCCCGAGGAGATGAACTGGTCGAACACCACCTGCGCGCCGTTGGCGAAGTCGCCGAACTGCGCCTCCCACAGCACCAGCGCGCGCGGATCGGACAGCGAATAGCCGTATTCGTAGCCGAGCACCGCCTCCTCCGAGAGCATCGAGTTGATGGCCTCGTAGATCGCCTGGCCCTTCTGCAGGTTGTTGAGCGGGGTGTAGCGGTTCTGGGTCTCCTGGTCGTAGAGCACCGTGTGGCGCTGCGAGAAGGTGCCGCGCTCCACGTCCTGGCCCGACAGGCGGATCGGATGGCCTTCCAGCACCAGCGAGCCGAAGGCGAGCGATTCGGCGGTGGCCCAGTCGATGCCCTCGCCGGTCTCCATCATCTTGGCGCGGTTGTCGAGGAAGCGCTGGATGGTGCGGTGGACCTGGAAATCCTTCGGCACCTCGGTCAGCTTCTTGCCGATCTCCTTCAGCGTCTTGACCGGCACGGCGGTCTTGCCGCGGCGCTGCTCGTCGGCGTTGTCGGCGGTGCGCAGGCCCGCCCAGGCGCCGTCGAGCCAGTCGGCCTTGTTGGGCTTGTAGTGCTGGCCGGCCTCGAACTCGGTCTCCAGCCGGTCGCGCCAGTCGGCCTTCATCCTGTCGACGTCGGCCGGCGTCAGCAGGCCTTCGGCGACCAGCTTCTCGCCATAGAGCTGCACCGTGGTCTTGTGGGCGCGGATCGCCTTGTACATCAGCGGCTGGGTGAAGGACGGCTCGTCGCCCTCATTATGGCCGAAGCGGCGGTAGCAGAACATGTCGATGACCACCGGCTTGTGGAAGGTCATGCGGAATTCCGTCGCCACCTTGGCCACGTAGACCACGGCCTCCGGGTCGTCGCCGTTGACGTGGAACACCGGGGCCTCGACCATCTTGGCCACGTCCGACGGATAGGGCGAGGAGCGCGAGAAGGCCGGATTGGTGGTGAAGCCGATCTGGTTGTTGATGATGAAATGCAGCGTGCCGGCGACGCGATGGCCCTTGAGGCCGGAGAGGCCGAAGCACTCGGCCACCACGCCCTGGCCGGCGAAGGCGGCGTCGCCGTGCAGGAGCAGCGGCAGCACCTTGGCGCGCTCGGTCAGCGGCACCATGTCGTCGCGGGTGCGGCCGACCAAAAGGTCCTGCTTGGCGCGCGCCTTGCCCATGACGACCGGGTTGACGATCTCCAGATGCGAGGGGTTGGCGGTCAGCGACAGGTGCACCTTGTTGCCGTCGAACTCGCGGTCCGAAGAGGCGCCGAGATGGTACTTGACGTCGCCCGAGCCCTCCACGTCGTCGGGCGTGTAGGAGCCGCCCTTGAACTCGTGGAAGATGGCGCGGTGCGGCTTGCCCATGACCTGGGAGAGCACGTTGAGGCGGCCGCGATGGGCCATGCCGAAAATGATCTCCTTGACGCCCATCGCGCCGCCGCGCTTGACGATCTGCTCCAGCGCCGGGATCAGCGATTCGCCGCCGTCGAGGCCGAAGCGCTTGGTGCCCTTGTACTTGACGTCGATGAACTGCTCGAAGCCTTCCGCCTCGATCAGCTTGGACAGGATCGCCTTCTTGCCCTCGGCGGTGAAGGCGACGCCCTTGTCCGGGCCCTCGATGCGCTCCTGGATCCAGGCCTTCTCGGCCGGATCGGAGATGTGCATGAACTCGACGCCGATCGTGCCGCAATAGGTGCGCTCGAGGATGTCGATCATCTGCGGCACGGTGGCGTATTCGAGGCCGAGCACGTTGTCGATGAAGATCTTGCGGTCGTAGTCGGCGGGGGTGAAGCCGTAGGTCGCCGGCTCCAGCTCGGCGTAGTCGTTCGGCTTCTCGGCCAGGCCGAGCGGGTCGAGATTGGCGTGCAGGTGGCCGCGCATGCGGTAGGCGCGGATCATCATGATGGCGCGCACGCTGTCGCGGGCGGCGTTGGTCAGCTCCTCGGCGGTCAGCGGCGCGCCGGCCGCGCCCTTCAATTCGCCCTTGGCGGCCTTGCCCTTCAGCTTGTCGGAGATGTGCTTCTCGACCTCGGACCAGTTGCCGTCGAGCGCCGAGACCAGCTCGCCATTGGCGGCGATGGGCCAGTTCTTGCGGGTCCAGCTCGGTCCTTGCGCGTTCTTCCGCACGTCCTCGGGGCTGTCCTTGAGCTGGGCGAAGAAGTCGCGCCACTGCGGATCCACCGAATCGGGATCGTCTTCGTAACGGGCGTAAAGTTCCTCGATATAGTCGGCGTTGCCGCCGTAGAGGAACGAGGTGAGGGCGAAAACGTCGTTCGCTTGTTCCTGCCTTGCCATGACCTTTACCGGAGCCGAACGCTCCGTCTCCTGTTCGGGTTCAATTCGCGCCCGCCGCTTGCGGCGGCGAAACTTGCGCAAAACCCGGCGGCGGCCTGCGCCGCCGCCGGGGCCGTTCGAGCGATGCGCGGCCTCAGCCCTTGAGGACTTCGACCAGCGTCTTGCCGAGCTGCGCCGGCGACGGCGACACCCGGATACCGGCCGATTCCATGGCCGCGATCTTGTCTTCCGCGCCGCCCTTGCCGCCGGAGATCACGGCGCCCGCATGGCCCATGGTGCGTCCGGCCGGCGCGGTGCGCCCGGCGATGAAGCCGACCATCGGCTTGGAACGGCCGCGCTTGGCCTCGTCCTTGAGGAACTGCGCGGCGTCCTCTTCCGCCGAGCCGCCGATCTCGCCGATCATGACGATCGACTTGGTCTCGTCGTCGGCGAGGAACATCTCCAGCACGTCGATGAATTCCGTGCCCTTGACCGGGTCGCCGCCGATGCCGACGGCCGTGGTCTGGCCGAGGCCCTCGTTCGAGGTCTGGAACACCGCCTCGTAGGTCAGCGTGCCGGAGCGCGAGACGACGCCCACCGAGCCCTTCTTGAAGATGTTGCCCGGCATGATGCCGATCTTGCATTCCTCAGGGGTCAGGATGCCGGGGCAGTTGGGGCCGAGCAGGCGCGACTTCGAGCGCTCCAGGCGCTCCTTGACGCGGACCATGTCCAGGACCGGGATGCCCTCGGTGATGCAGACGATGAAGGGGATCTCGGCCTCGATGGCCTCGATGATGGCGTCGGCGGCGCCCGCCGGCGGCACGTAGATCACCGAGGCGTCTGCGCCGGTGCGCTCCTTGCCCTCGGCGACCGAGGCGAAGATCGGCAGCGTTTCGCCCTTGGAGCCGGTCCAGGTCTCTCCGCCCTTCTTCGGATGCACGCCGCCCACCATCTGGGTGCCGTAATAGGCCAGCGCCTGCTCGGTGTGGAAGGTGCCGGTCTTGCCGGTCAGGCCCTGCACGAGAACCTTGGTGTCCTTGTTGACGAGAATGGACATGCCTCAATTTCCCTTCACTGCGGCGACGATCTTCTGCGCCGCGTCGTCGAGATCGTCGGCCGAAATGACGTTCAGGCCGCTCTCGTTGATGATCTTCTTGCCCAGTTCCACATTGGTGCCTTCGAGACGGACGACCAGCGGAACCTTGAGGCCCACTTCCTTGACCGCCGCGATGACGCCCTCGGCGATCACGTCGCATTTCATGATGCCGCCGAAGATGTTGACCAGGATGCCTTCCACGGCCGGGTCGGCGGTGATGATCTTGAACGCCGCCGTGACCTTCTCCTTGGAGGCGCCGCCGCCGACGTCGAGGAAGTTGGCGGGCTCGGCGCCGTAGAGCTTGATGATGTCCATGGTCGCCATGGCGAGGCCGGCGCCGTTGACCATGCAGCCGATATTGCCGTCGAGCGCCACATAGGCGAGGTCGTATTTCGACGCCTCGATCTCCTTCGGGTCTTCCTCGGACAGGTCGCGCAGCTCGACGATGTCGGGATGGCGGAACAGGGCGTTGTTGTCGAACGACACCTTGGCGTCGAGCACGCGCACGCGGCCGTTGGTCATCACGATCAGCGGGTTGATCTCCAGAAGGCTCATGTCCTTCTCGGTGAAGGCCTTGTAGAGGATCGGGAACAGCTTCTTGCCGTCCTCGCGCGCCTCGCCCTCGAGCTTCAGCGCGTCGGCCAGCTTGTCGGCGTCCTCGTCGGTCACGCCCTTGGCCGGATCGATGGCGAGCGTCACGATCTTCTCGGGCGTCTCCTCGGCGACGGCCTCGATGTCCATGCCGCCCTCGGTCGACACCACGAAGGCCGGACGGCCGACGGAGCGGTCGATGAGGATCGAGAGGTAAAGCTCGCGCTCGATGTCGGCGCCGTCCTCGATATAGAGGCGGTTGACCTGCTTGCCGGCCGGGCCGGTCTGCTTGGTGACGAGCGTATGCCCGAGCATTTCCTTCGCATTGGCCACCACGTCCTCGACGGATTTGGCGAGACGCACGCCGCCCTTGGCGTCGGGGCCGAGCTCCTTGAACTTGCCCTTGCCGCGGCCGCCGGCGTGGATCTGGCTCTTGACCACATAGAGCGGCCCGGGCAGCGTCTTGGCCCATTCCTCGGCCTGCTCGACGGAATAGACCGCCACGCCGCTGGCGATCGGCGCGCCGTAGGAATGCAGCAGCCGCTTGGCCTGATATTCGTGAATGTTCATCTGGATGTCCTTTGCGATCGGAACCGGATCGTTTCAGAGGCGGGAAAGGCGGCCGTCGCGAGACGGCCGCCCGGACCCGGATTTCAGCAAGCTTATTTCAAAGACGGCGCGATGGCGATGCAGGCTTCGCAGAGGCCGGCGACGGCGCCGACCGACTTCTCGAACTGCGCCTTCTCGTCCTTGTCGAGGTCGATCTCGATGACGCGCTCGACGCCGTCGGCGCCGATCACCACCGGGACGCCGACATACATGTCCTTGACGCCGTACTGGCCCGAAAGCTGGGCGGCGACCGGAAGCACGCGCTTCTTGTCCTTGAGGTAGGATTCGGCCATGGCGATGGCGGCCGAGGCCGGGGCGTAGAAAGCCGAGCCGGTCTTGAGCAGGCCGACGATCTCGGCGCCGCCGTCGCGGGTGCGCTGGACGATCTTGTCGAGCTTGTCCTGGCTGGTCCAGCCCATCTTGACCAGGTCGGGCAGCGGAATGCCGGCGACGGTCGAGTAGCGGGCGAGCGGCACCATCGAGTCGCCATGGCCGCCGAGCACGAAGGCGGTGACGTCCTCGACCGAGACGCCGAATTCTTCCGCGAGGAAATAACGGAAGCGGGCGCTGTCGAGCACGCCGGCCATGCCGACGACCTTGTGGGCCGGCAGGCCCGAGAATTTCTGCAGCGCCCAGACCATGGCGTCGAGCGGGTTGGTGATGCAGATCACGAAGGCTTCGGGGGCGTATTTGGCGATGCCCGCGCCGACCTGCTCCATGACCTTGAGGTTGATGCCGAGAAGATCGTCGCGGCTCATGCCCGGCTTGCGCGGCACGCCGGCGGTGACGATGACGACGTCCGCGCCCTCGATGGCGGCGTAGTCGTTGGCGCCGGAGAACTTGGCGTCGAAACCGTCGACCGGGGAGGATTCGGCGATGTCCAGACCCTTGCCCTGCGGGACGCCTTCCGCGATGTCGAAGAGGACGACGTCGCCGAGTTCCTTCAGGCCCGCCAGATGGGCGAGCGTGCCGCCGATCATGCCGGAGCCGATGAGGGCGATCTTGTTGCGTGCCATGATGTTTCTTTCCTCAGATTTGATCCAGAAACGCTTCAAGCCAACCGGAGACCCGCCCGGAAACGCTCGTGCGTCGCGAGGTTTCGATAGGACGGTTTGGGGGAAAACTCAACTCATTATTTTGTGTCTAATGTTTTCAATCGGTTAGAAAGTTTTTCATTTACGTAAACGTAAGATATTTAGGCCATTTTGCGGCAAAGGAAACCTGTCCGCCGCCGCCGGTGGCGTGGGGTTGTCGGAAGAGGGCAGCCCTGGGGCCGGTCCCGGCCCGCCAAGGCTTGCGGGCGCGCCCGGCGCCACGTGAAGTTGCGGGTAGAATAGCGCCGCCGCTTGATAAGTCCAGTCTGTGTCGGGAAGATGATGCGCGCGGCTTTTTTCGCCCGCAAAAATCGAGCGCGCAGTCGCGTGGGCCGGCGTCGCGGGAAAGCGCTCCGTCGCCGGAAAAGAAAGGCGCGGCTTTACTCCGCCCGGAAGTCGAAGACCAGCGCGCCGTCGGTCCCGGCCAGGAGCGGCGCGACGAAATCCTTGAAGCGCTGATGGGCGGGATCGCAGAAGGCGGGGTCGGTCACGACCGGCGTCCCGACATAATAATTGCGGTCGCCTTCCGAGCCGAAAGAGACGACGAAGCCCAGCCGGTAGCCGTGGTCGGCGCCTTCGCCGCTTATCTGCGCGCCGGCGTCGATCTGCACTATATAAGGCCGGCCGTTGCGCCGCGCCTCACGCCGCAGGGCGAGGAAGCGCCGCTTCACCTCGGCGACCCGGGCCGGCGTCACCCCGTCCCGGAAGCGGAACAGGACGATGTGGCGGATCGCGCCGGGCTTGTAGCCGGGCGCGGTGAAGGCGGCCGGGCCGAGGAGAAGCCGCTCCCCGTCGAGCCTTTCCCGCGCCGAGGCCAGCAGGGCCAGCGACAGGAGCGCATGGGCGAAAAATCCGGGCATCGCAAATCTCCCTCTTTAAAACGAAGAGGGCCGCAGGCTAGCCGGTTGCGGCCGGCCGCGCGGCCCCCAGGGAGAGGGAGCGATTTTTCGCCCGCCGTTTCAGACCAGCCTGGCGTCGAGGGTGATCTCGATCGCGCCGAGCGCCTTGGACAGCGGGCAGGACTGCTTGGCCTTCTGCGCCAGCGTCTCGAAATCCTCGGCCGAGAGGCCGGGGACGCTGGCGGTGAGGGTCAGCGCGCTGCGGGTGATCTCGAAGCCGCCGCCCGCCGCCGGGCCGACGGTGACCGCGGCCGTGGCCTCCAGCTTCTCCGGCGGCGCGCCGTGCTCGGTCAGCATGGCCGAAAGCTGCATGGCGAAGCAGCCGGCATGGGCCGCGCCCAGGAGCTCCTCCGGGTTGGTCCCCGCCTGTCCGCTTTCGTCGACGAAGCGGGCCTTGAAATCATAGGGCAGATCCTTGAGCGCCCCGCTTTGCGTGGTCAGCGCGCCCTTGCCTTCCTTGAGCGTACCGCGCCAGACCGCCGTCGCTTTCCTGTCCATGAGAACCTCCATCGGTTGGATGCTCCCTGGATATAGGGCGCGGGCGCGCGGCTTCCAGCGTCTAGATGGCCTGACCCTTCAAAAGGCGCGGCGTGTCGCCCGACAGGCCCGCCGCCTGGCGGATGAAGAAGGATTTGAGCTGCGGCAGGCGGTCGACCAGGCCGAGCCCGATGTCGCGGATCGAGCGCACGGCCGGGTTGTCGTTGGAGAACAGTTTGGTCAGCACGTCGGTGGTGACGCCCATCTGCACCGTGTCGAAGCGCCGCCAGGCCTGGTAGCGCTCCAGCGCGGCGAAGGAGCCGATGTCGAGGCCGAGCCGGTCGGTCTCCACCACCACCTCGGCGATGGCCGCCGCGTCGCGGAAGCCGAGGTTGAGCCCCTGTCCGGCGATGGGATGGATGCGGTGGGCGGCGTCGCCGACCAGCGCGAAGCGCGGCTTGACGAAATCGCGCGCCAGCGTCAGCCCGAGCGGGAAGGCGCGGCGCGGGCCCTCGACCTTCAGCGCGCCGAGGCGGTGGCCGAAGCGCTGCTCCAGCTCGGCCTCGAAGACGAAATCGTCGCCGGCGACCAGCCGGTCGGCGTCGGCGGTGCGCTCGGTCCAGACCAGCGAGGAGCGGTTTCCCTTCAGGGGCAAGATGGCGAAGGGGCCGGCCGGCAGAAAATGCTCGTCGGCGCGGCCGCCATGGGGGCGCTCATGGGCGACGTTGCAGACGATGCCGGACTGGCCGTAATCCCAGTTCACGGTCTTGATCCCGGCCATGTCGCGCAGGCGCGAGCGCGCGCCGTCGGCGGCGATCAGGAGCCGCGCGCCGAGCCTCGTTCCGTCGCCGAGCGTGAGGTCGATCGATTCGGGCAGGGTGGCGAAGGCGTCGACGCTGACGCTCTCGCGCACCGTCACGCCCAGCTCGCGGGCCTTGCCGTGCAGGGCGGCGTTGAGGACGCGGTTCTCGACCATATGGGCGAAGGGCTCGCCCGGCTCGACGTCGCCGCCGAAGGTGAGGAAGACCGGCCGCACCGGATCGGAGGTCCGCGAATCGGTGACGACCATCTCGGTGATCGGCTGCGCCTCGGGCAATATCTCCGCCCAGCAGCCGAGCCGGTCGAGCATGCGGGCGGCGGCGGCGGCGATGGAGGAGGCGCGCGGGTCCTTTTTCCACGCGCCGGCGGGCGCGCCGTCGACCACCGTGACCGACAAATGCGGCGCGGCCGACTTGATCGCCACCGCCGTGACGAGGCCGACATAGCCGCCGCCCGCGACCACCACGTCGTCGGCGCGCGGCGCTTCGTGTTGCTCCTGGGCGGTCATGGCGTCATCCTTTCGGTCTGGACTTTTGGCGGGCGAGGGTCTTAATCGCTTCATCTCTATATGCGTCGCGGGAGGCAGGCTGTCCATGTCCGATAATGAAAACTCCGCTTTCGCCGCCGGCGAGCAGACGGCGGCGATGCGCGAATTGCTGGCCACGCTCGACCTCGAGACGCTCGACCTCGACTTGTTCCGCGGCCAGAGCCCGCAGGTGGGCTGGCAGCGCGTTTTCGGCGGGCAGGTGATCGGGCAGGGGCTGATCGCCGCGCAGCGCACCGTCGACCCGGCGCGCCACGTCCATTCGCTGCACGCCTATTTCGTGCGGCCGGGCGATCCGGCGATCCCCATCATCTACCAGGTCGACCGCATCCGCGACGGCTCCAGCTTCAGCACCCGCCGCGTGCTGGCGCGCCAGCGCGGGCAGGCGATCTTCTCGCTCTCCGCCTCGTTCCAGGTCGACGAAGGCGGGCTCGAGCACCAGATCGCCATGCCGCAGGGCCTGCCGCGGCCGGAGGAGCTGATGAGCGACCGCGACGTCAAGGAGCGCTACCTGCATCTCGCCCCCGCCTCGGTGCGCAAATACTGGGAGCGCGAGCGGCCGATCGAAATCCGCCCCGTCTCGCTCACGCATTATTTCTCGCGCGAGAAGCTGGAGCCGGCGCAGCATGTCTGGGTGCGGGCGCGCGGCGTCGTGCCGGACGATCGCGCCTTGCAGGCGGCGATCCTCGCCTATCTGTCGGACATGACGCTTCTGGACACCTCGCTGCATCCGCACGGGCGCTCCATCTTCGACCGCGACCTGCAGGTGGCGAGCCTCGACCACGCCATGTGGTTCCATCGCCCGTGCCGGCTCGACGACTGGCTGCTCTATGCGCAGGACACGCCCAGCGCCTCGGGCGCGCGCGGCTTCAACCGCGGCGCCTTCTACAGCCGCGACGGCGCGCTGATCGCCTCGACGGCGCAGGAAGGGCTGATCCGCGTGCACGAGGCGCAAGCTGATTAATTTTTATGCGCCGGTGTTTTTCTGATTAAATAATATCCATTTCTCCGTGAATGACAGCGCGCGGGCCGCCGTTCCGCGCCCTTTTTCAAACTGGCACGATTTTTGTTTCTTTGTCTCCGAACCGGCCTTTTCGGCGCAGCCGCGCCTGAAACCGCCAATCGACGGAGATATTCGATGCTCATAACTGGACGAATCACTGAGACGGCTCGCCGGGCCGCCCTGACGGCGGCGACCCTGCCGGCGCTTCTCGCCATGGCCGGGACGGCGATGGCGCAGGACGCCGCGCCGACGCCCAAGCTCGACGCCGGCGACACGGCCTGGATGCTGACCTCCACCGCGCTGGTGCTGATGATGACCATCCCCGGCCTGGCGCTGTTCTACGGCGGCATGGTGCGCAAGAAGAACGTGCTCTCGGTGATGATGCAGAGCTTCGCCATCACCTGCCTGATGTCGATCCTGTGGATGGTGGCGGGCTATTCGCTGGCCTTCACCGACGGCGGCGGCATGAACGCCTGGCTGGGCGGCCTGTCCAAGGCCTTCTTCCACGGCGTGACGCCGGATTCGCTCACCGGCACCATTCCCGAATATGTGTTCATCACCTTCCAGATGACCTTCGCCATCATCACCCCGGCGCTGATCACCGGCGCCTTCGCCGAGCGCATGAAGTTCTCCTCCATGCTGGTGTTCATGACGCTGTGGCTGTTCATCGTCTATGTGCCGATCGCCCATTGGGTCTGGGGCACCGGCTTCCTCGGCACGGCGGGCGTGCTCGATTTCGCCGGCGGCACGGTCGTCCACATCAACGCCGGCGTGGCCGGCCTGGTCGCGGCGCTGATCGTCGGCAAGCGCGACGGCTACGGCCATGTCAACATGGCCCCGCACAACCTCGTCCTGTCGGTGATCGGCGCGTCGCTGCTGTGGGTCGGCTGGTTCGGCTTCAACGCCGGCTCGGCGGCGGCCTCCAACGGGCTCGCGGGCGTCGCCATGCTCAACACGCAGGTCGCCACCGCCGGCGCGGCGCTGGCCTGGATGTTCGTCGAATGGGCGATCGCCGGCAAGCCGAGCGTTCTGGGCATCATCTCCGGCGCGGTGGCCGGCCTCGTGGCCGTCACGCCGGCCGCGGGCTTCGTCAATCCGGTCGGCGCGCTGATCATCGGCCTCATCGCCGGCGCCGCCTGCTACGTCACCGCCGTCAAGGTCAAGCATGCGCTCGGCTACGACGACTCGCTCGACGCCTTCGGCGTGCACGGGGTCGGCGGCTTCATCGGCGCGGTGCTGACCGGCGTCTTCGCCGACGCCTCGATCAATCCGCTCGCCAAGGACGGCACGGTGATGAAGCAGCTCTTCGGCGCCTGCGTGACCGTGGTCTACACCGTCGTCGCCACCGCGATCATCCTCTACGCGGTCAAGGCCGTGATGGGCCTGCGGCCGTCCAAGCAGGAAGAGATCGAGGGCCTCGACGTCTCGCTGCACGGCGAAGCGGTGCAGTAAGCCTTCATCCTCCCAAGGCGAAAGGCGCGGGGCCGGTCCCCGCGCCTTCTTTTTTGCGCGCGGCGCGCATGGTTAATGCGGAATTAACCATCGCGGGCCTAAAGTCGGAGCCGATTCATCGCGCCCGGCCGGTTCGGACGGGGCTTCACACATATTCCGGTTCGGGACAGGCTTCATGCGGCAAGGATATTCGCCCTCATACCCGCTGCGCGACGAGCGGATCACGGAAGACAGGCTGCGGTTCGGCAATCTTTTCCGCCGCCAGCTCTTCATCCTGCTCGGCCTCGGCCTCCTGGCGCTGACCGCCATGGCGGTGGGGGCGCTCGCGACATGGAACGTCGCCGATCCGAGCTTCAGCCACGCCACCGACAATCCCGTCACCAACGCGCTCGGCTATCCGGGCGCCGTGTTCTCCGACCTCGCCATGCAGTTCTTCGGCCTCGCCAGCGTGCCGGCGCTGCTGCCGCTGGCGGTGTGGGCGCTGCTTTTGATGGCGCGCGGCCGCGTCGGCCGGCTCGGCCAGCGCGGCTTCGCCTGGCTGGGCGCGGCGCTCCTGTTCTCGGCCATCGCCAGCTGCTTCGCCGTGCCGCAAAGCTGGCCGATGCCGATCGGGCTCGGCGGCGTGTTCGGCGACATGCTGCTGCGCCTGCCGGGCGCGGCGCTGGGCGCCTTCCCGCAGGGCGCCATCGCCTCCGGCATCGCCGTCGTGCTGATCGCGCCGTCGCTGTGGCTGGCCGCCTTCGCCTGCGGCCTGCTCGGACGCGGCGAGGCCGCCGCCCCGGCCGGCCGCGTCGAGGCGGAGGAGGATTTCGTCGAGGACGAATCCGACGCCGGCGGCTTCCAGATCATGGGCGCGCTGACCCATATGGCCTTCAGCGCCATGGCGACCTTCCGCCGCCTGACCGGGCTCGGCCGCCGCGCCGCAGGCCTCGACGGCATGGGCGGCGCCCGCCGCGTCGCCGAGGCGCGCAACGCGCCGCGCCGCGATCCCGGTTTCAGCCCCGCCCCCGCCTACGGCGCCGGCGAGCCGCCCTTCGATCTCGACGACACGGGCGAGGAGGAGCCGCTGGCCGGGCAGGAATGGGTCGACGCGCCGCCGCCGCGCCGCAAGCCGCGCCCGCAGCAGCAGGCCGCGCCGCGCGTCCAGCGCGAGGCGCAGCCGGCGCGCGAGGGCGTCTTCGAGCTGCCGTCGCTGCGCTTCCTCGCCGAGCCCAAGATGATTTCGCGCGACCAGACCGTCTCCAAGGAGACGCTGGAGGCCAACGCCCGCCTGCTCGAAGGCGTGCTGGAGGATTTCGGCGTGCGCGGCGAGATCATCCACGTCAAGCCGGGGCCGGTGGTGACGCTTTACGAACTCGAACCCGCGCCGGGCATAAAATCCTCGCGCGTCATCGGGCTCGCCGACGACATCGCCCGCTCGATGAGCGCCATCGCCGCGCGCGTGGCGGTCATTCCGGGCCGCAACGCCATCGGCATCGAGCTGCCCAACCAGAAGCGCGAGATGGTCTATCTGCGCGAGATGCTGGCGAGCCGCGATTTCGAGCAGTCCAAGGCCAGCCTCGCGCTTGCGCTGGGCAAGACCATCAACGGCGAGCCGGTCATCGCCGACATCGCCAAGATGCCGCATCTTCTCGTCGCCGGCACCACCGGCTCGGGCAAGTCGGTGGCGATCAACACCATGATCCTGTCGCTGCTCTATCGCATGACGCCGCAGGATTGCCGGCTGATCATGATCGACCCGAAGATGCTGGAGCTGTCGGTCTATGACGGCATTCCGCATCTGCTCACGCCGGTCGTGACGGACCCCAAGAAGGCCGTCGTGGCGCTGAAATGGACCGTGCGCGAGATGGAGGACCGTTATCGCAAGATGTCCAAGGTGGGCGTGCGCAACATCGACGGCTTCAACCAGCGCGTCATGCTGGCGCAGAAGAAGGGCGAGCCGATCGCCCGCACCGTGCAGACGGGCTTCGACCGCGAGACCGGCGAGGCGATCTACGAGACGGAGGAGCTGGACCTCGCGCCGATGCCCTATATCGTCGTCATCATCGACGAGATGGCCGACCTGATGATGGTGGCCGGCAAGGACATCGAGGGCGCGGTGCAGCGTCTGGCGCAGATGGCGCGCGCCGCCGGCATCCACGTCATCATGGCGACGCAGCGGCCTTCGGTCGACGTCATCACCGGCACGATCAAGGCCAATTTCCCGACCCGCATCTCGTTCCAGGTCACGTCCAAGATCGACAGCCGCACCATTCTCGGCGAGCAGGGCGCGGAGCAGCTCCTCGGCCAGGGCGACATGCTGTTCATGGCCGGCGGCGGGCGCATCCAGCGCGTGCACGGACCCTTCGTCGGCGACGACGAGGTCGAGCGCGTGGTGCAGCATCTGAAGGCGCAGGGCGCGCCGGAATATCTCGACGCCATCACCGAGGACGAGGACGACGAGGAGGACGGCGGCGGCGGTTCGGGCGGCCTTTCCGGCCTCGACAATTCCGACGATCCCTACGACCAGGCCGTGGCCGTGGTGCTGCGCGACCGCAAGGCCTCGACCTCCTATATCCAGCGCCGGCTCGGCATCGGCTACAACCGCGCCGCCTCGATCATCGAGCGCATGGAGCAGGAGGGCGTGGTCGGCCCCGCCAACCATGCCGGCAAGCGCGAGATCCTCGTGCCGGCCGGCGACGAGGATTTCTGACCGCCGGCCCGCCGCCATACTCGCGACAAACTGGCGCGTTAACCCAAAACGATGTCGAGAAAAGAAAGTCCGTCCATGATCCGTTCGCCTTTTTCCGCCCTTGCGAAAGCCGGCCGCGGCGCGATGCTCGCGCTCGCCCTGACGGGGGCCGCGGCCGTCGCGCCCGCCGCAGCGCAAGCGCAAGGGGCCGCCGGTGTGGCGCAGGCGCAGCAGATCGCCGACCATTTCTCCGCCGTGCGCACCATGACCGGCGAATTCGTGCAGTTCGGCCCCCGCGGCGAGCAGACCGGCGGCACCTTCTATATCGAGCGGCCGGGCAAGATCCGCTTCAACTACAACAATTCGCCGATCCGCGTCATCGCCGACGGCCAATCGGTGGTCATCAACAACCGCAAGCTCGACACCTGGGACCTCTATCCGCTGTCCAAGACGCCGCTGAAGCTGCTCCTGGCCGACCGCATCGACCTCGGCGGCGGCCGGCTGCAGAACATCAAGCAGGAGCCGGACATGACGACGCTGGTGCTGGGCGACAAGTCGGTCTTCGGCGATTCCAAGATCACCATGATGTTCGATCCCAAGACCTACGACCTGAAGCAGTGGACCATCACCGACGCGCAGAAGCTCGACACCACGGTGATGATCTTCAACATCCGCACCGGGGTGCGCTTCACCGACGACATGTTCAAGATCGACTACCAGAACATCGCCATGAAGCCGAAGTCGAGCCGCTGAGCCGCGGCCGGCCGGCGGCCTGCATCCTTGCATTCCGCGGATAAATGGTTAGTTTCGCGGGACCCGGCCCTGCGCCCGTCCCGTCGATCCTCCGCGAGTTCTCCCCATGGCTTTTTCCGTCGCCACCTGGAACATCAATTCCGTGCGCCTGCGCATGCCGCTGGTCGAGCGGTTCCTGCGCGAGCGCCAGCCGGACGTGCTGTGCCTGCAGGAGACGAAATGCCCGGACGACCAGTTTCCGTCCAGGCCCTTTCGCGCGCTCGGCTACGAGCATATCGCGATCAGCGGCCAGAAGGGCTATCACGGCGTCGCCACCGTGTCGCGCCGGCCGCTGAGCGAGGTCGAGAAGATCGGCTTCTGCGACATGGGCGACTGCCGGCACCTCAGCGCCGTGGTCGAGGCGGGCGGCAAGAGGCTGCGCATCCATAATTTCTACGTGCCGGCGGGCGGCGACGAGCCGGACCCGGCGATCAACCCGAAATTCGCCCACAAGCTCGCTTTCCTGGAGGAGATGCGCGCCATCGAGGCCGACCGGCGCGACGGCGTCTCGTCGCTCCTGGTGGGCGACCTCAACATCGCGCCGCTCGAAAACGACGTCTGGTCGCACAAGCAGCTTCTCAAGATCGTCAGCCACACGCCGGTCGAGACCGAGACGCTGGAGGACCTGCGCGTCAAAGGCGGCTGGAGCGACCTGATGCGCCATCTCGTGCCGGCCGAGCGGAAGATCTATACGTGGTGGAGCTACCGCGCCAAGGACTGGGACGAATCCGACCGCGGCCGCCGGCTCGACCATATCTGGGGCTCGGCCGACCTCGCCGCGCATATAAGCGACCTGCAGGTGCTGCGCGACGCGCGCGGCTGGGACCGTCCGTCCGACCATGTGCCGGTGACGGCTAGCTTCGATCTCGACTGAGGTTTTTCAGGCCGATCCGTTCTCGCCCAGACGGGGCGCGACCTGCTCGATCTCGGCGATGAGCTTGGTCAGGTTGCGGCTGATATGGGCGTGCAGCGAGGCCGCCACGTCGGGATATTCCTCCAGGATGCGGCGGAAGATCGAGCGGCTGATGCGGATCACCTCCGTTTCGCCGTCGGCCGCCGCGCCCGTCAGGCGCGAGGTCTGCGCGATGAGCGCCATCTCGCCCAGCATCGCGCCCGGACCGACCGAGCGCAGCGGCGCGCGGCCGGCCTCGGTCTCGCGGAACAGGGTGATGGCGCCCGAGACGACGATATAGGCGCAGTCGGCGCTCTGCCCCTCGCGGAACAGCTCGCGCCCGGCGCGCAGCACCAGGCGCTCCGCCCCGAAGGCGAGGAGGCGCAATTGCTCGGGCGTGAAGGACTCGAACAGTCCCACCGTGCCGAGAATGCGGATGTCGTCGTCAAGCGCCATGGGATCTCATTACACCCGCGTCCGCCGCGGTCCATCAGGGTACAAGCTTGTATCCCCCGCTTTCGGTGATCAGCAGCGCCGCGTTGGAGGGGTCCTTCTCGATCTTCTGGCGCAGGCGGTAGACATGGGTCTCCAGCGTATGGGTGGTGACGCCGGAATTGTAACCCCAGACCTCCTCCAGCAGCACGTCGCGGCTGATGACCTTGTCGCCGGCGCGGTAGAGATATTTGATGATCGCCGCTTCCTTCTCGGTGAGGCGGATCTTGGCGCCCTTCTCGTCGATCAAAAGCTTCTGGCCCGGCTTGAAGGTGTAGGGGCCGACGATGAAGGTGGCGTCCTCGCTCTGCTCGTGCTGACGAAGCTGGGCGCGGATGCGCGCCAGGAGCACGGCGAACTTGAACGGCTTGGTGACATAGTCGTTGGCGCCCGATTCGAGGCCGAGGATCGTGTCCGATTCGGTGTCGTGGCCGGTCAGCATGATGATCGGGGCCTTGAAGCCGCCCTTGCGCAAGAGCTTCACCGCCTCGCGCCCGTCCATGTCGGGCAGGCCGACATCCATCACCAGAAGGTCGACCAGCCCGTTGCGGGCCACTTGGATGCCCTTGCCGGCGGTGTCTTCCTGAAGAATCTGGAACTCCTCGCACAGCTCGAGCTGCTCGACGAGGATGGAGCGAAGATCTGCGTCGTCGTCCACAATCAATATCGTGCGGCCTGTCATGCCTCTCCTCGTAACGCTTTCGAATTTCTATCGCGGCTAATCGGTTCCGGTCGTTATGGCATTTAACGGGCGCAAGTTGAAGCGGGGAAACGCGAAAGGCCGCAAAAGGCCGTCAGCGCCGCGCCGCCGCCTGCATCGCCTCGCGCAGGGCTGCGAAGACGGCCGGGTCGGTGGACTGCGCCACGTTGAAGCGCAAATAGTTCGACGCGGTGCGCGAGGGGCTGAACACGTCGCCCGGCGCCAAGAGCACGCCGCGCTCCAGCGCATGGCGGGCGATGACGCCGGAATCCATCCCCTCGGGCAGCCGCGCCCACAGATACATCCCGCCCGGCGGCTCGGTCCACAATTGCAGCCCCGCCGCCTTGAGCCGGCCCGCCGTCAGCGACATGGCGTCGGCGAGCTTGGCGCGCAGGCCCTCGACATGGCGGCGATAGCTGCCGTCGGTCAGAAGCATGTGCACCACCTGCGCCGCCAGCGCGTCGCCGCCGAAGGTGGAGGCGAGCTTCAGATCGGTCAGGCCCTCGATCCAGTCGCGCCGGCCGGCGATATAGCCGACGCGCACCGCCGCCGACAGCGTTTTTGAAAAGCTCCCGACATGCAGAACGCGCTCGAAGCCGTCGAGTTCCGCCAGCAGCGGCGGCGGCGAGGGATGGAAGTCGGCGAAGATATTGTCCTCGACCAGCGTCACCCCATGGGCCTCGGCGAGCTTCAGCAGGCGGTGCGCGGTGGCGGGCGTCATCGCGCCGCCGGTCGGATTGTGCAGCCCGGCGTTGGAGATGTAGAGTTTCGGCGCGTGGCGGGCGGCGGCCTCGGCGAAGGCGTCGAGGTCGGGCCCGGTCGCGGTGTAGGGCACGCCGACGATCCTCGCCCGATGCGCCAGCAGCAGCGCGTGGAAATTGAAATAGCACGGATCGTCCACCAGCACCGCGTCGCCGGGCTGGAGCAGGTAGCGGCAGACGAGGTCGATGGCCTGGGTGCCGGAATCGGCGAGCAGGATCTCGCCGTCGGAGCAGTCGACGCCCTGCTCGGCGAGATGCACGGCCAATTGACGGCGCAGCGGCCGGAAGCCGAGCGGCTCGCCGTAATCGGCGAGGTTGCTGCGCTCGTCGCGGGCGACGGCGCGCAGGGCGCGGCGCAGGCCCTCCTGCGGCAGCCAGGTCTCGGGCAGCCAGCCGCAGCCGGGCTTGAGCGTCGCCTCGCCGCCTTCGAGCGATTGACGCATGACCCAGAAGGGATCGATGCGCCGGTCGGGATGCGGCGCGGCGGGGCCGGGCGCAAACGGCATGCGCGCCCGCTCGGAGACGAAGAAGCCGGCGCCGCGCCGGGCGCGGATCACGCCTTCCGCCGCGAGCCTTTCATAGGCCTCGACCACGGTCGACTTGGAGACGTTCATGGTCTCGGCCAGCCGCCGGATCGACGGCAGCCGCGCGCCGGGGGCGAGGCTCATCGCCGTGATGCGGCCGCGGACGATGCTCATCACCTTCTCGACCAGCGGCGTCTTGTCCGCCGTCTCGGACAGAGAGGAGGGCGGCGCGGGGCGCAGGAATGGGGCCGAGGTCATCTGTACTTCCCTTTGTTCCAGTACAGTTTGCCAGAATTGTACTGGAATTGTCTCTGACCATTTTGCGTTCTTCACGGCATTGTGCCGCGCGAGGCGGACGATTCCGCGCCGGAGCGGCTGCTGTTGCGCTTCCTCTCTTTGTTTTCATGCATTTCGCGTGTTCGCCCGAAATGCCCTCAAGGCCGCGCGCGCGGCGGAAAGACCGATATGAGCAGGACGGCGGGATGGATGAACGGGTTTGTGGGCGTGCTGATCTTCAGCGGCTCGCTGACGGCGACGCGGCTGGCGGTGATCGACATCGACCCGGCCTTCGTCACGGTGGCGCGCGCCTCCATCGCCGGCCTCATCGGCGTGGCGCTGCTTCTGGCCTTCCGCACGCCGCTGCCGCGCCGGTCCGATATCGCGTCGCTTCTGGTGGTGGCGGTGGGCGTGGTGATCGGCTTTCCGCTCCTGACCGGCGTGGCGCTCCGGCACATGACCTCGGCGCACGCCATCGTCTTCATCGGGCTCCTGCCGCTGTCGACCGCCATCTTCGCCGTGCTGCGCGGCGGCGAGCGGCCGCGGCCGCCGTTCTGGCTGTTCTCGGTGGCGGGCAGCGCCATCGTCGCCTCCTACGCCTACGGGCAGGGCAGCAGCTCGACGCTGCTCGGCGACGGGCTGATGCTGGGCGCGATCGTCGTCTGCGGCCTCGGCTATGCGGAGGGCGCCCGGCTGGCGCGGCGGCTCGGCGGCTGGCAGGTGATCTGCTGGGCGCTGGCCTTCTCGCTGCCCATCATGCTGCCGGCGAGCCTCCTGACCCGGCCCGGAACATGGGCCGGCATCGGCCCGCTCGCCTGGGGCGGGCTCGCTTATGTGACGCTGTTCTCGATGCTGATCGGCTTCTTCTTCTGGTATCGCGGGCTGGCGCAGGGCGGCGCGGCGGCGGTCGGGCAGCTGCAGCTTCTGCAGCCCTTCTTCGGGCTGGCGCTGGCGGCCGGCGTTGCGGGCGAATCCGTCAGCATGGGCATGGTGCTGACGGCGGGCGTGGTGGTGCTGTGCGTGGCCGGGGCGAAGCGCTTCGCCTAGAGAATTACGCGAAGGCCCAGACCGTGGTGCGCTTGACCTCGGCGTCCTCCAGCGCGCGCGTCACCGGCACGGTGTAGACGGCGCGTTCGCCGAGCCGCTCCTTCGGCAGATAGGCGCGGCCCGGATCGCCGACGATCACCGTCGCGCCGCGCGCGGCGAGGCTCGAAAACCACGGGACCAGCCGGTCGGCGAGCGGCTTTTCATAAAACACGTCGCCGGCCAGCACCACGTCCCAGCCGTCGTCGCGGCCGATAAGGTCGTCGAGCGTGATCGCCACCGCCACATCGTTGGCGGCGGCGTTGATCTCGATGGCCGGCTTGGCGAAGGGGTCGATGTCGGAGGCGAGCACGGAACGGGCCCCGGCCTTCATGGCGGCGATGGCGACCAGCCCCGAGCCGGAGGCGAAGTCGAGAACGGTCCTGTCCGCTATCGCCTCGGGATGGTCGAGCAGATAGCGCGCCACGCCCTGGCCGCCGGCCCAGGCGAAGGCCCAGAATGGCGGCGGCAGGCCGAGCGTCGCCAGCTCCTCCTCCGTCCTGCGCCACAGGTCGTGCGCCTCGTCGGCCAGATGCAGGCGGATTTCCGGCACATGCGGCGGCGCCTGCAGGCCGGTATTGTCGAGGATGAAATCGCGCGTGCGCCGGTCGGCGGGGTCGAGCGTCACGACAGGTCCAGGCCGCCCATGCGGCAGACCTCGACCCATTCCGCCTCCGTCACCGGCTGCACCGAAAGCCGCATGGAGGTGACGAGCGACATGTCGGCGAGCTTCGGATTGGCCTTCACGTCCTTGAGCGTCACCGGCTTCGGCATGTCGCGGAGGGCGTGGATGTCGACGCATTCCCAGCGCGGATCGTCGGTGGTGGTGTCGTGATGGGCCAGCGCGCAGACCTCGACGATCCCCACCACTTCCAGCCCCTCGTTGGAATGGTAGAAGAAGCCCTGGTCGCCGATCTGCATGGCGCGCATGTTGTTGCGCGCCTGGTAGTTGCGCACGCCGTCCCATTGCTGGCCCTTGTCGCCGCAGGCCTTCTGCATCTCCCACGACCATTTGAACGGTTCGGACTTGAACAGCCAGTAAGCCATGCCGCGCCTCAGCTGTTGGCCGGGTTGTTGACGGCCCAGTTCCACGGGCGCACGGTCACGTCGGCGAAGAGGCCGGCGAGCGCATAGGGATCGCCGGCGGCGATCGCCTCGGCCGCAGCCTTGTCGGCCGTCTCCACCACCACGAGGCTGCCATTGGGCTTGCCGTCCTCGCCGAGGAAGGGGCCGGCGAATTTCAGCGTCGCGCCGAGGCCCTTGAGATAGTCGAGATGGGCCGGCCTCGTGTCGAGGCGCAGTTGCAGATGGTCGGGCTTGTCGTTGCACAGAATGGCGAACAGCATCTAATCCTCGGTTTTCAGCGGTCGGTTGAGAAGGGCGGTGACGGCTTCGTCGATGGTGATCTCCCGCGCCAGCAGCGCCGCCACGGCGTGGATGATGGGGGCGGGGACGCCGAATTTTTCGCACAGCTCGGCGGCGATGGGCGCGGTGGCGACGCCCTCGGCCAGCGGCCGGCCGGCGAGGTCCTCGCCGCGGCCCAAGGCGAGGCCGTAGGAATAATTGCGCGATTGCGGCGACGAGCAGGTCAGCATCAGGTCGCCCAGGCCCGACAGGCCCATGATGGTTTCGGGCCGCGCGCCCATGGCCTGGCCGATGCGGCGCAATTCGGCGAAGCCGCGCGTGACCAGCGCCGCCTGGGCGCTGGCGCCGTAGCCGCGCCCGACCGCCGCGCCGGCGGCGATGGCGAGCACGTTCTTCAGCGCGCCGCCGATCTCGACGCCCTTGAGGTCGGTGGTCGAATAGCAGCGGAAGGCCGGGCCGGAGAGCAGCGTCGCCAGCGCGTCGGCCACAGTGGCGTCCTCGCAGGCGATGGTGACGGCGGTGGGCAGGCCGCGCGCCACGTCGGTGGCGAAGCTGGGGCCGGACAAGGCCGCGATGCGATGGCCGGGCAGCACCTCCGCCACCACTTCCGACATCAGCCGGCCGGCGCCGCGCTCGATGCCCTTGGCGCAGAGCACGACGGGCGTCGTCAGCGGGATGAGGTTCTGCAGCCGCGACAGGCCGTCGCGCATGGCCTGCGCCGGGATGACGGCCAGCGCCGCGTCGGCGCCGTCCAGCGCCTGTTCCGGCTCGGCGGTGGCGCGGACGGTCTCGGGCAGGGCGATGTCGCCGAGATAGCGCGGGTTGCGATGGGTCCGGTTGATGGCGGCCACGGTCTCGGCGTCGCGGGCGAAGAGCCATGCCTCGTGGCCGGACTTGGCCGCCATGGCGGCCAGCGCCGTGCCCCAGGCGCCGCCGCCGAGGATCGCGATCCTGCTCATGCCTTGGCCCCCCGCCGCCCGGCGCCGAAGACCGGCGCGGATTTCTCGTCGAGCGGCCAGCGCGAGCGCGGGGCGAGGTCGAGCGGATCGGACGGCTCGCGCGCCGCGCGCTCGGCCCCGGCCCAGGCGATCATGGCCGCATTGTCGGTGCAAAGATTCATCGGCGGCGCGACGAAGGCGAAGCCATGCGCGGCGCAGAGTTTTTCGAGCGCGGCGCGCAGCGTCCTGTTGGCGGCGACGCCGCCCGCGACCACCAGCGCCGGCGCGGCGCAATCGGGATATTCGGCCGAAAAGCGCTCCAGCGAGCGCCGGACGCGGTCGGTCAGCGTGTCGGCCACCGCGGCCTGGAACGAGGCGCAGATATCGGCCACGTCCCCGTCCGACAGCGGGACCAGCTCGTTCGCGGTCTGGCGCACGGCGGTCTTGAGGCCGGAGAAGGAGAAATCGAGCCGTTTCTCGCCTTTGAGCGGGCGCGGCAGGGCGAAGCGCGCTGGGTCGCCTTGAAGCGCCATGCGCTCCACCGCCGGGCCGCCGGGATAGGGCAGGCCGAGAAGCTTGGCCGTCTTGTCGAAGGCCTCGCCCAGCGCGTCGTCGATGGTGGTGCCGAGGCGCTCGTAATCGCCAAGGCCGCGCACCAGCACCATCTGGGTATGGCCGCCCGAAACGAGCAGCAACAGGTAGGGAAAGGCCAGCTTGTCGGTCAGCCGCGCGGTCAGCGCGTGGCCTTCGAGATGGTTGACGGCGTAGAAGGGCTTTTGCGCCGCCAGCGCCAGCGCCTTGGCGGTCATCAGCCCGACGATCAGCCCGCCGATCAGGCCCGGCCCGGCCGTGGCGGCCACCGCGTCGACGCGGTCGAGGGTGAGGCCCGCCTCGTCGAGGGCGCGGGCCACCAGCCGGTCCAGCGCCTCGACATGGGCGCGGGCGGCGATCTCCGGCACCACGCCGCCATAGGGCTCGTGCTCGGCGATCTGGCTCAGCACCACGTTGGACAGAATCCGCCCCTCGCCGTTCTCATCGCGCTCGACGATCGCGGCGGCTGTTTCGTCGCAACTCGTCTCTATTCCAAGAATGCGCATTTGCGGTTAGACCCTGCCTGCCTCATATTTCCAAGCAACCGGGTATCATGGACGACGCGATATGCAAACAGCATCCTTGAAGATTGGCACGCGCGGCAGCAAGCTGGCCTTGGCCCAGGCTTACGAGACGCGCCGCCGGCTGATGGACGCCCATGGCATGCCGGAAGAGGCGATCGCGATCCTGCCCATGTCCACCGCCGGCGACCGCATCCAGGACCGGCCTTTGGCGGAAGTGGGCGGCAAGGGGCTGTTCACCGCCGAGATCGAGCAGGCGCTGGCCGAGGGGCGGATCGACATCGCCGTCCATTCCACCAAGGACATGCCGACCATGCTGCCCGCGGGGCTGCACCTGTCGGTGTTCTTGGAGCGCGAGGACCCGCGCGACGCCTTTGTCGGCCGGACGGCGAAGCGTTTCGTCGACCTTCCGCGGGGGGCGGTGGTGGGCTCGTCGTCGCTGCGCCGGCAGGCGCTGATCCGCCGGCTGCGGCCCGACATAAAGGTGGTGATGTTCCGCGGCAATGTGGAGACGCGGCTGCGTAAGCTGGAGGCCGGCGAGGTGGACGGGACCTTTCTCGCCTGCGCCGGGCTGAAGCGGCTGGGGCTGGCCGACGTGGCGACGGAACTGCTCGACCCGACGGATTTTCCGCCGGCGCCGGGGCAGGGCGCCATCGGCATCGAAAGCCGCATCGGCGACGCGCGCATCGACGCGTTGCTGGCCCCGCTGGCCCATCGCGACACCCAGGTGGCGCTGGCCTGCGAACGCGCCTTTCTCGGCGCGCTGGACGGCTCCTGCCGCACGCCGATCTCCGGCCTCGCCACGGTTGCGGGCGACAGGGTCGCCTTTCGCGGCATGATCCTGACCCCCGACGGGCGCGAGGCGCATGAGGTGACGGCGGAGGGCGCGGCGGCGGAGGCGGCGGCGCTGGGCCGCGACGCGGCGGCGCGGGTGCGCGCCATGGCCGGGGCGCATTTCTTCCAGGACTGGGACTGAGCCATGCGGATCGCGGGCGACGGCCGGCGGGTGCTGGTGACGCGGCCGCAGCCGGCGGCGGCCCGCACCGCAGAAAAGCTCGCTGAGGCCGGCTTCGCGCCGGCGCTGCTGCCGCTGAGCCGCACCGTGGCGCTGCCCTTCTCGCTCGATGACGACGGTTTCGACGCGCTCGCCGTTACCAGCGCCAACGCCTTCCGGCATCTGCCCGCAGACATATTGGAGCGGCTGAGGCCTTGGCCGCTGTTCGCGGTCGGGGCGGGGACGGCGAAGGCCGCCCGCGCCGCCGGTTTCGCCGCGGTGAGCGAAGGCGGCGGCGACGCGCTGCGGCTCGCCGAGACGCTGGCGCGCGCGCTGCCGGCGCGCGCGCGGGTGCTCTATCTCGCCGGGCGGGAGCGCCAGCCGGTTTTCGAGCAGGCCGTCGCCGCCGCCGGCCTGCGGATGGAGGCGCGCGAGGTCTATGACGCCGAGCCCGTGGCCTATTCCGCCGCGGCGCTGGACACGGCCCTCCATGGCGCGCCCTTTGCGGCGGCGCTGCTTTATTCCGGGCTGGCGGCGCGGCGGCTCGGCGAGATCCTGAACGCGGACATGCCGGCTTTCGACCGCAAAACCCGCTTCCTGTGCATTTCCGCCCGCGTGGCCGAGGCGCTGCCCGCGGCGTGGCGGGGACGGGCGCTGTCGGCGGCGCGGCCCGACGAGACGGGTCTTTTCGATTTGTTCGCCAAACTTTGACTCTTTTCCGTCCAAGGTTCCTTCATCTGCGGATTTTATCTGTTAGACTTCGCTAGCGATCAACCGCGACGAAGAGAGGATCCATGGCGAAATCCGGCGCTCCGAGACATTCCAAGCCAGCCCAAAATCCCGTGACGATCAATCTCGATCCGTCGGACGTCAAGCGCATCGACGAGCGCGCCGATGCGCCGGCGCGCGAAAAGCGGGCGGTTCCGCCCGCCGAGCCCGTCGGCGATTTTCCGCCCAGGAAAGCCGAAGCCGAAAAGCCCGCCGCCGAGGCGCCCAAGCCCGCGAAGCCGAAACCGGCGCCCGAGGCCGCGCCCTTCACCGCCGGCGTCAAGCCGGAGGCGGAAAGGCCGCAGCGTTCCGCGCCGCTCGCCGCGCCGGCCGCGTCCGCGGCGCGCGGGGGGACGCATTTCCTCGCCGGCGTCGCCGGCGGCGTCATCGCGCTGGGCGGGCTTTTGGCGCTGCAATGGGGCAATGTGGTGCCGTCGCCCGGCGGCCGCGTCTCGGCGGCGGAGCTGTCGCGCATCGAGCAGCAGATCGCCGAAATGCGCGCCGCGCCGACGCCCGCGCCGCTGGACGAGGCCAGCAAGGCGCAGTTCGCCGCCTTGCAGAAGAACGTGCAGGCGGCCGAGATCAAGGCCGAGGCAGTGGCCGGAACCCTGTCGGACCTGCAGAAGCAGGTCGGCTCGGCGCCCGCCGGCGGCGACGCCGTGCAGGCGCTGACCGGCCGCGTCGAGGCGCTGGAGGGCAAGCTCGACGCCGCGCAGAACCAGGCCAGCCAGGCGGCGGCCGGCGTCTCCGACACGCATGGCGCCATCTCCTCGCTCGAAACCCAATTGGGCTCGCTTCAACAGAAGGTCACCGACGCGGCGCGCCAGCCCGACGCCGCCGTGCTGATCGCCGCCAACGCGCTCAAGACCGCCATCGATCGCGGCGGCTCCTACAAGACGGAGCTCAACACCTTCGCCTCGGTGGCGCCCAAGGACGTTTCGTTCGATGGCCTCAAGCCGTTCGCCGACAAGGGCGTGCCGACGGTGGCCGAGCTGAACGGCTGGTTCGGCGCCGTGGCCGACCGGATCGTGGCCACCGAGAACAAGCTGCCGGCCGACGCCGGCGTATGGGACCAGCTCGTCGCCAGCGCCAAGGGGCTGGTCAGCGTGCGGCCCGTGGCCGGCAATGTCAGCGGGACGGGCGTGGGCCCGACCACCGCGCGCATGGAGGCGGCCCTGCAGGCCGGCGACCTGGAGCGGGCGCTGAGCGAATGGGAGCAGTTGCCCGCCGACGCCAAGGCCGTGTCGCAGGAATTCGCCGACCAGATGAAGGCGCGGCGCGACGCGGACCAGATGATCCAGCGGCTCGTCGCCGACAGCCTCAAGCCGAAGGCCCCGGCCGCCGGCGAAGCGCCCCAGCCGGGCGCCAAGACCGGCGAGTGAGGGAGGCTTCATGCTGCGCGTCCTGTTCTATCTCGTCATCGTCGCCGCGCTGGGCTTCGGCTTTTCGTGGCTCGCCGACCGGCCGGGCGTCATCGACGTCGTCTTCGCCGGCAATCACTACACCGCGCCGCTGATCACGGCCGCCGCCGCCGTTGTCGGGCTGGCGGCGGCGGTGCTGATCCTGTGGTGGGTCCTCAAGAGCGTCGTGCTGTCGCCCTATGCGCTGCGCCGGCATATGCGCAACCGCAAGCGCGACCGCGGTTATCATGCGCTGTCCACCGGCCTGATCGCCGCCGGGGCGGGCGACGCCGAGGCGGCGCGCGGCATGACCCGGCAGGCCGGCAAGCTGCTCGGCGCGGAGCGCGAGCCGCTGATCCGGCTGCTCGCGGTGCAGACCGCCATGCTGGAGGGCCGCTCCGACGACGCCCGCAAGGGCTTCGAGGCCATGCTGGAGCATCCGGAGACCAAGCTTCTCGGCCTGCGCGGCCTCTATATCGAGGCGCAGCGCGCCGGCGCGATGGAGGCGGCGCGCGCCTATGCGGAGGCCGCCGTCAAGGAGGCGCCGCAGCTCGAATGGGCCTCGTCCGCCGTCATGGGCAAGCTATGCGCCGAGGGCGACTGGGACGCGGCGCTGCGGCTGGTCGACGCGCGCCGGCAGGTGCTGGCGCATGGCAAGGACACGGTGAAGACCGAGCGCGCGGCGCTTCTGACCGCGCGCGCCATGGCCACCATCGACACCGACCGCGTCCACGCCAAGGCCGACGCGCTGGAGGCGCACAAGCTCGCGCCCGAGCTGGTTCCGGCCGCCGTGGCGGCGGCGCGGGCGCTTCTGGCCGAGGGCGACGTGCGGCGCGGCTCGAAAATCCTCGAGGCCGCGTGGCGGCGCGCCCCGCATCCCGACGTGGCGGCGGTCTATATCCACGCCCGCGCCGGCGACACGGCGCAGGACCGGCTTAAGCGGGCGCGGCGGCTGGTGTCGCTGCGCGCCAACACCGCCGAGGGCAGCCTGGCGCTGGCGCGCGCCGCCTATGAGGCGGGCGAGTATCGCCTGGCGCGCGAGACCGTCGAGCAGGTGATGCGCGCCGCGCCGCGCGAAAGCGCCTGGCTGCTGATGGCCGACATCGAGGAGGCCGAGACCGGCGACCAGGGCAAGGTGCGGCAATGGCTGGCGCAGGCCGTCAAGGCGCCGCGCGATCCGGCCTGGACGGCGGACGGCTACGTCTCCGAGCAATGGTCGCCCGTCTCGCCGCTGACCGGCCGGCTCAACAGCTTCGAGTGGCGCGTGCCGGTCGAGCGCATCGCGCCGGTCATCGACGTGGAGAAGCCGGAGATTCGCGGCCCCGCGCCGGCCATCGCGCACGAGCCCGCGCCGCCGCCTGCGCCTGCGCCGACGCCGGTGGTGGTCGAGGCGGCTCCGGCCCCGGCGCCTGTCCCGGAGGCGGAGCCGGTGATCGTCGCCCCGCCCGCGGCCGACGTTCCCGCGCCGGAAAAACCCGAGGCGGAGGCCGAGCGGCCGCTGCGCGTGGTGGACGATCCGGGCGTGGACGAGGAAGGCGAGCCGCGCAAGGCGCAAGGGGGCCTGCGGCTGTTCTGACCCGATGCCGGGCGTTGCGCAAAAACAACGCCCGCGCGCCGATGGCGTTGGCCCGCCTTTTCCCGGCTTGTGCGGCGGGCCGCCTGCATTATCTTGAAATCTAATGGAGCGGTTCCTGTTTCAACGAAATCGCGGAACCGCTCCGGTTTTTTGTTTTACGTATTTCCGGCAAAGCCGCTTCGCGCTTTTGCTCGAATGCATGATGGCGGCTTCTCCGCCATCGACGGTCAAGATGCGGCGGTGAGGGCGAATGTTCGAGCGTGTGCTGGAGTTTTTCAAGGAACGGCCCGTCGGCGCGCGCGAGCGGGGAAAATTCTCCGAGGACGATCCGCGGCTGGCGGCGGCGGCGCTGCTGTTCCACATCATGGACGTCGACGGCGAGACGCGCGAGAGCGAGCGCAAGAAGCTCGCCGCCACGCTGTCGGGCAAATACGGGCTCAAGGGCGAGGCGCTGAAGCGGCTGATCCGCGCGGCCGAGGCCGCCGACCAGCAGGCCATCGACCTATCCGATTTCACCGCGGTGCTGAAGCGCCATCTCGATTATGCGGCGCGCGTCGATTTCATGGCGCTGATGTGGGACATCGTCTATGCCGACGGCGAGGCGCGCGAGGTCGAAACCGACGTGATGTGGCGCGTCGCGCAACTGATCGGCCTCAGCGAGGAAGACCGCAACGCCGTGCAGGCGCGGGCCGAGCAGGCGAGCCGCGGCGCGCCCGCCTGAAGCGCGGCGCGATCTTTCAGATTCCGCGCTTCAGCGCTTTGTTTTTGCGCATGCCGTTACCGCAAAACCGCTGCACAGTTTTACGCGACATGCTTTAGGCGGGCGATCCGGGGCTACACCCGCCCTTGCAGATGGCGGGCCTTGCGCAATTGCGGGAACAGGCCGGCCCACAGCGCCGCGACGGCGATGGAGCCGACGCCGCCGATCACCACCGCCGGCATCGCGCCCAGCGCCGCCGCCATCAGGCCGGCGCGGAATTCGCCCAGCTCGTTGGAGGCGCCGACAAAGACCATGTTGACGGCGTTGACGCGCCCGCGCACATGGTCGGGCGTCCAGAGCTGCATCAGCGTCTCGCGGATATAGACGCTGATCATGTCGGCCGCCCCGGCCAGCGCCAGCGCCGCCACCGACAGGCTGGTCAGGGTGGAGACGCCGAACACGACGTTGAACAGGCCGAACAGGCCGACGCAGACGAACATCACCCGCCCGGCATGGTCGCGGATCGGATGGCCGGCGAGCCACAAAGCCGTCAGCACCGCGCCGATGCCGGGCGCGGCGCGCAGAAGGCCGAGGCCCCACGGGCCGAGATCGAGGATATCGCGGGCGTAGACCGGCAGCAGCGCCACCGTGCCGCCGAGCAGCACCGCGAAAAGGTCGAGCGAGATCGCGCCCAGCACGATCTTTTCCGTCCAGATATAGCGGAAGCCGGCCAGCATGGTGGCGAGCGAGCGCTCCTCGGTCAGCGTGTGCTGCCTGGGCTTGGGGATGGAGAAGATCAGCAGCGCGCCGCCGGCCATCAGCAGCGCCGAGACGCTGTAGGCCGCCTCGGGCGACAGGCCGTAGAGCAGGCCGCCGGCGACCGGGCCGATGATGGTCGCCACCTGCCAGGCCGAGGAGTTCCACGACACGGCGTTGGCGAAATCCTCGGTCGGCACCAGATTGACCACCAGCGAGGCGGCGGCAGGGCCGAGAAAGGCGCGCGCCACGCCGAAGAGAAGCAGCGTGGCGAAGACCGAGGTCGGCGCGAACAGGCCGGCGATTGTCAGCCCCAGCAGCAGCGCCGCCACCAGCGCCTCCAGGACGAGCGACAGGCCCATGATGAAGCGGCGGCCGAAGCGGTCGGCCGCGGCGCCGGTGAACAGCACCAGCAGCAGCGCCGGCAGGAACTGCACCAGCCCGACCATGCCCAGGTTGAAGGCGTCGCGGGTCTGGTCGTAGATCTGCCAGCCGACGGAGACGCTGACGATCTGCGCGGCGAAGGCGGCGAGGAAGCGCGCGCCCCAATATTTCTTGAAGGCGATGTGGCGGAAGGCGGCGTAGCGATCCGCGGCGGAGGCGTTGTGGGGGGACATACGGAAAAGCGTCTGTTGAGAGGAAAAGACTTCCTTATCGCATCGTTCCGGCCGCCGTCATCCCTTTTCGCGCCGCGGGCGCGTTCAAAAGACGGAGAGCGGAAAGGCCGGGGCCGGCCTTTCCGCCGATCGCGGGGTCAGTCCTTGCCGAGAAGGCCTTTCCAGATGACGGCGCCGAGGGCGGCGCCGATCAGCGGCGCGACCCAGAACAGCCAGAGCTGGCCGAGCGCGCCGGTCTGGGCGAAGAGCGCCACGCCGGTGGAGCGGGCCGGGTTGACGGAGGTGTTGGTGACCGGGATCGAGATCAGGTGGATCAGCGTGAGGCCGAGGCCGATGGCGATGGGCGCGAAGCCCGCCGGGGCCAGCGACGAGGTCGAGCCCAGGATGATGATGATGAAGAAGGCGGTCAGCACGATCTCGATCAGCAGCGCCGCGGTCATGCTGTAGCCGCCGGGCGACAGGTCGCCATAGCCGTTGCTGGCGAAGCCGCCCGCCGTGAAGCCGGCCTTGCCCGAGGCGATGAGGTAGAGCACCGCCGCCGCGACGATCGCGCCCAGCACCTGGGCGATCCAGTAGGGGACGAGGTCCTTGAAGGGCAGCCGGCCGGCGATGGCGAGGCCGAGCGAGACGGCCGGGTTGAAATGGCCGCCCGAAATGCCGCCCACCGCATAGGCCATGGTCAGCACGGTGAGGCCGAAGGCCAGCGCCACGCCGAGGAAGCCGATGCCGAGCGCGGGGAAGGCCGCGGACAGCACCGCCGCGCCGCAGCCGCCGAAAACGAGCCAGAAGGTTCCGAAAAATTCAGCCGACAATTTATTCAACATATCAATCCCCCAGGGTTGACGCAGCGACGCCGAGTGCGAATCATGTGTGGAGGAATATATATTTAACCAATTCTTGCGGCAATCTTGTTCAGCGCGGGCCGGTTCGGAAAAGGTTCAATAGTTTCAGAAAACTCAGAATAAATTCCGCTTTCCCATTTATTTTATCTTATCCTGTTTTTGCAAGTGCTAATATTTTACATGCGAAAAACGGAATTCTTTTCCCATGCCGCAAAGCGGCGTCCGCGCGGCGTTCGCCGTATTGCGGGAGGGCGTTCGCGCGCGTTATATAGGCCCATGGCCGCCGTCAATGAACCGGACGGGGCCGAGGGGAGTGGAGCTTTGGACAAGCGTTACGAAGACCGGGGCGCGGGCCGCGCAGGGCTGGCCGTGATCATGCCGGTGCTGGCGGCCCTTTCGGGCTGCACCGCCACGGCGTGGACGGAGAAGGTGAAGCTGGAATCCGCTCCGCCCATGCCGACCGAATGCGGCGGCTGGCAGAAGATCGAGATGAAGCGCCGCACCACGCTGGTGCTGCTGCGGGAGGACCCGCAGCTCATCATGAACATCGATTCCCACAATCTCAAGGGCCGCAACCTCGGCTGCTGGCAATAGGTTCAGGCCGGCGACAGGCTGACGTCGACCTTTTCGATGGCGCCGCGCAGCGGCGGCAGCAGGCTTTCGAAGCGCAAATCCGCGCCCGGCTGCAGCAGCGCCGGCATGGGCGTCACGCGGCGCTCGCGCCTTTCGCCGTCGCGATAGGTGATGGTCATCAGGATCGACGGCGCGGCCTGCGCCGTCGCCGCGGCGTTGCGGATCGTGCCGCCGACGCTGAGCACGCCGCCGTCGCCTTCGCGCGTCGTCACCTCGCTCAGCCGCAGCGCGGGCGAAAGCGGGGAAAGCGCGCGCAGGTCGCGTCCGCCATGGCCCGTCGCCAGCGTGTAGCCGCCCGCCATCCAGAAAGCCGCGCCGGCGCAAAGCCCGACGAAGCTCCAGTAGCCCGGCCCCGGCCATCGGCCGGCCATTTTCCAGCCCATTCGCCTTTCCCGGACGCGCAGAGGCGCGAGCGCCGCGACGCCCGCCGGAAGCAGGGTCTCGAATTCGGCGTCCTCGATCTCCTCCCGCGACAAGCGCGCCGGGACGAAGCCGTTGTCTCGCGTCTTCTCCATGCCCCAGCCTCGCAAAAAATGGTTAAGGCTTCGCTCGCGCGTTTTTTACCCGCCGTCTTAACGGGACGTTAACCATGGAGGGCGAAGGTCGACCGAGGGCCATATGTGCGCCTGAACGGGCGGCGAAACGATGAGAAGCAGACGGTGATACGGTTCGAGAATGTGGGCCTGCGTTATGGCATGGGACCTGAGATCCTGCGGGACGTCAGCTTCCATATCCCGCCGCGCTCGTTCCAGTTCCTGACCGGGCCGTCGGGCGCGGGCAAGACCTCGCTGATGCGGCTCCTGTTCATGGCGCTGAAGCCGACGCGCGGGCTGATCAACATCTTCGGCAAGGACGTGGCGCTTCTGGAGCACCAGGACCTGACGCTGCTGCGCCGGCGCATCGGCATCGTGTTCCAGGATTTCCGCCTCCTCGACCACATGACCACCTATGAGAACGTCGCCCTGCCGCTCCGGGTGCGCGGCAAGGAGGAGGCGGCCTATCGCCACGAGGTGGAGGAGCTCCTGCACTGGGTCGGGCTGGGCGACCGCATGCGCGTGCTGCCGCCGGTGCTGTCGGGCGGCGAGAAGCAGCGCGCGGCGATCGCGCGCGCGCTGATCGACCAGCCCGAATTGCTGCTGGCCGACGAGCCGACCGGCAATGTCGATCCGCCGCTGGCCAAAAGGCTGCTGCGGCTCTTCGCCGAGCTCAACCGCTCCGGCACGGCGGTGATCATCGCCACGCACGACCTGTCGCTGATGGACCAGGTCGACGCGCGCCGGATGATTCTGGATCACGGGCGGCTCGACATCTATGATTGACGTGGAAAAAAGCCTGGCCGAGATCAAGCTCCGCTTCGAGGACCTCAAGGACATGCTGTTCGTGCGCATCGGCAAGCGCAAGCGGCGGCAGGGTCCGAGCCCCATCGTGCCCGACGGCAGCGTCACCGGCACGGCGCTGGTGACGGTGATCGCCATCATGACCTTCCTCGCCTGCCTGACCCTCGGCGGGGTGACGCTGGTGCGCGCCTCGGCCGCCGCCTGGCAGAGCCAGATCGCGCGCGAGGCGACGATCCAGATCCGCCCGGTCGACGGGCTCGACATGGAGAAGGCGCTGGCGCAGGCCGGCGACGTCGCGCGCGGCTTTTCCGGCGTCACCGGCGCCGCCGTGGTCGACAAGGCGGCGACGGCGCGGCTTCTCGAGCCGTGGCTCGGCAGCGGCCTCAATATCGACGACCTGCCGGTGCCGCGCCTCGTCGTGGTGACCATCGACGAGACGGCGCCGCCCGATTTCGCCGCCATCCGCACGGCCCTCGCCAAAGCCATCCCGTCGGCGAGCTTCGACGACCACCGCACCTGGGTCGACCGGCTCGTCTCCATGGCGCGCACCACGGTGCTGGTCGGCACGGCGGTGCTGTCGCTGGTGATCGCCGCCACGGTGTTGACGGTGATCTTCGCCACGCGCGGCGCCATGTCCGGCAATGGCCACATCATCGAGGTGCTGCATTTCATCGGCGCGGAATCGAAATTCGTGGCGCGCGAGTTCGAATGGCATTTCTTCCGCACGGCGCTGAAGGGCGCGCTCGGCGGCGGGGCCGCGGCCATGGCGGTGTTCCTGGTCTTCTCCTGGTGGGCGTCGCGCCACATGGCCACGCCCGAGGGCGACCAGGCGGCGGCGATGTTCGGCAATTTCGCCATCGGCCGCGACGGCTATCTCGGCGCCGGCCTCATCATCATTCTGGTGAGCGTGCTCACCATGCTTACGAGCCGCCTGACGGTGATCCGGCGCCTCGCCACGATGGATGGTCCGGGAGGCCGCGTCGAATGAGCCTTTTTTCCGCGCATACGGGCAAAACCTCGCAAATAGCCGGAAATTTTTCGGGTTATCGCCGCAATAACGGCTATGATAGCAAATCGGGCGACGGGCGATTCCGGCGGACGGAGCCGCTTCCGGCCCCGGCAGGTGACGACGCGATGGCGCAGAGACGGACCATAGACGGATTTCACGGGCGCGGCGCGGTGCGCCGCCGGGATCCGGCCGTCTCGCCGGCGGCGCTGCTGGCCGCCCTGGGCAAATTCCTGTGGTCGATCATGAAACGCGTCCTCAAGCGCCTGCAACCCGTCTCCATCGGCCTGTTCCTCGTCGTCGTCACCTTCCTGATCGGCTTCGTGGTCTTCGCCGAAAAGGTCACCGGCATGCAGCCGCCGGCGCTGGACGAGCCGGCCGACGCCATCGTCGTGCTGACGGGCGGGCCGGCGCGGGTGCAGACGGGGTTGGAGCTTCTCAAGGACAAGCGCGGCGGCCGCCTGCTGATCAGCGGCGTGCATCCCTCCACCAACGAGAAGTCGCTGCAGCGCGCCACCCACGCCGACGCCGAATTGTTCGACTGCTGCGTGGACCTCGGCCGCACGGCGCGCAACACGGTCGGCAACGCCATGGAGAGCGAGCGCTGGATCCGCGCCAACAATTACCGCCGCGTCATCGTCGTCACCAGCAACTACCACATGCCGCGCAGCCTACTGGAATTGTCGCGCCGCATGCAGGACGTGGAGTTCATCCCCTATCCCGCCGCCGGCGTCGACCGGCGCGGCCATGGCTGGGTGGCGGAGAGCGAGACGCTGCGGGTGCTTTTCGTCGAATACGCCAAATATCTCGGCGCCACGGCGCGCGCCGGCCTGTCGACCCTGACCGGCTACGAATTCCCCGACAGCGGCGCGGAGGAATAGTTTTCGCGCCGCCAAAAATCCGTATGGAAAAGCCGGGGTTCCTGCTATATCCGGTGACCCGCTTTCATTCGAAAGTCCTGGATAATCTCCAATTCAAGGCGCCCGCCGCACGATGCTCGTCACTTTGCGCTCGATCCTCTTCAACACGGCGTTCTACGTCTGCACCTTCGTCCAGATGATCCTCTACACCCCGTTCTATTTCCTGCTGCCGCGCAAGAAGGCGTGGATCGTGCCGAAGCTGTGGGCGCGGGTCAATCTCTGGTTGCAGAAGCATATCGCGGGCACGGGCTACGAGATCGAAGGGCTCGAGAACATTCCCGCCGGCGCCTATATCTGCGCGCCCAAGCACCAGTCGGCCTGGGACACCTACGCCTTCCTGCCCTATCTGGACGACCCGGTGCTGATCCTGAAGCGCGAATTGATGCGCATCCCGCTGTTCGGCTGGTACATCGCCAAGATGCGGATGATCCCGGTCGACCGCGGCTCGCGCGTCAAGGCGCTGAACTCCATCACCGAGGGCGCGCAGCAGGCCATCGCCGAGGGCCGCCAGATCCTGATCTACCCGGAAGGCACCCGCCGCGCGCCCGGCGCGCCGCCGGAATACAAATACGGCGTGGCGCATCTCTACGAGGCGCTCAACCTGCCGGTTCTGCCCATCGCCCACAACGCCGGCCTCTACTGGCCGCGGCGCAAGTTCCTGCGCTATCCCGGCGTCATCCGCGCCCGCGTGCTGCCGCCCATCCCGCCCGGCCTGCCCAAGGCGGAGTTTCTCCAGCGGCTGATCGCGGACACCGAGACCGCCTGCGACGCGCTTCTCGTCGCCGCCAGCCGCGACCCCAACCCGCCGCCCATGCCGCCCACCGCCGTCGCGCGGCTGAAGGAGCTGGGCCTGTGACCGGCGTTCTGTCGCGTTACGACAATTCGCCGCGTTTTATCGCGCTTCCCTGCTTCTTGCACGGAACCTGGAAACCCGTTAATCAGAGCGCCAAACGAAAGGAACCATCATGAATATTGATGCTATCTCCATCGGCTCCAATCCCCCCGAAGACGTCAACGTCATCATCGAAGTGCCCGTCGGCGGCCAGCCGATCAAGTACGAGATGGACAAGAAGGCCGGCGCGCTGATCGTCGACCGCTTCCTCTATACGCCGATGACCTATCCGGGCAATTACGGCTTCGTGCCGCACACGCTGTCGGAAGACGGCGACCCGATCGACGTCCTGGTCTGCAACACCCGTCCGCTGGTTCCCGGCTGCGTGATCAATGTGCGCCCGATCGGCGTGCTGGTGATGGAGGACAATTCCGGCAAGGACGAGAAGATCATCGCCGTGCCGTCGCCGCATCTGACGCGCCGCTACGAAAAGGTGCATGATTATTCCGACCTGCCGGAGATCACGCTGAAGCAGATCGCGCATTTCTTCGAGCACTACAAGGATCTCGAGCCCGGCAAGTGGGTCAAGATCGGCGACTGGGGCGACGAGGACTACGCCCGCAAGTTCATCGTCGAGGCGATCGAACGCGCCAAGGGCAAGTGACCGCCCTATCGTTCCAACCAAAACGCCCGGGCCATGGCCCGGGCGTTTTCGTTTCTCAGATGAACAGCGGCAGCAGCGTCGTCCACATGAACTGCCGGATGAAGAAGATGATCAGGAGCAGGATGATGGGCGAAATGTCGATGCCGCCCAGGTTGGGCAGGACGTTGCGGATCGGCCGCAGCACCGGCTCGGTCGTCTTGTAGAGGAAGTCGCCCACCGAGGCGACGAAGCGATTGCTCGAATTGACGACGTTGAAGGCGTAGAGCCACGAGAAAACGGCGCTCGCGATGACGATCCAGGTGTAAATGTCGAGCGCCATGTCGATGGTGCGGAACAATGCGATCATGAAGGTCTCCTTGGCGGTTGGCCGAGATGTAGCCGCTGCCGGTGGTGAGAACAAGACCCGGCCCGGAGGGCGGAAAAAAGTTTCGCGGCTTCGCGCCGCCGGCCGGCCGAACGGCGTGTCGAATATCGTTCAAGATGGTTCTTGACAGGCATGGGGCGGCTGACCTAAATGCGCTCATCCGATCCGGCGAGTCTCCATCGACTCGCCAGTGTGGGGCTGTAGCTCAGCTGGGAGAGCGCGTCGTTCGCAATGACGAGGTCAGGGGTTCGATCCCCCTCAGCTCCACCAAATCGGTTCTCCCGTCTCGACCGAAAGCCTGCGTTTCTTCGCCGCGTCGCCAAGGCTCGCGCGCCGTGCTCCGATGTCCGCCTATGGGGACGGGGAGACGCTCATGAAGCCTATCATGCTTGCGGCCGGTCTGGGCGCGCTGACGCTCCTGACCGGATGCGAAACCGCGGACAGCCTGCGTCACGCGACCAGCAATCACAACGTCATGACCGTGCGGCCGGCCAAATCGGGCCGACCCGCGCTTCTGGCGGCGTTCTTCCGCATGAACCCGGATTGCTCGGCCGGCGCCGATCCGGTTCTTTCCGTCATTTCCGGGCCGAGCCACGGCGCGCTCAGCTTTCGCGACGGCCAAGGCCGCCCCGATTACGGCGCCTCCGACCGGCGCAGCAAATGCAACGACCGCGTGATCAGGAAGAAAGCCGTCTTCTATACGTCGAGGCCGGGCTTCGTCGGTGAGGACCATGTCAGCGTGGTGTCCAAGGGCAAGGCCAGCCTGCGCGACACGCAATATGTCGACTTCACCGTCAAGGTTTCCCCATAGGGGTCGGGGCTTCGATGTCCGGCGGTCAAGTGATCTTCGGCTCCGGCCGGGCGTGGAGCAGGCGCTCGACATGCTCCAGCGCGTGGTCGCGCACGCGCATGTCGCGCAGGTGCTTGAGCGTGTTGGTCAGGTAATCGACGTTGGCGCCCGATTCGCCATGCGCTGCGGCGATGATGGCCGCGGCGGCGGCGGGCTGCAATGCGCCGGCATATTGCTCGTGGCGGCGGTCGGCGACATAGGCGAGCGCCGGGACCGCGCGCCCGTCGGCCAGGTGCAGGCGCAGCCATTTTTCGTGATAGACGTTGTTCGACATCTCGCGCTCGCGCAGATAGGCCATGACCTCGTCGGTCATCGCGCCCGGCACGCGGAAGGCGATGCCGAGGCAGGAGCCGCCGGCGTCCAGCCCCAGCACCAGGCCGGGCTGGTCCGGCGTGCCGCGATGCACATGCGAATAGATGCACAGGGCGCGGCGATAGCCGTGCAGGCGCGCGCGCACCGTCTCGACATGGGCGAAGCCCGGCCGCCACATCAGCGATCCGTAGCCGAACACCCAGAAATCCTGCAACCGTCCGTCGTCGCGCGCGTTTTTCGTCATCATCGGTTCATATTCGCATAGCCGCGGGGGATCGCCATGCGCAAGGCTTGGATATTCCCCATTTTTTCGTTAGTGACGCTTCACAAGACTCAATACGGCCATAATATGGCCAGCAGATCGCATGCGATCACAGGACGATGACGCGCCACGCGCGGGGCGTCGGAGAGGATAGAGGCATGACATCCGGCAGGCGCAAGATAACGCTGGCGCTCATTCTTCTGGTTCTCGTCGCCGGCTACACCGCCGGCTGGTTCTACATGGCCGGCCGCATCGAGGAGCGCGCCAAGGCCGACATGGCGCGGCTGACCGCGCAGGGCGTCGGCGTGCAGTGCGAGGCGCTGCGCGTGGGCGGCTATCCGTTCAGCGTCAACGTGGTCTGCGACAGCATCTCGTGGCGGCGGCCCTCCGAGGGCATGTCGTTCCAGGCCGGCCGCTTCACCTCCGGCTCGCCGGTCTATGCGCCGCGCTCGCTCACCAACGCGCTGACGGGGCCGGCCTTCGTCGAATTTCCCGGCGTGAAGCCGCTGGAGCTGGACTGGAGCCAGTTCACCTCCAACACGCGGCTGGCGCGGCCTTTCCCGACCGAGATACAGTTCGCCGCGCGCGACGTCGCGCTGGGCCTGCGCACCGAGGCCACCACGACGCAGCCGCTGGCCAATCTCGAGCAGATGCATCTGGCGCTCAACGGCGGCGACGGGCCGCTCAAGATCACCGGCCGCTTCGCCGGGCTGAAATTCGCCCCCGCCGTCATCGGCGCCGGCAAGAGCCCGGAGATCGACGGGCTGGTCGACATGGAGGTCTCGGACGCCGCCGCGCTCGCCGCCGATCGCTCCAGCCCGGCGCTGCGCCGGCTGCGCGGCCATAGCGGCAAGATCACGCAAGCCTTCCTGTCGACGCCGGCCGGCGCGATGATTTCGGTGACGGGGCCGTTCTCGGTCGACGAGGAGGGGCGGGTCGACGCCGACCTGCAGCTGACGCTCACCAATCCGCAATCGCTGGCGCAGGCGGGTCAGACGGTGTTTCCCGAGCAGGGCGGCAACATCGCCACGCTCTTGTTCGCGCTGTCGGCCATGCCGAAAGACGAGAACGGCAATCCCACGGTGGAGATCGCCGTGCGCCGCGGCAAGATCAGCGCCGGCTTCATTCCGCTGGGTCGGATTCCGGCTTTTTGACGTTTTGGGGCGCGGCGGCCCGGCGGCCGAAATCCGGCGCGTCCACTTCCTGCCCCGCCTCGATGATGCCGCGCCGGACGGCGCGGGTGCGGGTGAAGAGGTCGAACAGCGCCTCGCCGTCGCCCCAGCGGATCGAGCGCTGCAGCGAGGCGAGGTCTTCCGAGAAGCGGCCCAGCATCTCCAGGATCGCGTCCTTGTTGTGCAGGCAGACGTCGCGCCACATGGTCGGGTCGGAGGCGGCGAGGCGGGTGAAGTCGCGGAAGCCGGAAGCCGAATATTTGATCACTTCCGATTTCGTCACCTGCTCCAGGTCGCTGGCCGTGCCGACGATGTTGTAGGCGATCAGGTGCGGCAGGTGCGAGACGATCGCCAGCACCAGGTCGTGATGCTGCGGGTCCATGCGGTCGAGCCGCGAGCCGCAGGCGGTCCAGAAATCCGACAGCCTGTCCAGCGCCGCCTCGTCCGTGCCCGGCAGCGGCGTCAGGATGCACCAGCGGCCGGTGAAAAGCTCGGCGAAGCCGGCGTCGGGACCGGAATATTCCGTGCCGGCGATGGGGTGGCCGGGGATGAAATGCACCGTGTCGGGCAGTTCCGGCTGCATCTGCGCGATGACAGATCCCTTGGTCGAGCCGACGTCGGTGACGATGGCGCCGGGCTTGAGATGGCCGGCGATCTGGCGCGCCACCGTGCCGGACGAGCCGACCGGCACCGAGACGACGACGAGGTCGGCGTCGCGCACGGCTTCGGCGGCGTCTGTCGTGTAGCTGTCGCCGAGGCCGAGCTCCTCGGCGCGCTTCAGCGTCTCGGCGCTGCGGGTGGCGACGGCGACGTGGCCGGCGAGACCCTCGCGGCGGATGACGCGCGCCAGCGAGGAGCCGATCAGGCCGATGCCGATGAGGGCGATCTTGTCGAAATGCGGTTTGGACATGGTCTTACTTCATGAATTCCGTCAGGGCGGCGATGACGCCGCGATTGGCTTCTTCCGGCCCGACCGTCAGGCGCAGCGCGTTGGGGAAGCCGTATCCCCCGACGCGGCGCAGGATATAGCCGCGGGCGAGCAGCCAGGCGTCGGCCTTGTCGGCGCGATGCTTCTCGTCCTCGGGGAAATGGATCAAGAGGAAATTGGCCACCGAAGGCGTGACGCGCAGGCCGAGCTTCTCCAGCTCGGCGGTCAGCCAGGCGAGCCAGCGGTCGTTATGGGCGACGGATTTCTCGATATGGGCACGGTCGCGGATGGCGGCGGCGCCGGCGGCGATGGCGGCGGCGTTGAGGTTGAACGGGGCGCGGATGCGCTCGACGGCGTCGACCACGTGATGCGGCGCGTACATCCAGCCGATGCGCAGGCCGGGCAGGCCGTGGATCTTGGAGAAGGTGCGCGTCATCACCACGTTCTCATGCGCGGAGACCAGCGCCACGCCGGCCTCGTAATCGTTGCGGCGCACATATTCGGCATAGGCCGCGTCGAGCACCAGGAGCACCGCGCCCGGCAGGCCGGCATGCAGCCGGCGCACTTCCTCGAAGGGCAGGTAGGTGCCGGTCGGGTTGGCCGGATTGGCGATGAAGACGATCTTGGTGCGCGGCGTGACGGCGGCGAGGATGGCGTCGACGTCGACGCGCGCGTCCTTCTCCTTCACGGTCACCGGGGTCGCGCCGGCGGCCAGCGTCTGGATCTTGTAGACCGCGAAGCCATGCTCGGTGATGATGGTCTCGTCGCCCGGCGCGAGATAAGTCTGGCATAGAAGGCCCAAAAGCTCGTCCGAGCCGTTGCCGCACAGAAGATTGGCCGGGTTCAGCCCCTGCGTTTCCGCGATGGCGCGGCGCAGCGCCGTCGCCTGCCCGTCGGGATAAAGCTCCAGCCGCGCGCCGACCTGCCGATAGGCTTCGACCGCATGCGGGCTGGGGCCGATCGGGCTTTCGTTGGAGGAGAGCTTATAGACCTTGGCGACGCCTTCCACATGCTCCTTGCCCGGCACATAGGCCGCGATGTCAAGGACGCCCGGCTTGGGGCGCGGACGGGAGAGGTCTTGCTGCTCGGTCATGGTTCTGGCTCCGCCACAGGATTTTTCGTTTCCGCAGGCGGCATAAACCGCCGCCGCATGCAAGTCGAGAAAAACCTTGGACGGGCGGCCCGGCGCGCGCCGGCGCGGGCGCAATTTCGCGGCGGATGATGCGAAAATGCCCCGATTCAGCGGCTTTCCGCGTCCACGTCGCGGCGCAGCGGCGCGCCGTGCGGGGCCAGCACCGGCACGAAGACGCGGCGCGAGGCGCGGCGGGCGACCGGCAGGCCCTGATAGAGCCGCTTCTGCGCCTCCACCACCAGGACGCCGGCGAAGAGCGGCCAGAAGCGGCGGCCGACGCCCTCCAGCGTCATGCAGGGCCGCATGGCCCAGCGCCGCGTGGTGGGGGGGAAATGCAGCGCGTCGCCGGAGGCGGTGACGGTGAAATTGGCCTCGCGCAGCAGGGTCGAAAGCTGGGCGCGGCTATAGGGCCGCCCGCTGCCGAAGGGCGTGTGCTCGAAGCGCGCCCACAGGCCGCGCCGGTTGGGAACCACGATGACCAGCCGCCCGTTGGGCGCGAGCACGCGCCACATCTCCTTCAGCGTCTCCGGCGCGTCCTCGGCATATTCCAGCGCATGCACCATCAGGACGCGGTCGATGGAGGAATCGGGCAGCGGCAGCTCCTCGTCGAAGACAAGGGCAGCGGCCGAGTTCTTCGCCGAGGGCCACGCCACCGCGCCCTGTCCGGCCGGCATGAAGGCGAAGGTGCGCTCGGTGTCGGCGCGGAAGCGGTCGAGATAGGGCAGGCTGTAGCCGAGCCCCACCAGCCGCTCGCCCGGGACCCGCGCCCACAGGCCCGCCAGCGCCATGCGGATGGCGCGCTCGGCCAGATGGCCCAGCGTCGTCTCGTAAAAGCTGCGCAGTTCGATGATGTCCGGGTGCATGGCGATCTATGCGGCTGTTTTCCGACAGATGGAGCAGAAACGTCGCGCGCGCAAGGGGCATAGTCGCGTCAAATGCTGGTCCGGCGGCCTCGGACCGGCGCTCTATCCCCTTGTTTCGGCCGCCTTTATGCGACGCCAAAGGTTTCCATTCGGCGGCGAAATGCTCTATAGAGCGGGTTGCGGCGCGGGCCTGGCCCCGCCGGACAGGCGCAGCCAGCAGGAGAAGTGCCCCATGCCAACAGTGGGCGGCAAGACCATCGAAGTGCTCTTCGGCCCCGAGGAGATCGCCGGGCGCAACCTGGCGCTGGCCAGGACCATCGCCGAACGCGGCTTTCACGACCTGCTGACGATCTCCATCCTCAAGGGCTCCTTCATCTTCGCCGCCGACCTCATCCGCGCCATGCACGACGCGGGCGTCGAGCCGGACGTGGAGTTCATCACCGTGTCGAGCTACGGCGCGGGCACGGCCAGCGGCGAGGTGCGGCTGTTGCGCGACATCGACAGCGATGTGCGCGACCGCGACGTGCTCCTGATCGACGACATTCTCGAATCCGGCAAGACGCTGAAATTCGTGCGCGAATTGATGCTGTCGCGCGGCGCGCGCAGCGTCAGCATCGCCGTGCTTCTCGACAAGAGCGTGCGGCGCAAGGTCGATCTGGAGGCGGATTTCGTCGCCTTCGAATGCCCGGACTATTTCGTCGTCGGCTACGGCATGGACGTGGCGCACGCCTTCCGGCAACTGCCCTATGTGGGGCGGGTGATCGAGTAATCCTCAGTCGAACTGCAAAAGCCGCTGGAGATAGTCCTTCTCCATCTGCGGCGTCAGCGCGTCGCCGAGACGGCGGCGAATCTCGTCGAGGATTTCCCGCGCGCGCTGGATGTCGATGGCGCCCGGCACCTTGACGTCGTCGCCGGAATCGCCCGCGCCGAGGCTGCGGCCGAGCGGATCGCGGCCGGGCTTGCCCTCCGACTGGCCGCCCGGCTGGCCCATCGCCTCGCGCATCTTCTTCATCATGTCGCGGCCGCCGCGGCGCAGCGCCTCCAGCGCGCCGCCCTGGCGGTCGTTCGCCTGTCCGCTCTCGTTCTGGCCCAGCGCCTCCGCCGCGTCGCCCATGGCCTTGCCGGCGTCGGAGAAATCCTTGCCCGGCTCGACGCCCGAGCCCTTCAGCCCGTCCATCAGCTTCTGCAGGTCGGATTGCAGGTCCTTCTGCCGGCCTTGCAGCTTCTTCAGCGCCTCGGCCACGTCGGGCGGCGTATCGCCCGCGCCCGGCGCCTCGGACAGCGCGTCGTCGCCGTCGAAGCGCCGCTGCATCTTCTGGTCCAGCTTGTAGGTCTCGTTCATCATCTGCTGCTGGCGGCGCATCAGGTCGCTCAGCGCGTTCATCTGGCGCTGCATCTCGTCCTGGCCGCCGCCTTGGCCGCCCTGGCCGCCGGATTGCGCCTGCCCCATCTGGAGATTGTCCATCAGGTTCTGCAATTGCGACAGGAGCTGCTGGGCCTGGTCGCGCGCGCCCTGCCGCGCCAGCGTCTCGATCTGGTCCATCATGCGCTGCAGGTCCTTCTCGGTCAGCATGCGCGCATTGGGGCCGAGCGGCGGGCGGGGGCCGGGCTTCTGCTGGCGGGCGGCGAATTCGCGCAGGAAGGCCTGCATGGCCTGGCGCAGCTCGGCCGAAAGCTTGTCGATCTCCTCCTGCGAGGCGCCGTTCTGGAGCGCGTTCTTCAGCGCCTCCTGGGCCTGGCGCAGCCGCCTTTCCGCCGCCGAAAGCTGGCCGTCCTCGATGCCGGTCGCCACCTGCCACATGGTGTCGGCGGCGTCGCGCAGGGCCTCGTCGCTGCGGGCGAGGCGCAATTGCGTATGGATCAGCGACAGGCCGAGATAGGGCGCGGCGCTCTTGATCGTCTCCTCGGGGCGCAGCATGATCGCCGACAGCATGTCGAGCACGCGGTCGCGGTCGGTGCCGTCGATGGCGAGGATGCGACGCTGCTCGACCACGGCGCGGGCGAGCGGATTGGCGAAGGGCCGCTCGGGCAGGGTGATCACCTTGGTCTCGCTGCGGCCGGTCTGGCCGGCGGCGTCGACCACGACGAGCGTCAGCGACACCTTGCCGCCCGACCAGGGATGCATGGTCAGGTCCTTGGCGGTGGTCGCCTCGGTCGCGCCGCGGCGCGGCAGGGAAAGCGGCATGTCCGGCGCGTCGTAGAGCGGCATGCTTTCGTCGAGGTCGTGGTCCTCGGCCTCGACCGGCATGATCTCGGCATAGGCCTTGGCGGGGACGTAGTCGTCCTCGATGGCGTAGGAAAGCTGCAAGGTCCCGTTGAGCGCGTGCGACGGCTCCTTGGTGAAGCGGATCTTCGGCGGCGCGTCGGGCGTGACGGCGAAGCTCCAGCGCAGGTCCGCGCCCGACAGGGCCAGCGTCTCGGAGCGCTGCAGATCGTAATGGAAGGTCAGGCTGTCGGCGTCGGCGCCGTCCTCGTTGGCCGCGGGCTTCACTTCGCGGCTGTCGCCGTCCGGCGCCGTGGCGGTGAGGCGCAGCGCGGAATCGCCGATGGCGCGGATCGACACGACGCTGCCCTGCGGCACGGTGATCGCCGCGGGGCTCTCGCCCGCGTCGCCGCCGGTCAGGAAGATCGGCGCGCGGCCCGAATAATGCGGCGGCGTCACCCAGGCGTCGATGCGGGCCGGCGCGCTTCCGGCGGCCGGGCGGATGTGGAAGGCGTCGGCGAGGCGGCCGCTGCCGGGCCCGAGGCTATAGGCGAAGGCGACGACGAAAAGCAGCGCCGCCACGGCGCGCAAGGCGAGCGGGTCGCGTTCGGGAATGCGCGGATGCGGCAGGCCGGAGCGCAGATTCCTGAGCCGCGCCGCCATGCGCCGGCGATGCTCGCGCCACAGCGCGGCCGCCACCGGATCGTCTGCGCCCGTGGCGACGGCGCCGGTCTGGACGGCGAGCGGCTCGTGCGCAAGCCCGTTCACCGTCTCGATGCGGGCGGTGACGTCGGCTTGCGTCGGCGGCCGGAAACGCAGCGGCAGAATAAGGCCGAACAGGCCGGCCAGCCCGAACAGGACCAGCGCCGCCACATGCAGCCAGCGCGGCATGAGCGGGAAGAGGCCGAACCAGCTCGCGCTGGCGAAGAGCGCGGCGGCGGCGAGGAGCGGCAGGAGCAGCGGCCACAGCCGCTCGAAGCCGAGGGCGAGCGCGGCGCGCAGCCGCAGCCGGCGCAAAGCGGCGTCCCCTCCGAGGAACAGGCGCGCGAGAACCCGCCGCAGAGGCGGCCGGTCCTGCTCCGTCCTGTCGCTGTCGTTTCTGCTCATCGGGCCTTTCCGCTTTGCGGCTCGCCCCTAGGATAGCACGCATCATGGCAAAGACGAGGCTTCGCCATGATCGTCAGAGCCAATCGGGCACGGAATCGAGCGCCAGCAGTTCGTCATAGCCTCGGCGCGGGCGCACGACGTGGAAGCGGCCGCCGTCGACCAGCACCTCCGGCACCAGGAGCCGGCTGTTATAGGTGCCCGACTGCACCGCGCCATAGGCGCCCGCCGTGCCGACGGCGATCAGGTCGCCCGGCGCCGGCCTGGCGACCTCGCGGTCGAGGCCGAGATAATCGCCGGTCTCGCAGACCGGGCCGACGAAATCGGCGCGGATGCGCGGCGCGTCGTCCCGGGACGCCACGACGGGACGGATGTCGTGGAAGGCCTCGTAGAGGGTCGGGCGGATGAGGTCGTTCATGGCGGCGTCGACGATGACGAAATTCTTCGCGTCGCCTTCCTTGACGAAGATCACTTCCGTGACCAGAAGCCCGGCGTTGCCGACGATCATGCGGCCCGGCTCGAAGATGGTTTCCAGGCCGAGCGGCTTCAGATGCCGCGCCACGATCTCCGCATAGGCGGGCGGCAGCGGCGGCGGGTTGTTGTCGGTGCGGTAGGGAATGCCGAGGCCGCCGCCGACGTCGACATGGCGGATCCTGTGGCCGTCGGCCTGCAATTCGCGGACCAGCCCGGCCATCAGCGCGAAGGCGTTGTCGAAGGGCTCCAGGTCGACGATCTGGCTGCCGATATGCATGTCGACGCCGACCACCTCGACGCCGGGCAGGCTTGCTGCGCGCGCATAGGCCTCGCGCGCCTTGACGCGCGGGATGCCGAACTTGTTCTCGGACTTGCCGGTGGAGATCTTGGCGTGGGTTTTCGCGTCGACGTCCGGGTTGATGCGCAGCGACACCGGGGCCACCTTGCCGAGCGCCACGGCGCGGGCGGAGAGAAGCTCCAGCTCGGGCTCGGATTCGACGTTGAAGCAGCGGATGCCGGCTTCGAGCGCGAAATCCATCTCGCGCGCCTTCTTGCCGACGCCGGAGAAGACGATCTTGCTGGCGGGGATTCCGGCGGCGAGCGCGCGGCGGATCTCGCCTTCCGACACTGTGTCCGCGCCGGCGCCGAGTTTCGCCAGCACCGACAGCACGGCCTGGTTGGAATTGGCCTTCAACGCATAGGCCACCAGCGTGTCCATGCCGGCGAAGGCGGCGCTGAAGACGCGGAAATGCCGTTCGATGGTGGCGCGGGAATAGACGTAGAAGGGCGTGCCGACCGCCGCCGCGATGGCCGGCAGGCTGACGTCCTCGGCGTGGAGCACGCCGTCGCGATATTCAAAATGGTTCACGGAACCGGTCCCTGGATGCGCGCGGAATCAGAGGAGCTTGTCGAGGACGAAGGGCTTGTCCACCTTCGGCTTCTCGTGGGCGTGGCCCTGGTCGTCGGTGACGACCGCCGCCGGCGGCGGCTCCAGCGCGCCCTTGCGGCCGCAGGCGGAAAGGGCGGCTGCGAGCGCCGCGATCAGAAGCACGGAGGAAATGGCGGAGCGGCCTGTCATCAGCTTGGTTCCCGGAACATGTCGTTGGTTAGCTCTACTCCAGAGCGGCCCCGATGAAAACGGAATCATTGGAGCCGCCCTGTTTTAGCAAGGATTTACGCCTTGGCGAGGCGCTTCTTCCAGTAGCGGATCTGGCGGCGCACCTCCTGCGGGGCGGTGCCGCCGAAGGACTGGCGGCTTTTCACCGACTTCTCCACGGTGAGATAGCCGAACACCGCCTCGGTGATCCCCGGATGGATCGACTGCAGCTCCTCGAGCGACAGGCGGGAAAGGTCGACCTTGCGGCCTTCGGCCAGCGCCACGGCGCGGCCGGTGACGTGATGGGCCTCGCGGAAGGGCAGGCCCAATTCGCGCACCAGCCAGTCGGCGAGGTCGGTGGCGGTGGAGTAGCCGGAGCCGGCCGCCTTCTTCATCGCCGCCGCGTCGACGGTGAGGTCGCGCATCATGCCGGCCATGGCGGCGATGGCGAGCTCGAGGTTCTCGGCGGCGTCGAAGACCTGCTCCTTGTCTTCCTGCATGTCCTTGGAATAGGCCAGCGGCAGGCCCTTCATCACCGTCAGCAGCGCCACCAGCGAGCCGTTGATGCGGCCGGTCTTGGCGCGCACCAGCTCGGCGGCGTCGGGGTTCTTCTTCTGCGGCATGATCGAGGAGCCGGTGGAGAAGGCGTCCGACAGGCGCACGAAATGGAACTGCGAGGTCGACCAGATGACGATCTCCTCCGCCAGCCGCGACAGGTGGCCGGCGCAGATGGCGGCCAGCGCCAGGAATTCGAGCGCGTAGTCGCGGTCGGAGACGCTGTCGAGCGAGTTGCGGGTCGGCTCGCGGAAGCCCAGCGCCTCAGCCGTCATGTGGCGGTCGATGGGGAAGCCGGTGCCGGCCAGCGCCGCCGCGCCCAGCGGCGATTCGTCCATGCGCTCCAGCGCGTCGCGCACGCGGGTGAGGTCGCGGCCGAACATCTCGACATAGGCCATGCAATGATGGCCGAAGGTGACCGGCTGCGCCGTCTGGAGATGGGTGAAGCCGGGCATGACGGTGGCCGCATGCTCCTCGGCGCGCTCGAGGAAGGCGGCGATCAGGTCCTTCAGCGCCTCGGCCGTCTTTTGCAGCTCCCGCTTGACCCAGAGGCGGAAATCCACCGCCACCTGGTCGTTGCGCGAGCGCGCCGTGTGCAGGCGGCCGGCGGCGGGCCCGATCAGCTCGGCCAGCCGCGCCTCGATGTTCATGTGGATGTCTTCGAGCTTGCGCGAGAAGGTGAAGCGGCCGTCCTCGATCTCCTTGAGGATGGTCTTCAGGCCCTCGTCGATCTTGGCGTGGTCCTCGGCCGCGATGATGCCCGTCTTGGCCAGCATGGCGGCGTGGGCCAGCGAACCCTGGATATCCTGCGCATAGAGCTTGCGGTCGAAGCCGATGGATGCATTGATCTCTTCCATGATCGCATCGGGTCCCGAGGCGAAACGGCCGCCCCACATCTGATTGCTTGATTTTTGTTCGTTCATGCTCATATGCCCCGGACGAAACATTGAAAACGGATAGGCGTGAAATGACGGAAAGCACCGAAAAGGCGAAATCAGGAAACCGCCGGATCGTCCTTCTCGCAGCGCTGGCCGGCGTCATCGCCGGTGTCGTGGCGGTATACGTGATGGAACGCCCCTCTGGCAATGTCGCCGCGGCGAATGTTTCGGCCGAAAGCGACGCGGCCACCGCGCAATGCGCGCTCAAGGCCGGCGCGGTCAAGGCGCTGGACGCGGCGGCGACAGGCGAAGTGGCGGCGATGCGCCCGGCCGACAGCCCGATCTCCGTCGCCCATATCGCCTTCGACGGACCCGACGGCAAGCGCATGACGCTCGGCGACTACAAGGGCAGGACGCTGCTGGTCAATCTGTGGGCGAGCTGGTGCGCGCCCTGCCGCGAAGAGATGCCGGCGCTGGACCGCCTGCAGGCCGAGAAGGGCGGGCCGGATTTCCAGGTGGTCGGCGTAAACATCGACACCGGCTCCGACGACAAGCCGAAGAAATTCCTCGGCGAGATCGGCGTCAAGAGCCTGGCGCTCAACCGCGACGCCACCATGGCGAGCTTCAACGAATTGAAGCGCAAGAACCTCGCCTTCGGCCTGCCGGTGACGCTGCTGGTCGACAAGGACGGCTGCCAGATCGCCGCCATGAACGGCCCCGCCCATTGGGATAGCGCCGATGCGGCGCGGCTGATCGATGCGGCGAAGAAATTCTGAGTCCCGAACGTACTTCAGGCTAGGAAGCCGGCCCGCTTGAGCCGGTTGACGGCGAGGTCGAGCGCCGACAGGAAGGCCGAGCGGTCGCGCGGCGAAAAGGGCGCCGGACCGCCGGTGACCTCGCCGGCGGAGCGCAGCGAATCCATCAGGTTGCGGGTGGCGAGCGTCGCGCCGATGCTGCTTTGCGTATGCGCGCGGCCGTTGGGCGCGATGACCGCAGCCCCCTTGGCCAGCGCGCGGCTCGCCAGCGGAATGTCGGCGGTGACGACGATGGCGCCGGGTCGGGCCTGTTCGGCGATCCAGTCGTCGGCGGCGTCGAGCTTGTCGGAGACGATCACGCGCTCGACGCGCTCGGCGTCGCGCGGGATGGCGATGAAGCTGTTGGCGACCAGGACGACGGCGAGGCCGTGGCGTTCGGCGACGCGATAGACCTCGGCCTTGACGGGGCAGGCGTCGGCGTCGACGAGGATGCGGATGGGTTCGGCGGTCCTGTCTGCGGTCATGGGGTTTTCATAAGCGCGCCCGGCGCTTTTGGCAAATTGAACGCTGCGATCAACGGAATGCGATGGCGGCGGCGGGCGAAGCGGGGTATCGGGGCGCAGTCTCATTCGCCGAAAGCCCATTCATGTCGACGCGTTACTTTCCCGCCCTGTTCGTGCTGCTCTGGGCCACCGGCTTCATCGGGGCGGGGCTCGCCATGCCCTATGCCGAGCCGCTCACCTTCATGGCGATGCGCTTCGGAACCGCGGCGCTACTGATGACGCTGTGGTCGCTTTCGAGCCGCGCCGTCTGGCCGCGCGGGCCGGCGCTGGTCCAGGCGGCGGTGGCCGGCTGCCTGATCCACGGCGTCTATCTGTCGGCGCTGTTCTGGGCCGTGCGCCACGGCCTGCCCGCCGGCCTGTCGGGCCTCGTCGCCGGCTTGCAGCCGATGCTGACCACGCTGATCGCGGCGCTTTTCCTCGGCGAGAAGGTCAGCCGGCGGCAATGGCTGGGGCTGCTGGTCGGCTTCTGCGGCGTGGCGATGGTGGTGTGGCCGAAATTCTCCACCGCGGGCGGTGTGGCGCCCGAAACCCTCGCCGCCGCCTGCTTCGGCGTGCTGTCGATCAGCGTCGGCACGGTGTGGCAGAAGCGTTTCGGCGCGCAGGGCGACCTCAAGACCGGCACGGCGGTGCAATATATCGCGGCGGCGGCGCTGACGGCGGCGGGCGCCTTCGCCCTGGAGACGCGGGCGGTGACCTGGTCGCCGGAACTGATTACGGCGCTGGTCTGGCTGACGCTGGCGCTGTCGATCGGGGCTGTGCTGGCGCTGATGGCGATGATCCGCGAGGGCGCGCTGTCGAAGGTGGCCTCGCTGTTCTACCTGGTGCCCGGCGCGGCTTCGATCATGGCTTATATCGCCTTCGGCGAGACGCTGTCGCCGGGCCAGATCGCCGGCGTGGCGGTGACCATGCTGGGCGTGGCGCTGACGACGCTAAGGCGCTGAGGCTTCCTCCTCCTCGCGCAGGTCGGGCTGCTGGTCGCGCTCGCGGAAATTCATGATGGCGGCGTTGATCTCGGCGCCGAGGATGAAGATCACCGCGATCATGTAGAGAAAGACGATGGCCACCATGATCGAGGCGAGGCCGGCATAGGTGGTGACGTAGCTGGCGAAGGTTTCCAGATATTTGGCGAAGGCCGAGGAGGCGGCGAGCCAGGCCACCAGCGTCAGCGCGATGCCCGGCGCGATGTCGGACAGGCGGCGCTTGCCGGCGGGCAGCCAGATATGGGCCATGAACAGCGCCAGCACCAGCACCACCACCGCCACCACATAGCGCCAGAAGGCGATGGTCTCGGCGAAGGCGCCGATCTCGGGGAACCATTGCGCGGCGATGCGCACGCCGAGCGGGGCCAGCACCAGCAGGAAGCTGATGACCAGCAGGCTCAGCGTGCCCACCAGCACGAAGCCGAGGCTTTGCAGGCGGCAGAAGACGATGGAGCGGCGGTCGATGACGCGATAGGCGCGGTTGAGCGCCACGCGCAGCGCCTCCACCCCGTTGGAGGCGAAATAGGCGGCGGCGATGACCGACAGGGTCAGGAGGCCCTTGCGCTGCACGGTCAGCACGCTGGTCACCTCATGCGCGATGGGCGCGGCGATCTTGGACGGCCACATGTCGAAGACCACATGCACCGCCGTGTCGGAGAATTTCTTCGCGCCGACGAAGCTCGCCAGCGCCGTGGCGAAGATCAGGAACGGAAACAGCGCCATCAGGCCCGAAAGCGCGATATGGCTGGCGAAGGCCCAGCCGTCGTCGCGGCTGAAATGGCTCCAGACGTCGATGACGATCTGGCGGAGAAAGCGCCTGATTTTTCGCATCCGCAGGATTTTTCCTTCCTCCGCGTTCCGTTCGCCCATTGATCCCGCATCGATCCCAAGATTGCAAGGGCGGGGCGGTTTGTGCGCCGCGGGCGAATCGATCACTCTATCGCCAACGAAACGACGGGACGGCGGCGATGGTTTCGCAAAAAGACGGACGCAGCATTTTGATCACCGGATGTTCCTCCGGCATCGGGGCCTTCGCGGCGCAGGCGCTGAGCGCGCGCGGCTGGCGCGTCTTCGCCACGGCGCGCAAGGCGGAAGACATCGCGGCGCTCACGGCGCGTGGGATCGAGGCCTTTTATCTCGACTATACCGAGCCCGCCTCCATCGCGGCCGTGGCCGACGAGGTCTTGCGGCGCACGGAGGGCCGGCTGGACGCGCTGTTCAACAACGGGGCCTACGCCCAGCCCGGCGCGGTGGAGGACCTGCCGGTCGAGGCGCTGCGGGCGCAGTTCGAGGCCAATTTCTTCGGCTGGCACGATCTGACCCGGCGCGTCGTGCCGGCCATGCGGGCGCGGGGACAGGGGCGGATCGTGCATTGCTCGTCCATCCTCGGCCTCGTGCCGATGAAATGGCGCGGGGCCTATGTGGCGTCCAAATTCGCGCTCGAGGGGCTGATGCTGGCCCAGCGCATGGAGCTGGAGGGCTCGGGCGTCGAGGTGTCGCTGATCGAGCCGGGGCCGATCGCCTCGCGCTTCACCTACAACGCCGCCGCCTGGGCCGAGCGCAACATCGACATGGAGGCGTCGCCGCACCGGGAGCTCTATCGGCGCCAGATGGCCAAGCTCAAGAGCGGCGGGACCAAATCCAAGAACAAGCTTGGCCCGGAAGCCGTCTATGCTGTACTGCTGCACGCATTGGAGGCGCCGCGCCCGCGGCCGCATTATGCGGTGACGCGGCCGGCGAAGATCGGGATTCTGGCGCGGCGCATCCTGCCGGCGCGCCTGTTGTATCGCATGCTGTCCGGCCAGTCCTGAGCGGCGGCGTAAGGGAAGGAAACGACATGGACGTTCTGTTCAAGGGCGCGGCGATGGTGATGATGGCGGCCGTCGCCATCGTGCTGATGATCGGCCTGCGCAACATGATGCGCGGCGGCGACGGCAATTTCTCCAACAAGATGATGCAGCTGCGCGTGCTCTTGCAGTTCATCGCCGTGCTCCTGATCGTCGGCGCGCTCTATTTCGCGCGGCATACGGGAGGGCAGTGACGCCATGGTCAAGCTCAACAAGATCTATACGCGCACCGGCGACGACGGTACGACAGGGCTTGCGACCGGGCCGCGGCGGCTGAAATCCGACCTGCGCGTCGAGGCCTATGGCGCGGTGGACGAGGCCAACGCCTGCGTCGGCATGGCGCGCGTCCATATGGGCGGGCACGCCGCCATCGACGCCATGCTGGCGCGGGTGCAGAACGACCTGTTCGACCTCGGCGCCGACCTCGCCACGCCCGACGACGGCGCGCCGCCGGCCTATGAGCCGCTGCGCATCGTCGCCTCGCAGGTGACGCGGCTGGAGGCCGACATCGACCTTCTCAACGCCGGGCTGAAGCCGCTGAAATCCTTCATCCTGCCGGGCGGCTCGGCCGCCTCGGCGGCGTTGCACCTGGCGCGCACCGTGTCGCGCCGGGCCGAGCGCTGGATGGTGGCGCTGGCGCGCGCCGAGGGCGAGATCGTGTCGCCGGAGGCGCTGCGCTACGTCAACCGCCTGTCGGATTTCCTGTTCGTCGCCGCGCGCGCGGTCAACGACGACGGCGCCGGCGACGTGCTTTGGGTTCCGGGCGCGAGCCGGGCCTGAAAAGTGGAATAAGATTCGCCGGAATAAGCTCATTTTAATCGATAAAGGCCGTGTGGACAGATTGACGCGCCCGCGGGCCGTCTTTAGGTTTCGTGCCGGTTTCCGATGGGGGCGGCGGGACGGCCGGAGGGCCGCGGCGTCATGTCCATCGGCATCGTTTTCATGTCGGTTTCCGGCATGCGGACGCAAATTCACGGCGGCATAGTCGAGGCCGCAAATCTGTTTGAAGAGGTAGTCGCGGATGAAAGTATTGGTCGCAGTGAAGCGAGTTGTCGATTACAACGTGAAGATCCGCGTGAAGGGGGATGGGTCGGGGGTCGAGCTATCGAATGTGAAGATGTCGATGAACCCGTTCGACGAGATCGCGGTGGAAGAGGCGATCCGGCTGAAGGAAGCGGGCAAGGCGACGGAGATCGTGGCGGTGTCGGTGGGCCCGGCGGGGGCGCAGGAGACGCTGCGCACGGCGCTGGCGATGGGCGCGGACCGGGCGGTGCTGGTCAAGACCGACGAGACGGTGGAGCCCTTGGGCGTGGCCAAGGCGCTGAAGGGCGTGGTCGAGGCGGAGAAGCCGGACCTGGTGTTCTTGGGCAAGCAGGCGATCGACGACGATTCGAACCAGACCGGGCAGATGCTGTCGGCGCTGCTGGGCTGGAGCCAGGCGACCTTCGCCTCGAAGCTGGAGCTTATCGACGGCTCGGCCAAGGTGACGCGCGAGGTGGACGGCGGGTTGCAGACCATCGACGTCAAGCTTCCGGCCATCGTGACGGTGGACCTGCGTCTCAACCAGCCGCGCTACGCCTCGCTGCCCAATATCATGAAGGCGAAGAAGAAGCCGCTGGAGGAGAAGACGCCGGCGGAGCTGGGCGCGGACATCGCGCCGCGGCTGAAGGTTCTCAAGACCGAGGAGCCGGGCGG
>UBKJ01000028.1 GCA_900465915.1 Hyphomicrobiales bacterium
CATTCCGGCAAACTCATCGCACGCGGCGCACCCGATACGATCATGACGCCGGAACGCCTCAAGGCCATCTATGGCGTCACCATGGGCGTCATCCCGCATCCAGACACCGGAGAGCCCGTCAGCTTCGTGCGGTGAAACGGTCAGGAGGCCGGCAGCCTTTCGTCGGTCATCCCCAGCGCCAGCAGCCTTTCGCGCAGGCGCAGCGCCAGCGGCGACAGCGGGCGGCGGCGCAGGTCGAGCAGATAATAGCGCGAGACGCGGATGTCGTTGGCGACCGGCAGCGCCACGAAGCCGGCGTGGACCGGCGGGCGGATCAGAAGGTCCGCCACCTCGTCCGACAGCGGCGCCACCGCGTCGGACTGCGCCAGATAGGCGAGCGTCAGCAGGGTCGAGGGGCTGTTGACGACGTTCGCCGGCTCGCCGAGGCCCAGGCCAGCGAAGGACAGAAGGGTCGCCTCGCGGATCGGCGCGCCGCGCTGCTGCATGATCCATTCATAGCTGTGCAGCTCGGCCAGCGTCACCACCGGCGCGCGCGCCAGCGGATGGCCGGCGCGGACCAGCAGCGCCACCTTCTCGTCCTGCAAGGGCAGGATGTTGAAGTCGCGGCTGTCGAATTCGGGCAGGATGCGCGCCAGGACGAAATCCATCTCCCCCGCCGCCAGTTGCGTCAGCAGGTCGCGCGAGGGCAGCACATCCACGGTGATGTCGGCCGAGGGCGCTTCCTCCTTCACCTGGCGCACGGCGGTCACCAGGTAACGCACCGCCGGCCCCGTCACCGCGCCGACCCGCACCGCGCCGCCAAGGCCCTCGCGCAGGCTGCGCAGCTCCGTCGCCATCGATCCCATCTCGCGCAGGATCACCCGCGCGCGGCGCAGCACGCTGCGGCCGATCTCGGTCGGCTCCATGCCCTTGGGCTGGCGCAGGAACAGCGCCGCGCCCAGTTGCCGCTCCGTCTCGGCCAGCATGCGCGAGGCGGCGGGCTGGGTCATGCCCACGGCCTCCGCCGCCAGTTGGAGCTGGCCGGTCTCGGCGATTTCATGCAGCAGCCGAAGCTGGGCGGGCTTGAGCATCAGGCGGGGCGCGGGCGAGTTCATACCAATTCCGTTATGCAGATTGTGGAAGATGTAATTTTACCATCATGCATGGGGAAAGCTAGTGTTCGCGTCGAGCCGTCGAGGAGCGGCGCAACCGGGAGGCGGCCAACGACGTCGCCTCACGAGGGAGGAAATCATGAAATTCAGAGCAGCCACGGTCGCGCTGGCGATCGGCGCGTCTTTCCTTGCATTCAGCGCCATGGCGGCCGACACCATCGGCATCTCCATGCCGACCAAGTCTTCGGCGCGCTGGATCTCCGACGGCGATTCGATGGTCAAGCAGTTCCAGGCGGCCGGCTACAAGACCGACCTGCAATATGCCGAGGACGACATCCCCAACCAGCTCTCGCAGATCGAGAACATGATCTCCAAGGGCGTCAACGTGCTGGTGATCGCCTCCATCGACGGCACCACGCTGTCGAACGTGCTCGAGAACGCCGCCGCCGCGCATATCAAGGTCATCGCCTATGACCGCCTGATCCGCGACAGCAAGAACGTCGACTATTACGCCACCTTCGACAATTTCAAGGTCGGCGTGGAGCAGGCCGACAGCCTGGTCAAGGGCCTGAAGGAGCGCTTCCCCAAGGAGAAGCCCTGGAACGTGGAGCTGTTCGGCGGCTCGCCCGACGACAACAACGCCTTCTTCTTCTACAACGGCGCCATGTCGGTGCTGCAGCCGATGATCGACGACGGCTCCATCGTCATCGGCTCGGGCCAGACCGGCATGGACAAGGTCGGCATCCTGCGCTGGGACGGCGCCACGGCGCAGGCCCGCATGGACAACCTGCTCAGCGCCAACTACACCAGCAAGCATGTCCATGGCGTGCTTTCGCCCTATGACGGGCTGTCGATCGGCATCCTGTCGTCGCTCAAGGGCGTGGGCTACGGCTCGGACGACCTGCCCATGCCCATCGTCACGGGCCAGGACGCGGAGCTGCCCTCGGTCAAGTCGATCCTCGCGCATGAGCAATATTCGACCGTGTTCAAGGACACGCGCGAACTCGCCCGCGTCACGGTCGGCATGGTCGACGCCATGCTGAAGGGCGGCGAGCCGCAGATCAACGACACCAAGACCTACAATAACGGCGTCAAGGTGGTGCCGTCCTATCTGCTGCAGCCGGTCGCGGTCGACAGCTCCAACTGGGAAAAGGTGCTGGTGGATTCGGGTTACTACAAGAAGGACCAGATCCAGTAGTCCCGTCCGTCCAGCCACGCCCTCCGCGCGCCCGCCGGGCGCGCGGGTCCGCCGCCAGATTTCGGAGCATCCTCCCATGACCGCGCTTCTCGAAATGCGCAGCATCGGCAAGACCTTTCCCGGCGTCAAGGCGCTGGACCAGGTCAACCTCACGGTCGAGGCGGGCGAGATCCACGCCATATGCGGCGAAAACGGCGCCGGCAAGTCGACGCTGATGAAGGTGCTGTCCGGCGTCTATCCGGCGGGCAGCTACGAGGGCGAGATCGTCCTGGACGGCCAGGTCGCCAGCTTCCGCTCCATCCGCGACAGCGAGGAGAAGGGCGTCATCATCATCCATCAGGAGCTGGCGCTGGCGCCGCTCCTGTCCATCACCGAAAACCTGTTCCTGGGCAACGAGATCGCCTCGCGCGGCATGATCGACTGGGCCGAGGCCTGGCGGCGCACCCGCGACCTGCTGGCCAAGGTCGGGCTCAAGGAATCGCCCTCGACGCCGGTGGAGAAGCTCGGCGTCGGCAAGCAGCAACTCATCGAGATCGCCAAGGCGCTGGCCAAGGACGTGCGGCTTCTCATCCTCGACGAGCCGACCGCCGCGCTTCAGGAGAACGACAGCCAGAAGCTGCTGGACCTGATGCTGGAACTGAAGGCGCAGGGCGTCACGCAGATCCTGATCAGCCACAAGCTCAACGAGATCAACCGCGTCGCCGACCGGGTGACGGTGATCCGCGACGGCTCCACCGTCTCGACCATGAACCGCGACGAGATCACCGAGGACCGCATTATCCGCGACATGGTGGGCCGCGACATGGCGCATCGCTATCCCGAGCGCGAGCCGAAGATCGGCGAAGTGCTGATGGAGGTGAAGGACTGGTGCGTCGAGCATCCTGACCAGCCGCGCCGGATGATCGACAAGGCCGGCTTCGCCGTGCGCGAGGGCGAGATCCTCGGCATAGCCGGGCTGATGGGGTCGGGGCGGACGGAGCTGGCCATGAGCCTGTTCGGCCGCAGCTACGGCCGCGACATTTCGGGCGAGGTGTGGATCAAGGGCCGCAAGGCGGACCTGTCCTCCATTCCGGCAGCGATCGCCGCGGGCCTCGCCTATGTCACCGAGGACCGCAAGAGCCTAGGCCTGATCCTGGAGGAGCCGATCCTCAAGAACGTCTCGCTGGCCAACCTGGCCGGGATCTCGCAGCGCGGCGTGCTGTCGCGCGGCCGCGAGCAGCAGGTGGCGGAGCGCTTCCGCAAGGCCATGCGCATCCGCACGCCCTCGGTGTTCCAGCGGGTCGACAATCTTTCCGGCGGCAACCAGCAGAAGGTGGTGCTGTCGAAATGGCTCTTCACCGAGCCGGACATCTTGATCCTCGACGAGCCGACGCGCGGCATCGACGTGGGCGCGAAATACGAGATCTACAACATTATGAACGAACTGGCGGCGCAGGGCCGGGGCGTCGTGATGATCAGCTCCGAAATGCCCGAGCTTCTGGGCATGTGCGACCGCATCTGCGTCATGAACGAAGGGCGGATCGTCGGCGAGCTCGGCCGTGAGGAGGCCTCGCAGGAGGCGATCATGGCGATGATCATCAGGGACGGCCAAAGGAGCGGCTCGGCCGCGCGCAGGGCGGAGAAGGTGGCTTGATGTCGGACGAAAATGGAATCCGCGCCCGGTTGAGCGGGCATCTGCGCGAAAACGGCATGTTGCTGGCGCTTCTGGTGATCGTGGCCTTCTTCACGATCCTTCTGCAGATGCGCGGCATGTCGACCAGCTTCCTGCAGCCGCTCAACATCGCCAACCTGTTCCTGCAGAACGGCCATGTGATCATCCTGGCGCTGGGCATGCTTCTGGTCATCGTCGCCGGCCGCATCGACCTTTCGGTCGGCTCGGTCGCGGCCTTCACCGGCGCGGTGGCGGCGTGGATGATCGTCTCGCTCCACTGGCCGGTCTGGCTGGCGGCGCCGGCGACGCTGCTGGTGGGCGCGGCCATCGGCGCCGCGCAGGGCTATTGGGTCGCCTATTGGCGCATCCCGTCCTTCATCGTGACGCTGGCCGGCATGATGGTGTTCCGCGGCGCGACCATGTGGATGCTGGGCGGCCAGAACATCGGCCCGTTCCCGCGCGATTTCCAGTTCATGGCCAACGGCTACCTGCCGGACATTTTCGGGATCGGCCATCCGCACGGGCTGACGCTGTTCCTCGCCGCGGCGGCGATCGTGCTTCTCGTCTGGCTCGGCCTGCGCGGCCGCGCCCGCGACGCGAAATTCGGCATGACGCTGGAGCCGATGGGTCTGTTCGTCTTCCGCATGGCGGTGGTGACGGCGGCGATCGGCTTCGTCGGCTGGCAATTGGCGAGCTTCCGCGGCTTCCCGGTCGTCATGGTGGTCCTGGTGGTGCTGACGGTCATCTACGCCTTCTTCACCGAGAACACGGTGGCGGGCCGGCGCATCTACGCGCTCGGCGGCAACGAGAAGGCGACCAAGCTCTCCGGCGTCCGCACCGAACGCGCCGTCTTCTTCTGCTTCGTCAATATGGGCGTTCTGGCGGCGCTGGCCGGCATGATGGTGGCGGCGCGGCTCAACAGCGCCACGCCCAAGGCCGGCGTCGGCTTCGAGCTTGACGCCATCGCCTCGGTCTTCATCGGCGGCGCGGCCATGTCGGGCGGCTCGGGCACCATCGTCGGCGTGGTTATCGGCGCGCTGATCATGGGCGTGATGAACATGGGCATGTCGATGATGAGCCTCGGCATCGATTACCAGCAGATGATCAAGGGCCTCGTGCTGCTCGCCGCCGTCTGGTTCGACATCTATAACAAGCAGAAGCGAGGCTGAGATCATGTTTCTCTCCCAGATCCGTTCCGAATCCGGCTCGCGCGCCGTGGTGCTGCGCGACGGCGATAACGCCCGCATCGTTCCCGGCGCGGCCACCACGTGCGAACTAGCCGAGGCGGCCATCGCCGCCGGGCGCAGCCTGAGGGACGAGGCGCTGGCGCGGGGGGCGGGCGAGGCGGTCGATCTCGCGGCCCTTCTCGCCGCCGGCCGCGTGCTCAATCCCGCCGACCATCCCGACCCGGCGCATTTGCACCTGACCGGCACGGGGCTCACGCATCTCGGCTCCGCCGCCACGCGCAACTCCATGCACACCAAGGCCGATCCCGAGACGCTGACCGATTCCATGAAGATGTTCCGCATGGGGCTGGAAGGCGGCAAGCCGGAGCAGGGCCGCATCGGCGTGCAGCCGGAATGGTTCTACAAGGGCAACGGCTTCAACGCCGTCGCCCCCGGCGGGGCGCTGGTTTCGCCGCCCTTCGCGCTCGACGCCGGCGAGGAGCCGGAAATCGCCGGCGTCTACCTGATCGGCCCGGACGGGACGCCGTTCCGGCTGGGCTGGGCGCTCGCCAACGAATTTTCCGACCACGTCACCGAGCGCGGCAATTATCTCTGGCTCGCCCATTCCAAGCTGCGTCCGGCGAGCTTCGGCCCGGAAATGCTGCTGGGCGAACTGCCCGAGCATATCGAGGGCGTGAGCCGCATCCTGCGCAAGGGCGAGACGATCTGGGAAAAGCCCTTCCTGTCGGGCGAGGCGAACATGTCGCATTCCATCGCCAATCTGGAGCATCACCACTTCAAATACGACCTGTTCCGCCAGCCGGGCGACGTGCATGTGCATTTCTTCGGCACCGCCACGCTGAGCTTCGCCGACGGCGTGCGCGCGGAGCAGGGCGACGTCTGGCGCATCTCCGCCGAGGCGTTCGGCCTGCCGCTCGAAAACACGCTCGACCAGCGCCCCGCCGCCGCCGGCCCGGTCGCCGTCACCACGTTGTAAAGGCATATCATGAGCTTCAAACCCGCTCCCTGGCCCCGCAAGCTGCGCTCCACCCACTGGTATAGCGGCAATTCGCGCGACACGATCTATCATCGCGGCTGGCTGAAGAACCAGGGCTATCCGCATGACCTGTTCGACGGCCGCCCGGTCATCGGCGTCATGAACACATGGTCGGAGCTGACGCCCTGCAACGGCCATCTGCGCGAGCTGGCGGAGAAGGTGAAGGCGGGCATCTGGGAGGCGGGCGGCTTTCCGCTGGAAGTGCCAGTCTTCTCGGCCAGCGAGAACACGTTTCGCCCCACCGCGATGATGTATCGCAACATCGCCGCCATGGCGGTGGAGGAGCAGCTGCGCGGCCAGCCCATCGACGGCGCGGTGCTGATGGTGGGCTGCGACAAGACCACGCCGAGCCTCTTGATGGCCGCGGCCTCCACCGACATTCCCTCCATCGTCGTCACCGGCGGGCCGATGCTCAACGGCTGGTTCCGCGGCGAGCGCATCGGCTCGGGCACGCATCTGTGGAAATTCTCCGAGGCCGTGAAGGCGGGCGAGATGACGCAGGAAGACTTCCTGGAAGCCGAGGCCTCCATGTCGCGTTCGACCGGCACCTGCAACACGATGGGCACGGCTTCGACCATGGCCAGCATGGCGGAGGCGCTCGGCATGGCGCTGTCCGGCAACGCCGCCATCCCGGCGGTGGATTCGCGCCGCCGCGTCATGGCGCAGATGTCGGGTCGGCGAATCGTGCAGATGGTGAAGGACGACCTGAAACCCTCCGACATCATGACCAAGCAGGCCTTCGAGAACGCCATCCGCACCAATGGCGCGATCGGCGGCTCGACCAACGCTGTGGTGCATCTTCTCGCCATCGCAGGCCGCGTCGGCATCGACCTGACGCTCGACGACTGGGATCGCTGCGGCCGCGACGTCGCCACCATCGTCAACCTGATGCCGTCGGGCAAATATCTGATGGAGGAGTTCTTCTACGCCGGCGGCCTGCCGGTGGTGCTGAAGCGCCTCGGCGAGGCGGGCAAGCTGCACAAGGACGCGCTGACCGTCTCGGGCCAGAGCATATGGGACGAGGTCAAGGACGTCCGCAACTGGAACGAGGACGTGATCCTGCCCGCCGACCAGCCGCTGACGCCGCAGGGCGGCATCGCGGTGCTGAAGGGCAATCTCGCGCCCAAGGGCGCGGTGCTGAAGCCGTCGGCCGCCTCGCCGCATCTGCTGGTGCATCGCGGCCGCGCGGTGGTGTTCGAGGACATCGACGACTACAAGGCCAAGATCAACGACGACGCGCTGGATATCGACGAGACCTGCGTCATGGTGATGAAGAATTGCGGCCCGAAGGGTTATCCGGGCATGGCCGAGGTCGGCAATATGGGCCTGCCGCCCAAGGTGCTGAAGAAGGGCGTCACCGACATGGTGCGCATTTCGGACGCGCGCATGTCCGGGACGGCCTACGGCACCGTGGTGCTGCACACCTCGCCGGAAGCGGCGGCGGGCGGGCCGCTGGCGGTGGTGCGCGACGGCGACATGATCTCGCTCGACGTGCCCAACCGCACGCTGACGCTGGAGATCGGCGACGAGGAACTGGCGGCGCGGCTGGCCGAATGGAAGCCGACGATCCAGCCGCCTCCCTCGGGCTACGCCTGGCTGCATCACAACCATGTCGAGGGCGCGGACACCGGCGCGGACCTCGATTTCCTGAAAGGCTGCCGCGGCCGCGACGTCGGAAAGGACAGCCACTGATGAAGCTCGCTCTCGTAGGCATCGGCAAGATCGCCCTCGACCAGCACGTGCCGGCGCTCGACGCCAGCCCGGACTGGGAGCTGGCCGCCACCGTCTCGCGCGAAGGCAGGGTGGAGGGCGTCGAGGCCTTCACCGCCATCGAGGACATGCTGGCGGCGCGGCCCGATATCGGCGTCGTCTCGCTGGCCCTTCCGCCGGTCCCACGCTTCGCGGTGGCCGAAGCTGCGCTGAAGGCCGGCCGGCACGTGATGCTGGAAAAGCCGCCCGGCGCGACGCTCTCCGAGGTGCACGCCCTTGCGGCGCTGGCGCAGGAGAGGGGGCTGACGCTCTATACGAGCTGGCATTCGCGCGAGGCCGAAGCGGTGGCGGCGGCGAAGAAATGGCTGGCTGGCAAAACCGTCCGCCGGGGCCATATCACCTGGCGCGAGGACGTGCGCAAATGGCATCCCGGCCAGGACTGGATCTTCGAGGCGGGCGGCATGGGCGTCTTCGATCCTGGAATCAACGCGCTGTCGATCCTGACCGAGATATTGCCGGAGCCGGTGCATCTGATCGCCGCCGAACTCGATTTCCCGTCCAATCGCCAGGCCCCGATCGCGGCGCGGCTCAACTTCGCGCAAGGGATCACGGCGGATTGCGACTTCCGGCAGGAAGGCCCGCAGACCTGGGACATGGAATTCGACACCGACGCCGGGCGGATCGCGCTGCGCATGGGCGGCAACCTGCTGGAGATCGACGGCGAACCGGCCGGCGGCGAGAACTCCATCATGGGCGAATATCCGGCGCTTTACGCCCATATGGCCGCGCTGGTCGGGGAAGGGCGGTCCGACGTGGATTTGCGGCCGATGGCGCTGGTCGCAGACGCCTTCATGCTGGGGCGGCGCAACGCCGTCGCTCCGTTCGATTTCTGAGAGGCTGCGACAGGCGGCCTCCGCCAGAACCATCCGGCCCGATAAGGCCGGAGCCGAGAAACCGCCCGGACGCGCAAAGCCGCGCCCGGACGGAATGCGCCGGGTGGAGACCGGCTTTCACGCAACCTTTGGGAGGAATATCATGTCTATCAGAGCATTGTTCGCGGGCGTCGCCTTCATCGCGCTCAGCGCCACCTCGGCCATGGCGGCCGAAAAGGTGATCGGCTTTTCGCAGATCGGCTCGGAATCCGGCTGGCGCGCCGCCGAGACCACGTTGACCAAGCAGCAGGCGGAAAAACGCGGCTACAAGCTGCAATTCTCCGACGCGCAGCAGAAGCAGGAGAACCAGATCGCCGCCATCCGCTCCTTCATCGCGCAGGGCGTGGACGCGATCCTGGTCGCTCCCGTGGTCGCCACCGGCTGGGATTCCGTCTTGCAGGAAGCCAAGGAAGCCAAGATCCCGGTCGTGCTGCTCGACCGTATGGTCGACAGCGACAAGTCGCTTTACCTCACCGCCGTCGGCTCCAACCTCGTCCATGAGGGCGAAGTGGCGGGCAAGTTCCTGGTCGACACGGTCGGCTCCAAGCCGTGCCGCATCGTCGAGCTTCAGGGCACCACCGGCTCCTCGCCGGCCATCGACCGCAAGAAAGGCTTCGAGAACGCCATCGCAGGCCACGACAATCTGAAGATCGTGCAGAGCCAGACCGGCGACTTCACCCGCTCGCTCGGCAAGGAAGTGATGGAGAGCTTCATCCAGGCCGAAAACGGCGGCAAGAACATCTGCGCGCTCTACGCCCATAACGACGACATGGCGGTGGGCGCCATCCAGGCGATCAAGGAAGCCGGCCTCAAGCCGGGCAAGGACATCATCATCGTCTCCATCGACGGCGTGCCGGACCTGTTCAAGGCCATGTCGGAAGGCGAATCCAACGCCACGGTGGAACTCACGCCGAACATGGCCGGCCCGGCCTTCGACGCGCTGGAAGCCTATTGGAAGGACGGCAAGGAGCCGGCGAAATTCCTCCAGACCGAGTCGAAGCTCTACACGCAGGCCGACGATCCGGCCGGCCAGTACAAGACCCGCAAGGGCCTGGGCTACTAAGGCATCGCTCCGGGCCGGGCCGCCTCGCGCGGCCCGCCCGATCTTTCGCTTTTCACGACAGGGACGCCAGTCGATGCTGCTTTCCATCCGGTCTCTGACCAAGACCTTTCCCGGGACCAGGGCGCTCGACGGCGTGGATTTCGATTTGCGCGCCGGCGAGGTCCATGCGCTTCTGGGCGAGAACGGCGCCGGGAAATCCACGCTGATCAAATGCCTGACCGGGGCCTATACGCGCGACGGCGGGACGATCACACTCGACGGAAACGAGATTTCGCCGCGCTCCACCGTCGAGGCGCAGAATCTCGGCATCGGCACCGTCTATCAGGAAGTAAACCTTTTGCCCAACCTCACCGTGGCGCAGAACCTTCTGTTCGGCCGCGAGCCGAAGCGCTTCGGCTTCATCTCCGCGCGCGGCATGCGCGCCGAGGCGCGGGCGATCCTCGGCCAATACGGGCTGGACCTCAATGTCGACCGCGATCTCGGCAGCTATTCCGTCGCCATCCAGCAGATCGTCGCCATCGCGCGCGCGGTCGAGCTTTCCGGCAAGGTGCTGATCCTCGACGAGCCGACCGCCAGCCTCGACGCGCGCGAGGTGCAGATGGTTTTCGACGTGGTGCGAGGGCTGCGCGACCGCGGCCTCGGCATCGTTTTCGTCTCGCATTTCCTCGACCAGGTTTTCGAGCTGACCGACCGCATCACCGTGCTGCGCAACGGGCGCTACATCGTCACCGAGGACACGGCGACGCTCGACCGGGTGCGGCTGATCGAGCATATGCTGGGCCGCGCGCTGGAGGACGAGGTGCTGCATTCGCGCCCGCCCGATCGCGGACCGCGCCCGCCCATGCTGCAATTCGAGCGTTTCGGCCGCCGGGGCGCGGTCGAGGCTTTCGACCTCGCCGTGGGGCAAGGCGAGGTGGTGGGCCTCGCCGGGCTGCTCGGCTCGGGCCGCACCGAAACGGCGGAGGCCATGTTCGGCCTCAAGCCCGCCACGGGGGGCGAAGCGCGCGACCAGTCGGGCAGGCTCGACCTGTCCTCGCCGCGCAAGGCCATCGCCAACCGTTTCGGCTTCGCGCCGGAGGACCGCAAGACCGACGGCATCGTCGCCGATCTGTCGATCCGCGAGAACATCGTGCTCGGCCTGCAGGCGCATCGCGGCTGGGCGCGGCCGATCCCGCGCGCCGAGCAGAACCGCATCGCCGACGACTATATCAAGCGGCTCGACATCCGCACCTCCGGCCGCGAGAAGCGCATCGGCGAGCTTTCCGGCGGCAACCAGCAGAAGGCCGTCCTGGCGCGCTGGCTGGCCATGAATCCGCGCTTCCTCATCCTCGACGAGCCGACGCGCGGCATCGACGTCGGCGCGCATGCCGAAATCCTGCATCTCATCCATGAACTGGTCGGCAAGGGCATGTCGCTGCTGGTGGTCTCGTCCGAGCTGGACGAGCTGGTCGCCGTCTCCGACCGTGTGATCGTGCTGCGCGACCGACGCCATGTCGCGGAACTGGCCGGAGCGGAAATATCCGGCGACCGCATCATGCGCGCCATCGCCAATGTGGAAAAGGGGGCGGCGTGATGACGGACCTCGTCAAACGCATCGCGCCGCAATTGCTGGCGCTCGCCGCTCTGGCGGCGCTGGTCTCGGTGTTCTATCCGGGCTTTCTTTCGGTGAGCTACGGCGACGGGCGCTTCGTCGGGCCGGTGGTGGATGTGCTGAAGCGCTCGGCCCCGGTGGCGCTGCTGGCCGTGGGCATGACGCTGGTGATCGCCACGCGCGGCATCGACCTTTCGGTCGGCGCGACCATGGCGATCTGCGGCGCCGTGGCCGCCTACGCCGTCACCGCCGGTTACGGCCTGCCCGCGGCGCTGGCGCTGGCGCTCGTCACCGGGCTCGCGGCCGGGCTCTGGAACGGCGTGCTGGTGGCGGTGGTGGGCGTGCAGCCCTTCGTCGCCACGCTGATCCTGATGACGGCGGGACGTGGCGTTGCGCAGCTCATCACCGAAGGCCGCATCCTCACCTTCACCGATCCCGGTTTCGCCTTCATCGGCTCGGGCACGTTTCTGAGCCTGCCGGTCGCGACATGGATCTGGGTCGCCGCCGCCGTCGCGGTGGCGCTTTTGATGCGGCGCACGGCGCTCGGCATGCTGATCGAAGCCGTCGGCGTCAACCGCCGCGCCTCGGCGCTGGCCGGCGTCAACGCCACGGTGCTGCTGATCGCGGTCTATATGGCGATGGGACTGTGCGCGGCGCTGGCCGGCATGATCGTCACCGCCGACATTCGCGGCGCCGACGCCAACAACGCCGGCTTGTGGCTCGAACTCGACGCCATCCTCGCCGTGGTCATCGGCGGCAATTCGCTGCTCGGCGGGCGCTTCTCCATCGCGGCTTCCGTCATCGGCGCGCTCATCATCCAGACCATCTCCATCGGCATCCGGCTGGCCGGGTTCCCGTCGGAATACAATCTCGTCATCAAGGCGGTGCTGGTGCTGGTCATCCTGGTGCTGCAATCGCCGCGCCTGGCCGGCGAGTGGCGCTTCTGGCGCGAGGAGCTGCGCCGCAAACGCGAACCGCAGGGAGGGGCCGCGAAATGAACACCCGCGCGCTTCCGCTTTACGTCACCATCGCCATCTTCCTGATCGGCTGGGCGATCTGCTGGACGCAGTTCCCCAACATGCTCTCCACACGCGTGGTCGGCAATCTCCTGACCGACAACGCCTATCTCGGCATCGTCGCGGTGGGCATGACGCTGGTGATCCTGTCCGGCGGGATCGACCTTTCGGTCGGCTCGGTCATCGCCTTTTCCGGCGTCTTCATCGCCGTCATGCTGCGCGACACCGGCCTGCATCCGCTGATCGTTTTCGCGCTGCTGCTCGTCATGACCACCGCCTTTGGCGCGGCCATGGGCTGGCTGATCGACCGGCTGGCCATGCCCGCCTTCATCGTGACGCTGGCCGGCATGTTCCTCGCGCGCGGCGCGGCCTATCTGCTGTCGATCGAATCCGTGCCGATCCAGAACCCGTTCTATCAGAGCCTGCAAAAGGCCTACTGGCTCATGCCCGGCGGCGGGCGGCTGACGCTGATCGGCTGCCTGATGCTCGCGACTTTCGTCGTCGGCATGGTGATCGCCCACAAGACGCGCTTCGGCGCTTCGGTCTATGCGCTGGGCGGCGGCGAGGCGACGGCGCGGCTGATGGGCGTGCGGCAGGGCCGCACCACGGTGCTGGTCTACGCCTTTTCCGGCGCGATGGCGGGGCTGTCGGGCATCGTCTTCTCGATCTATACCGGCTCGGGCTATTCGCTGGCCACCGTCGGCACGGAGCTGACTGCCATCGCCGCCGTGGTCATCGGCGGCACGCTTCTCAGCGGCGGCGCGGGCTATATATTCGGCACGCTGGTGGGCGTGCTGACCATGGGGCTGATCCAGACCTATATCGTCTTCGACGGCACGCTGTCGTCGTGGTGGACGCGCATCGTCATCGGGCTCCTGCTGCTCGTCTTCATCCTGCTGCAGAAGGGCTTGCTGAAACTGTCGCAGACCCGCCTTGCGGGAGGCGGCGCATGATCGCCCCCGACGGCCGCCCGGTCGAGACGATCCGCCTGCGCGGGCCGCTGCTTTCGGCCACGCTGCTGACGCTCGGGGCCACGGTGCAGGATTTGCGGATGGCCGGCGTGGCGCATCCGCTGGTTCTGGGCTTCCCGACGCTTGCGCCCTATTTCAGCAAGGAAGGACTTTATGTCGGCGCACTGGTGGGGCGTGTGGCGAACCGCATCGGCGGCGCGCGCTTCACGCTCGATGGGCGGGAAGTTCGCGTCGACGCCAATGAAGGCCGCAACCTGTTGCATGGCGGCGCGGACGGGATTCATCACCACATCTGGCGCATCGAGGAACAGCGCGATGCCCATGTGCGCCTCGGCCTCGACCTGCCCGACAGGCATATGGGCTTTCCGGGAAATCTCTCCATCTCGGCGCTGATTTCCGTCGCGGACGACGCGCTTTCCTTCGATCTCAGCGCCACGACCGACGCGCCGACGCCGGTCAATCTCGCCCACCACGGCTATTTCACGCTGGACGACAGCGGCGACGTTCGAGGCCATCGTTTGCAGGTGGCGGCCGATCATTATCTTCCGGTGGGCGGCGAACTGATCCCCACCGGCGAAATCGCCCCAGTAAACGGTACGGATTTCGATTTCCGCGCCGGGCGTTCGATCGAGCCTGCCGGCTACGATCACAATCTCTGCCTCGCCCCGAAACGCGGCGCGTTGCGCAAGGTCGCGACCCTGACCGGCAAAAGCGGACTGAGCATGGACATCGAAACCACCGAACCCGGCCTGCAACTCTATGACGGGCGGCATTTCAACGGGCTGCCCGGCCTCGACGGACGCAGCTACGGGCCTTACGCCGGTATGGCGCTGGAAACGCAAAGCTGGCCCGATGCGGTCAACCATCCAGCTTTTCCGGATACGATCCTGCGCCCAGGCCAAATCTATCGCGCGCTGACGCGCTACAGGTTCCGCGCATGACCGCGCTCATCGCCATAGATTGGGGCACCAGCAGCTTTCGCGCCTGGGCGCTGGGCGCGGACGGCGAGGTTCTGGCCGAGACCCGCGACGGTTTCGGCATCCTGTCGGTGCCGGATGGGGATTTCGACGCGGCCTTCGAGGCGGCGCTCGGCCCGTGGCTCGACGGCGGCGCGCCGGTGATCGCCGCCGGCATGATCACCAGCCGCAACGGCTGGGTGGAGACGCCCTATCTGCCGCTGCCGCTCGACGCCGCAGCGCTTGCCGGCGCGCTGACGCCGCACATGACGCGGAAGGGCAGGTGGGTCCATTTCGTCACCGGGGCGGCGAGCGATCCCGACGGTCCCTTCCCCGACGTGATGCGCGGCGAGGAGACCGAGGTGATCGGCCAGATCGCCGGCGGCGCGCGGGACGGGCTTTTCATCCTGCCCGGCACGCACAGCAAATGGGCGCGGGTGGCGGACGGGCGCATCACGGCCTTCCAGACCTGCATGACCGGCGAGGTCTTCGCGGTCCTGCGCGAGCATTCCATCCTCGGGCGGCTGGCGCAGCCGGGCGAGCCTTCGGAAGCGGCCTTCCTGCGCGGTGTCAAGGCGGCGAAAGCGCCCGGCGCATTGATGGCGCGGGCCTTTTCGGCGCGCAGCCTGGCGCTGTTCGGCCGCCTCGCGCCGCAGGAAGTGGCGGATTACCTGTCCGGTCTTCTGATCGGCGACGAAATCCGCGCCGGCCTCGCCGCCGGCGCGCCGGAGCGAGCGACGATCATCGGGCGCGGCGATCTGGCCGGGCGCTACGCCCGCGCCTTTTCCGCCTTCGGCGTCGCCGCCGCCATCGCGCCCGAGGACATGAACCGGCGCGGCCTTTATACGATCGCAAGACATGGGGGACTTTTGCCGTGAACGACTTTTCGACCGCCTTTTCCGCCTGCCCGCTGGTGGCGATCCTGCGCGGCGTGACGCCGGATGAGGCCGAAAGCCATGTCGAAACGCTCATTGAAGCCGGCTTCACGCTGATCGAGGTTCCGCTGAATTCGCCCTCTGCTTTCGTCAGCATCGAACGGCTCGCCGACCGCTTCGGCGCGCAGGCGATCATCGGCGCGGGCACGGTGCTGACGGCGGCGGACGCGGCGCGGGTGCGCGACGCCGGCGGGCGCATGATCGTCGCGCCCAATTTCGACCGCCGCGTGGCGGATGCAGCGACTGCCGCCGGACTGGTCTACGGGCCGGGCGTGGCGACGCCGAGCGAGGCCTTCGCCGCGCTCGAGGCGGGGGCGGATTTCCTGAAATTGTTCCCGGCCGAGCTTATTCCGCCCGTCGGCGTCAAGGCGATCAGGGTAGTGCTGCCGGCCGGCGCGCGGCTGGTGCCGGTGGGCGGCATCGCGCCCGAGACGATGGCGCCCTATCGCGACGCCGGCGCGGCGGGCTTCGGCCTCGGCTCGGCGCTCTACCGCCCCGGCCAGTCGCCGCAGGAGACCGGCGAGAAGGCGCGGGCCTTCGTCGCGGCGCTGAAGCGATAGGCTCGCCCGGGCGGCCATGCGTGATTTTGACCGAAACGTACAAGGCGGGTGGAAATCCGCCGCCGTTCGTATTAATCACGGGCACCCGTCAAGACAGCCGCCCAAGGCTCCGAGCATCGCATGGCCCCCAAAAGTCAAGGTTACATTTTCGCGCTTCTCGCCGTGACCGTGTTCGCGGTGCAGGACGGCATATCGAAATATCTCGGCAGCCATTATTCGCCGATCTTCATCACCATGGTCCGCTACTGGGTGTTCACGGTCTTCGTCGTGCTGCTGGCCATGCGCTCGGGCGGGGTGGCCAAGGCGGCGGCGACGAAGCGTCCGGTCCTGCAACTGTTCCGCGGCGTCATGCTGGCGGCGGAGATCGTCACCTTCATCTTCGGCCTGAGCCGCGCCGGCATGGCGATGGCGCAGTCGGCGTTCCAGGGCGCGCCGCTGCTGGTGACCATGCTTTCGGTGCCGTTCCTGGGCGAAAAGGTCGGCTGGCGGCGCTGGACGGCGATCGTCGTCGGCCTGTGCGGCGTGCTTCTGATCATCAACCCGGTCAATGCGCGGTTCAACACGGCGCTGCTGTTTCCCGTCGCGGCCATGGTGATGTTCGCCGTCTATGTGATCGCCACCCGCGCCGTCAGCAAGACCGACAGCGCGGCGACCAGCTTCTTCTACACCGCCATCGGCGGCGTGGTGGTGCTGACGGCGATCGGGATTTTCCACATGACGCCGATCGCGCGCGGCGACTGGCTGTGGATGGCGGCGCTGTGCGCCTGCGGCATCACCAGCCATTATTGCCTGATCCGGGCCTACGACATTCTCGAGGCCGGCGAGGTGCAGCCGCTCACCTATCTCCAGCTCGTCGTCGGAACCTTCATCGCCGTGGTGGTCTTCCAGGAAAAGCTGACATGGAACATCATCGCCGGTGCGCTGATCGTCGTCGGCGCCGGCCTGTTCTCCATGTTCCGCGAGCGGCGGCTGGCCATCAAGCGCAGCATCAGCGCGACCACGCCCTGAGCGGGCCGCGCTTTATCGCGTCATTCCTTGCCGGATTTGCGCCACGCCCGCTCGAAGGGCAGGCGCCAGGCATGCGGCGCGATGAGTTGATGAATGGATTTCGGCCCCCAGCTTCCCTGGTCGTAAAGCCGCACGGGCGGCGGGTTGTCGAGCAGCGGCTGCGAGACTTCCCAGAGCCGCTCGATGCCCTCGGCGGTGGTGAACAGCGTGTGGTCGCCGCGCATGGCGTCGAGGATCAGGCGCTCATAGGCCTCCAGCACGTCGCCGATCAGGCCGGTGTCGCTCATGGCGAATTGCAGCGACAGCTTGTCGAGGCGGAAGCCCGGACCGGGGCGCTTGCCGTAGAAGGACAGCGACACCTTGGAGGCGTCGGCGAGGTCGAAGGTGAGATGGTCCGGCCCCTGCGCGCCGACGCCAGAGCCTTGCGGGAACATGCTCTTGGGCGGCTCGCGGAAGGCGATGGAGATGATGCGCTGGCCTTCGGCCAGGCGCTTGCCGGTGCGCAGGAAAAAGGGCACGCCCGCCCAGCGCCAGTTGTCGATGACGCATTTCAGCGCGATGAAGGTCTCGGTGTCGCTCTCGGGATTGACGCCCGGCTCGTTGCGGTAGCCGATATATTGGCCGCGCACCACGTCGCGCGGATCGATTGGCTCCATGGAGCGGAAGACCTTGTTCTTCTCCTCCGAGATCGGCTTCGGCTCCAGCGCGGTCGGCGGCTCCATCGCCATGAAGGCGAGGATCTGGAACAGATGCGTCACCACCATGTCGCGATAGGCGCCGGTGGTCTCGTAGAAGGCGGCGCGGGTAGACAGGCCTAGCGTCTCCGGCACGTCGATCTGGACGTGGTCGATGAAATTGCGGTTCCAGATCGGCTCGAACAGGCCGTTGGCGAAGCGGAAGGCGAGGATGTTCTGCGCCGGCTCCTTGCCGAGGAAGTGGTCGATGCGGAAAATCTGCTTCTCGTCGAAGACCTCGTGCAGCTTGCGGTTGAGCGCCACGGCGCTGGCGAGGTCGGTGCCGAAGGGCTTCTCCATGATGATGCGGCAGCGGTCGGCGAGCCCGGCCTGGGACAGGAGCTGCACCGCCGAAAGGGCGGCGTTCGGCGGCACGGACAGGTAATGCACGCGCCGCGTCTCGGAGCCCAGCACCTCCTCGGCGCGGTCGACGGCGGCCTTCAATTCGCGGGCGCCGGCCGTGAGAGGCACATAGTCGAGCGAGGCGGCGAAGGCCTCCCAATCGGCCTGGGACACTTCGCGGGTGGCGAATTTGTCGAGCGCGTCGCGGGCGATGTCGCGAAAACCCTCGGCGTCGATCTCGTCGAGCGAGACGCCGATGATGCGGCAGCCGGGGATGAAGCCGGCGGTGGCGAGATGGAACAGGCCCGGCAACAGCTTGCGCCGGGAAAGATCGCCGGTGGCGCCGAACAGAACGACGACCTGTGGATAGCCGGGGCCGACCCGGTTGGAATTCTTCAGCAAGATACTGTCCTCAAGCCTTCTGTTGCGCTGCGCAAGCGGGAACCGCCGGACGGGCCCCGGAACTGGAACGTGTCAGGAAAGGAGCATGGATATAAAGCGGGATCAAGAGGAAGATTGCGTTTGCGGGCAAGGCTTTTCGTCAAATGCGGGCGACGAAAAGCGGCATGGCGATTCGCTTGAGCTTCGGCCGGCTTGCATATGAAAGATATATGAAACTTTGGCCGGAAAGACGCCTCGGCGCGCGGAATTTTCGCGCGCCGGGGCAAGGTGGGTCAGGGCGCGATGGTCGCGCCCTGGTTGACGGCGCGCCGCAGCGCCTTGCCGAAGGCGGCTGGGTCGCGGCTGGTCGTGAAGTTCTGCACCGCCTCGAACAGGCCCGCCTGCAATTGCGGCCCGATGAGTTCGCCATGCGTCATCGACAGGAGCAGCTTGCCTTCGCGCAGGTCCTTGGCGGCGTCCTGCTGGTAGGGCGTGAGGCCGTCGAGCTTCTCGTCGCCGCGCAGCGGGATCGATCCCTTGATCTTGTTGAATTCGAGATCGGTCTGCGGGTCCGCCATGGCGCGCAGCATGTCGGCGGCGAGCGCGGGGCTGGCGGCGTTGCGGGCGATCACGAAAGTGTCGATCACGGCGGTGAACAGCGACTTGGTGCCGGGATAGGCGGTGTAGCCGATCGACTGCGCCGACGAGCGGATCCATTCGCCCTGCGCGGAGTCGTTGAAGGAGAGGAAGGCGCATTTGCCGTCGGCGAGACGGCGCGTGGCTTCGTCCCACGACTGGCTGTTGGCCTCGGGATCGGCGGTGTCGAGCAATGCGCCGAAGCGCTTGGCCGCTTCGCGCAGTTCCGGGCCGTCCCAGTCGAAACGGTCGTTGGCGATGCGCTCCCAGCCGTCGGCGCCGACGACGCCGAGCAGCACGTTCTCGAACAGCTCGACGCGGGTGAAGGCGTCGCGTCCGCCGAGACAGAGCGGCGTGACCTTGGCGGCCGCGAGCTTGCCGAGGTCCTCGCGGAAAGTCGCGTCGGCGTAATCGGGGCCGGGCGCGGCGATTCCGGCCTTCGATAGCACAGCGGTGTTGAAGAACAGCACGTTGCCGCGATGCGCGCCGGTGGGCACGCCGTAGCGATGGCCGCCGACGGTGACGGCGTCGACCAGCGGCTTGGGCAGCGCCTGCGCCAGACCGCTGTCGTCGAAGACCTTGTCGACGTTTGCGATACGGCCGGAATCGGCCCAGGCCTTGACCGAAGCGCCAGCGAAGGTCTGCCAGACGTCCGGCGGGCGGTTCTCCGCCAGCCGCTGCGCCAGCACGACCTGCACGTTGCCGCCGGCGCCGCCGACCACGGCGCCGTCGACCAGCGAGACGCCGGCATGGCTCTTCAGGAAGGCGTCCTGGAACACCTTCAGCGCCGCGCTTTCCGAGCCGGACGTCCACCAGGACATGATCTCCAGCCGGTTTTCGCCGCTCGCGGCGCTCTTGTTCTCTTCGGGCTTGCATCCCGCCAGCAGGGCCGCGCCGGCGAGCGCCAGCAGGGCCGACCGCCTGAAAAGGCCGCGGGACGGGGCGCGGGTGTTGATGTCGTCTGTTCCCATTTCACTCGTCCTTCGGCGCTTTCAGGTCATAGATCGCATAGGCCGTGACGACCGCGAAGCAGACGGCGGGCACGATGAACGACACCGCCGGGCTGCTGAGGTCGAGGATAAAGCCCTGGACCAGCGGCAGGATGGCCCCGCCGACGATGGCCATCACCAGCCCGGCCGCGCCGAATTTGGTGGCGGGTCCGAGGCCTTCGAGGGCGACGCCGTAGATGGTCGGGAACATCAGCGACAGGCAGAAGGAGATCGCCACCACCGCCGCGACGCCGATGACGTTGGGCGAGGCCATGGCGACCAGGCACAGAAGGACGGCGAGCGCCGCCAAGGCCGTCAGCGCCTTCATCGGCCGCACCCGGCCGATCACCCATGTCATGACGAAGCGCGACACCAGGAAGATGATCAGGCTCGTCTGCAGCATGACGCCGCCCAGCGACAGGCTGCCGCCCATCGCCTGCTGGACATATTGGATGATGAAGGTCCAGGTGCAGACCTGTCCGGCGACGTTGAAGAACTGCGCCACCACGCCATAGCGGTAGCGCCGCCTGCGCCACAGGATGCCGAAGGTTTGGCGCCAGTGCGAGTCGCCCGAATCCGGGAACTCCTCGACGATGGCCGGCGCCTTCTGCGAGGCGATGACGATGCAGATGGCGAGCAACAGGATGCCGAGGCCGAGATAGGGCCCCATGACGGCGCCCAGCTCGCCGGCGCGGATGACCTGCAACTGCTCGGGCGTCAGCGAGGCCATGTTCACCGGGTCCTGCAGTTTCGGCAGGATGAGCGTGGCCGCCAGCAGCACGCCGATATTGGTGCCGAGCGGATTGAAGGCCTGGGCGAAGTTGAGCCGCCGCATGGCGGTCTCCTTCGGCCCGAGCGAGATGACGTAGGGATTGGCCGAGGTCTCCAGGATGGAGCAGCCGGCGGCGATCAGGAACAAGGCGGCGAGAAACGCCTCGTAGGTCATGATCTTGCTGGCCGGATAGAAGGCCAGCGAGCCGACCGCGGCGAGGCCGAGGCCGGTCAGAAGGCCGGTTTTGTAGCCGAACTTCTCGTTGATGAAGGCTGCCGGCAAGGCCAGCAGGAAATAGGCGCCGAAATAGGCGAGCTGGACGAGCGAGGCCTGAAAGGTGCTCATCTGGAAAATGCGCCGAAAACCGGCGACCATAGGCGTCGTCAAATCCGCCGCGATGCCCCACGCCGTGAAACAGCCGATGACGGAAATAAAAAGAATACCCATTCCGGGATAAAAAAGCGCAGAACGCCGGGCAGGGCTGTCGTCGTGCGACGCCCCGATTGCTGCTGTTGGCATTGAATACAACCTCCCCAAGGCGTCGCAATAAAGGAATCTTTATTACAACCAAGAGAAGTATAGCCACGACATCCAGGGTTCGGCAAGCGCCCCTGTCGCGCCATTTGCGCACTATTTCGTCAGCGGGCCGAAATCTTGGGCAGGCGCGTGAAGGCGGCGCAAACCGCGCCGGGAAGCCGGGAAAAGCGTAGCCGGCAATTTCTGCGGACATGGCGGAACGGCTGGAAGCAACGGGGACGCCGGCGTATAGCCAGCTAATTTCATGTGAGAAATACTTCTTAAAAGCGACTGAAATTACAGTCGTTATTTTCCGATCCATTGCTGCGGGATTTTGCGCCTCCGGTTGGCTTGCGCCGCCGGCCAGCGGGCCTTCTCGCCGGGCCGAGTCGAAATTTAGTTGTATTTGTCCATTAAAAATAGTTGCATTTGTCCATCAATTATAAGAGGCTTTCAAAAAACAGGCCGGCGAGCGCGCTGGCGAAGGAAAACGGGGAATTGCGTGGCCGGCGATGTCAGCGCGAGAGGCGAAACTCCGCCTCCGACCAATATAGACCATGTCGATATCGACGTTCTCGAGAACACGCTGAGCTTCTATATCCGCGTTATCGACTCGTCCGTTTCGAGGGATCTCGACGACAGGATGAGCACGCTGGAAGTGGCCAGGGGCAAGGGCAAGATCACCGCGCTTCTGCTTATCGACAGCCATCCGGGCATCCGGCCTTCCGTCATCGCGCAGCTAGCGATGAAGGACCGTTCGGCCATGGGGCGCATTCTCGATCATTTCGAGAAGCAGGGCCTGATCGAGCGCCGGACCTCGCCGGCGGACAGCCGGGCGCAGGAGCTTTACACCACGCCGAAGGGCGCGGCGCTGGCTCAGAACGTGCGCGGCATCGTCACCCAGCAGTCGGAGGATTTCTTCAAGATCATCCCCGAGGACGAACAAAAAATCCTGATGGAAATTCTGAAGCGGGCCTATGCGCGCCTGCGGGAGAACTGGAAATGAGCCTGTCGAAGAATGAATCGCGCGTCGCCCTGATCTCCGGCGGCGGGCGCGGGATCGGCCTCGCCATCGCGCAGAGGCTGGTCGCGGAAGGGTGGAGCGTCTCGCTCGGCATGCGCAATCCCGCGCCGCAGGCCTGGATGGCCGGCGCGGAGGACCGCATCCACCTGGCCGCCTATGACGCGCTCGACGCCCACGCGGAGGAAGCGTGGGCTGCGGCCGCGGCGGCGCGTTTCGGCCGCATCGACGCCATCGTCGCCAATGCCGGCGTGGCCAATCCGAAGGACGTCATCGAGGCCACCGACGAGGAATTGCAGCAATTGCTCGACGTCAACGTCAAGGCGCCGCGCCGGCTGGCCAAGGCCGCGTGGCCGTGGCTGGTCAAGGCCGGGAACGGACGCGTCGTCATCATGGCGTCGCTTTCGGGCAAGCGGGTGAAAAGCGCCCGCGCCGGGCTTTATTCCGTCTCCAAATTCGCCGCCGTGGCGCTGGCCCATGCCCTGCGGCACGCCGGTTTCGACCAGGGCGTGCGGGCGACGGCCGTCTGTCCGGGCTTCGTGGCGTCCGACATGTCGGCGGCGCTGACCGACCGGCCGCTGGACCAGATGACCGATCCCGCCGACATCGCGCGCATCGTCCAGATGCTGATCGAGCTGCCCAACGAGGCGAGCGTGGCGGAATTCGCGATCAATTGCCAGCTTGAGGAATCGTTCTGACATGCCGGGACCTTTCGTAGTTCCATTCCACGGCGACGCCGAGCTTCCGGCCGAGGTCGACGTGGTCGTCATCGGCGGCGGCATCATCGGCGCCTCCACCGCGCTCGAACTGGTCGAGCGCGGCATGCGCGTCGCTTTGTGCGAAAAGGGCGGCATCGGCCACGAGCAGTCGAGCCGCAACTGGGGCTGGGTGCGCATCTCGCGTCGCGACCCGCGCGAAGTGCCGCTGATGGCCGAGGCGCTGCGCATCTGGCGCACCATGAACGAGCGCGTCGGGCGCGAGACGGGCTATCGCCGCGCCGGCATCGTCTTCACCTGCGCCAATGACGAGGAATACGCCCAGCACGAGCGTTGGAACGAGAACCTGCGCGGCTATCAGCTCGATTCGCGCATGATCTCGCGCAACGAATTCGACACGATGTTTCCCGGCTCCAGCCTGCCGGTGAAGGGCGGGCTCTACACCGCCGCCGACGGCCGCGCGGAGCCGCAGAAGGCCGCGCCGGCCATCGCGGAAGCCGCGCGCGACCGCGGCGCGCATGTGATGACGGAATGCGCCGTGCGCGGCATCGAGACGGCGGGCGGCAAGGTCTGCGGCGTCGTCACCGAGCGCGGCCACATCAAGTGCCAGGCGGTGGTGCTGGCCGGCGGCGCGTGGTCGAGCCTGTTCCTCGGCAACAACGATATCAGCCTGCCGCAGCTCAAGGTCATGAATTCTGTCCTGCGCACCTCGCCGGTCGAGGGTGGGCCGGAACAGGCGATCTGGTCGCGCCATTTCGCGCTGCGCAAGCGGCTCGACGGCGGCTACACCATCGCCTCGGGGCACGAGAACGTCGTGCCGATCGTGCCGAACTCCTTCCGCTACGCGCTCGACTTCCTGCCGGCGCTGAAGAAGGAATGGCGCTCGCTCAACCTGCGGCTGGGCTTCCGCTTCCTGGACGAGGCGCGGCTGCCGAAGCGCTGGGTTCTCGATGAGCCGAGCCCGTTCGAATATAACCGCGTCCTCGATCCCGCGCCCAACAAGCGGCTGTCCGACACGGCGCTTTTCCATGTGAAAAAGGCCTTTCCCGCCTTCGCGAAAGCGGAGATCGCGCAGCGCTGGGCCGGCTATATGGACGTGACGCCCGACGCGGTGCCGGTGATCTCGCCGCTGGAGCAGATACCGGGCTTCTTCGTCGCCACGGGCTTTTCCGGCCACGGCTTCGGCATCGGCCCTGCCGCCGGCCGCCTGATGGCCGACCTGGTGCTGGGCAAGACGCCCGTCGTCGATCCCACGGACTTCCGCTTCAGCCGCTTCTCGGACGGATCGAAGATCAAATTAATCAGCGGATTCTAGCGCGCGCGGCCATGGCCGCGCGCGTCGCCTTCGAATGAACAAAGCAAAAAGGGGAATAGCATGACTGACAAGAAAGACGGCTTCCTGTTGAACCGACGCCAGACCCTGCTGATGCTGGGCGCGGCGGGATTGACCACGATCGCCGCGCCCGGCCTGTTCCGCGGCGAGGCGCTGGCCAAAGAGGCGGCCAAGGGACAGATCATCATCGGCTTCTCACAGGAGCCGACCGTGTTCAACCCGCATCTGCTGCATATCGAATGCGACGAGGGCGTTCATTACGCAGTCTTCGACCCCCTGTTCGACGTCGACCCGGAAGGCAATTTCTTCCCACTGCTGGCGGCCGAGGTTCCCACCGTCGCCAATGGCGGCATTTCGGCCGACGGCCTGCACTGGAAGATCAAGCTGCGCGACGGCGTCAAATGGCATGACGGCAAGCCCTTCACCGCCGAGGACGTCAAGTTCACGCTGGAGCTTCTGACCGATCCGAATTTCAGGAGCTGGCGGCGCACCGGCCATGAGCTGGTCCGCGACCTGACCGTCGTGTCGCCGACCGAGCTGACATGGCGCATGGAGAAGCCCTTCGCGCCCTACGCCGCCTTCCTGGCCTCGACCTTCATCGTGCCGAAGCACGCCTTCGACGGCGTCGCTGACAAGAACAGCGCGCCGTTCAACAACGCGCCGATCGGCACGGGCGCGTTCAAGTGGAAGAACCGTGTCGCCGGCGATCATATCGAGCTGGAGGCCAATGCGGATTATTTCGGCGAAGGCCCGCATATCGAGCGCGTCGTCATCAAATATATTCCCGACCTGACGGTGCTCTATACGCAGTTCAAGACCGGCGACGTCGATCTGGTGGGCGTGCAGTGGATCACCGCCGACCATTACGAGGAAGCCAAGAGCCTGCCGGGGAAGATCGTCGAACTGACCGGCGTCGCCACTATCGAGTCGCTCAGCCTCAACATGGAGCGGCCCTATTTCAAGGACCCGGCGGTGCGCGAGGCGCTTTATTACGCGCTGGACAAGCAGTCGATCATCGACGCGCTTTATTACGGCGTGCCGACACCGACCGAATCCTACATGCCGAAGGAATCCTATTACTTCAATCCCGACCTGCCGAAGCACGAATACAATCTCGACAAGGCCAAGGAGATCCTCGACAAGGCGGGCTGGAAGCCGGGCGCGGACGGCATCCGCGAGAAGGACGGCGTGAAGCTGGCGTTCAAGAACTCGACCACGGCCGGCAACAATCTGCGCGAGCAAGCGCAGCAATTCATCCAGCAGTCGTACCGCGAGATCGGCGTCGACATGACCATCTCCAACCTGCCGCCGGCGGTGATGTGGGGCGATTACTGGATGCTGTCGCAGTTCGATTCGGTCATGGTCGGCATGACGCCGCTGATCGGGCCCGACCCCGACCCGTCGGATTTCTTCAAGTCCACGGCGTCTCCGGCCAAGGGCGGGGCGGGGCAGAACACCTGGGTCTATTCCAATCCGGAAGTCGACGCCCTGATGGACCAGGGCGGCAAGCTCTTCGTCCCCGAGGAGCGCCTGCCGATCTACAAGAAGGTGCAGGAGCTCGTCCGCAAGGACCTGCCGATGCTGCCGATGTTCCAATATATGCAGGTGCGCGGCCGCAAGGACGACGTCGACGGCTTCAAGGGCAACATCAACAACCGCATCGACACGTGGAACATCCGCGACTGGCGCCGCAAGTAAGCGGCGTTCCGTCGCCGTCGCGGCCGCTTTAACCGGCCGCGCGGCCGTGGAAGCGCAAGCGGGGCGTTCGCGCCCCGCCGTCCCGCGCCCGGCTCTCTATCAGGGGAGAACCCCATGTTTGGATATACATTGCGACGCCTGTGGCAGAGCGTCATCCTGCTGGTGATCGTGTCCGTGATCGGATTTTCGGTCCTCAACCTCGCGCCCGGCGGCCCGCTGTCGCAATATACGCTGACGCCCGGCATGACCAAGGAGGCGCTGGACCGCATCGCCGAGCAGATGGGTCTGAACCGGCCCTTGCCCGTGCAATATCTCGACTGGCTGCGGCGGCTGGTGCAGGGCGACTGGGGGCATTCCTATCGCGACGGGCGGCCGGTGCTGGAGATCATCGTCGGCCATCTGTGGGCGACGATCCTGCTCATGGGCGGCTCGACGCTGCTGTCGATCCTGATCGGCACCTGGCTCGGCGTGCATACCGCCATCCGGCGCGGCTCGGCCTTCGACTATGCGGGAACGATCGTCGCCATGATCTCGCTGTCGATCCCGACATTCTGGTTCGGGCTGGTGGCGATCTACGTGTTCTCGCTGAAGCTGCATTGGCTGCCGGCGGGCAACATGTCCACGGTCGGCGACGGATCGTTCCTCGACTATGTGCGGCATCTCATCCTGCCCAGCGTCGTGCTGGCGCTGGTGAACGTCGCGGTCTGGAGCCGCTACATGCGCAGCGCCACGCTGGACGTGGTCAACCAGGATTTCATCCGCACCGCCAAGGCCAAGGGCCTGTCGCCGCGCCGCGTGCTTTTGAAGCACGTGCTGGGCAACGCCATGCTGCCGATGATCACGCTCGCCGGCGTGCAACTGCCGACGCTTCTGGGCGGCGCGCTGGTGACCGAGACGGTCTTCACCTGGCCGGGCATGGGTCGCCTGTTCCTCGACAGCCTGGGATATAACGACTACCCCGTCGTCATGGGGCTGTTGATGTTCTCGGCGCTGCTGGTGCTGCTGGGCAATTTCGTCGCCGATCTTCTTGTCGCCTTCGTCGATCCGCGCGTTCGGCTGGACTGAGAGGAAACCTCATGAACACATCCGCGCAAACCTTCCCCCATGCCGGGCGTCCGCGCTGGTGGCGAAGCCGCGTCGTGCGCCGCTTCGCCGGCAACCGGCTCGCGCTGGTCGGGCTGGCGATGATCGCCGTGCTGACCTTCGCCTGCGTCGCCGGCCCGCATCTGCTGCCGTTCGACGAATTCTACATCGACCTGCGCGCGCGTTTCGCGCCGCCTGGAACGGGCGCGCACATTTTCGGCACCGACCCGCTGGGGCGCGACATCGCCGCGCGGCTGTTCCATGCCGGGCGCATCTCGCTGCTGGTAGGCTTTTCCGCCATGCTGCTCTCCACCTGCATCGGCTCGGTGGTCGGCGTGGTGTCGGGCTATTACGGGCGGCTGGTCGGCACGGCGCTGATGCGCATCGTCGACGCCTTCCTGTCGTTTCCGTCGATCTTCCTGCTGCTGACGCTCGCCGCCTTCGTCAAGCCGAGCCCGCTGATGATCACCGTCATCATCGCCGCGACGAGCTGGATGGAGGTGGCCCGCATCGTGGAGGCCGAGACGCGTTCGCTGCGCGACCGCGACTTCGTGCTCGCCGCCCGGATGCTGGGCCTGCGCGGGCGCTGGATCATGTTCCGCGAGATCTTGCCCAACGTGATGGGGCCGATCGTCGTCGCGGCGACGCTGACCATCGCGCGGGCGATCCTGCTCGAAGCCTATATCAGCTTCCTCGGCTACGGCATCCAGCCGCCGCTGCCGAGCTGGGGCAACATGCTCAACGGCGCGCAGCAATATCTGACCTCGGCGCCCTGGCTGGCCATCGTTCCGGGCGTCGCGATCACCATTGCGGTCGCCGGCTTCAATTTCATCGGCGACGGCCTGCGCGACGCGCTCGACGCCCGTTCCGACCAGGGGTGACCGCGATGCAGCCGAAATTCTCTCCTTTCGAAACGTCGCTGTGGTACGCCACCGCTGCGCCCGCGCCCGAAACCGCCCGGCTGGAGGGCGACGAGAAGGCCGATGTCTGCATCGTCGGCGGCGGCTATACCGGCCTCACCACCGCGCTGGAGCTGGCCAAGGCCGGCGTGGACGTCGTGCTCCTGGAAAACCGGGAGGTGGGCTATGGCGGCTCGGGCCGCAACGCCGGCCATTGCACGCCGACCTTCACCCATTACAGCCTCGACGAGTTGCGCAGGATGCTGGGCGAGCCGTGGGCGAGCCGCCTGATCGCGCGGCAGACCCGCGCCAACGACAGGGTCGCCGCCTATATGCGCGACTACGCCATCGACTGCGAATGGGTGCAGAACGGCTATGTGATGGGCGCGCTGCATCCCGGCCAGCTCGCGGATATCGAGGACAAGGTCCGCAGCTACAACGCCGTCGGCGCGAGGACCCGCATGCTCGATCGCGACGAGGTCGCAGAGGTCACCGGATCGCCGCGTTATTACGGCGGCTGGCTGCACGAGGAGGCGGGGCATCTCAATCCGCTCGGCTATGCGCGCGGGCTGGCCCGCGCCGCCATGCGCGAGGGCGCGCGCCTCTACACCCGGTCCGGGGCGGAAGGATGCGAGCCCGTCGGGGGGCGGTGGAAAGTGCGGACCGCCGCCGGTTCGATCACGGCCGACAAGGTCGTTTTCGCGACCGGGGCCTATACGGTCGCGGGCTGGCCCAGGCTCGACGAAAGCTTCAAGATCCACAAGGTCTTCGTCGCCGCCACCCGGCCGCTGTCGGAGGAGGCGCGCCGGTCCGTGCTGCCGCGCAACACCACCATGCATGACGGGCGCGGCGACATCTTCGTCTATAAATACAACGCCGAGGGGCGGATCGTCGCCTCCATGTTCCCCATGGGCCGGCGCGGCGCGGACGTCGCTTTCACCAAGCAGATCCTGACCGACCGGCTGAAATGGCTGCATCCGCAGATCACCGAGCCCGTGGACTGGGAATATCTCTGGTTCGGCGAACTCGACATGCAATATCGCACCGTGCCGCGGCTCTACGATCTCGCGCCGGGGGTCGCGGCGCTGACGGGGCTTTCGGGCCGCGGCGTGCCCACCGGCAGCATGCTGGGCGGCGTCCTTTCCGAATGGGCGCTGGGCGTCCCGGCGGACGAGCTGTCGCTGAAGCCCGAACCGCTGCATCGCGCGCCCTTCTACATGAATTACGGCCCGCCGCTGACGCTGCGCTATTACCGCGTGCATGACTGGCTCAAGAGCCGGACCTCGGGCGCGGCGCTGCCGCCGCACGCCTGACGAAAACCGACGCCGCGCCGCAAGGCGCTCAATCACAGGAAAGGAACATCACCATGTCCATCTATAACGTCGCCGACGATATCGACTTCACGCCGTCCCGTCCCGCCGAGGGCCGCGACAGCGGCTCGGACGCCCGCATGATCTGGGAGGACGACGTCGAGAACGGCACGAAAGTCGCGGTGTGGAAAGCCGAGCCGGGCGTCTACGCCTATCCGGCACGCGACCTGGACGAGACCTTCGTCGTGATCGAGGGCGAGGCGCTGTGCAGCCTCGACGGCTCGCATCCCGCGCCGATCTCGGCCGGTTCGATCGTGCGCATCGCCAAGGGCGTCGCCATCACGCTCGACGTCAAGTCGCCGCTGCGCAAGGTGGCGACGGTGGTTCCCAAGCCGTAATTCGGGGAACGATCGAGGCGGGCCGCCGGATATGGCGGCGGCCTGCTTCCAGGAAAGAACGGCCACGATACGGAGCGCTGCTGAGATGACGGAAAAAGGCGAGAACGGACAGGCGATTTTGTCGGTGCGCAACCTGAGCGTCGGCCTGCCCAAGGGGCTGGACCGGCGATACGCCGTCCACGACATATCGTTCGAATTGAAAGCCGGCGAAATTCTCTGCATCATCGGCGAATCCGGCTCGGGCAAATCGGTGACGGCCAACACCATCATGGGGCTGCTGCCGTCGACGATGACCATAGAAAGCGGATCGATCGATTTTCGGGGCGCCGATCTTCTGAAAATCCCGGAAAGCCGGCGCCGCCTGCTGCGCGGCAAGTCGGTCTCCATCATCTTCCAGGACCCGCTATCCTCGCTCAATCCCCTGATGACGATCCGCGACCAGATCGACGAGGTTCTCGTCGCCCATGATTTCGGCGATCGCCAGCGCCGCGCAGCCAAGATCGTCGAGATTCTGACCGAGGTCGGCCTGCCCGAACCGGAAGTCATCCAGCATCAATATCCCTTCCGTCTTTCCGGCGGGCAGCGCCAGCGCGTCATGATCGCCATGGCGCTGGCGCTCGATCCCGATGTGTTGATCGCCGACGAGCCGACCACGGCGCTCGACGTGACCACGCAGGCGCAGATCCTCGACCTCATCCGCAAGATCCAGCAGCGCAAGGGCATGAGCGTCATGTTCATCACCCATGATTTCGGGGTGGTCTCCGAGATCGCGGACAGCGTCATCGTGATGGAGAAGGGCGACCTGGTGGAGCAGGGAAGCGCGCGGGACGTGCTTTTCAACCCGCAGCATCCCTATACGAAACGCCTGATCGCCGCCGTTCCGCATATGCGCCAGGACGACAAGGCGGCGACGCCCGAGACGGACGTGGTGCTCAAGGCCACGGACCTGCGCAAGACCTATCACGTCGGCTCCGGGATGTTCAGCCGCAAGCGGGTGGTCCCCGCCCTGCAGGACGTCAGCTTCACCCTGCGCCGCGGCCGCACGCTGGGCGTGGTCGGTGAAAGCGGCTCCGGCAAGAGTTCGCTGGGGCGCGTGCTCATGAAGCTGACCGATCTCGATTCGGGCAGCATCCTGTTCGAGGAGCGCGACATCGCCGGCCTGTCGGAAAAGGAGTTCCGCCCCCTTCGGCCCCGCATCCAGATGGTGTTCCAGGACCCCTTCGCCTCGCTCAATCCCCGCCACACCATCGGTATGTCGCTGACGGTCGGGCCGATCGCCCATGGCCGCGACGCGCGGGAAACGCGGGCGCGGGCCTATGAGACGCTCGAGCTGGTGGGGCTCGACCCCAGCGCCATGGAGCGCTTTCCGCATGAATTTTCCGGCGGCCAGCGGCAGAGGGTGGGGATCGCCCGCGCGCTGATGCTGGACCCGGAGATACTGATCGCCGACGAGGCGGTGTCGGCGCTCGACGTGTCGATCCAGGCCCAGATTCTGGAGCTGCTGCAGCGCGTCCAGCGCGAGCGCAACCTGGCGATCATCTTCATCACGCACGACCTGCGCGTGGCGAGCCAGATCTGCGACGACATCCTGGTCATGCATCGGGGCGTGGTGGTGGAATCCGGCGCGCCGAGCGTCATCTTCGGCGATCCGCGGCAGGATTACACCCGCAAGCTGGTGGCGGCCATTCCGGGGATGCGCTGACGAAGCCGCTCCGGCCTAGTCGTAGAACAGGCAGATGCGGCGGCCGTCCAGTTCGCGGACGCGGATGGGCATGTCGTATATGTCCTGCAGGACGTCCGGGCGGATGATCTCCTCCACCGCGCCCTGGTAGAGGATGCGGCCGTCGCGCATGGCGATCAGGCGGTCGGCGTACCATGAGGCGAAGTTGATGTCGTGCAGGACCAGCACCACGGTCTTGCCGAGATCGTCGGCGGCCCGGCGCAGGATCTTCATCATGCCGGAGGCGTGCTTCATGTCGAGATTGTTGAGGGGCTCGTCCAGAAGCACGTAGTCCGTATCCTGGCAGAGCACCATGGCGACGAAGGCGCGCTGGCGCTGGCCGCCGGACAATTCGTCCAGAAAACGGTCGGCGAGCGGCTGGAGGTGGAGATAGTCGAGCGCCCGGTCGATATGCGCCTTGTCCTCGGCGAACAGCCTGCCTTTGGAATAGGGATAGCGGCCGAAGGCGACCAGGTCGCGCACCGTCAGGCGCGAGGCGATGTGGTTGTCCTGCCGCAGGATGGAGAGCCTTCGCGCCAGCGCGTCGGAGGGCGTCGTAGCGACGTCCAGCCCGTCGACGGTGACGCGGCCCGTGTCCATCGAGACGAGGCGGGCCACGATGGAGAGCAGCGTGGACTTGCCCGCGCCGTTCGGCCCGATGATGGCGGTGACGCCGCCGGCGGGGATGGCGACCGAGACGTCGTCGACGACGCGCGTGTCGCCGTAGGATTTGCTGATGGCGTCTGCGACGATCATCGCGCGCTCCGCTTTAAAATGAGGACGAGGAAGACGATGCCGCCGACGAATTCGATGATGATCGAAAGCGCGGTGTCGAAGGCGAAGACGCGCTCGACGATCACCTGTCCGCCGACGAGGCAGATAATGGCGACGAGCACGGCGGCGGGCAGCACATATTTGTGCTTGCCGTTGTCGACGAGATAATGGGCCAGCGCCGCCACCAGCAGGCCGAAGAACATCACCGGCCCGACCAGCGCCGTGGAGACGGCGACCAGCACCGAGACCAGCACCAGGATGGCGGTGACGGCCGATTTGTAGGGAACGCCGAGATTGATCGCGGCCGGCCGGCCCAGCGCCAGCACGTCGAAACGGTGCATCTGCGCCAGTCCGACCACGGTGACCAGGGCGGCGATGACGGCCGAGATGGCGAGCAGCGTGGGATTGACCGAGTTGAAGCGGGCGAAGAGCGTATCCTGCAGGACGGCGAATTCGTTCGGGTCGAGGATGCGCTGCAGGAAGCCGGACAGGCTACGGAACAGGACGCCGAAGATGATGCCGACCAGCACCAGAAGATGCAGGCTGCGCTCGGCGCCGACGAAAAGCCAGCGATAAAGGAGGCCCGCGAAGACGACGAGCAGGCCCGTCTCGTAGAGGAATTTCAGCTGCGGGTCGAGCATCGCCACGCCGCCGGAGCCGATCGCCACCACCAGCAGCGTCTGCACCAGCGCGTAGAGCGCGTCGAAGCCCATCACCGACGGGGTCAGGATGCGATTTCCGGTGACGGTCTGGAACAGCACCGTGGAGACGGCCACCGCATAGGCGACCAGCAGCAGGGCGGCGAGCTTGACGCCGCGGAATTTGAGCACGAAGCTCCAGTCGCCCTTGGCGCCGAGCGTCATGAAGGCGGCGACGGAGGCGAGCGCCAGCGCCAGCAATATCAGAAGGACGAGCTTCGCCCTTGTCTCCCTTGAGCGCGTTTTATGCGGCATGGCGTCTCTTCCGCAGGAGCAGGTAGAGGAACAGCGCGCTGCCGGTGACGCCGACCACCGTGCCGATGGGGATTTCGTAAGGCGCGCGCACCGTGCGGCCGATGATGTCGCAGAGCAGGATGAAGGCTGCGCCCAGCGTCGCCACCCAGGGTACGGAGCGGCGCATGTTGTCGCCCGCCGTCAGGCTGACGATGTTGGGCACGACGAGGCCGAGGAAAGGGATCATGCCCACCGTCACTACCACCACGGCGCTGACCAGCGAGACGATGCCGAGGCCGAAGGCCATGACGCGGGCGTAGTTGAGCCCGAGATTGGTGGTGAAGTCGCGCCCCATGCCGGCCACGGTGAAGCGGTCGGCGGCGAGATAGGCGGCGACGGCGAGGGCGAAGCCGATCCACAACAGCTCGTAACGGCCGCGCAGCACGCCAGAAAAATCGCCGGTGGTCCAGGCCAGCATGGTCTGCATCAGGTCGTAGCGATAGGCGAAGAAGTGGTGACGGCGGAGATCACTCCGCCCAGCATGACGCCGATCAGCGGGGCCAGAAGAATGTCGCGCAGCGGCGCGCGGCGCAGCAAAGCGAGAAACAGCGCCGTGCCGGCCAGCGCGAAGACCGCCGCCACCAGCATCTTGCCGAAGATGGGCATGTCGGGCGCGAGCATGGTGATGGTGAGGAGGCCCAGCCCGGCCGATTCCGTGGTGCCGGCCGTGGAGGGCTCGACGAAGCGGTTGCGCACCAGCATCTGCATGATCAGCCCAGCCACGGCCATCGAGCTTCCAGCCAGCGCCAGCGCCAGCGTGCGCGGGATACGGCTCGCCAGAAGCACCAGCGTCGCCCGGTCGCGCCCGTCCACGAGCGCGCCGAGCGACACGTCGCTGACGCCGACGAACAGGCTTGCGACCGCCAGCAAAAGCGTGGCGGCGAGGGCTGGCGCCAGATATTTCAAGGTCTATTTCTTCGCGGAGACGGCGGCGTAGACCTGGTCGAGCAGCGTCGAAAGCGCGGTGTAGCCGCTGCTGACGATATAGGCCGCCTGCGGGTCGAGATAGACGACCTGTCCCTTCTTCCACGCGGTGGTCTGGCGCACCAGCTCGTTGTCGAGCACCTGCCGGGCGGCCTTGCCCTCGACGCCGCGGCCGATGGCGGCGTCGCGGTCGACGACGAACAGCCAGTCGGGGTTCTTCTCCAGGATATATTCGAAGGAGACGATGTCGCCGCCGTGGAAGCGGTCGTCGATCTTGCCCTTGACCGGCTGGAAGCCGATCTCCGTATGCAGCCAGCCGAGGCGCGAGGTCGGGCCGTAGGCGCCCACCTTGCCGGCGTTGGTGATGAGGATCAAAGCCGAGCCGGAATGGGGCGCCACCGCCTTCAGCGCCGCGATCTTCTCGTCGAGCGTCGCGTCGAGTTTGCGCGCCTCGTCCTGCTTGCCGAAAATCTCGCCGAGCTTGAGGATGTTGGCCTTGACGCTGGGGATGAACTGCTTGCCGTCGACCGACATGTCGATGGCCGGCGTGATCTTGGAGACGTCGCCATATTTGGCGCGCGAGCGACCGCCGACGATGACGAGATCGGCCTGGGCGGCGTTGATCGCCTCGTAATCGGGCTCGAACAGCGTGCCGACCTTGAGATATTTGGGGTCGGAATAGCGCGACAGATAGGAGGGCAGGGCGCTGCCTGGAACGCCCGTCACGTCGACGCCGAGCGCGGTCAGCGTGTCGAGGCTCGGCATGTCGAGCACCAGCACCTTTTTCGGCGCCGTCGGCAGCACCGTGTCGCCCTGCGCGTGGTGGATGGTGACGGGTTCGCTTCGCGCCGCCGGCGCGCCGAGGAACAGGGCGCCGCCAAGGACGCTCAAGGCCGCCGCGCGGCTCAGTCGTTTCAACGCATTCTTCCTCATGTCGCCCCACCTTCGCCGCCGGTCGGGGGAAGCCTTGCGCTTCCTCCGGCCGTTGCGCTATGCAGTTAAGTTGATAAAACAAGTCTGCTTTATGGTCGCGGTTCCGATCGTGTCAACCGATCTAATTCAGACCTGTTCTAAAGTGAGCGCAGGGAAACGATCGCGGCGGGACGGGCCGCTTTCGGCCAAGAAGCGTGCGGAATGACGTTGCCGCGGCGCGGGCCATCGGGCCGGCGCCGCCAGGAGAGGGACGGGGACGATGAAGGACGCCGATACGCGCCGCCGCAAGCCGGCCGCGCCGGAAGAGCCGGCCGAACAATTGACGCGCGGCCGGCTGATCGTGGCGCTGGACGCGCTGCTCAAGACCGGCAGCGCGACCCTGGCCGCCAAAAAGCTGGGACTCAAGACCTCCGCCGTCAGCCGCATGCTGGCGCAATTGCGCGAGCAGCTGAACGATCCGATCTTCACCCGCTCCGGGCGCGGCCTGGTTCCGACGCCCTTCGCCGAGGAAATTCGGCCCATGGTCGCCTCGGCGGCGGACGGGATCGAGGCCGTGTTCGAGCGCAACCGCGTCGACCGGCCGCGCGACGCGCCTTTCGACAGCATATGGAACAGGCCGACCGTCGCCGAGGCGCCCGAATTGCGCGTCCGCCCCGCTTATCTGATGGAGGGCGAGCCGTCGGCGCACGACATCGAGCGCAAGCTCGCCCGCATGGCCGAGGCCAACACGCCGCAGGAGCGGCTGACGCAGGCGCTGGGCGCGATCAGCACCAGCACGGGCCGCCGCCGTCCGCTGAGCACGGACGAGGCGCGCGAGGCGATGGCGATCATCCTCGGCGGCGAGGCCGATCCGGTGCAGATCGGCGCCTTCATGGGCATTTTGCAGTTCCGCAACACCACCGCCGGCGAGCTGGCCGGCTTCGTGCAGGCGGTGCGTGGCCATGTGGAGCGCCGCTTTCCCGCCGGCGCGATCGAGGCCGATCTCGACTGGCCCTGCTACGTGTCGCCCAACCAGCAGAATCCTCCCTGGTTCCTGCACGCCGCCAAGCTGGCGGCGCAGGCGGGCCACCGGGTGCTCTTGCACGGCGCGTCGGGGGCGGGCGACCGTTCCGGGCGGCTGGAAGTGGCGGCGCGGACGCTCGACATCCCCGTCTGCCTGACGGCGGAGGAGGTCTCGCGCGCGCTCGATGCGCATAATATCGCCTTCCTGCCGCTCGCCGCCTATGCGCCGCAGGTCTATCGCCTGCTCGGCCTGCACCGGCTGACGGGGCATCGCTCGCCGGTGCGCGACGCGCTGCATCTGGCCGATCCCGGCCGCGCCCAAGCGAGCCTGTTCGGCGTGTCGCAATCCTCGAACCGCGAATTGCACCGCGACGCGGCGCAGATGCTGGGGCTGGAGGACGTCGCCATCCTCGGCAACGTGCGGGACGTGGCGCAGTTCGCGCCCTTCCGCAGCACGGCGATCTACCGGCTGGTCGGCGGCAGGCCGCTCGAGACCAAGGTGCGCTCCATCGCCGAGCCGCCGGTCCAGAAGCGGGCGCGCACCACGACGCTCGAATATTGGGGCGGCATATGGACGGGCGCGGCGGTCGAGGAGCGCGTGGAGAAGATTATCACCGCAACGACGGCGCTGGCCCTGATGACGCTGGCGCGCGATTCCGACGCCCGCTTCGGCGACCATCTGGCCGAGGCGGAACGCTTGTGGAAGGAGCGGCGCGGACGGAGAGGATGACGGGATTTTACCATGCGGGCCGTGACATTATCGTCACGTTCGCGACGTGGTCCGCATGGCCGATTTAAGCAAATGATTGATTTATTTTGATAAAATAAAAATCCCGCTGCGTCCGCCGCAGCGTTTCCGCCCGCTCCGGCGCCGCGCCCGCGGCGAAAAACGCGCTTCATTGAATCGCTCAGGCAAATTTGGAATCGTTCTGAAACATAATATTTGCCTTTCTTTTAAACTTGTCTCTAAAGCTCAACTATTCGTGAACGGGCGGACGGGTCCGGCTCGCGATAGGCATTTCAGGAGAGAGCGGATGAACAAGGAAAAGACGCGGCCCGGCCTGCGTCCCCTCATTTCGGGCGCGGCCAGCGCCGGTCTGGCGGCGACCATTTCGACCTTGCCCATGGCGGCGCAGGCGCAGCAGGCCGGCGACGCCAACGAGCCCGAAAAGGCGAAGGGCGCGGTCCAGCTGAACACGATCACCGTCGAGGGCGCCGGCGAGGCGGGCGCGGAGAACACCAACGCCGCCGTGTCGAGTTCGTCGCGCCTTCCGGGCACGGTGAAGGACATCCCGCAGGTGGTGAACACCGTGCCGGAAAAACTGATCGATGAGCAGAACGCCACCACGCTGGAGCAGGCGCTGCGCAACGTGCCCGGCATCACCGTCGCCATCGGCGAGGCCAATGGCGGCCCCAACGGCGACCGCTTCCGCATCCGCGGCTTCGAGGCGATCGGCGATTCCTACAGCGACGGCCTGCGCGATTTCGGCGTCTATGTCCGCGACAGCTTCAACATGGAGCAGGTGCAGGTGCTGAAGGGCCCGAACGGCGAAAGCTTCGGCGTCGGCACCACCGGCGGCGCGATCAACACCACCACCAAGAGCGCGCGTCTCGGCACCTTCGGCAGCGCCGACGTCTCCTTCGGCAACGGGCCGCTGGTCCGCTCGACTCTCGACTACAATCACCAGATCGACGACACCACGGCCATCCGCTTCAACGCCATGGGCAACCGGCAGGACATCGTCGACCGCGACCACAACAAGTCCGACCGCTGGGGCGTCGCGGGCTCGGTCGGCTTCGGCATCGGCACGGATACGAGCTGGTATCTCGACTATATGCACCAGTCCAACGACCGCACGCCCGATTACGGCGTGCCGATGGCCGCCAAGACGCCGACCGGCGCGGGCGTGCGCCGTCCGATCACGGAACTGGGCATCCCCCGCTCCAACTATTACGGCAAGGAGACCGACAGCGACCGCTCGCAGGTCGACATGCTGACCTCGCGCTTCTCGACGCAGCCGACCGAATGGCTGACGATCAAGAACGACACCCGCCTCGTGCGCTATCACCGCTATTTCAGCGAGACGACGACCAATTGCGGCGCCGACGACGCGGCCTGCAACGCGGTCGGCCGGGCGCTCTACACCGGCGTCGGCAACCCGGCCCTGGCGCTGGGCGCCGGCGGCGGCGTGACCTACGACCAGACCAGCTGGGGCGTCCAGAACGTCACCACCGGCATCGCCGAATTCGAGACGGGCGCGTTCCGCCACCAGGCGGTGTTCGGCCTCGACATGTCCTACCAGCACGACGCGCGCCAGGGCTACAGCTATCTCGGCGGCAAGGGGCCGGTCCCGACGCTGTGGGACCCGGACTATTCCTCGTCGAGCTACGACGTGGTGGAGAACCCCAATAACGTGAAGGGCTCGCATTCGCGCAATGTCGGCCTGTTCGTCAGCGACCGGCTGTGGCTGACCGAGCAGTTCTCGGTTCTCGGCGGCGTCCGCTGGGACTATTACGACGCGCATTACGACCAGCTCGCGGTGCCGCGCGGCGGCACGGTGGCGCAGCGCACCATCACCGACGCCGACACCAACTTCTTCAGCCCCAAGGTCAGCGCCATCTGGGAGCCGAACAAGGAGCAGACCTACTACGTCTCCTATTCGATCTCCAAGAACGTGCCGTGGGGGCAATATATCGCCTCGGACGTCAACGCCGTCACCAGCACCAAGACCGCCTGGGACCCGGAGACCAGCGACACGATCGAGGCCGGCGCCAAGCTCGACTTCCTCGACGGCCGGCTGGGCGTGACCGGCGCGGTGTTCCAGGTGACGAAGGACAACGCGGTCTACGCCAATCCCGACGGCTCGATCACGCTGAGCGGCGACAAGCAGCGCGTGCGCGGCGTCGAGCTGGGCGCGACCGGCCGGCTGACCGACCAGTGGAACGTCTACGCCGCCTATACCTATCTCGACAGCGAGATTCTCGATTCCGCGACCAAGGCGACGATCGGCAATCCGGTGGCGGGCGTGCCGCAGAATTCCGGCTCGATCTGGACCACCTACGACATCGCGCCGCATTTCGAGAGCCTGGACGGCGAATTGCTGCTCGGCGGCGGCGTCACCTACCGGCAGGGCGTCTATATCCGCAGCGACAAGATGGCGGCGGTGCCGCACAGCTTCACGCTGGACGCGCTGGTGTCCTACAAGACCAAGCGCTGGAACGTCGCCCTCAACGCCTACAACCTGACGAACCGCATCAATTACGATGCGTTCTTCCAGGGCGAGAACGCCAACACGTCGCGCGCGATCCCGTCTTCCGGACGCACCTTCGTGGTGAAGCTCGGAACGACGTTCTGATCGCACCGCATATGCGACGCGAAACTTGCTGCGGGCCGGAAACGGCCCGTGGCTTGCGTCATTTTCAACAGCCTCGCCCGCTCGCTACGGCCGGGCGATCCGATCCGGGGAAACGCCCATGCTGATCCATCTTCGCAACCTGCTGACCAAGGAGGAAGTCGCCCATTGCCGCGCGACGCTGGAACGGGCGGAATGGATATCCGGCGCCTCCAATGCGGGCGAGCAGGCGCGCAAGGTGAAGCGCAACCTGCAGGTTCCGCCGGAATCGCCGGCGGCGCGCGAGCTGGGCGAGCTGATCCTGTCGGCGCTCGGCTGCAATCCGGTGTTCAACTCGGCGGTGATGCCCTTGCGCGTGCTGCCGCCGCTGTTCAACCGCTACGACATCGGCATGAAATACGGCGATCATGTCGACGGCGCCTTGCGCGCCGTCGCGCCCGGCGGCCCGCGCATGCGCCAGGACGTGTCGACCACGCTGTTCCTCTCCGAGCCGGACGAATATGACGGCGGCGAGCTGGTCGTCGAGGACAGCCATGGCGGCCGTCGCGTCAAGCTGCCGGCCGGCGACGCCGTGGTTTATCCGACCACCAGCCTGCACCGCGTCGAGGAGATTACGCGCGGCTCGCGCTGGGCGTCGTTCTTCTGGACCCAGTCGATGATCCGGGACGAAAGCCAGCGCGCCATGCTGCACGAACTCGACAACGCCATCATCGGCCTGCGCCAGAGCCTGCCCGACGACCATCCGTCGGTGCTGTCGCTGGTCAATATCTATCACAACATGCTGCGCCGGCTGGCGGAGCTTTGAACGCGCGCCAGGGGAAGGGACGCCGGCCATGGGCGTGATCGACAGACTGGCGAGGGCGCTCCTGCCGCGGGCCGACGCCGCAAGGCGCAGGCGCTGGGCCTCGCCCGCGCCGGTCTTCGTCTTTCGCGGGCGCGAGCGGCTGCTCTCGCCGCAGGAGGCGGTGGCCGACGCGGAGACGATCCGGCTCCTGGAGCGCGCGGCGGCGCGGGGCGTGACGGAGGCGCAATTGGCGCTGGCGCGCATCCGCCTCACGCAGGGCGAGCATGCCGATTTTCCCGCCGCCGTCCGCCTGCTGGAGCAGGCCGGCGCGGCGGGCGACGCCGAGGCGCTCAACCTGCTCGGGCGCTGCCACGAGCAGGGGCAGGGGACGGAGGCCGATCCGGCGGCGGCGGCCGATTGTTATGCGCGCGCGGCGGCGCTCGGCCATGCCTGGGCGATGTTCAACCTCGCCGATCTGTGCGGCCGCGGCCATGGCGTTCCGCGCGACGACGCCAAAGCTTACGGCCTTTATGCGGCGGCGGCCGAGAAAGGCCATGTCAAGTCGCTCAACATGCTGGGCCTTTTCCACGAAGAAGGGCGCGGCGTAGCGGTGGACCGCGCGCGGGCGCGGGCGCTGTTCGAGCAGGGCGCGGAGGGCGGCGATTGCTGGGCGCAATTCAATCTCGCGCGGCTTCTGGCCGCCGAGGGGGAGCGGGAGGCGGCGCTCGGCTGGATCGCCCGCTCGCTCGAAAACGGCTTTCCCGATTTCTGGCGCGCGGTGGCTGAAAGCCTCGCCGCGAGCCCGCAGCCGGAGTTCCGGCGCATGGCGCAGGCGGCGGCGGAGCGCCTGCGCGGCGAAGGCTGGCCATGACCATTCCCGCCGACACGGTGGCGCTCAGCGATTACGAGCGGCGCTTCGACGAGCGCGCCGATCCGGCCGTACGGGCCTATGTCTCGGGCTACGCCGCCGACGGCGTCACCTTTCGCGACAATCGCGCGGCTTTCGACGCCATCCGGCTTTTGCCGCGCGTGCTGCGCGACATGACGGGCGCGAGCGCCGAGACGACGCTTTTCGGCGAAACCTCGCCTTTCCCGGTCCTGATCGCGCCGACCGCTTTTCACAAGCTGGTCCACCCGGAAGGCGAGCTGGCGACCGCGCGCGCGGCCGGTCTCGCCGGGGTCTGGACAACGGTCAGCACCCAGGCGAGCGTGTCGCTCGAAGACATAGCGCGGCAGGCGCGGGCGCCCTTGTGGTTCCAGCTTTATTGCCAGCCTTCGCCCGCCGACACGCTGTCCTTGATCCGCCGCGCCGAGGAGGCCGGCTATCGCGCGCTGGTGCTGACCGTCGACGCGCCGATCAACGGCGTCCGCAACATGGAGCAGCGGGCCGGCTTCGCGCTGCCCGAGGGCGTGGAGGCGGTCAATCTCGCCGGTTTCGCGCCGCCTAGCTTCACGCCCCGGCAGGCGGGAAGCCCAATCTTCCAGGGTCTTCTCGACGGCGCGCCGACCTGGAAGACCCTCGAATGGCTGTGCCGGCAGACCGAGCTGCCGGTGCTGGTCAAGGGCGTGCTGCATCCCGACGACGCGCTTCTGGCGCTCGACGCCGGCGCGCGGGGCGTCATCGTCTCCAACCATGGCGGGCGGGTGCTGGACACGGCTCCGGCGGCGATCGCCATGCTGCCGCATGTGGTCCGGCGCGTGAACGGACGCGCGCCGGTGCTGGTCGACGGCGGCGTCCGACGCGGCACGGATATAGTGAAGGCGCTCGCGCTCGGGGCCAGCGCCGTCCTCATCGGCCGGCCGGTGCTCCATGCGCTCGGCGTCGGCGGCGTGGTCGGCGTGGCGCATATGCTGACGATCCTGCGCACGGAATTCGAGGCCGCCATGGCGCTCGCGGGCGTCAGGCGCGTGGAGGAAATCACGCGCGACATCCTGCTGGATATGTGAGGCGGTTTCGCGCCGGCGCGTTGCTCCGCCATTTTCCAGGCGGAAACTAGCCGTTGCGGCTATGAACGACGAAGACCGGCGCGCGAGTGATGACCAATATCGCCGGTTGCTCCAGCAAGTGAATGGCGGCGGGAAAATCGTCATTCTCCCCTGGCGTAGAGCGGGTGCGTTGCGGGTCCCGCCCGAGCCGGAGAAGAAAGGTTTTTCGGCGATTATTCGCTCCCAACCGCAATCCGCCTTCGCTTGCCGCCGGCTAAAGAAGCCGCCTCCAACGCCCCGCCGATCGTTGACGCGCAAAATTATTTCACGAATGAAGAATCGACTTGCAGAAAATCGATTTTTTCAGCATTCTGAACGGGCTTTGTGGGAGGAGCCATGACTAAGAACATCATTCTGGTGGATCCGCTGCCGCGGACTCTGGACCTGATCATGCGTCCCGACGTGCGCAAGCGGCTGGAGGCGCTGGGCGAGCTCGTCATCAGCGAGGACGGGCCGATGGCGGACGAGACGGTGGAGAAGCATCTGCCCGACACGGTCCTGCTGCTCGGCCAGACCGCCATGCCGAAGGAACGGCTGGACCGCGCGCCGAAGTTGAAGGCGATCTTCAACGTCGAGACCAATTTCCTGCCCAATATCGATTACCAGGCCTGCGTCGAGCGCGGCATCTGGGTGCTGACGCCCGCTTCGGCCTTCGCCGGGCCGGTGGCGGAATCGGCGCTGGCCATGGCGCTGGATCTGGCGCGCGGCATCACCGCCGCCGACCGCGACATGCGCAGGGGCGCGGAGGAATACGGCCTCGAAGGCAATGTCGGCACGGTGCGCTTCATGGGCGCGACGGTGGGCGTCGTCGGCTTCGGCGATCTCGGCCGGCAGTTCCGCGAGCTGATCCGCCCGTTCCGCAACAGGACGCTGGTCTACGATCCGTGGCTGCCGGCGGAGATCGTCGAGCGGGCGGATTGCGTCCCGGCCTCGCTCGACGACGTGCTGAAGGAGAGCCAGTTCGTCTTCGTCTTCGCCAGCGTCACCAGCGAGAACCAGGGCCTGTTCGGCGCGAGGGAATTCGCGATGATGCGGAAGGGCGCGAAGTTCCTGCTGATGAGCCGCGCGGCGGTGGTGGATTTCCCCGCCATGCTCGACGCCGTCCGCTCCGGCCATATCCAGGCCGCCACCGACGTGTTCCCCGAGGAGCCGGTGGCGAAGGACGATCCGGTGCGCACGGTCGAGGGGCTTCTGCTTTCCGCGCACCGCACCGGCGGCACGCGCGACGCCTTCTACGAGATCGGCTCGATGACCGTCGCCGACGCGGAACTCATCATGAAGGGCCTGCCGCCGCAGCTCTGCCGCCGCGCCGATCCGGCGACGGCCGCCAAGCTGCGCTCGAAGCCGGTGTCGATCTCATAGGCATAACCATAAAATAAGCCGATATTTCACGTTCTATGGAGGAGAATGAACATGAAAGCTGGTAAATCCCTGGTCATGGCGGCTCTGGTCGCCGCCGGCGCGCTGGTCAGCGCGTCCGCTTCGCAGGCCGCCGACTACGCGGTCATCCTGAAGACGCTCGCCAACCCGTTCTGGCAATCGGTGAAGCAGGGCGTCGAGGACAAGGCCAAGGCGCTCGGCGTCGAGGTCGACGTCTTCGCCTCGCCGTCGGAGGACGACACGCAAGCGCAGCTGCAACTGTTCGAGGACGTGCTCAACCGCGACTACAAGGCGATCATGTTCGCGCCGATCTCGCCGGTCAACCTCGTGCAGCCGGCCGCCAAGGCCTATAAGAAGAACATTCCGCTGATCAATATCGACGAGAAGGTCGACATCGCCGCGCTGAAACAGGCTGGCGCCAATATCCAGGCCTTCATCACCACCGACAACAAGGCGGTGGGCGCCAACGGCGCCAATTTCATCATCAAGAAGCTCGGCGACAAGGGCGGCGAGGTCGCGATCATCGAGGGCAAGCCGGGCGTGGCCTCGGGCGAGGACCGCAAGACGGGCGCCTCGGACGCCTTCGCCAAGGCGTCGCAGATCAAGCTGGTGGCGAGCCAGCCGGCCGACTGGGACCGCCTCAAGGCGCTGGACGTGGCGGCCAACATCCTGCAATCCTCGCCGGACCTGAAGGCGTTTTATTGCGCCAACGACACCATGGCGCTGGGCGTCATGCAGGCGGTGCAGAACGCCGGCAAGGCGGGCGATGTGATCGTCGTCGGCACCGACGGCGCGCCGGAGGCCCGCGAGGCGGTGAAGGCCGGGCGTCTCGACGCCACCGTGGCGCAGGACCCCGAGAAGCTCGGCGGCGACGCGCTGGCGGCGGCGGTGGACGCGGTCAAGTCGGGCAAGCTGATCGCCCCCGACGCCGATGCGCCGCAGGTCAATATCGAATCGGTGCTGGTCACGAAAGAATGAGGCGTCGGGCGCGGTCGCAAGGCCGCGCCCTCCTTTCACTCCCATCGACCAGGAGAGGCCAATGCCCGATTCAGGTCACGACGTGTCGCGCCCGCTGATCCAGATGCGCAACGTCGCCAAGTCCTTCGGCGGCGTCCATGCGCTCAAGGGCGTCGACCTCGATATCCACGCCGGCGAGGTGCATGTGCTTCTCGGCGAAAACGGAGCCGGAAAATCGACCCTGATGAAGGTGCTGACCGGCGTCTTCGCGCCGAGCGGCGGCGAGATCGTCATCGACGGCGAGACGCATGCCCGGCTCACGCCCATCCAGGCCGCGCAGGCGGGCATATCGATCATCTATCAGGAACTCAGCATCATCGACGAATTGTCGGCGCTGGAGAACCTGTTCGTCGGCAATCTGCCGGTCAGGAAAACGCTGTTCTTCGCCCGGATCGACTGGGCGGCGATGCGGGCGCGGGCGCGCTCGATCCTCGCCAAGCTCAAGGTGGAGATCGATCTCGACCGGCGCGCCGGCGACCTGCCCATCGCGCACAAGCAGATCCTGGAGATCGCCAAGGCGCTGATGGGCAATGTCCGGGTGCTGGTGATGGACGAGCCGACCTCGTCGCTGACGCGGGTGGAGATCGAAAGCCTGCTGCAGCTGGTGGACCAGCTTCGGCGCGAGGGCATGGCGATCCTGTTCATCTCGCACAAATTCGACGAGGTGCGGCAGATCGGCGACCGCTTCACGGTTTTGAAGGACGGCAAGTCCAACGGAACGGGCATGATCGCCGACCACACGAATGACGAGCTGGTGCAGATGATGGTCGGCCGCGCGCTGATGCAAAGCTTCACCAATCCGGCGCTGAGCGATGATTCTCCTATCGTATTGAAGGTGAGCGACGTCGCCTCCGCCACCAACGACCGGGTGCGGAACGTGAGCTTCGAGGTGCGCCATGGCGAGATCTTCGGCTTCGCCGGACTGATCGGGGCCGGGCGGACCGAGCTGATGGAGTGCCTGTTCGGCGTCGACAAGCGCGCCTCGGGCCGGATCGAGCTGAACGGCCGCGACATCACGCCGGACACGCCCTCGCAGGCGCTGAAGAACGGCATGGCCTTCATCACCGAAAACCGCCGCAAGACCGGCTTCTTCCACAATTTCTCCATCCTGGAGAACATCGTCCTGTCCCGCCGCGTCAAGGAAGCGCCGCTGGACGGCATGGGCGCTTTGGTCGACCGGCGCGCCGACCGTGGCGTCGCGGAGGAGGAGCGCCGGAGGCTCGCCATCAAGAGCGCCTCCGTCGAGCAGATGGTGACGGAGCTCTCGGGCGGCAACCAGCAGAAAGTCATCGTCGCGAAATGGATCGCGACGGAGCCCGATCTCATCATCTTCGACGAGCCGACGCGCGGCATCGACGTGGGCGCGAAGGCCGAGATCTACGCAATCATTCGACAATTGGCCCAGGAAGGCAAAGCCATCATCGTCGTCTCGTCCGAGCTGGCCGAAGTCATCGGCATTTGCGACCGCATCGCGGTCTATCGCGACGGCGGCATCGCGGCCATCGTCGACGGACACAGCGCGACGGAAGAGGCGCTTCTTGGCCACGCCATCGGTGGAGTAGCACGATGAAGAACCTGCAAGCCTCCTGGGATCGCTACGGCACGCTGTGCATCCTGGTCATTATATTGATCCTGTTCAGCTTTCTTTCGCCGGAATATTTCCTGCGGCGGCAGAACCTGGTGCAGATCATGCTGCAAAGCTCGATCACGATCCTGCTCGCGCTGGGCGAGTTTTTCCCCATCCTGATCGCCGGCATCGATCTGTCCGTCGGCTCCATCCTGGCGCTGACCGGCATCGTGACGGGCAAGCTGCTGCTGGCGGGCTTCGATCCCTACAGCGCGGCGCTGATCGGCGGCGGGGGCGTCGGGCTGGCGCTCGGGGCCGTCAACGGGCTCCTGGTCAATTTCACCGGCCTGCACCCCTTCATCATCACGCTCGGCACCAACGCCATCTTCCGCGGCGTCACGCTGATCATCTCGGGCGCAAGCTCGGTCTTCGGCTTTCCCTTCAGCTTCACCGACACCTTCGCCGGCTCGCTGTTCTTCATCCCCATGCCCGTCATCATCGCCTTCGGCATGGCGGCGATCCTGTGGTATCTCACCCAGCAGACGCGGCTCGGCCGCAACATCTACGCCATCGGCGGCAATCGCGAGGCGGCCTTTTTCTCCGGCATCAACGTCAAGCGCCACACGCTGATCGTGTTCATGATCTCAGGGCTCTGCGCGGGCCTCGCCGGGGTGCTGAGCACGGCGCGGCTCGGCGCGGCGGAGCCGGCGGCGGGCACGGGCTTCGAGACCTTCGCCATCGCCTCGGCCATCATCGGCGGCACCAGCTTCTTCGGCGGCAAGGGGCGCATTCCCTCGGTGGTGATCGGCGGCCTGATCATCGGCACGATCTCCAACGGGCTCAACCTGATGCGGGTGCCGACCTTCTACCAGCTCGTGGTCATGGGCGGCCTCATCATCCTTGCGGTTACACTCGACCGTTTGATCGCTATAAGGAAATGAACAGGAGCGATCCCCCGCCATCATGACCAGACCGACCCCGCCGAAAAGCGTCAAGGCCCGCAAGCCCGTCACCATCCAGGACGTGGCCAGGCACGCCGGCGTGGCGCCCAGCACCGTCTCCAACGTGCTGACCGGACGCAAGTTCGTGCAGCCGCAATTGAAGGAGACGGTGCTGGCGGCGATCGAGAAGATGAACTACAAGCCGAATTTCGTCGCCTCCAGCCTGCGCAAGGGGCGCACCAGCTCGGTCGGCGTCATCGTGCCGGACATAACCAATCCGTTCTTCTCGGACTTCGTGCAGCAGGTGGGCTCCATCGCCATGCAGGAGGGGATGCAGCTCCTGCTGATGAACAGCAACGAGCTCTCCGTCTCGCAGGCCGATCTCATCGACACGCTGGTGGCGCGGCAGGTCGACGGCATGATCGTCTTCCTCAGCGACGAGAACATCGCCTCCGGCGGCCATTCGCTGATCCGCTCGGCGCCCACGGTGCTGGTCGACCGCGGCGCGGAGCTGCCGGATTTCGACACCGTCTCCATCGACAACGCCGGCGCGACCTATGCCGGGACGTGGCACCTGATCGGCATGGGCCATCGTGAGATCACTTTCGTGGCGACGCGCGACAGCCTGGCGCATATGACCCAGCGCGTCGACGGCTACCGGCGGGCCATGGCCGAGGCGGGCCTGGGCGAGCATGCGAACGTGCTTTACGCCGGCGTCTCCATCGAGGAGTGCCGGCATTCCTTGCAGGAGCAGGTGTTCAGCCGCAAGCCGCCGACGGCGCTGTTCGCCTCGGCCTATATCGCCACGCTCGGCGCGATCAAGGCGGCGCGGCAGACGGGGCTCGAGATTCCGCGCGACGTCTCGCTTCTCGGCTTCGACGATTCGGACTGGATGTCGGTGCTGAAGCCCACGATCAGCACCGTGGCGCAGCCGATCGAGGCGATGGTCGAGACGGCCTGGCGGCTTCTGATGCAGCGCATCGACGAGCCGGAGCGCCCCGTCTCGCATATCGCCCACAAGACGCAGATGCGGGTTCGCGAATCCGTCGTGCCTTTGCAGGCGCGGGACGCGGCGCCGGCCTGAAACAATCATAACGGAGGAAACATGCAGAAAATTCGATTGGCCATGATCGGCGGCGGCGAAGGCGCGCTGATCGGCAACGTGCACCGCATCGCCGCACGCATGGACGACGCCTATCAACTGGTGGCCGGCGATTTCAGCGCCGACCCGGAGCGCAACCGCAGGTCGGCGGCCGCCTTCGGCGTCGCGCCGGACCGCGTCTACGACACGGTCGAGGCGCTGATCGCGGGCGAGAAGGGCCGCGCCGACGGGGCCGAGGCGGTGGCCATCGTCACGCCCAACCATCTGCATTTCGAGGCCGCCAAGGCCTGTCTCGAAGCCGGCTTGCATGTGATCTGCGACAAGCCCGTCACCGCCACGCTGGACGACGCGCAGGCTCTCGTGGGCGTCGTGCGGAAGGCTTCGGGCCGCTTCTTCCTCACCCATAACTACACCGGCAACGCGCTGGTCCGGCAGATGCGCGACATGGTGCTGGCCGGTGAGATCGGCGACCTGCGCTTCGTCAATTGCGAATATGTGCAGGACTGGCTCAGCGATCCGGTGGAGCTGCGCGGGTCGAAGCAGGCCGAATGGCGCACCGACCCGCAGCGGGCCGGGGCGGGCGGATCGATCGGCGACATCGGCACCCACGCCTACAACCTCGCCTCCTATGTGACCGGAACGACGCCGAACAGCCTCTGCGCCGATCTCACCTCCTTCGTCGTGGGACGCAAGCTCGACGACAACGCCTCGATCCTGCTGCGCTACGCCAGCGGCGCGAAGGGGCAGTTCTGGGTCAGCCAGGTGGCGGTGGGCAACGAGAACCGGCTGCAATGCCGCGTCTTCGGAACCAAGGGCGCGCTCGAATGGTCGCAGGAGGACCCGAACCGGCTCTGGCTCAGCCGCGCCGGCCAGCCGCGCGCGATGCTGACCCGCGCCGGGGTCGGGGCGACCTACGGCAACAGCCATTCGGCCCGCGTTCCGCCCGGCCACCCGGAAGGTTTCCTGGAGGCCTTCGGCAATATCTACCGCTCGGCGGCCGAGGTGATCCGCGGAAGCGACGCAGGCAAGATCGCCTATCCGACCATCGAGGACGGATTGAACGGGCTTTACTTCATCGACGCCTGCATCCGCTCGAACCAGGCCGGCAACGGCTGGGTCGACGTGGAGAGCGCGAAGGAAAGCGCCTGACGCTGCCTTGCGAACGCGCCGCTAGCGATGGCGGCGCGTTCGGGCTGAATGTCGGGGGGTAGCGCCTGTTTTTCGGGCAGGGAACGCGATTAAAAAATAATCAGAACGCGCGGCGCTGCATGGAATTTCGCCAGCGGTTTATGCCGTTTCCTCTCAATCCATTGATTCATATTGAATTTCTCTGAAAGCCTAAGTTTTCGCCGCTTGGCACGCGGCTTGCTTCTCTCTTGCTGAACGACAGCAACAGCCGGAGAGCGCGCGCCCATGCAAGCCGAAGCCCTGCGCCTCGATACACCCGCGCCCGTAAGGATGCAGCGCGCCGAAGGCTGCGCGCGCGTTTCCTTTCACCGGCGCGGCGGCGCGACGCGGCTTGCGACGCTGTTCGAGGAAGGCTGCGCCAAGGCGCGGCTGTCCGCGCCTTTGCCCGGCTGCGATCCGGAGGTCATCCTCATCAACACCGCCGGCGGGCTCGCGGGCGGCGACCGGCTGGAGACGCGCGTCGCGCTGGGCGCGGGCGCCGAGGCCGTGGTCACGACGCAGGCCTGCGAGCGCGTCTATCGCTCCACCGGCGCGACAGCCCGCGTCTCGAACGGCCTCACCGTGGCGGCGGGGGGCAGGCTGGCCTGGCTTCCGCAGGAGACGATCCTGTTCGACGGCGGCCGCCTCGACCGGACGCTCGAGGCCGACATCGAGGGCGACGGCGAACTGGTCGCGGTGGAAGCGATCCTGTTCGGGCGCGCCGCCATGGGCGAGCGCGTGCACGGCGGCGCGCTGCGCGACCGCTGGCGCATCCGGCGCGACGGGCGGCTGGTCTTCGCCGACGATTTCCGCATTGAAGGCGCCATCGACGCCCGGATGAAGCGCGCGGCCACGCTCGACGGCGCGCTGGCCATGGCGACGGTGCTTTATGTCGGGCCGGAGCCGGAGCGCCTGCTGGAGCCGGCCCGCGCCGCGATCGGCCCGGCGGGCGGCGCCAGCGCCTGGGACGGCAAGTTCCTCGCCCGCCTCGCGACGCCGGGCGGGCTCGATCTGCGGCGGCGGCTGGAGCCGCTCCTGTCCATCCTGTCGCCGCATCAGCCCTTGCCGAAAATCTGGCGGCTCTAGCCGTCCATCCGAAGGATAATCCCGCATGAACCTCACCCCCCGCGAAAAGGACAAGCTGCTCGTCGCCATGGCCGCGATGGTCGCGCGCAAGCGGCTGGAGCGCGGCGTCCGCCTCAACCATCCCGAGGCCATCGCGCTGATCACCGATTTCGTGGTCGAGGGCGCGCGCGACGGCCGCTCCGTCGCGGAACTGATGGAGGCCGGCGCCCATGTGGTCGGCCGCGAGCAGGTGATGGCGGGCGTGGCGGAGATGATCCACGACGTGCAGGTGGAGGCGACCTTCCCGGACGGGACCAAGCTCGTCACCGTGCACGAGCCGATACGTTGAAACAAGAGGACTTATGATGAGCCAGAAAACGATCAGCCGCGCGCTCGCGGCGGCGGGCGCCTTGGCCGCCGCCACACCCGCCTACGCCCATGTCGGCGTGGGGGACGTCTCGTCCTTCCATGCGGGCTTCATGCATCCGCTTTCGGGCCTCGACCATCTGACCGTGATGACGGCGGTCGGCCTGTGGGCCGCGCTCAAGGGCGGCCGCGCCGTTTGGGCCTGGCCCGCGGCCTTCGTGCTGGTCATGCTGGCCGGCGCCGGGCTCGGCATGATGCATGCGCCGATCCCCTTCGTGGAGCCCGGCATCCTCGCCTCGGTGGTGGCGCTGGGGCTGCTGGTGGCGCTCGCGGTCGATCTTCCGGTTTCCGTCGGCGCGGCGATCATCGGCCTCTTCGCTCTGCTGCACGGCCACGCGCATGGAACGGAAATCCCCGAAAACGCCGCCGGGCTCGACTATATGGCCGGCTTCGCGCTGGCGACCGCGCTGCTGCACGGCGCGGGCGTGGCGCTGGGCCTGTCCTTCGGGGCGCGGTCGCGGCTGGTGGCGCGCGCCGGCGGGGCGGTCTGCGCCGCCATCGGCGTCGGCCTCGCGCTCAACGCTTTCTGAGGGCCGGCCATGATCCCGGGCGAAATCCTCACCGCCGAAGGCGAGATCGAACTCAACACCGGCCGGGAGACCGTCTCCCTGCTGGTGGCGAACAAGGGCGACAGGCCGATCCAGGTCGGCTCGCATTATCATTTCTTCGAGACCAATCCGGCGCTCGATTTCGACCGGGCCGCCGCGTGCGGCATGCGCCTCGACATCGCGGCCGGCACCGCCGTGCGCTTCGAGCCGGGCCAGCAGCGCGAGGTGCGCCTGGTGGCGTTCGGCGGCGGGCGCGAAATCTATGGCTTCCGCCAGCAAGTGATGGGAAAATTGTGATGGCCGCGACGCTCTCCCGCCCCGCTTATGCGCAGATGTACGGCCCCACGGTCGGCGACCGCGTGCGGCTCGCCGACACCGATCTCTTCATCGAGGTCGAGAAGGATTTCACCCTCTATGGCGAGGAGGTGAAGTTCGGCGGCGGCAAGGTCATCCGCGACGGCATGGGCCAAAGCCAGGTCTCGCGCGCCGGCGGGGCGGTCGACACCGTCATCACCAATGCGCTGATCGTCGACCATTGGGGCATCGTGAAGGCCGATGTCGGCTTCAGGGACGGGCTGATCGCCGCCATCGGCAAGGCGGGCAACCCGGACACCCAGCCGGGCGTGGACATCGTCATCGGCCCCGGCACCGAGGTGATCGCCGGCGAGGGGCGCATCCTGACCGCCGGCGGCGTCGACGCCCATATCCATTTCATCTGCCCGCAGCAGATCGAGGAGGCGCTGATGTCGGGCGTCACCACCATGCTCGGCGGCGGCACCGGCCCGGCGCACGGCACGCTGGCCACCACCTGCACGCCGGGGCCGTGGCATCTGGCGCGCATGATCCAGAGTTTCGACGCCTTTCCGATCAATCTCGGCCTGTCGGGCAAGGGCAACGCCTCCAGGCCCGAGGCCTTGATCGAGATGATCGAGGCCGGCGCCTGCGCGCTGAAGCTGCACGAGGATTGGGGCACGACGCCGGCGGCGATCGACACCTGCCTTTCCGTCGCCGACGATCACGACGTGCAGGTGATGATCCACACCGACACGCTGAACGAGAGCGGCTTCGTCGAGGACACCGTCGCCGCCTTCAAGGGCCGCACCATCCACGCCTTCCATACCGAAGGCGCGGGCGGAGGGCACGCGCCCGACATCATCAAGGTCTGCGGGTTCTCCAACGTCATCCCGTCCTCGACCAACCCGACGCGACCCTATACGAAAAACACCATCGCCGAGCATCTCGACATGCTGATGGTGTGCCACCATTTGTCGCCGTCGATCCCCGAGGACATCGCCTTCGCCGAAAGCCGCATCCGCAAGGAGACCATCGCGGCCGAGGACATTCTTCACGACATCGGGGCCTTCTCGATCGTCTCCTCCGACAGCCAGGCGATGGGCCGCGTCGGCGAGGTGCTGATCCGCACCTGGCAGACCGCGCACAAGATGAAGGTCCAGCGCGGCCGGCTGCCCGGCGAGACGGGCGACAACGACAATCTGCGCGTCCGCCGCTACATCGCCAAATACACCATCAACCCGGCCATCGCGCAGGGGCTTTCGCGGCATGTCGGCTCCATCGAGACGGGCAAGCGCGCCGACCTGGTGCTGTGGAACCCGGCCTTCTTCGGCGTCAAGCCGGAGATGGTGCTGGTGGGTGGGACCATCGCCGCGGCCCCCATGGGCGATCCCAACGCCTCGATCCCGACGCCGCAGCCCATGCATTACCGGCCGATGTTCGGCGCCTATGGCCGCGCGCCGGCGTCGTCCTCGCTGACCTTCATCAGCCGGGCTGCGCTGGAGGGCGGCCTGAAGGAGCGGCTCGGCGTCGCCAAGGCGATGGCCGCCGTCGAGAACACGCGCGGCGGCATCTCCAAGGCGTCGATGATGCTCAACGACGCCACGCCGCATATGGAGGTCGACCCCGAGACCTACGAAGTGCGCGCCGACGGCGAGCTTCTCACCTGCGAACCTGCAACCGAGCTGCCGATGGCGCAGCGCTATTTCCTGTTTTGACCATGCTGCACGCTGTTTCCCATTCCCATCACACCCATGGCGAGCCCTTCGCCACGCTCAGCCTCGATTCCGGCGACCGTCATCTCCGGCGCAAGCGCGTCACCACCGACCAGGGGATCGAGATCATGGTCGACCTGCCCGAGGCCGTGCTTCTGGCCGACGGCGACGCGCTGGTGCTGGAGGACGGGCGCGAGGTGCGCATCCTCGCCGCGCCCGAGCCGCTTTACCGGGTCACGCCCGGCGCGGTTCCGCTGCGCCATCTGGCCTGGCATCTCGGCAACCGGCATCTCGCCGCGCAGATCGAGGAGGACCGCATCTTCATCCGCCGCGACCATGTCATCCGCGCCATGCTGGAAGGGCTGGGGGCGGGGGTCGAGGAGGTCGAGGCCCCGTTCCAGCCGGTGCACGGGGCCTATCACGGCCACGGCCATCACCATCATCACGACCACGAGCCGCATAAGTGAGCGGGCAGGGCCAGCTCCTGCGCCTTCTGTCCTGGCTTTCGCCGGCCTTTCCCGTCGGCGCCTTCGCCTATAGCCACGGGCTCGAATGGGCCATAGAGGCGGGCGTGGTGACGGACCGCGCGGCGCTGATCGACTGGCTCACCGATCTTCTCGCGCACGGAAGCGGCTGGAACGACGCCGTGCTTCTGGCCGAGGCGTGGCGGACCGCCGACATCGACGGCGGCGCGGGCGCGGCGGAATTGGCCGCCGCCATGGCCGGATCGCGCGAGCGGCATATGGAGACGGTGCTGCAGGGCGAGGCCTTCGCGCAGGCCGTCGCGGCGTGGACGCCGATCGGCGGCGAGGGACGGGCTCTGCCTTATCCCGTCGCGGTGGGGCTCGCCGCGGCGCGCTGCGGCGTCGACCTCGACAAGGCGCTGACGGCCTATCTCCACGCCTTCGCCGCCAATCTCACGCAGGCCGCGCTGCGGCTGGTGCCGCTGGGCCAGAGCGACGGCGTCGCCACGCTCGCCGCGCTGGAGCCCGTCATCCTGGCGCAGGCGGAGCGGGCGGCGGGCTCGACGCTCGACGATCTCGGCGGCTGCGCCATCCTATCCGACATCGTCGCCATGAAACACGAAACGCAATATTCACGGGTGTTCCGATCATGACTTCCTCCAACGGCCCGCTGCGGGTGGGCATCGCCGGTCCGGTCGGGGCCGGCAAGACCACGCTGACCGAGATGCTGTGCAAGGCGATGCGCGACCGCTATTCGGTCGCCGCCATCACCAACGACATTTTCACCAAGGAAGACCAGCTCATCCTCAACCGCGCCCAGGCGCTGCCGGAGGATCGCATCATCGGCGTCGAGACGGGCGGCTGCCCGCACACGGCGATCCGCGAGGACGCCTCGATCAACCTGGCGGCGATCGCCGAGATGCGCCGGCGCTTTCCCGACCTCGACATCGTCTTCATCGAATCGGGCGGCGACAATCTCGCCGCCACCTTCTCGCCCGATCTCGCCGACCTGACCATCTATGTCATCGACGTGGCGGCGGGCGAAAAGATCCCGCGCAAGGGGGGCCCAGGCATCACCCGCTCCGATCTCCTCATCATCAACAAGACCGACCTCGCGCCGCATGTGGGCGCCGATCTCGACGTGATGCGCGCCGACGCGGAGAAGCAGCGCAACGGCCGCCGCTTCGTCTTCACCGACCTGCGCCGGCGGCAGGGGCTGGAGCAGATCGTCGATTTCATCGAGATTTCCGGCGGCCTCGGCGGCCGATAAAGGGTTTAGCCGGCAAAGTTCGGCGGGGGAGCTGTTTCCGGCGTCGTTTATGGATTAAACTCGTCGCGGATGAAGGCCCGGCTTTCGGGAATCGAAGCCGGCAGGGGCCTTTTGGGGGACGCGATACGTGGGGAACAGTCTTTCTGCGGCGGGTATCGGAACTGCGCGCAAGGCGACGCTGCGCAGGCTTTTGAAACGGGCCATCGAGGAGGGCCATATCTGGCCGGCCTTCCAGCCGATCGTCGACATACGCAGCGGCAAGATCCGCAGCTTCGAGATCCTCGCCCGCTGGAGCGATCCTGCCGCGGGCGCCATCGCCCCGATGGACTTCGTGCCGCGCCTCGAACGGCACGGGCTGGTCGGCCTCCTGTCGGACGCGCTGCTGGACCGGGCCTGCCGGGAGGCGGCGGAATGGCCCGGCCAGTTCTCGCTCGCCTTCAACATCTCGCCGACGCAGCTGGCGGACGACGATTTTGCGCAACGGCTGGCCGATATCGTGGCGGGGACCGGCTTTCCGCTGGACCGGGTGGAGCTCGAGGTGACGGAGGCGACGCTGGCCGCCAACGAGGACCAGGCCTTCAAGGCGCTGGGCGCGGTGCGCGATCTCGGCATGCGCATCGGCATCGACGATTACGGCACCGGCTATTCCAATCTCGCCCGGCTCGAATCCTTCCATTTCGACAAGCTCAAGATCGACGCGCGCTTCATCCGCAACCTGCACACGGCCATGGGCAAGCGCCGCATCGTCGCCTCCATCGTCGGCCTTGGCCAGAGCCTCGGCGTCACCGTGGTGGCGGAGGGCGTCGAGACGGTGGAGGAGGAGCGCATCCTGCGCGAGTTCGGCTGCGACCTGGGGCAGGGCTGGCTCTATGCGCGGGCCGAACCCGCCGCCGAGGCCCGGCGCATATTGGCGCGGCGCGGTTGCGCGGCCGCCGCCGGCCCGCCGCTCGACGCCTCGCCCTTCCAGCAGATCCACCAGCTCGCCACGCTCTACGACAAGCTGCCGGTGGGTCTCTGCTTCGTGGACCTGAACGGCCGCTTCGTGCGCTCCAACGCCCAGTTCGCCAGCGCGCACGGCATGACGCCGGCCGAGATCGAAGGCAGGAGCATCGGCGACGTCGTCGAGGGCGAGGCGCTTCTCGCCGCGACGACGGTGCTGACCCAGGCCGCCAGCACGGACGAACTGGTGACCATGCACCACCTGTTCCAGGGCCGGGAGTTCCGCATCATCTGCGCCCGCGTCGCCGACCCGGCCGGCGGGATCATCGGCTTTTCGGTGGTGGCGCTCGACGTCACCGAGGAGAACCGGCTGAAGGAGACGCTGCTCGCCTCCGAGCGGCATCTGCGCCGGGAGCTGGATTTCGCCGACGCCATCATCAACAGCCTGCCGGGCGTCTTCTATTATTACGACGCCGATTCGCGCCTGCGTCGCTGGAATAGGAATTACGCCGAGCTGACCGGCTACAGCCTCGACGAATTGCGGGTCAAGCAGCCGCTGCAATGCTTCGCCGAGGACGACAAGAGCCGCGTGGCGGAGATGGTGGGGCGCATATTGGCCGAGGGCCATGGGCAGTTCGAGGCCGATTTCACCAATCGCGAGGGCGCGCGCACGCCCTATCTCTTCACCGGCGTGCGGCTGGACGAGGCGGCCGGGGGCGGCTTCGTCGGCGTCGGCATCGACGTCTCCGCGCAGCGCCGGGCGCGCGAGGCGCTGCGGCAGCGCTCGGCCCTGCTCGAAACGCTGCTGAACGCCTCGCAGGCCGGCGTGCTGGCGCTCGACGCGCAAGGGAAGAAACTCGCCTGCAACAGGCGGCTGGTCGAGATTTTCCAGATGCCGGAGGCGGTGGCGGCCGACCCGGACGGGCGGGCGACGCTCGATTTCATCGCCGGCCGCCTCGCCGAGCCGGACCGCTTCACGGCGGAGATCGGCCGCCCGGCCATCCGCGCCGATTTCACCCGCGACGCGGTGGTGCGCATGGCCGACGGAGCGGAACTCGGCTGCTCCGTCCAGCCGATCCGCGACGAGGACGGCCGCCGCCACGGCCATATATGGAGCTTCCGCCCGACTGCCGGGTAAGCCCCGCCACCGGCGCAAACGCCCGCGATCGCTGGAACTTTCGCCCTCTTTGCGCCAGCGCAAAGAATTGAGCGCCGCCCTGCGCGACAGTCCGACCGAAAGATACCTCTTCAGAAGAAGGTATGAGCGGATTGGGCATGGCGATCATATTTTCAAGCTTTTCTCATCGATCGGTTCATGCACCCCGCCGGTGGAGCCTCCCCGCATCGCTCATGCTGCTGTTCGCGCTGCTGATGGCCGGCGCTTATCCGGCGCAAGCGGGCGAGTTGCAGAAATACCTGCCGAAAGTCGACGTGCAGGCGCTGTTTCAGGGCGCGGACGGCGTCGGCGCGCCGCAGGGCGAGCCGCCCATCGCGCCGGTGACCAAGGGCGGGGCGCTCCTCGGCTATGTCTATCTGAACTCGGATTTCACCAGCTCCATCGGCTATTCCGGCAAGCCGATCCATATCGTGGTCGGCATCGATCCCAAGGGCGTCATCCGCGGCGTCAGGCTGGTGGACCACAAGGAGCCGATCGTGCTGATCGGCATACCGCAAGCCAAGGTGGTCGCGGCGCTGAACTCGCTGGTCAATAGCGACATGAGCGCGGTTGCGGCGGGCGCGGCGCGGCCGCCGCAGGTCGACATCGTCAGCGGCGCGACCGTCACCGTGCTGGTGATGGGCGACAGCGTGGTGCGCTCGGCCGTGGGGCTGATCCGCAGCGGGCGGCTCGGCGGCGCGCCGGCCGCGAGCGCCGCCGCCGACGCGCCGCGCGCGCTCGACATGGACCAGCGCGCGGCCAAGGACTGGTCGACGCTGACCGGCGACGGCTCGGTGCGCAGCCTCAAGCTCGCCGTGGGCGAGGTCACGCAGGCCTTCCGCGACGCGAAACACGACGCCGCCGCCGACAATCCCGAAAGCGCCGACCCGCAGGACGCGTTCATCGAGCTTTACGCGGCGCCGGTTTCCGTCCCCTCCATCGGGATCAGCCTGCTCGGCGCGGACGGTTTCGCGCGGCTGCAAAAGCAGCTGAAGCCGGGCCAGCAGGCCATATTGGTGGCGGGCGACGGCGCCTATTCCTTCAAGGGCTCAGGCTATGTGCGCGGCGGCATCTTCGACCGCATCGAATTGATGCAGGACGGGCAGGGCGTGCGCTTCCGCGACAAGAACCACACCCGCCTCGGCGACATCATGGCCGAGGGCGCGCCGCAGCTTCGCGAGATCGCGCTGTTCACCGTGCCCGACGGCTTTTCCTTCGACGTGACCAAGCCGTGGGACCTGCAGCTTCTCGTGCAGCGCAGCTTCGGCGCGCGCGACAAGGCCAATCTCAGCTACGACCTCGGCTACAGCCTGCCCGAATCCTATTTGCAAAAACTGCCGGAGCCAGCGCCCGCCAGGTCCGCGCCGGCCGCCGACGCGCCGCGCCAGCCGCAGCCGGCGGGCGAGGCCGGCATGTCCGATCTCCTGGGCGAGAACAATCCGCTCTGGCTGCGCATGTGGGAGATGAACCGCGTCAACGTGGCGATCGCCGCGCTCGCCGTCGCCGTGCTGGTCGGCATCTTCTTCTTCCAGGACAGCCTCGTGCGGCGTCCGCGCCTCTTCGTCTGGGTGCGGCGCGCCTATCTCCTGTTCATTCTCATTTGGCTCGGCTTCTACAACAACGCGCAATTGTCGGTGGTCAACGTGCTGACCTTCACAAATTCGCTGATCACCGGCTTCAACTGGGAGTTCTTCCTCACCTCGCCCCTGATCTTCATCCTGTGGGCGTCGGTGGCGGCGGGGCTTTTGTTCTGGGGGCGGGGGCCGTTCTGCGGCTGGCTGTGCCCGTTCGGGGCCTTGCAGGAGCTGACCAACAGCCTCGCCAAATGGCTGAAGGTCCCGCAGGTCACGCTGCCCTGGGGCCTGCACGAGCGGCTGTGGCCGATCAAATACATGATCTTCCTCGGCCTGTTCGGCCTGTCGCTCTATTCGATGGCGCTGGCCGAGATGGTCGCCGAGGTCGAGCCGTTCAAGACCTCGATCGTCCTCAAATTCGCGCGCGAATGGCCGTTCGTCGTCTATGCGCTGACATTGCTGTCGCTGGGGCTGTTCGTCGAGCGCTTCTATTGCCGCTATCTCTGCCCGCTGGGCGCGGCGCTCGCCATTCCCGGCCGCATCCGCATGTTCGAATGGCTGAAACGCTGGCCCGAATGCGGCTCGCCCTGCCAGCGCTGCGCCAAGGAATGCCCGGTCGAGGCGATCCATCCCGAAGGCCAGATCAACGTCAACGAATGCATCTACTGCATGCATTGCCAGGAGCTCTACCACGACGACCAGCGCTGCCCGCACATGATCCAGGTGCGCGTGAAGCGCGAGAAGTTCGCCGCCCGCAACGCGCCGCTCGCAGCCGCCGCAGAGCGCGGCGGCGGCCCCGCCAAACCCGTCATTTCGCTGAAAGGCCGGCCGATCGAAGGCCAGGCCGAAGCGTGATTTTTCAAAGGAGAGAGAGCATGTCCGAAGAAGCCAGAAAGAACCAGCTCAGCCGGCGCCAGCTATTGGGCACGTCGGCCATCGTCGCCGCCGCCGGAGTGAGCGGCGTCGGCGGCGCGCTGCTGGCGGGGTCGAGCGAGCCGGCGCGCGCCGCCGCCAGGGAAGGCGGCCAGAGCGCCGAGGTGCATCCGGGAGAGCTCGACGAATATTACGTCTTCTTCTCCAGCGGCCAGTCGGGCGAGGTGCGCATCGTCGGCCTGCCCTCCATGCGCGAGCTGATGCGCATTCCCGTCTTCAACCGCGACAGCGCCACCGGCTGGGGCCAGACCAACGAGAGCCTCAAGGTGCTGACCGAGAACCTTTTGCCGCAGGACCGCGCGCTGCTCAAGGATCGCGGCGGCGCGTTCCAGAACGGCGACCTGCACCATCCGCACCTGTCCTTCACCGACGGAACCTATGACGGGCGCTATCTCTACGCCAACGACAAGGCCAACACCCGCGTCTGCCGCATCCGGCTCGACGTGATGAAATGCGACAAGATCATCCAGCTGCCCAACCAGCACACGGTGCATGGCCTGCGCGTGCAGAAATATCCCAAGACCGGCTACGTCTTCTGCAACGGCGAGGACCGCGCGCCGATCCCCAACGACGGAAGCAACCTGACCGACACCAAGAATTACCACGCCATCTTCACCGCCGTCGACGGCGAGACCATGAAGATCGCCTGGCAGATCATGGTCGACGGCAATCTCGACAATGTCGACTGCGACTACCAGGGCAAATACGCCTTCGCCACCTGCTACAATTCGGAGGAGGGCGTGACGCTGGCCGAGATGATGGCGAGCGAGCAGGACTGGATCGTCATCTTCAACCTCAAGCGCATCGAGGAGGCGGTCGCCAGGGGCGACTTCAAGGAGATCAACGGCGTGCCGGTGATCGACGGCCGCCACGGCTCGAAATACACCCGCTACGTGCCGGCGCCGAACAGCCCGCACGGAATCAACACTGCGCCGGACGGGATTCACGTCGTGGCCAACGGCAAGCTGTCGCCCACCGTCACCGTCTTCGACGTGCGCAAATTCGACGATCTCTTCGACGACAAGATCAAGCCGCGCGACTGCGTCGTGGCCGAGCCGGAGCTGGGGTTGGGGCCGTTGCACACCGCCTATGACGGCAAGGGCAACGCCTATACGACGCTGTTCATCGACAGCCAGGTCTGCAAGTGGAGCATCGAGGACGCCAAGCGCGCCTTCAAGGGCGAAAAGGTCGATCCGATCCGCCAGAAGCTCGACGTGCACTACCAGCCCGGCCACAACCACACCTCCATGGGCCAGACCAAGGAGGCGGACGGCAAGTGGCTGATCTCGCTCAACAAGTTCTCCAAGGACCGCTATCTCAACGTCGGACCGCTGAAGCCGGAGAACGACCAGCTCATCGATATTTCCGGCGACAGGATGACGATCGTCCATGACGGGCCGAGCTTCGCCGAGCCGCACGACGCCACCATCGTGCACCGCTCCAAGATCAACCCGGTCAATTTCTGGAGCCGCGACGACCCGTTCTTCGCCGACGCCGTGGCGCAGGCCAAGGCCGACGGGCTGGACCTGATGGAGGCCAACGAGGTGGTGCGCGACGGCGACAAGGTGCGCGTCTACATGACCTCCTCGGCGCCGGCCTTCGGCCTCACCGACTTCACCGTGCGCGAGGGCGACGAGGTGACGGTGCACGTCACCAATATCGACGAGATCGAGGACCTGACGCACGGCTTCGCCATCATCAATTACGGCGTCAACATGGAGGTCGCGCCGCAGGCGACGGCCTCGGTCACCTTCAAGGCCAGCAAGCCGGGCGTGTGGTGGTATTACTGCTCGTGGTTCTGCCACGCCATGCATATGGAGATGAAGGGCCGGATGCTGGTGGAGCCGAAGAAGGCATGACGGCCATGACGCTTCGCCTGCATCCCTTCGCCTGCGCCGTCGCGCTTTTGGTTTTCGGCGGAAACGCCGGGGCCGCGCAGATCGACGTCGCGCCGGGAGAGAGCGTGCAGGCGGCGATCGAAAGGGCGGAGCCGGGCGACGTCGTCCGGCTTCTCAAAGGCCGGCATGCCGGCTCGGTCAGGATCGACCGGCGGATCGAGCTGCGCGGCGAGCCGGGGGCGCTGCTGGACGGGCTCGGCGCCGGCAACGCCGTCACCGTCGACGCGCCGGGCGCCGTGGTGCGCGGGCTGGAGGTGCGCGGCTCGGGCGAGAACCTGTCCGACCTCAATTCGGGGATTTTCGTCGCGCAGACCGCCACGGGCGCGCGCGTCGAGGACAACCGGCTGGTGGACAATCTCTACGGCGTCTACCTGCACGGCGCGGCCAAGGCGATCGCGCGCGGCAACACGATCGTCGGGCGGCGCGGCGTGCGCATGGCGCAGACCGGCAGCGGCGTGTCGATCTGGAACGCGCCGGGGGCCGAGGTGATCGGCAACACGATCCGCTACGGCCGCGACGGCGTCTACACCAACGCCAGCCGTAAAAACGTCTTCCGCGACAATGTGATGGAGGATGTGCGCTTCGCCGTCCATTACATGTACACCGACGACAGCGAGGTGATCGGCAACGTCTCGCGCAACAATTCGGTCGGTTTCGCCATCATGTACACCAACCGGCTGAAGGTGCTGGACAACCTGTCCGAGGGCGACCGCGACCACGGGCTATTGCTCAATTACGCCAACAGCTCGGTGATCTCCGGTAACCGCGTCGTCGGGCGCATGCAGCCGATCTCCCGCTGGCTCGACGCCGGCGTGCAGGCGGGCGAGCACGGAACGCCCACTCCAACCGCCGCCGCGCCGGGCGAGACCATGCGGCTCGGCCCGGAGAAATGCGTCTTCATCTACAACGCCAACAAGAACCGCTTCACCGGCAACCGTTTCGAGAATTGCAGCATCGGCATCCATTTCACTGCCGGCTCGGAAGGCAACGCCATGAGCGGCAACGCCTTCATCGACAACCGCAACCAGGTCAAATATGTCGGCACGCGCAATCTCGACTGGTCCTACGAGGGGCGCGGCAATTACTGGAGCGACAATCCCGCCTTCGACCTCGACGGCGACGGCCTGGCCGACAGTCCCTACCGGCCCAACGACCTCATCGACCGGGTGCTGTGGACCGCGCCGCAGGCCAAGATCCTGATCAATAGCCCGGCCGTGCAGACGATCCGCTGGGCGCAGACGCAGTTTCCGGCGTTGCTGCCCGGCGGCGTCGTGGACAGCCACCCCCTCATGAAACCTCCCGCTGAAGGAAACCAGCCGCATGACTGAGACCGTCGTCCTCGACCGGGTCACGAAACGCTATGGCGGCTTCGCCGCCATCAGCGAGGCCGGCTTCCGGCTCGGCGCCGGCGAAAGCGTGGCGCTGGTCGGCCATAACGGCGCGGGCAAGACCACGCTGATCAAGCTGATGCTGGGGCTGATCCGCCCTAGCGAGGGCGCGGTGCGGGTGCTGGGCGAGGACCCGGCGGCGGGCGACTTCGCGGCGCGGCTGCGGCTCGGCTACCTGCCGGAGCACGTCTCCTTCAACATGGCGCTGACCGGCGAGGAGACGCTGCGCTTCTACGCCCGGCTCAAGCGCGCCCCGGCCGGCCAGGCGGCGGCGCTTCTGGAGCGCGTCGGCCTCGCCGAGGCGGCGGGGCGGCGGGTCGGCTCCTATTCCAAGGGCATGCGGCAGCGGCTCGGCCTGGCGCAGGCGCTGCTGGGGCGGCCCTCGGTGCTGCTGCTCGACGAGCCGACCACCGGCCTCGACCCCGCGTTGCGCCAGAGCTTTTACGACATTCTCGACCATCTGCGGCGGGAGGGGACCACCATCCTCATGTCCTCGCACGCGCTGACCGAGCTCGAGACGCGGGTGGGGCGCGTCATCATCGCCAACCGGGGCAAGGTGATCGCCGACGGCTCGCTCGACGCGCTGCGGAAGATTTCGCAATTGCCGCTGCGCGTCCGCGTGCAGGCCGCCGACCTGTCGCGTCTGCCGGCCGGGCTGCGCTGGCGCCGTCTCGGGCCCGACCTCGCCGAAACCGAGGCCCCGGCGGAGGGCAAGATGGCGCTGCTGCGCGAGATCGTGGCCATGAACGACAATCTGACCGAACTCGACCTCATCCCGCCGACGCTGGACGAGCTTTACGCGCATTTCCTGACCATGGGGGAGGCGGCGCAATGAGCAACATCCTCCTCATCGCGGCCAAGGAGATACAGGAAGGCCTGCGCAACCGCTGGGTGCTAGCGACGACGCTGCTTCTGGCGGCGCTGGCGCTGAGCATGAGCTTCCTCGGCGGTGCGCCGACCGGCAGCTCGGTGGCGGCGAGCCGGCTGGACATCGTCATCGTCAGCCTTTCGAGCCTCACCATCTTCCTCATCCCGCTGATCGCGCTGCTGATCTCGCACGACGCCATCGTCGGCGAGATGGAGCGCGGCACCATGCTGCTGCTGCTGAGCTATCCCCTGAGCCGGACGCAGGTGGTGCTGGGCAAGTTTCTGGGCCAGCTCGCCATCCTCGCCTTCGCGACGCTTCTCGGCTATGGCGCTGCGGCGCTGGCGCTGGTCGCCGCCGGGGCGGGGGTGGACGCCGAGAGCGGGCTGTCGCTGCTGAGGCTCATCGTCACGTCGGCGCTGTTGGGCGCGGCCTTCATCGCCATCGGCTTCCTCGCCAGCGCGCTGGCGCCGGCGCGCAGCACGGCGGCGGGCGCTGCCATCGGCGTGTGGCTGTTCTTCGTGCTCATCTATGACGCGGCGCTGCTGGCGCTGCTGGTGTTCGACCAGGGCCGCACCATCGGCGCGCGGGCGCTGAACGGCTTCCTACTGTTCAACCCGGCGGATTCCTATCGGCTGCTCAATTTCGCCGGCGGGCAGGCGGGCGCGCTGACCGGCATGGGCGGCGTGGCGGGCGACGCCACGCTGGGGCCGCTCGCGCTGACGCTGGCGCTCGCCCTGTGGACGCTGCTGCCGCTCGGGCTCGCCATGCTGGTCTTTTCGAGGAAAGAGCTATGAGACGCTTCTGGCTCGCCGCCGCCCTCCTGCTCGCCGCCTGCTCGCAGGAGAAGCCGGCCGGGACGGTTCCGCCCTTCGCGCTGACCGAGGCGGCGATGGGCCGCTATTGCGGCATGAACGTGCTGGAGCATCCCGGCCCCAAGGGACAGATCATCCTCGCGCCCGCCAACGAGCCGGTCTGGTTCTCCTCGGCGCGCGACGCGCTGGCCTTCACCATGCTGCCCGAGGAGCCGAAGGACATCGCCGCCATCTACGTGTCCGACATGGCCAGGGCCCCGAGCTGGGAGGAGCCGGGCGCGGAAAACTGGGTGGACGCGCATAAGGCGTTTTTCGTCATCGAAAGCAGGGCGGTCGGCGGCATGGGCGCGCAGGAGGCCGTGCCCTTCTCGACGCGCGAGGCCGCCGACCGCTTCGTCGCCGACAAGGGCGGGCGGATCGTCGGCTTCGCCGACATGCCGCAGACCTATGTGCTGGGCGGCCAGTCGGCCCCGCAGCCCGCCGAAGACCACGCGCATTGAAGGAGGCCATGATGCCCATCACCCGTCGTCTCGTCCTCACCGGCGGCCTCGCCGCCGCCTCGCTCTACGCCGCGTCACGTCCGGCCCCGGCGTCGGAGCCGGTCGTCTGGCGCGGACAGGCGCTGGGCGCGCCGGCCAGGATCATCCTCCATCATCCCGACCGGAGGCGAGCCGAAAGCCTGCTGCGCGAAAGCGTGCGCGAGGCGGAGCGGCTCGAGGACATTTTCAGCCTCTACCGCCAAGACAGCGAGCTTTCCCGCCTCAACCGCGTCGGCGGCCTCGCGGCGCCGTCGCCGGAATTCGTCGACTTGCTGGCGATCTGCCGCGAATGTTTCCAGTTGAGCGACGGGCTGTTCGATCCCACCGTGCAGCCGCTCTGGCTCTGCCTGCGCAGGCATTTCTCCACGCCCGGCGCCGACCCGGACGGGCCGCGCCGCGCCGATTGGGATGCGGCGCTGGCGAAGGTCGGCTTCGACCATGTCCTGTTCGATCGCGACCGCATCGCCTTCGCCCGGCCGGCGATGGCGCTGACGCTGAACGGCGTGGCGCAGGGCTATGTCACCGACCGGGTGACGGCGTTGCTCGAGGCGGGCGGCGCCGAGCACGCGCTGGTCGACATGGGCGAATATCGCGCGCTGGGCTGGCGGCCGGACGGAAGCGCCTGGCGCATCGGGATCGCCGACCTGGAGGCCGGCGCCGCGCCCGAGGAGTTCGTCGATATCGCGGATCGCGGGCTCGCCACGTCGAGCTTCGCCGGATTCGAGTTCGACGAGGGCGGGTGCTTCAACCATCTGCTCGATCCGAGGACCGGCCATTCGGCCTCGCTTTACGAGCGCGTCACTGTGACGGCGCCCGACGCGGCGCGCGCCGACGCCTGGGCGACGGCCTTCAACCTGATGGAGGAGGGACAGATAAAGGTGGTGCTTAAGCGCGTTCCCGGCCTGGCGGTGCGGGCGCGGCCGCGCGGCGGCGGCGATCCGCGCGCCTGATTTCGGTTTCATTTTCGGGAGCGGTCTGGTAGCCATGTCCTTGACTCGCCTATGACGGCGGCGGGAAGAGGGAGCCATGACGACCGCGGTCGACAGAAACGACGTGCGAAACCTGCCGGTTTTCGCAGGCATGGACGAGGCCGCTTTCGATCAGCTCATGGCGCAGGCCACCTATCGCGCAGTGCCGAAGGGCGGGGCGGTGTTCAAGCAGGGCGCGCCGGCGCATCAGTTCTATCTCCTGCTGCAAGGGCGGCTCAAGGTCATGCAGGTGACCGCCGACGGCCAGCAGATCATTGTGCGCATGGTCAATCCGGGCGACCTGTTCGGCTTCGCGCTGGCGCTGGGGCGCAAGGATTATCCCGCCACGCCGGTGGCCGCCGTCGACAGCGCCGTGCTGGTCTGGCCGATGGCGATGATGACCGATTTCATGACCCACAATCCGGCGCTGGCCGTCAACGCGCTGCAGATGATCGGCCGCCGCCTCGACGACGCCCATAACCGCATCCGCCAGATCTCCACGCAGGAGGTCGAGCAGCGCGTGGCCCACGCCGTGCTGCGGCTGGCGCGGGAGGCGGGCGTGGAGGAGGGCGACGGCGTGCGCATCGATTTTCCCGTCTCGCGGCAGGACATCGCCGAGCTGACCGGCGCCACGCTGCACACTGTTTCGCGCATCATCAGCCAGTGGCGCGGCAAGGGCTGGGTCGAGACCGGCCGGCAATCGCTGCGCATCCGCGACTTCGCCCGCCTGCGGCGGATCGCTGACAACGAGGGCTGAGGCGGATCGGCCGCCGTCAGCTGCGATAGCGCAGCGCATCGATCAGCGGGGCGAGGGCGGGCGGATGCTGCCGCCGGTTCGGATAATAGAGATGATAGCCCTCGAAGGTCTTGCGCCAGTCGGCCAGGACCTCGACCAGCTCTCCGTCGGCGATAGGGCCGGCGACGAAATCGAGCGGCAGATAGGCCAGGCCGAAGCCGGCCAGGCAGGCCTGTCGCACCTGCATGACGCTGGTGAAGACCAGCCTACCTTCCGTGGTGACGCGCAGGTCCTTTCCGCCCTTGCTGAACGTCCAGGCGAAGAACTCGCCATGGGTCGGCAGGCGCAGGTTGATGCAGGCGTGGTCGGACAGGTCCTGCGGGCGCTTCGGCGGCTTGCGCCCGGCGAAGCAGGACGGCGCGCCGACGACGACCATCGGCATGTCCGGCCCGATGCGCAAAGCGATCATGTCTTTCGACACCAGCCTTCCGCGCCGGACGCCGGCGTCGAAGCGCTCGCGGACGATGTCGCCGCGGCCGTAATCCGTCACCAGCTCGACGCCGATCTCCGGGTAAAGGGTCAGGAACCGCTCCAGCGCCGGCCAGAGCAGGCTGTGGATGGCGTATTCGTCGGCCGACAGGCGGATCGTGCCGGACGGCCGCTCGCGCAGCGAGCCGAGTTGGGCGAAGCCGCGGTCGATCTGCTCCAGCGCCGGCGCCACCTCCGACAGCAGCCGCTCGCCCGCCTCGGTCGGCGAGACGTTGCGGGTGGTGCGGTTGAGGAGGCGGATGCCGATCCGCTCCTCCAGATTGCGCACGGTCTGGCTGAGCGCCGACTGCGACACGCCCAGCCTCGCGGCGGCGCGGGTGAAGCTGCCTTCCTCCGCCACGATGACGAAGGCGTTGAGGTCACGCAGATTCTCGTTCGACATTCATAAGTCCAGCTAATGATGGCATTCGGATTACGCTGTCTAATCCAAATTCGTCGCCGGCGCTATGTTTACGTCATCGAACGAGAAAGGACGCGCCATGCAACCCGTGACATTCAGGAACGGTTCGATCGAGATGGCCGGAAACCTGCATCTGCCGGCCGGCTTCGACGAGACCAGGACTTACGCGGCCATCGTCGTCACCCATCCCGCCGGCGGCGTCAAGGAGCAGACGGCGGGCCTTTATGCGGGCAAGCTCGCGGCGGAGGGTTTCGTGGCCATCGCCTTCGACGCCTCCTGCCAGGGCGAGAGCGGCGGCGAGCCGCGCCAGCTCGAAAACCCTTACGCCCGCGTCGAGGACATCAGCGCCGCCGTCGATTACCTGACCATGCTGCCCTTTGTCGACCGCGAACGCATCGGCGCGATGTGTCAATCGGCGTCGTA
>UBKJ01000046.1 GCA_900465915.1 Hyphomicrobiales bacterium
GCAAACCCGGCGCGGTTCAGCGTTCGTAGGCAACTACGTCATTCGACGCGAGACTTATGATCCGCGTTACCTCTCCGACAATTTCGACATGATTGCCCTCTGGTCCGAACCGGGCTCCAAGGCCTTCAAGGACTATGAGGAGATGATGAATCCGTCGAATCCTCGCGGGCCGGTTAAATTGATGGGATCAACCGGCGAAATTCGACCGGAGATCCTCTCGGTCAATCCACTCAATGCCAACACCATGTCTGTGCGCTTTGAGACGAGGGAGCGCCAGCGCGGTGGCGAGGTGGTGAACAGATGGTCTGCAACCGTTCGGTACAAGCAGATCAATTTACAGGCAAGCAATAGGGTGCGGCTTTTCAACCCGCTCGGATTCGTTGTGACCGAGTACGTGAAGGTGCCGGAAAATATGCCGACCGGGTTGGTTCAATGAAGAGAACGACTACTATCCTCTTGAGCCTGCTTCTGACGACAACAATGGCTCACGCAGAACTGGTTGCGCGGCCTGGCCGTCTGGATCCGCGCGTTCGGACGTTGCCCTATTCGTCGGAACAGGTGTTTTTGGTGACTGGAACCTACGGGATGGTCACGACCATCCTGTTCGGTGCTGATGAAGAAATCACACAGGTCGTCGCCGGCGACACCGTTTCTTGGCAAATCCTCACGTCCGCTGATCGGCGATCCCTGACGTTGAAGCCGATGGAGAAGGATGCGCCGACGAACCTGTCCGTCGTGACGACGAAACGCACCTACGCCTTCGATCTGCGTGTCAATGATAGCCGCTCGATGCAAAATCAGACGTTTAAGCTGCGTTTCACCTACCCGGAGGATGCCGGCCTGAAAGGGACGGCAGAGTTGTGGAAGCAGGCTCAGGACGCCCAAAAAAACCCTAATATCAAGAACATCCGCCGGGATAAGGTCAACTATGACTACGGTTTCAAAGGTGGTGAATCAGCCAAGCCTTTGTGGGTGTTCGACGACGGGCTGAAAACCTTCATGAAGTTCACGGGCGATGTGCCGGCGATTTTTATCGTAGATCGGAAGCGCCGGGAAAGCCTCGTCAACTATCGCAGGGAAGGGGACTATATCGTCATTGATACCGTCTCGCGGCAATGGACGCTGCGCTATGGGACCGAAGAAGAGACGTGCCTTTTCAATTTGAGGACCGCACCGGCCGACGCGCCAGCACCCATCGAGGGCGTTGTTGGTCCGAAGAGGATTGGTTCGGGGGGAGCCCGTAGCAGCCTCATCCAATCCGAAAATCGTTCAAGATAGGGGGCGATATGTCAGATTCTCATTATCACCCAATCGAAGGCGATACAGCGATCGGCGGCCAGGTAAAGAAGTCTGGCATCGGCGTCATGCGCCCGATCGCCGTGGCGGCCGCGATCGCAGGCGTCGGCGTTGTGCTTTACTTCCTTTTGTCGGGTGGGGAAGAAGCTCCTATCGTTGACAATACGCCCCGAGAGGAGTTCCGGCCTGTGTCGGCGCCCAACAATGATGGCTTCACACCGCCAGCGCCGCCACCCTTGCCGACAGTGCAGGTGCCAGAGGCCCCGCCACCACCGCCGCCTCCGCCGCCTGCTGCCGTGATCCCCGCAGCGACGCCCGCTCCTCCTCCGGCTGACGTGGATTGCTCTAACGGCAACAATCCGGAACATCCGAAGTGCATTGAACTCGCCCGGCAGGCCAAACTGCTCGAGCGCGTACGTTCGAGCTCCATGGTTTTTGATCAATCGGATCAGACCAGAGGCGCAGCGCAGGCCTCGGCCGACGGGCAGGGGGGCGGTATGTTTGGCGGCGGCGATCCGTCAGCCGCAGGTGGTCAGGGCGGCCCTGGAGGTGGCGGAGCTGTCGATAATGATCGCGCCTTCCTCAAGGCCATGGGCGGGCAGGGGGTTGAAGTTTCTTCCGCGACCCAAAATCGCCGCACCGATGCATGGATCCCGCAAGGAACGATGATCCGAGGCACTCTCGAGACGGCCATCAATTCCGATCTGGCGGGCATGGTGAAGGGTATCGTGCGCGAGGACGTCTATTCGTTCGACGGTCGTCGCATCCTGATCCCGGCCGGTTCATCGCTGATAGGTGATTACAAATCCGGTATCGAGCGGGGGCAGGAACGCGTTTTCATCGTTTGGACCCGCATGATCCGTGGCGACGGTGTATCCGTGCAATTGGGATCATATGGTACTGATCGGCTTGGCCGTTCGGGCATGACAGGGAAGATCGATAAGAAATATTGGGAGCGCTTCGGTCCGCCCGCGTTAATGACGATGATTGGTGGTGCAGCTCAGTACGTTGCTTCGCTTGGCCGACAGGACACGCAGTACATTACGATCGTCAACTCTGACGGGTCCGTCACCCGTATCCCACAGGACAACGGCAACAATTCGCAGGATCGGGCGCGCGAGATCGCGGCCGAAACGATCGCGTCTGGTATTCAGCAGATGGCTTCCGAAGCCTTCCAGGATACGCGCAACATCCGTCCGACGATCCATATCGCACAAGGATCGGATATCACGGTCTTCGTCACGCGCGACCTCGATTTCTCGGACCTCTATCCGGACCCCGTTCGGGAAGAGTACGAGCGTCTTCTGCATAAGAAGCGCCATGGGCACAGTGCTGCCCGTCGTCCAGTCGAGCCGGCCTATAGTCCTCCTCCAACCGGGCCAGTGTATAAATGAACGCACGACCGACGATATCGCCCGAGCAGCATTTCCTCTCTGAGGCGCTGGAGCCGATAAAGCAGTTTCTCGACGATCCGAGCATCGTCGAGATTTCTTGTCAGCGGAGCAACGAAGTGTGGCTCGAGCGGATCGGCAAGCTGGCGATGGAAAAGGTGGAGGTAAAGGGCCTCGAGCAAGAAGCCATCAAGCACATGGCGTCGCGGGCTGCGTCCTTCACCAAGCAGAACATCAATGCCGAAAATCCTTTGTTGTCGGCAACGCTCGTCAACGGCGAGCGCGTGCAGTTTGTCTTGAACCCGACCTCCGCGACCGGTCATGCCTTCTCGATCAGAAAGCAGTTTATCCGCCGTTTCGATCTGGACGACTATGAGAAGGCTGGTGCCTTCCGTTTCACGAAAGTGACCGGCGACGATTACATCGATGATGTGGACGTCGAATTATCAAAGCTGTTGCGTGCCGGGAAGATCCGGGCATTTCTCGAAATGGCGGCAAAAAACCACCGCAGTATGCTGATCTCCGGCGGCACTTCGACGGGGAAGACGACTTTCCTCAACACCATGTTGACCGCGATTCCAGATAATGAACGGTTCGTCCTGATGCAGGACACAGCCGAGCTCGAGCCTCGGCAGGAGAACGTTGTTTCGCTGCTCGTGTCCAAAGGAGGGCAGGGCGAGGCGCGCGTGACCATGACGGATCTTCTGGCGACCGCGCTGCGCTTGCGGCCGGACCGGATTTTCATGGGCGAGCTGCGCGGCGATGAAGCTTTCGACTTCCTGAACGCGATCAACACCGGCCACCCTGGATCGATGTCGACGATTCACGCCAACTCGCCTCATCATGCGTTCAACCGGTTATCGACGCTCGTCTTGAACAGCAATGTTCGTATGGAGCGGGACGACATTATCAGCTACATCAGGTCGATCATTCCAATCGTGGTGCAGCTGAAGAAGAGCGATGCCGCCGGCGGCCGCGGCGTCAGCGAAGTTTATTTTGCCGATGAGGTGGACGAAGATGGCAAGCGTGTACACGGACGAGGAGATTGACCGCCCGAAGTGGACGGGCCTTCAGAAAGTATCGTTCTTTACTTTTCCGGTCGCGCTCATCGCCGCGCTCCTGCTGTGGCTTGCCTTCTTCACGTTCATCTACGAACTGTATGTAACTTCCTTCGGCTCGTCGTCATTCATCGACTATCTGTCAAAGGCTCCCTTTCTTGACGGGGTTCGCTACACCTGGTCGATCATCGGTATCCGCAACACCTTTGGTCTGTCGCTCCTGGCCTTCGTACTGGCCGCTCCGTTCCTTTTCGCGTGGCTTTGCCTGTGGATGCTGAAGGGGGGAAGGGCACTATCGCGCAAAATACTCTACCTGGTGCATGTGCGATCGATGTTCAGCCTGATCGCCAACACCGCGCTTGTTTTCGTGGGCGCCTATATCGGTGCGATTGCCTATGGCATCGCCTTCTATTTGGTCGCGACAAAATTTGGCAATAACGCAGCCGCGGCCGACTACTACGGAAATCATCTTTTCGCGATGTATCAGGCTCCTTTTGGCGCGATCGACGCCATGGGCGTCTATCAGCGGCCGGCGCGACAAACCGTGTTGGCCGCATTGGCAGGGTTGGCGGCAGCCGGGCTCCTCGTCGGCTTTCCGATCGGAGCGGCAGTACAGAAGCGCCAGAGGATGATCATGGGCAAGGCCCGGCTGGCGACGCTGAAAGATGCGGCCGATTTTCGGCTGCGCGACAAGCATGGGATCGTGCTCGGGCTGAAACAGGGCCTTTTATTGCGCAATGACGGTGATCAGCATGTCATGGTCATCGGTTCGCCAGGGCAGGGTAAGTCTCGCAGCTTCGTGATTCCGACGATGATGAGCTTCCAGGGATCGCAGTTTGTGCTCGATATGAGCGGCGAACTGTTTCAGGAAACTTCCGGCTATATGAAAGACAAGGGTTATGAGGTTTTCTTGCTGGCGCCGGGCTCAAAGGAGACGGATGGCTATAATCCGCTCGATCTGATCAGCACAGATCCAAATCAGCGGATCACCGACCTTCAAAAGCTGACGCAAATGCTGCTTCCGGAGCGTTTACGCTCCGATTCATCGGATTTTTGGGAGGAAAGTGCGCGGATCCTGATGACGGCGATGTTGGGTTTCGTCCTCGAATGCCCCGACACACGGAAGTCTTTGAGCGAGCTTTACCGAATTCTCAACTCGATGTCGGATGAGCGCAAGGCGATCGTGCAGCTGCTCGAGAACTATGAAAGCGTTCTTTCTGACCAGACACGCATGCAGCTTACCAAATTCGCTGGACGCCACGAAAAACTCGGGGAGGGTATTGCGGCCGAGATCGTCGCCAAGCTCAATTTCCTGCAGAACCCGCTCGTTGAGGCGCTGACCTCAATAACGACGATCCCGGTAGACGCCATGCGCAAGCGCAAGATGGTGATCTATGTGCAGGCGGACTGGAACGCCATTCAGATCTATGAACGCCTGATCTCGATCTTCATCCAGCAGATGGCTGACAAGCTGGTCCAGATGGGCAAGTTGCGTGATGGCGAACATGAAGTCCTTATGATGCTCGACGAATTCGGGAACGGCGGCCGCATCGATACGGTTTTGACCCTGGCGCCGTTGATCCGCAAGAATGGCGTGCGCTTCGTCTTCATTCTTCAGGATGGCGCGCAGCTCGAGCGGCTTTATCAGAAGTCGGGTCAGAAGATCCTCATGGGGTCTTCAACCATCAAGCTGTACATGAATTTCCAGAACCAGGAGGACGCCGCGGCGGTCTCCATGGCGGCCGGCAAGACGACGGAATGGATCGAGCAGTCGTCCTACACTCATCGCCATGGCCGTCGCGATCGCTCGGTTTCAAAGGTGCCGGTCTCCGTCGACCTTCTTCCTGTCAACACGCTTATGATGATGAAACCGGAAGAGGCTATCCTGCAGGTGACCGGTATGCCGCTCATGCGCATCATGAAGCTGGATTCGGGTGGCGAACGGATGTTCTCAAAGGTGCGGAAGTTCAAGCCTTTGCCGAAGCCGCGCATGGAGCCGGTCGAATGGACCGTTGCTGATACCGATAAATTCAATGCCTCGCGCTCTGAGGCGAAGGAGGCTGACGAAGCCGCCGTCGGCCGGGACGGTAAAGCTTTAGCAGGTGAGGTTGATTTCCGTGCCGTGCAGCGACCAAAGCATGCGCATGAGGTGCGGTTCAATGTAAAGGATGGCGTGCGTCAGGTGTTCATCTCGTCCCTCGATGAGCTGCGCCATCGTCTTGATCTGGACGAGAAGCGGGCCGCCGGCGTGTCGGAAGACGATTTGCGAAGAGACCGGCAAAAGGAACAACCACCGCAGACGATCGCAAGCGTCAACACGGCGTCGCTCAGCCACAGCAACGAACGCAGCGAGAAAGTGGATGAAGCGGAGACGGTTTCTACTGCCGTCCGCAAAGCACGCGCAGATTCTGAGACAAAATCCAGCGAACGCCGCGAAGCGGCGTCACAGCGGGCTGACTTGGCAATTTCCGAGAGCGACAAGGTTGACGACGACGACCTAGAGGTGGACCTGGAGAAGCTTGATCGCAACAAGTACGCTGGCATCCTCAAGAAGCAGGATCCTGTGCGGGAACGTCACCTGGCGCGCGAAGATGAGCCCGACATGCAGGTAATCCGTTCACCGATTCTACGTCGTCAGGAGGTGCGTGACGCCTTCGATTCAGACGTGGCCAAATTCAATCAGGTGATTTTCGACAGCGTGAACGCAAGCAGTGAGGTCGATCCTATAGACCTGAACGCCGATGTCGAACTGATGGTGCAACAATTGTCGGAGAGAATGTCTGATAAAACATCGCGTCTTTATTTGGAGGAATACGCTGAGAAGGCGCGTGATCCTCTGGCTGAAGACAGCTAGGCGTTTGGGGGTGCTTGGATGGAGAGAGCGTTTTATTTTCTGATTGGTCTGGTCGTCGTCGTGGGATGGATCTGGCTGTTGCTCGCATTCAACCGGCAATACAAGAAACTCGATCGACTTCGGTTCGAGAGGACCAACGCCGCCGGTGTGCTCGAATTTGGATCCTACGAGGAAAAGATGAAATTTGAGCGCCTGGAAGGATGGAATAAGGCTTGGATGGGGCTGATGGTTATCCCTGGTGGGCCGATATTCCTTGTCGGGCTGTTCGTTCTCTTTGTTTCTATTTTTGGGTGACGGATATGAAGCTGATGCAGGCGGAGCAGATTCCGGCATTTGTCGAAGATGTTATCAAGGCTGGTTGCGATATTTGTGCCATTGGCCATGACCGATACGTGCTCGGCGATCTTGAGGAAATGCATGCAGCACGAGACGAGCTCGCTCGCATAAATGAGGTATATGGAGATCGTGACTTTCTGCTTCCGGAGATCGTTGAGCATTTGAGATCGCTTGGCCGCTATCTCGATATTGGATCTTCTGCAACGCACTGGACTGAAAACGAAAAGCCGAATTAAGACAGCAATATCAATGACTTAGTTCCATAATAAAGCTTATGCGACTATAGGTTGCCTGTTTTTGGTGTTGTCAATTTTTGATTGCTGACGTCCCTATTCAAACGAAGCGAGGAGGACGAAATGCTTGAAGGAGCCCGTCAGATCAGCATTCCCGAAGGGACCTTTATCGTTTTCCGGACAGCCATGGAAAGCATCAGCGCGCGTCTGGTGTTCGCCGCACTATTGGCAGCTTTGATGCTTCTGCAGCAATTGACGGTGCCTGCTGTTTTGCTGGCAGCCTACATAAGTATGGTCATAGCCCCCGGTGGAGCTATTCAGCGCCGCATAGCGCGCTTTCGGGGTGACGGTTGGGATGTCAGCCTTATGCCTGTTGGGTATTCGATCTATGCCGGCATGACTACACTGGCGGGGGCTATGATGCTCTATGGATATCATCTATCGGATGGCTGACCAACGCCCCTCACCTAGCGGCATTCATTTTGGAGAAGGTGGCGGCGGTGGAGCGGTTGGTGGCGGGGCCGACGACGTCACCGGAGAGGAGAGCGACGGCCTCTCTGGCACCTTGAACAAGAAATAGCTGACGCCCACGACAATCAATAGGACGATTCCAAGCGTATATGTGAAACGAGATTTCATAGTGCCCTGCTTCATCGTTGTTGATTTGAGCGGGCTGGAAATCCCACCCGCATGAAGAGGACGTTTTGCACGAGCCAGTTATTCGTTATTCGACACTGGTGACGCCCTTGAAGGAGGGGTGACGCAACGTGCCGCCGGCCGTTCGACCCCGATAGGAAATCTGCACTGAGACGATCGGGCGGACCCACCTCACCTTTCGAAGCTCTTTCGATGAGAATGATGTCCGAGCCGAAGGTGAATGCTGGATGATGGTTTCAAACGCGGTCGCAAGTTCGATCGCCGTCTTCGTGCTCCAGCCTGTTCCAACCTTGCCACATACGACAAGCTCATCACCCACCAGTTCGGCAAGGACGAGAGCGCCAACCGCGTTATTCATACCGCTGTTCGGAATATAGCCCACCACGACAAAATTCCCACGCTCCTCACATTTGGTCTTCAGCCAGGTGTCGGATCGACCTGAGCGATAGCGCCCCCCGCTTCGTTTAGAGACGATCCCCTCCAGTCCAAGAGCGCAGGCGTGTGAAAAGACCGCACGTCCATCTCCCTCGATGTGCTCGACGAGGAATATTCCGCCGGAGAGCGGAGCGAGGATCTCGGCGAGTATAGACTTTCGCTCGATCAGCGGCCGCGGGCGAAGATCCTCGCCTTTCAAAAAGAGTAGATCAAAAGCCCACAAGATTGCGCCAGGGCATTGGCCGGCGCTGGCGCATGCGTGAAGTGCTGACCAATCGGAAACCCCGTCCTCACCCTGGATGACGACTTCGCCATCAATATAGGCTGAAGAGAGTTGTCGAGCGGATTGAGCAACGAGCGGAAAACGTGAGGTCCATACCAAACCACGACGGGTGAGAAGACGAATATCGCCGTCTTCGACACGAACGGCTAACCGGTAGCCGTCATGTTTTATCTCGTGAATCCACTGGTCGCCGATTGGCGCTTGGGCCACGAGCTTCGGAAGGCAAGGCTCAATGAATCCTGGGAGAACCAAACATCTCCCCTCCCCGCTTTTAGATCACAAGACACACTGCTCGATAGCTGTACGAAATTCCGGCATCGCCCAGGCGTCGCAAATTGCGAACCAGAAAAAACAGACCGAATAAGGCTAACACCGACAACAATAGGCCGGTTAACGGATCCCCATTCGCGGCTTTGGCTATCCAAAAAGCGGGATAGCCGGTGTAAGGCAATGCCCACAGCAGAATATGAAATAGCGCGAAGAGGAAGAGCGCCACGGCCGCGAACCGACGGATCATCTCTCTCAAAGTAGGCACCGGGGGCGCGGGATGGTCAAACATGGTTCCTCCGGATCGTTCCTGGTCAGGCCGTTCCAGATGGTCGGCCGAGCAAAAGTAAGATGGCGCTCATCGAAATGGACTTCCCTGGCGCCGGGTCGGCCCCGAAAATCATCGAGTTCCGAACGGATACGTCGCTAGGGTAACAAGAATCAGCAGAACGACATGGGACCTGCTGTAGACGCATTTCGGGTGAGCCGTTTGAATTAGCCACTGACCACCCTCCCCTTAGCGGCTCCGATCGCGATCCTTCTCCTGAGGCGGACGAAGCTTGACGGTTTTCGCTATCTCGCGATCGCGTTGCTGTTCCTTTTGTTTGTCCCGGCCGCGTTCATCGCGTTCGTTCTCGCGAGCATCGCGACCAGCATTGGCACTGGCGATACGCGCAGCATCAATGGTGCGATTGTTTGAGGTTTTATTGAGAGTCCCCTGCTCGGCAACGTGATCGCGGCCGGCTGCGGATTTTGTCTCGAGCGCTGTCGATTTCCGATTGTCTTGGTCGCGATCCTTGGTCTTGGCCGCGCGGGCGTCGAGTTGCAGGCCAACAACCTTCCCGATGACCTTGGTCGCCTGCTCGAAGATGAGGCGGTCAGTGGGGTTCGCAATTTTTGAGGCAACACTAATGGCTGTTTGAGCCAAGGACTCCTTGGCTGCCTTTGCCTGGCCGGCGCTGATAGGGGTGGATCGCAACATGTGGTCTTGACCTTTCTCTTGTGCAGGGTCCCTGCCCTCGCGAATTGCAGCTTCGAGCCGATTATACTCCCGTCGAAGTCCAATCGACAGGTCTTGGCTCAACTCCCGGGCTGTACTCGGTGCTGTTTTGTCCTTCGCCAGCGTCTCGAGCATATCAATGACACGGTTGATAGATCTTTTAGTCTGGTCGAATTTTTCCCGCGCAATCTCCAGCTTGGGTGCGGTTGGCTTGTCGCGGACCTTTGACACCACCTTATCGATGACATTCGTCGGCGCCGTTGCTCCCATGCGCCGGAACATTTCCCATTCCCATCTTTTAACGGGCGGCGGCCCTGCCCTCTCGATGCGCTTCTGTCTGTCGATTGCAATGCCACGTTCGCGAGCCTTCTCGGCGAAACGTAGCCGCCACTCCGTGAAATCACGAATATTTGGGTGCATGGCTTTGCCAGTTGGCCCCCGCAGCGAGACAATGACATGTAGGTGCGGATGCTTTTCCATGTCGTGTCGGTTGTGAACGGCGTAGGCATAGCGGTGACCGGCGAATTGCTCTTTCAGGAAATCCCGACCAGCCAATATAAATTGATCGCGATCGACGTTGGCGGGGCCAGATAGCAACAGGTGCATGAAATCACGAGGCTGGCGTGTTTGCATGAGCGCAGCCACCGTCCTTCCCTCGGCCGTAATTTCCTTGTGATCCTTAGTTGTCACCTCGCGCCGCGTGTCGGATCGCTCATAGACGCCGCTCTTGCCGTCGCGCTCCCGAATGTGAGATTTCGTCGATAGGGTGATTTCCTCGCCATCCCTCTGCATGGCGTGCAGTATTGCTGTCAATCCCTTTGGACCTGATGCGAATTCAACGGGATAACGCGAAATCGGTGTGATGCCTTCTCTTCGCAAGGCTCCGTCCAGACGGGCATCGATCGCATGTATGTCATCGAGCTCAGCCGGGATTCGATTATCGCTAGTGCGTTCAGCCCTGCTGCTTTTTTCGTGCGCGATCACCAAGGCTAGTTGTAAACGGGTCTGGCCGTTGACGCCGGCACTGACGCTGAAGGCGTATGTACGATCGGTATCACCAGCGTGACGGAACCCTTCACTGGCCAGCGAGTCGAGTGCTCGAGCGACAGATTCACGATCTGTATTCTCAAGCTCGTAGCTGAAGCGCGCTATATCCTTGCTGCCTTGTCGGTTCGCGAACTCCCGCTCCCACTCTCTGACAGCCTGATTGATATCAGCGATTTCACGGCCGTCCTGGTCGTGGGCGCGTTCTTCCTTGCTTTGATAGGCAAGTACATTCCGTGCAGCACCAGCTCCTGCACCAAAGGAAAGAACCTTGACGACGACGGCATTATTGCCTGAGGCGCGGCTAAAGGCAGTGGCAGCGCCGCTTTGTACGGCGCCGCTTTTCAAGTTGGGGCCTTTGGGTGAGCGACGCGTGCCGCCTCCCCCTCCCCCGCC
>UBKJ01000004.1 GCA_900465915.1 Hyphomicrobiales bacterium
CGGAGGCTGTTGTAACCCCATCGCAGATGGGGGTCCCGTTTGGACGCCGATCACCCCATTTGCGGGGTCCTTATTCCATGCCTAATCACAGCTCTGGATGACCTACTGGATGAACTATCATGCGCCATCGGCGACCGACGGCAATGACCAGACGTTTTCGGTCTGCTCCAAGCGCGTCGTCGACAAGAACGGTGTAATCCTATTCGACAAACCGGCGATCACTCCTCTACTCGTCCGGAAGTTGACAGGGGCGAGCTTCGGGATTTGCTGATCGGATCACTTCCGACCAGCACGATCAAATGGGGCCGGAAGATTAGGTCTGTCCTGACCGTTGACGACCGGCACGTAGTCATTTTTGCCGACGACACTACGATTACGGTCGATAGACTTGTCGGAACAGATGGCGCCTGGTCAAAGGCCCGGTCAAAGCTTTCGCATATCAAGCCGTCTATACCGACACCTGTTTCATCGAGGTCGCACTTCTCGATGATGCTATGCGGGACAAGGCATCCATCGACGAAATCGGCAGTGGTACGCTCATGGCGGTTGCTTCGGGCAAAAAGCGTCATGGTGTACCGCTATTTCGCTCCATCGACTTCAGCCACGCGCGTGCCGACTTGGCGCATGTCGCAAGGCAATTTGAGGGATGAGCGCCGCACCTGACCGCGTTCATTAGCCACAGCGAGATTGATCCAGAACTTCGTCCAATCTACGTGCTACCCGGTCGGATACCGGTGGAATCCAGTACCCGGGCTTACCCTGGTCGGCGACGCCGCGCATCATATGTCTCCTTTCGCGGGTCTAGGGGCGAATCTAACCCTATATGACGGCCAGCGATGAGTTCACGCACCGAAGCTCTTTTTGTCACTATAGCGCGCTTTTTTCGTTTCCGAACGCGCGCTTGCTATAGCTCGCGCGCGCGTTCGTCTTGCACGTTTTGAAGCTTGCTGGCGATCCGGATCAGTCCATAGACCATGACGCGATCATTGCGGGGCTTGATGACGAGACCGATGCGCCCGATCAGACGCCACGGCCAAGACATAAAGACAGCCGTCGCCGATCATTGTGCGACGGTATTCGGCATATCCGGCTGCAAGCCCGCCAGATCGGCGACAATGGAGGCCGCCTCATTCTGGAGAATATCTTTCGCGCTCTTGCGGGCTTTATCGATAGCCATATCGGCGTTCAGGCTCCGCTCGTCGGACTGTAGCCCATCGTCCTTGACCACGTCGACGCCATCGTTGAACTGCCCACGCGATTTGAGGCGGTTTTCCTCCGCGGTCAGTTCCTTGCGACGTTCGGCTTCATTGAGAGAGATATCCGGTTTTTCGCGCTGGGCCTTCAGGTCGGCGACATCCTTCACGAAATCCTGGAATTCAGGATCGTTCTGTACACGCATATCATGCAAGCGTTGCAATTGCGGCAGCAGCGCCTTCATTTCTTCCCAGGGCTTGAAATTCGCCGCCTTGACCTCGCTCCAAGGCAGGGCGTTGTCGAAACTCGATTCACCAAAGGCCTTGGGGTCGAACAGCCCCGGCAGGCTTATATCCGGCGTCACGCCGCGCAACTGCGTCGTGCCGCCATTCACCCGGAAAAACTGGGCGACGGTAAATTTCAACTCGCCGAATTTCGGCTTGGGATTATGGACCAACTGGTCGAGATCGACCACGGTCTGCACGGTGCCCTTGCCGAAGCTGGGTTCGCCGATGATCACGCCGCGTCCATAGTCCTGTATCGCCGCGGCGAAAATCTCGGAAGCCGACGCCGAGCCGCGATTGATGAGCACGCCAAGCGGGCCCGTCCAGAGCGGTGCGGGAATTTGGTCACTCTCCACCTTGACCGCGCCGCTTGCGTTGCGCTGCTGAACCACCGGGCCTTTGCCGATAAACAGCCCCGTCAGATTGATCGCCTCGGCCAACGACCCGCCGCCATCGTTGCGCAGATCGACCAGGACGCCATCGACCTTCTCCTGCTTTAGTTCGCCGAGAAGCTTGGCGACATCGCGACTGGCGCTTCGGTAATTCTTGTCGCCCTTTTGCCGCGCGTCGAAATCTTCATAGAACGCCGGCAGGGTGATGACCCCGATCCTGCGAACGGCGTTTCCCTCTTTCACCGACAGGACCGTTTTGCTGGCGGCCTGCTTGTCGAGGCTGATCTTGTCACGAACCAGACTGATGAGGCGATGCTTCCCGTCCGCTCCGGCATCCGCCGGCAAGATATCCAGCCGCACGACGGAACCCTTCGCGCCGCGTATCAATTTCACGATGTCGTCGAGGCGTTCCCCGACGACTTCCTTTATCGGGCCGTCCTCGCCCTGCCCGACGCCGACAATGCGGTCACCGACGGCAAGTTTGCCCGACAGTTGCGCCGGGCCGCCGGCGACGAGTTCGCGGATCGTCGTGTAATCGTCCCGTTCCTGCAGCACCGCGCCGATGCCGACAAGCGAAAGCTTCATGGAAATATCGAATTCAGCCGAAGCGGCGGCGTTGAAATATTCGGTATGGGGGTCGATCGACGTCGTATAGGCTTCCATGAACATCTGGAATACATCGTCGCTCTTGTATTGATGGGCGCGTTCGATGGAGTTTTCGTAGCGTTTGTCGAGCGTGTCGCGAATGGAGGCGTCATCCTTGCCGGCCAGCTTGAGACGCAGCCAGTCGTTCTTGACGCGCTTGCGCCACAGGTCGTCGCTTTCCGTCTCGGATCGCGGCCATGGCCCCTTGTCGCGCATCAGGGGGTAGTCTTCTTGCTTACTGAAGTCGAATGTGCGCTTGAGCAGGCTGCGCGCGTAAGTCATTCGATTGACGATGCGCTGCTCATAAAGGTTGAAAATCGAAAACGGGATGCTCAGATCGTTGTGCTTGATGGCGTCATCGATCTTCGTTCTGCTGGCCATGAACCTGTCGATATCCGACTGAAGGAAGATGACACGGTCCGGGTCCAGGGACTTGAGAAACCGATCCATGACCCGGGCCGACAATACGTCGTCCAGCGGAATAGGCTCATAATGGAAGCGGCTAAGAAAGTCCGCCGTCAAATGAGCTGCCTGCATCTGTTGCGGCAGCGGCGTCAAAACGGGCGGAGAGCCGGCATCCAGAGCATATGCAGGTGAGGCAATCGCCAGGAAAAGGCAAAGAAAACCATATCTTATGCGTAACAATTTGCGGCCCGATCCTCAGCGCTGCGCGTTCGATCTGTGATCTAAAGCATTTCCAGCAAAAGTGCGAAGCGGTTTTGCATTCGGAAATGCGGAAAAACACAAAGATAGAGCGTTCCGATGACTCCGTTTTTCAAGTGCCGCACTGATATGGAGCAATTATGGTTTTTTGGCAATCTGGGGCGAAGATCGCGTCGGCGCCCGCATGTCGGCGATTTTGGGTGCGCCATTCTCCAATCAAGCGAGAATTTTGAACATCGGTGGTCTGTCGGCGACGGTTCTTTTAATTTTCTTTTACGTCTCCTATATGACCATGCGCGTGTGCGTTCATCCGAAGTCGGATCGATGCGCGTGGTGATTTCATCCGAGCGATTTCGGTTTCAAGCTGTCGCTCAGGCTTGTTTTATTGAACTTGCGGGACAGGCCGTGTTGGCGGTAGGTTCCGTCCCAACCGGCGTATCGGATCTGGCCGTCACGCAACGATGCGCCCCGGTATGTTTGGTCGCCTTCATCTGACAGAAGAATTGGAATGTCGTTCAAAAAATTCGTGGAAATACCCTTCGCCACACGGCTTATCGCCCGTTTCGGCGCGGCTTTTCTTCAATTCGTATGGTGGTCCAGCCGGCCCGGCAAGGGCAGCGATCCGCGGCGCAGCCCGCTCGCCGAGGCGGGCTCCTGCATCGTGGCCATGTGGCATGGGCAGATGTTCCTGGCGGCCTTCGCTCGACCGCCGGAGAAGCGGTTCGTCGCGGCGGTGTCGAAGTCCCGCGACGGGGAGATCGTCGCGCTGATGCTGCGGGCGCTCGGGATCAACGCCATCCGCGGCTCGGGCGCGGGCGGGCGGAAAGGCGGCAGGCAGGGCGGCGCGTCGGCGCTGCGCCAGATGCTGCATGCGCTGCAATCCGGGGAATCCGTGGTGATGGCGGCCGAAACCAACAAGAAGGCCTTTCGCTGCGGCGAAGGCGTCATCGCGCTCGCGAAGCTGTCGGGTTGCCCGATCTATCCCGCCTCCGCGCTCACCAGCCGGTCCAAGTCGCTGAAAAGCTGGGACCAGGCGAAACTGCCGTTGCCCTTTGGGCGCAAATCGGTCGTCATCGGCGAGCCGATATATGTGCCCAAAGACGCCACGCCCGAAATGCTGGAGGCGATCCGTCTTCAGGTCGAGGAGGCGATCAACGCAGCGGTTTCGACCGCCACATCGCAGGCCAGCTTTGCGTAGGTTGGGGATCGCTATTTGAAATGGAACCGCTTCCCGAAAGCGTTGATTTCAAACCGGAAGTGAGTGCGAGCGGCGATTTAGCCGGTCAATGCGAGTTTAGCCGCGCTGAGGACTATTTCAGCCCTCTTAGCTGGCAAACTTCGAGCGAGGAGCGACTACCCTTTTAGCGCCGCCGATCCAGAGATGGCGCATCGTAGAGGGCGCCAGTGGGCATCGCCATAACGTGATCCGGCATTCCGGTCCGAGCCCTTTCGCCAATCAGCCGGAAGTGGCAGCAAGCAGTCGCTAAAAAAGGCGGCCATTGGGTTGGGCGACCTTTAAACCGGCACTATTCCTTTTTTCGGCGAAGACCACCGCGCCGCTCAATCTCTCCAGCAGATTATCATCACGCCAATCGCCATCCGGCGCCTATGCCGTGATGAGGATAACGAAGGTCTGCATTGGGGACGTCGAATAGTAGGGCTTCGGCCTTTTGGCCGAAGCCCTTAATGGGAACCAGCCCGCCATGGCGCGGGCCATGCGCCCAAGAAATCCCGAACGCATGCTCCACGGCTGGCGGATCGACGCGCTTATGACGCGCGTAGCGCTTCGCCGAGGATTTTCAGCGCCTCGTCGAGGTCGGCGTCCGAGATGACGAGTGGCGCGAGGAAGCGCACGACGTTGCGGTGGACGCCGCATTTGATGACCAGCAGGCCGCGCTCGCGCGCCGCGTCGATCACACGCTGCGCCCGGTCCGGGTCGGGCGTCTTGCCGGCGCGGTCGGAGACGAACTCGATCGCCTGCATGAAGCCGAGGCCGCGCACGTCGCCGATCCCCTGATGCTCGTTCTGGAGCGCCTCCAGCCCGGCCCGCAGCTTCGCGCCGAGGCTCTGGCCGCGCTTCAGCAGCTCGCCCTCGGCGAAGACGTCGAGCACGGCCAGCGCCGCAGCGCATGCGACGGCGTTGCCGCCATAGGTGCCGCCGAGGCCGCCGGGGGTCGGCGCGTCCATCATCTCGACGCGGCCGACGAGGCCCGAGATCGGGAAGCCGCCGGCCAGGCTCTTCGCCACGGTGACGAGATCGGGCTGGATGCCGGAGTTCTCGAAGCCGAACAGCGTCCCGGTGCGGCCGAAGCCGGTCTGGATCTCGTCGGTGATCAGCACGATGCCATGGCGCGTCGCGATCTCGCGCAGCGCCTGCATGAAGTCGGCCGGAGCAGGCAGGAAGCCGCCGTCGCCCTGCACCGGCTCGATCAGGATCGCCGCCACGCGGTCGGGCGCGATCTCGGTCGCGAACACCTCCTCCAACGCCTGCAAGGCCACCGCCGTGGTGACGCCGCGATAGGCGTCGGGATAGGCGGTGTGGTAGATCTCGCCGGCGAAGGGGCCAAAATTCTGCTTGTAGGGCTGGGCGAAACCGGTCAGCGTCGAGCCGAGCAGCGTGCGGCCGTGGAAGCCGCCGCGGAAGGCGATGACGCCGGAGCGCTTGGTGTGGGCGCGGGCGACCTTGACGGCGTTCTCCACCGCTTCCGCGCCCGAGGTGAAGAAGGCCGACTTGTAGCTCTCGCCCTTGCCGACCAGCGCGTTCAGGCGCTCGGCGAGCGCGATATAGGGCTCGTAGGCGGCGACCTGGAAGGCCGTGTGCGTCACCAGCTTGAGCTGTTCGGCGACGGCGGCCACGACGCGCGGATGGTTATGGCCGATATTGAGCACGCCGATGCCGCCGACGAAATCGAGATAGCGGCGGCCGTCGCGGTCCCAGACATGGCCGCCTTCCGCCCGGTCGACGACGATGGGATGGGCCGTAAGCACGCCGCGCGGAACGTTCTTATCGCGCGCCGCCAGAAGCTCCTGGGTGGTTCTTTTGCTGGCAGCCATGGCTGCACCTCCTGCTTCGATGTTTCTTGACGATGGAAATCGCCGGCGGCCTCAGTTGAGCCCGCCGATATGGAAAGTCTTGACTTCGAGATATTCCTCTATGCCGATCTGCGCGCCCTCGCGGCCGAGACCGGATTGCTTGACGCCGCCGAAGGGCGCGACCTCGGTGGAGATGAGGCCGGTGTTGAGGCCGACCATGCCAAACTCCAGCGCCTCCGCCACCCGCCACGAGCGGCTGAGGCTCTGTGTGTAGAAATAGGCGGCGAGGCCGAAGGGCGTGCCGTTGGCGATGGCGATCGCCTCCTCTTCCTTTTCGAAGCGGAACAGCGGCGCGACCGGGCCGAAGGTCTCCTCGCCCGCAAGCTGCATCTGGGTCGTTGCCCCGGTCAGCACGACCGGCGCGACATATTGCGGCCCGGCGGGCAGTTCACGCCTGTCGGTGACGATCTTCGCCCCCTTGGCCAGCGCATCCTCCAGATGCCGGTTGATCTTGTGGACCGCCGCCTCGTTGATCATCGGGCCGATGGCCACGCCCGGCTGCGTCCCCTCGCCCACCGCCATGGCGTTGACGCGCGCGGTGAGCTTTTGCGCGAAGGCGTCGTAGACGCCGGCCTGCACCAGGATGCGGTTGGCGCAGACGCAGGTCTGGCCGCCGTTGCGGAACTTGGAGATGATCGCGCCTTCCACGGCCGCGTCGATATCCGCGTCGTCGAAGACGATGAAGGGCGCGTTGCCGCCGAGCTCCAGGCTGAGCCGCTTGATGCTGTCGGCCGCCCCGCGCATCAGCAACGCGCCGACGCGGGTCGAGCCGGTGAAGGACAGCTTGCGCACCGTCTCGTTGGCCATCAGCTCCTCGCCGATCTCGGTCGGCAGGCCGGTGACGATGTTGACGACGCCGGCGGGAATGCCCGCCCGCTCCGCCAGCACGCCGAGCGCGATGGCCGAATAGGGCGTGAACTCCGACGGCTTGATCACCACGGTGCAGCCGGCGGCGAGCGCCGGGGCCGCCTTGCGGGTGATCATGGCGTTGGGGAAGTTCCACGGCGTGATGATCCCGCAGACGCCGACCGCCTCCTTCAGCACCACGATGCGCCGGTCGGGCGTCGGCGAGGGAATCGTGCCGCCGCCGATGCGGCGCGCTTCCTCGGCGAACCATTTGACGAAGGACGCGCCGTAGCGGATTTCGCCGCGCGCCTCGTCCAGCGGCTTGCCCTGCTCCAGCGTGAGGATCTGCGCCAGGTCCTCCAGGTTCTCGATCATCAACGCGTGCCAGCGTTCCAGAAGCGCGGCGCGCTCGGCGTTGGTCTTCTTCTTCCACGGCTTGAAGGCGCGCTCGGCGGCCTCGATGGCGGCGCGCGTCTCGGCGCGGCCCATGTCGGGCACCGTCCCGATGACGGCCTGCGTGGCCGGGTTGGTCACCTCCACCGTCCGGCCGGAAGCCGCGCCGAGCCATTTGCCGTCGATGAGGCCCGCCTGCGTCAGCAGGCCGTTATAGGTCTTGTCGGTCATGTCGTTCTCCAATCTTAATCGAGCGCCTCGAGCACCGCCGCGGCGATGGCGCTGGTCTTGTGGCCGCCCGCCGCCACGCCGACGCCCTTGCCGGTCGCGGCCTCGATCGCCGCCATGACGTCGCGCGCCGCCTGCGCCTCGCCCAGATGGTCGAGCATCATCGCGCCGGACCAGATGGCGGCGATGGGGTTGGCGATCCCGAGATGCGCGATGTCGGGGGCCGAGCCGTGCACCGGCTCGAACATGGACGGGGCCGAGCGGTCGGGATTGATGTTGGCGGACGCCGCGAAACCGAGCCCGCCCTGGATGGCCGCGCCGAGGTCTGTCAGGATGTCGCCGAACAGGTTCGACGCCACCACCACGTCGAGGCTTTCGGGAGCCATCACCATGCGCGCCGCCATGGCGTCGATGTGGTAGCTCGTCACCTCCACGTCGGGATAGTCCTTCGCCAGCTCGCGCGTGACCTCGTCCCAGAACACCATGGAATATTTCTGCGCGTTGGACTTGGTGACGGAGGCGAGTTTTTTACGACGCTTGCGCGCCTGCTCGAAGCCGAAGCGCAGGATGCGCTCGACGCCCGCGCGGGTGAAGATCGAGGTCTCCACCGCAACCTCGTCCTTCGTGCCCTGATGGACGCGCCCGCCGGCCCCGGAATATTCGCCTTCGGTGTTCTCGCGAATGCACAGAATGTCGAAGCCTTCGGCGCGCAGCGGCCCGGTGACGCCCGGCAGCAGCCGGTGCGGGCGGATATTGGCGTATTGCACGAAAGCCTTGCGGATCGGCAGCAAAAGGCCATGCAGCGAGACGGAATCCGGCACTTCTTTGGGCCAGCCGACCGCGCCCAGAAAGATCGCGTCGAACCGGCGCAGCGTCTCGATGCCGTCGCCCGGCATCATCGCGCCGGTCTCCTTGTAATAGGCGCAGGACCACGGGAAGCTCTCGCTCTCCAGGCGGAAGCCGTTCCGCTCCGCCGCCTTCTCCAGCACCGACCACGCCGCCGCCGTCACGTCCACGCCGATCCCGTCGCCGGGAATCAAGGCTATCGAATAGGTCTTCATCTGCACGATCTTTCCGAAAATGCGGGCGGCTGCGCCCCGGCCGCGCGGCGGCCGGGAGAACCGCTCCTCTTCATTGCGCCGGTCGAGCCGGCTTTGGCCGACCTTGGCCGGCTTTGCTACGTCCGGCCCGCCTCCAGCTTGCCGGCGGCCATCCATCCTTCCAGCCAGGCGGTGTGGAACATCCCCTCGCCCACCTCGGGATCGGCGGCCAGCGCCTGATGCAGCGGGACGGTCGTATGAACACCCTCCACCTTCAGCCCGGAAAGCGCCGTCCGCAGCGCGGTGATGGCAGCCGCACGGTCCGGGGCCCAGACGATGAGCTTGCCGACGAGCGAATCGTAATAGGGCGCGATGCGGTAGCCTTCGTAGAGCAGCGTGTCGAAGCGCACGTCCGCGCCCTCCGGGGCGGCGTAGCCGGTCACAAGGCCAGGCGAGGGCATGAACATTTTGGCCGGGTTTTCGGCGTTGATGCGCACCTCGATGGCGTGGCCGCGCCGCTTGACGTCCTGCTGGCGGAACCAGAGCCGCTCGCCGCCGGCGATGCGCAATTGCGCCTGCACCAGGTCGACGCCGGTGATCGCCTCCGTGACGGGATGCTCCACCTGGATGCGGGTGTTCATCTCGATGAAGAAGAATTCCTGCGTCCGGCTGTCGTAGAGATATTCGAGCGTGCCGGCGTTGCGGTAGTTCACCCGTTTGGCGAGCGCCACGGCGGAGGCGCAGAGCGCGTCGCGCACCGCTTCCGGCAGCATGGCGGCGGGGGCTTCCTCCCACACTTTCTGGCGCTTGCGCTGCAGCGAGCATTCGCGCTCGAACAGATGCACGACCTCCACCCCGTCGCCCAGCACCTGCACCTCGATATGGCGGGCGTTCTGGATGTAGCGCTCCATGTAGAGGCCGTCGTCGCCGAAGGCGGCGCGCGCCTCGGCCATGGCCTGCGGCACCAGCTTCTCCAGCGCCGCCTCGTCCTCGACGATGCGGATGCCGCGGCCGCCGCCGCCGGCGCTGGCCTTGATCATGACCGGATAGCCGATGCGCGCCGCCTGTCCGCGGGCGTCGTCGAGGTCGCCGATGCGGCCCTCGCTGCCGGGGACGACCGGCACGCCGGCCGCCACCGCCTCGGCGCGCGCCTGCGCCTTGTCGCCCATGCGGGCGATGGTGTCGGCGTCGGGGCCGACGAAGGTGACGCCCGCCGCCTCGACGGCCGCGACGAAGCGCGGATTTTCCGACAGGAAGCCGTAGCCCGGATGGACGGCGTCCGCGCCGCTCTGCTCGATCGCGCCGAGGATGGCGTCGACGTCGAGATAGGATTTCGCCGCCTGCGGCGGCCCGATGACCGCAACCTCGTCGGCGAGCCGGCAGGCGAGCGAATCCGTATCGGCCTCGCTCGCCGCCTGCACGGTGCGGATGCCGAGCGCCTTGGCGGCCCGGATGATGCGCACCGCGATCTCGCCGCGATTGGCTATGAACAGGGTTCGGATGGCCATCGCGCCCTACTCCGTCTCGGCGACGGCCTGGTCGGCCTCCACCGCCTCGCCGTCCTCGACGAGGAAGCGCAGGCCCGCGCCCGCGGCTTCCGCCTCGACCGGAAAGAAGGATTTCATCGCCTCGATAAGGGCGACCGTCTCGCCGGCGGCGACGGCGTCGCCCTCCTGCTTGAAGGGGGCCTCGTCGGGGGACGGACGGCGGTAGAAGATGCCCGGAAGGGGGGAGAGGAGTTGCTTCGCCATGGTGGTTTTCGTTCCCTCTTGTTTAAGCTTTTACGAGATTGGCGGCCACGCAGCGTTCGGCGATCGCGACGGCCATGCGCTGGGCCTCCTGCACGCTGACGAGGCGGAAATGAAGCTGCTCGCCGGGCTTGGCCTGGCCGAGCTTCCAGAAGGCGGCCGACGGCACCGTGTAGGGGTTGATGAAACCGCCCATCGACGGCCCGTCATTGACCAGGATGATCGGCGTCTGGCCGGCGAGGTTGATCGCCCCCATCGGATAGCCGTGATCGATGATGTTGGAGGGCAGCGAGCCGTGCTCCTTCGGCTTGTCGTAGGCCTTGGGCGCGAAGGTCCATTCCGGCCCCTCCAGGCGGAAGCCGGTGCGGTCGGACTTGGCCGACAGCGTCCAGGCCGAGGCGAGGAAGCGCTCCTGGCCCGCCTCGTCGATCCAGTCGTCGTTGGGGCCGGCGCAGACCTCGACGGTCCAGTTGCGGTCGGTGCGGATGTCGGGGCGATGCTCCTCCGGGACCGTCAGGCCCGGCGTGCCCGTGGCGGCGGCCACCGGCAGCTCCTGCCCCGGCTTGACGGAATGGCCGTCCATGCCGCCGACGCCCGCCTTGTTGAAGGTGGAGCGGGAGCCGAGCATGGGCGGGTTGTCGAAGCCGCCCGCCACCGCGATATAGGCGCGCGCGCCGATGCGGGCCGCGCCGAGCGCCAGCGTCTGGCCGGCCTTCACGGCGACCGAGCGCCACAGCGGCAGCGGCTCGCCGTCGAGCGTCGGGCGCATGTCCGCGCCGGTGACGGCGATCACCGTGTCCGCGCCGAACTCCAGCGTCGGGCCGAGAAGCTGGCATTCCAGCCCCGCCGCGCCCGGCGCGTTGCCGACCAGCACGTTGGCCATGCGGAAGGACCAGCTATCCATGGGGCCGGACGGCGGAAAGCCCTGATTCCAGTAGCCAATGCGACCCGGATAGTCCTGGATCGAGGTTTCGAGACCGGCTTTGAGAACCCTGATCATGCCGTCGCTCCCGTCTTTGCGCCCGCGCCCACCTTCTCGACCCAGTGGTTGTAGTTGCGGACCACGAATTTCTGATACTCGACGATGGTGTATTCGTAGCGTTCCTCGTTCACCGCCGCTTCGGCCGCGTCGTATTCCTCGCGCGTCACCGGCACGAAGCGGATGCGGTCGCCGGGGCGGAACAGGCAGAGGCTGCCCTCGAAGGCCGGCCGCTTGCCGGACGGGTCCCAGATCGGCGCGGGCGTGCGGGCGAAGATCTGGTAGCCGCCGGGCGTGGCGACGGGATAGATCGAGTTGGCCGCGCCGCCGAGGCCGATCGCGCCCTGCGGCGTGTGGGTGCGCGGGGGATTGTATTTCGGCGCGGTGAGGCGCGCGCGCGGATCGAGCGGCATCAGGAACGGCAGGCCGGGCCAGAAGCCCAGCGAGGCCACCCAATATTCCGAGGAGGAATGGAGGCGGACCAGATGGTCGACGTCCTCGAGCCCGTTCTCCTGCACCAGCAGCTCGGGATCGGGGACCTTCTTGGCGATCTTGGCGCAATAATCCTCGACGCAGGCCTTGGTCCACGGGTCGAGATAGAGCGCGGGAAGATAGAAGAGCCGGCTTTCGAGCTCGATGTCCTCCGAGGAGCCGAGCGAGGCGGCGAGCCGCGAGAACTCCCGCACCACGTCGTCATAGCCGATCAGCGTCGGCTCGTAATGGACCAGCAGCGAGGCGAAGCAGGGCGCCGTCTCGATGACGCCCTTGACGTTCTCGGCGGCCGCCGCCGTGGCCAGTCCCTGCGCCATGAAATTCAGGTCGAGATTCATCTCGTTGCCGAATTCGATGAGCAGGTACCTGTCGCCCGCGGGCATGAATCTGGGCTGTTCATAGATCACGTCGTTCTCCTCGTGGTCTCAGTTCAGATTTTCGGCGATGCGCCATTGCGCCGCGTCGTCGAGCGCCTCGCCGAGCCGCGCGACGATCTCGCCCACCTGCGCCTCGTCGACGATCAGCGGCGGGCACAGCGCGACCACGTCGCCGATGGCGCGCACCACCAGCCCGTGCTCGTGCGCGGCGGCGAAGACGCGCGCGCCCATACGGCCCGGTTGCGCGAAGGGCCGGCGCGTCGCCTTGTCGGCCACCAGCTCCACGCCGGCGATCAGGCCCGCGCCGCGGACCTCGCCCACCAGCGGATGATCGGCCAGCGCCGCCAGCCGCTCCTGGAGGACGCTGCCCATGCGGTCGGCGTTGCCGATCAGGTCGCGCTCCTCGATGATCCGGAGGTTCTCCAGCCCCACGGCGGTGGCGACCGGGTGGCCGGAGGCGGTGAAGCCGTGGCCGAAGGTGCCGATCCTGGCCGAATCGTCGGCGATGGCGTCATAGACGGCCTCGGTGAAGACGACGGCGGCGAGCGGCATGTAGGACGAGGTGAGCTGCTTGGAGATCACCATGAGGTCCGGCGTGAAGCCGTAGCGCTCGCAGCCGAAGGTCGTCCCCAGCCGGCCGAAGCCGCAGATCACCTCGTCGGCGACGAGCAGGATATCGTATTTGCGGCACAGCGCCTCGATCCCCGGCCAGTAGCCGGGCGGCGGCGGCATGACGCCGCCGGCGGCCATCAGCGGCTCGCCGATGAAGGCGGCGATGGTCTCCGGCCCCTCTTCGAGGATCACCGCCTCGGCTTCGGCGATAAGCCGCTCGGCGAATTGCGCCTCCGTCTCGCCCGGCAGGCCGAAGCGATAGAAATGCGGGCAGGTCAGATGCCGCACGGGGATGGCCGGCAGGTCGAAGTCGCGGTGGTTGTTGGGCAGGCCGGTCAGGCTGCCCGAGGCCACGGTGACGCCGTGATAGGCGCGGTTGCGGGCGAGGAACTTCTTCTTCTGCGGCCGTCCCAGCGCATTGTTCATGTACCAGACCATCTTGACGACGGTGTCGTTGGCCTCGGAGCCGGAATTGGTGAAGAAGACGCGCGTCAAGGGCTCCGGCGTCATCTCCACGATCTTCTCGGCCAGCCGGATCGACGGCTCGTGCGCCTTGTGGCTGAAGGTGTGGTAATAGGGCAGCTTCGCCATCTGCTCGGCCGCCGCCTTGACGAGGCGCGGCTCGTCGAAGCCGATGGCCACCGACCACAGGCCGGCGAGGCCCTCGATATATTCCTTGCCGGCGTCGTCGTAGATATAGACGCCCTTGCCGCGCTCGACGATCACCGGCCCCTGCCGCTCATGGGCGCGCGCGTCCGTATAGGGATGCAGGGTGGTGGATATGTCCGTATGCGCCAGCGAGTTGGAGAGTTGTCTGGTCATGGCCGTTCCTCCTCAGCGCCTGGCCGCGTTGGCGAGCCGGTAGCGGTCGAGCACCACCGCGCCGACGAGCACGACGCCCAGGACGATCATCTGGTAGTTCGAGCCGATGCGCAGCAGGTCCATGCCGTTGGCGAGCACGGTGATGAAGACCACGCCCATGAAGACGCCGACCGGCGTGCCCTCGCCGCCCCGAAGCGAGCATCCGCCGATGACGGCCGCCGCGATGGAGTTGAGCGGGAACTCGCCGCCCAGCATCGGCTCGCCCGACGAGACGCGCGCCGTCAGAAGCCAGCCGGCGAAGGCGGTGATGGTGGCGCAGAGCACGTAGCAGGCCATGAGGTAGCGGTTGATGCCGACGCCGGCCACGACGGCCGAACGCAGGTTCGAGCCGATGGCGTAGATGTAACGGCCGAACCGCATGTGGCGGACCAGCAGATAGACGACGGCCAGCGCCGGTATGGCGAGGAAGACCGAGACCGGCAGGCCGAGGAAGAAGCCCGAGCCGATGCCGTAGACGAAGTCGCGCGGCAGGCCGCTGACCTGCAGGCCCTGCGAAATGACGAGGGTGACGCCATGAAAGATCGAGGCGGTGGCGAGCGTGACGATGAAGGCGTTGACCTTGAGCACGGCGACGCCGAAGCCGTTGACCAGCCCGCATAGGACGCCCACGACCAGGGTGGCGAGGAAGCCGGCGGCGATGGCGAGGCCGGGCGCGTCGGGATAGGCGACCGAGACGGCCACCATGACCTGCGCCGAGACGATGGAGGTGAGCGCCACCACCGCGCCGACGGAGAGGTCGAAGCCGCCCGCCAGCAGCACCAGCATCTGGCCGAAGGCGATCAGCATCAGGAACACGCCCTGCTGCAGCATGTTGAGCATGTTGGCGGAGCTCAGGAAGCGCGGGTTGCCCATCTGGAACACCACCACGCAGATGACGAGGACGACGGGAAGCGCCCCGAACGTCAGGAGTTTCGACAGGGCGTTGGCGCCCGCCGAAGGCGCGGCTCCGGCCTGGGATCGGTTCTCGGTCATTGGATTTCCTCTTTCGGCGTTTCGCCAAAGGCGTAGGCGATCACGACGTTCTCGTTGATCTCGTCCCCTTCCAGTTCCGCCGTGCACAGACCCTCGTGCATGACGTAGACCCGGTGGGAGAGGTGGACGAGCTCCTGAAGGTCGGAACTGATGAGCAGGATCGCCGCGCCTTCCGCGCATAGCCGCTGAAGCTGGTTGTAGAAATCGAGGCGCGCGCCGACGTCGACGCCGGCGGTGGGCTCGTCGAAGATGTAGACCTTGCGCTCGCGGCTGAGCGCGCGGCCGAGCACGACCTTCTGCTGGTTGCCGCCCGACAGTTCCTGCACGGGCTTGTCCGGATCGGCCGGCTGCACCTTGAGCCGGACGAGCAGGTCCTGCACCAGACGGCCCAGGAACGAGGTTTTGACGAAGCCGGCGCGGGCGGCGCGCGGCTCGCCCAGCACCTCGACGACGATGTTCTCGGCGATGGAGCGGTTGAGCGCCAGCGCCTCGCCGCGCCGGTCCTGCGGCAGGTAGATGAGGCCGCGGTCGAGCATGGCGGCGGGCGACGGGGCGGCGATCGTCTCGCCCGAAAGCACGATCTCGCCGGCGTCGATCTCCTGGAGGCCGAAGACGGCGCGCGCCAGCTCGGCCTTGCCGCAGCCGACCAGGCCGCCCAGGCCGACGATCTCGCCCCCGCGCAGCGTCAGCGACACGCCGTTGACCTTGCGGCCCGACGACAGGCCCTTGATCTCCAGCACCGTCCCGGCCGGGTTGTGCGGGATGTCGGGATAGAAATTCGCCATCTCGCGGCCGACCATGTCGGCGATCATGCGCTCGTTGGTGACGTCGGCGAGCCGGTGGAAGGCGATGAAGCGGCCGTCGCGCAGGATGGTCACCACGTCGCCCAGCCGGCGGATCTCCTCCATGCGGTGGCTGATATAGAGGATGGCCCAGCCTTCCTTCTTCAGCACGTCCACGGTGGCGAAGAGATGCTCGGATTCGTCGTGGCTGAGCGTCGCCGTCGGCTCGTCGAGGATCAGGGCCCCCGGCTTGCCGCCGAGCGCCCGCACGATCTCGAGAAGCTGCTGCTCGGCGCGCGTCAGCGTGTCGACGCGGGCGTCGGGATCGATGGAGACGCCGAGCCGGCGCATGGACTGCACCATCTCCTCGCGCATGGCGGCCTTGTCGAGAAAGCCGCCGCGGGTCTTCTCGCGGCCGAGCGCGTAATTCTCCGCCGCCGTCAGCGACGGGGCGAGGCCGAAATCCTGGAGCACCGTGTTGACGCCGCATTCGCGCGCCTCGAGCGGCGTCAGGTTGGGGCGCGGCTGGCCGCGCAGCACGCGCTCGCCCTCGTCCAGCCGGTTTGTGCCGGTGAGCAGCGAGACGAGCGTCGACTTGCCGGCGCCGTTCTCGCCCAGAAGCATGTGCACCTCGCCGGCGCGCAGGACGATGCCGACGTCCTTGAGCGCGGCGTAGCTGCCGTAGAATTTGGATGCTCCGGAGAGCGAGGCGAAAACCTCGCCCTCCGGGACGTTGACGGCGACGGTCATTTCTTGGTCGCTTCGATGGAGAACTCGACCTTGTAGCCGGCGGGCGCGAACATGTCCGTCTTGTTGAAGGACTTGATGGTCTCCGCCGTCACCATTTCGGGCTTGGGGCCGGCGCGCTTGGCGGGCAGCTTCTGGCCCTGAAGCAGGCGCAGCACCATGTCGACGGCCAGCCGGCCCTGGAGCACGGTGAAGTCGGTCGGCGAGGCCTTGGAGGCGCCGGCGGCGATGTCGTCATAGACCGGCGGGATGATGTCGAAGGCCGCGACGTCGACCGTGCCGGAGAGATTGGCGTTGCGCACCGCGACCGCCGCCGCCTGGCCGGCGATGTCCACGCCGACCAGCCAGTTGAGGTTGTCGTAGGTCTGCAATGCGTTGTTGATCATGTCGAGCTGCACGTTGAGACCGGTGTCGCCGCGGCGGGTGACGGCGATCTTGACCTTGGAGTCCTTGATGGCGTCGTTGAAGCCGCGCATCGCGTCGTCGGACCAGCCGGCGCCCTGCGGGCCGGGGAAGAAGCCGACCACGGTCTCCTTGCCGCCCGATTGCTGGACGATGTATTTGCCGGTCTCGTAGGCGAGGTCGTAGAAGGAGACGAGCGCATGGCCGGCCACGTCGGGGCCGTTGACGCCGTTGACGAAGTCGATGACCGGGATGCCGGCGTCCTTGGCCTTCTTGACCAGCGGCCCGACGCCGTCGGCGCTGATCGCGCCCAGGATGATGCCGTCGAACTTCTGCGCGATGCAGTTGTCCATCTGGCTGAGCTGGGTGGAGAGATTGCCGTAGCCGCCCGCCTCGTAGAGCGTCATCGCCGTGCCGGTGCGGTGGATCTCATCCGCCACGCCGTAATTGGCCGCCACCCAGTAGCTGTCCTTGAGATGGGGGAACAGCACGCAGATGTTCCACGGCTTGGTGACTTCCTCCTTCTTGAGGAGCGTCCATTCGGCGTCCGACTTCTTGTCGCCGTCGACGAGCTGGACCTCGAATTTGGAAGGCCCTTCCTGGCTATGCGCGACGCCCGCGAAGACGACGCTCGCCATGAGCGCGAGCGCGCCCTTCATGATGTTCTTTCTCATGTTCCTGTCCTCTGTAAGGTTCTGTTTTTTTGTTCGCCTCGGGTCTGCGCCCGATTGGATCACCGCTGCGCGGCGTCAAGCACGCGGCGCATGCCCGCCGCGACGTCCCGCGCGTTCGGCGGGTCGGAATGGATGCAGACGGTGCTGAACGAGATATCGAGCAGCGTGCCGTCGACGGCCTCGACCTTGCCCTCCCGCACGGCGCGGTCGAGCCGGGCCGCAGCCTTCTCGACGTCGACCGCCGACTGGGTGCGCGGAATGATCAATTCGCCCGCCGGTCCGTAGGAGAGATCGGCGAAGAACTCGCCGACGAAAGCCGCGCCGACCGCGTTGGCGGCCTTTTCATGCAGGGAGCCGGCCATGCCGAACAGCGGCACGTCGAAGGCCTTGGCGGCCTCGGCCATGGCGGTGGCGAGCGCGATGTCGCGCGCTGCCATGCCATAGATGATCCCGTGCGGCTTGACGTGGCTCAGCGACGCGCCGGCGGCGCGCAGGAAGCCGGTCAGCGCGCCGATCTGGTAGATGAAGGCGGCGCGCAGCTCCTCGGGCGTCAGCCGCAATTCACGCCGGCCGAAGCCCTCGCGGTCCGGCAGCGACGGATGCGCGCCGATCTTCTTGCCGTGGCTGATCGCCAGGTCCACGGCGCGGCTCATGGTCATCGGATCGCCGGCGTGGAAGCCGCAGGCGATGTTGGCGCAGTCGACGAAAGGCATGATGCCGGCGTCGTCGCCGAACCGCCAGTTGCCGTAGCTTTCCGCCATGTCGCAATTCAACGTAACCGTCATCGCCCTCGATCCGTCTAGTGTTATAACGATTTAGGCAAATCTGCCTTGCTCCGATTTTACTGTCAATAGGTCCGTCTGGTGTTATAACGATTTTGTTCTGATTGGAGGAGAATCGAACAGTGAGTCTCGAAAATGAACCGCCGAACGGGGCCTCTCAGGAACCCGATCTTTCGCCCGTGTCGCGGGACGTGCTTCACGAACAGATCTACGAGCGCCTCAAGCGCAATTTGATGATGGGGCGCTTCACGCCGGGGCAGAAGCTTCCGCTGCGGGGGCTGGCGAAAAGCCTCGGCACCAGCCTGATGCCGGTGCGCGACGCCTTGCAACGGCTGGAGAGCACGGGCTGCGTCTCCTCGCTGCCCAACCGCACGATGGTGGTGCCGGAATTCAGCTCCAAGGAGCTTCAGGACATCTGCGTGCTGCGCACCGTGCTCGAAGGAGCCACGGCGGAACGCGCCGCGGTGATGCGCACGGAGGCGGAGCTGGAGACGCTCCGGGCCTATGTGGACGACATCTGCCGCGCGGAGCGCACCAACGACATCGACCTTTTCCTGGAGGCGAACTACCATTTCCACATGCTGATCGCCGATATGAGCCGGCTGAGCTTCATCGGCTATCTGCTGGAGCCGCTGTGGATGCATATCGGTCCCTCCGTCAGGCGGTCGGTGCCGAACCGGGCGCTGTTCGGAAGCGCGGCGCGGAATCATACGGACGTCTATGAAGCCATCGTCGCCCGCGATCCCCAGACGGCTGTGGCCGCCATCCAGCGCGACATTCTCGACGGCTACGCATTCTAGAGGCTCGCGGCGTCATGGCCCGGCCTGCGCGAATCTCCGCCATGAGCGGCTGAGCAGCGCCTCGTCCATGCCGCGGCCCAAAAGCACGACGCGGTCGTCCTCCGGCGGCGCGTCGCCTTCGGCCGGCTCGGGCAGGATTTCCGGCGGCTGCACGACCTTGCGCACGGATTGCAGCAGCAGGCGTCCCGCCGGGCTCGTCACCACGCCCTTCACCCGCACGATGTCGTCGCCGCGCGCGGCGAGAAGCGCGGACAGCCAGACGGAGAAGCTCGCCCAGCCTCCCCCTTGCGCAACGTCCAGCCGGCAGGGGCGGATCGGTTCGCGGACAGCGGAAAGAACCGGAAGCGCGTAGGGCTCGGCCTCTTCCTCGGGCAGGTCATGACGCACGCCGCGCTCCGCCCCTTCGATCCGCGCATCGGGATTGAGCAGGCGCAGGGTGCTGACCAGCCGCGCCAGGCCGGGCCGCGCCGCCTCGCGCGGCTTGGTGACGATGATGGCGTCGCCCGCCTCGATCTGCCGCCGCGCCAGTTCGTCCTCGGCCAGTTGCGACGGCGCGTGCAGGGCGTCGACCAGCACGATCACCCGGTCGACGAAAAGCCGCCGCGCCAGCATTGCGTCGCCCGCAAGCGCATCGGCGATCGCGCCGGGATCGGCCAGCCCGCTCGTCTCCAGAAGGAACCGGCCGGCCGCATCCGCCGGCGACGCGTCGCGCTCCGCCAAAAGGCTGCGCAGGGCCACAAGCAGCGCCGCCCTGCCCTCGCAGCAGGCGCAGCCGCCGGCGAGAACTTCGATCCGGCCCGCTTTGCCGAGGAGAAGATTGTCGACGGGCGTTTCGGCGGCCTCGTTGACCAGCAGGCGCGTTTGGCCGAAACGGCCTTCGTGCAACTGGTGACGCAGCCAGGTGCTCTTGCCCGCGCCCAGAAAGCCGCCGACGATGGTGAGCGGAATGCGGCCATCGGGGCGCGGACCGTCAGTCATCGCTCAACGCCCGCGCGGAAAGAGGATCGATGGGCGCTCCCGCCATGCGCGCCGCCTCCGCCCAGAGCGTCTCCAGATCGGGCGCGAGCACGCAGGCCCCGCCCGGAGCCCTCAACTGGAAGCCGGGCGTCGCGCCGTCGTCATGGGCGCTGAGCCTGTAGGGGGCCAGCAGCCGGTTGACATAGGCCAGCCGCATATAGCGCAGCCGCAGCCGGTCGCCCGGCGTCGCGGCCCCGGCGTCGGTCCAATGGCCCGGTCTGGACGGAAAGCCGCAGGCGCTGCACACGGTTCAGACCACCTCCGGCCTTTCGCTTCCCGCGAAGGGATAGCGCTTGCGGAAATCGGCGGCGATCTCCTCGAAGGGAGCCCATTCGACGCCCTCGTGACCGCTGATATATTCGATGAGGCGCTCGAGCATCAGCAGCACCTGCGGGCGTCCCGACACGTCGGGATGGATGGTGAAGGCGAAGACGCCGTAATCCATCTCGCGATAGACCCAGTCGAACTGGTCGCGCCACAATTGCTCGATGTCGCGCGGGCTGACGAAGCCGTGGCTGTTGGGGGCCTTCTTCATGAACATCATCGGCGGTAGATCGTCGACATACCAGTTGGCCGCGATGTCGACGAGGTCGATCTCCTTGCCGTGCCTCAACGGATGCATCCATTCGGCCGCCTGCCTGGTGTAATCGATGACGTTCCACTCGTCCCCGACGCGGGCGTAGAAGGGCTGGAAATCGCGATAGCCCTGGCTGTGGTCGTAGCTGAAGCCATGCTTCAAGAGAAGGTCGGCAGTGACCGCCGACATTTCCCACCACGGGGCCACATAGCCGCGCGGAGCCTTGCCGGTCAGCTTCTCGATCAGCTCGATCGACTTGACCAGCACGTCCTCCTCCTGCCGCGGCGTCATGGCGATCGGGTTTTCGTGCAGATAGCCGTGCGCGCCGATCTCATGGCCGGCGTCCACGATCATCTTCATTTCCTTGGGAAACGTCTCCAGCGAATGGCCCGGAACGAAGAAGGTGGTGCGGAGGTCGTATTTGCGGAAAAGCCGCAGCAGGCGCGGCACGCCCACCTCGGTGGCGAATATGCCGCGCTGGATGTCCGAGGGGCTGTCGCCGCCGCCATAGGACCCGATCCAGCCGGCGACGGAGTCAATATCCGTGCCGAACGCGCAGTAGATTTTCTTGCTCATGGCTTGCTCCCTGAACCGAATGGACGGATCGAATGCGATCAGAAGCGCCCGACCAGAAGGCCGCCGTCGACCGTGATCACCTGGCCGGTGATATAGCGCGCCTGCGCGGAGGCGAGGAACACCGCCACGTCGGCGACGTCGTCCGCCTCGCCGACCCGGCGCATCGGAATATATTGCGCCGCGGCCTCCAGACCGTCCGGCCCCAGCGAATGGTCGACCGAAAGCGCCTGCGCGGTGCGGATATAGCCGGGCGCGATCCCGTTCACCCGCACGCCCTCCGGCGCGAGCTCCACGGCCAGCGCGCGCACCAGGCCGATCACGCCCGACTTCGCGGCCGAGTAATGCGCGTGCTCGTCCCAGCCATAGGCGATCCCCATGATCGAGGACATCGCCACCATGCTGCCGCGTCCGGCGGCCCGCATGCTGGGCGCGGCGGCGCGGAACAGGCGCATGACGCCGTTGAGGTCGACGTCGAGCGTACGCTGCCAACCCTTGTCCGTCATCTCCGCGAAGGGTTCGCGCAGGGCGATGCCGGCGTTGGCGATGACGGCGTGCGGCGCGCCGAAGGCGGCGACGGCCTGCTCCACCACCGCGTTGACGTTCTCGGTGCTGGTGACGTCGAGCCGGTGGAACTCGGCGCTTCCGCCAGCGGCCGAAATCTCCTCGGCCACGCCGCGCCCCTCGTTCTCCAGCACGTCCGTGGCGACGATATGGAAGCCCGCCTTGGCGAAGCTAAGCGCGGTGGCGCGCCCGATGCCGATGCCCGCGCCGGTGATGATGACTGACTGTTTCATGGTTCCGTTCCTCTCGATTTCGTTCCGGCGTCCGCGAGCGGCCGCGCCTTGTTCCCGTGCGGGGCCGCAGCCGGCTCCTTACTTGATCACGCCGATCTTCTTGCGGTCGAGCGACACCAGCACCGCCGCCACGAGGACGAGGCCCTGGGCGATGATCTGCAATTCCGCGCCGATGCCGACGATGATGAGACCGTTCAGGAGAATGTTAATGATGAGCGCGCCGACGATGGTGTTGACGAGGCTGCCCGTGCCGCCGGTGAGCGGCGTGCCGCCGAGCACGACGGCGGCGATGACCGTCAGCTCCATGCCGGTGCCGGCGGTCGGCGTCGCCGCGCCGACGCGCGAGGCGAGCACCGTTCCGCCGATGGCCGCCGTGACGCCGGAAATGATGAAGACCAGCAGCTTCACCCGGCTGACGCGCACGCCCGACATGGCGGCCACCTTCTCCTGCCCGCCGACGGCCGAGACGTAGCGCCCGAAAGCGGTGAAGCGGAACAGGCAGAACATGACGACGAAGACGACGAGGCCGGGCACGTAGATGCCGGGGGCGACGCCCATCCAGTCCCATTCCGTCGGCGTCATCATGGGCTGCGTGCCGGAATAGAGCAGCGTCAGGCCGCGCGCCACCGACAGCATGCCGAGCGTCATGATGAAGGAGGGAATCTTGAGATAGGCGAGGCCCGCGCCGTTGACCGCGCCGGCCAGCGCGCCGACGACCATCCCCGCGAGGAAGCCCGCGGCGGGGCTCACGTCCTGCGCGACATGCGCGCCGACCATGCTGGCCAGCGCCGCGACGGAACCGACCGAAAGGTCGATCGAGCCCGAGGTGATCACCAGCGTCGAGCCGAAGGCGACGATCGCCAGCACCACCGTCTGGACGAAGACGGTCTGGGCGTTGTCGAGCGTCGCGAAACGGTCGGGCGCGGCGGCGCTGAAAATCGCGATGAGCAGGAGCAGCGCCACGAAGGGAATGAACTTGCGCGCGATCTCGCGTCCGCTCCGTCCCATCAGCTTCGATCCGCTGGCGCCAATGGCGTTCTGTGACATGTCGTTATTCCTTCAAACCATGCACGCGACGAGGTCTTCCTCGCTCGGGCTCGTATGGGCGTCGAACTGGCCGGTGACCGCGCCGCGCCGCATGATGACGATGCGGTCGCTCATGCCGCGCAGTTCGTTCAATTCGTCGCTGATGAGCAGGATCGCCGTGCCCAGCCCCGCCAGGTCGCGCAGCGTGCGGTAGATCAGCGATTTCGCGCCCACGTCGACGCCGCGCGTCGGGTTTTGCAGCACGAGAAGGCGAGGCCGGCGCAGCATCCATTTTCCGAGCACCACCTTCTGCCGGTTGCCGCCGCTGAGATTGGCGGGAAGATCGGCCGGGCCGCGGCAGGCGATCGCCAGTTGCTCGATGATGCGGCTCGACTGGAGCGCGTCGTCGCGCCGCGAGGTGACGCCCCATTTCGACCGCATCGGCAGGGTCGGCAGGGCGATATTGTCCTGGATGGCGGCCTGGAGCAGAAGGTCGTTCGCCTCGCGGTCGCCGGAGACGAAGCCGACGCCGCTGTCGATCGCCTCGCGCGCGCTTTGCGGCGCGTAAGCCTCGCCGGACAGCGTCATCGAGCCGCCCGTCACCCGCGCCACGCCGAAGATCGCATGGGCGACGTCCTCGCAGCCGCAGCCGACCAGCCCGCCAAGACCGACGATTTCGCCGGCGCGCACGTCGAGGCTGAAGCCGCGCACCACGCCGCCAGTATCGACGCCGGAAAGGCTCAGCACCGGCTGGCCCTCCTGCGCGTAAGGCGCGCGGGCGTCGTCGTGATAGAGCTCGCTGATCAGCGAGCGGCCCACCATCAGCGTCTGAAGCTGGCTTTCGTCGAGATCGGCCGTCGGCAGCGTGCGCACATGGCGGCCGTCCTTGAGCACGGTCACGCTCTGGCAGAGATCGAAGGTCTCCTCCAGATAATGCGAGATGAACAGGATCGCGACGCCTTCCGCGGCGGCCTCGCGCAGCACCTTCGACATGCGGATCACGCCCTGCTTGGTGAGGCTCGCGGACATTTCGTCGACGACGAGGACGCGCGGCCCGAAGGCCAGAGCGCGGGCCAGCTCGACGAATTTCTGCGATTCCAGGTCTAGGTCCCCGGCGCGGACGTCCGGGGGCATGTTCACGCCCACCCGCTCCAGCGCCTCGCGCGCCAGGCGGTCGCGCCGCCAGCCATTGAGGACGCCGAGCCGGGTGTAGAGCCGCTCGCGCCCCAGGAACAGGTTGTCGGCGACGGTCAGGCCCGGAACCAGCCCGGGCTCCTGCAACACGATCTCCACGCCGGCGGCGCGGGCGTCGGCGAGCGTCGCCGGCGCATAGGGCGCGCCGTCGAGCTCCATCGAGCCCTCGCTCGGATCGACCAGCCCGCAGACGATCTTGACCAGCGTCGACTTGCCGGCCCCGTTCTCGCCGGCGAGCGCATGGATCTCGCCCCGGCGGAAGACGACGTCCTCGCCTCCCGCCAGATCGAGCACCGTGGCGGCGTCATAGGTCTTGCGTATGGCCCGGAGCGCCAGCCGCGCAGCGTGAGACATTATCGTCTCTCCTTTCTCGCGAATCCGGGCGATCCCGCCATGCGGCGCGGACCGCCCGCCGCCGTCACTGGATCGCGATCTTGAAGTCGTCCGTGGATGCGCCCGGATTGTAGGTCACCGACATCTTCTTGACGTCATAGGGCGGCATGCCGGAGCCGAACTGCTGGATATATTTGTCGACATTGTCCTTGGTGACGAGAAGATAGTCCATCACGACGTAAGGGTTCTTCGGCTTGTGGCCGTTGAGATAGTCGAAAGCCATGATGTAGGTGAAGCCGCCGTCGACGAACTGGCCGCCGGAATCCGCCAGAACGTCGCCGGCCTTGATCGCCTGCGCGCCGTCGGCCTCGGCGTCGAAGCCGGTGACGTGCACCTTTCCGGTGAGGTTGGCCTGCTTGAGCGCCGCCGCCGCGCCGATGGCCGCGCCGTCGTCATAGTTCCAGATGCCGTCGAAGCCCGGGCCGGGATATGCCGAGAGATAGTTCTCGGTCGCCTTGATGCCGTCCTCGCGCAGCTCGACGCCGTACTGGACCTGGAGCACCTTGAAATCGGGATGCTTGCTGGCGAATTCCTGGAGGCCGCCCAGCCGGTCCTCGGCGATGGAGCTGCCCTTGGTGCCGGTGGTGGCGACGATCTTGCGCGCGCCGGCGTCGTAGAGCGCCTTGGCCGTTGCCAGCGCGCCCTGATGGCTGTCGGCGCCGACGAAGCCGATATATTGCGGATATTTCTGCGGGTCAGGCCTGAAGCCCGGCGTGCGCTCGGCGAAGAAGATCGGGATCTTGGCGCGGCCGGCCGCCTTGATGAGGGCGGGCGCCACCGCCGTCGTCACCGGCGCGGTGATGATCGCGTCGACCTTGCGGGATGCGAAATTGTCCATGATCTGCAACTGCTTGGCTTCGTCCTGGCTGGCGTCCTCGACGATCAGCTCGCCGCCAAGCTGGTCGGCGACATGCTTGGCGAAGTCGACTTCCTGCTTCCAGAAGGGATTGGCCAGCACCGGCACGGCGAAGCCGATGACGACCTTTTTCGCCTGCTCCGCGGCCGAGGCGTGCTGAACGCCGCCCAGGACGCTCGAACTGGCCAGGATGAAACCGATGGCCGTGGTGATGCGACGCTTGTGCATGATGTCCTCTCATTCGCGCTCGCCTTGTTCCCGTCGGCGATTGTTGAACTTGATTTGCAAACGGTTGCGCAATCGTTTGCATACCGTTAGAATAAGAGTCCGACGATCGCTGTCAAGGCCCTCTTTCGCCAATTCCGCCGCCCCGGATCGGCGCCTGCGGCGCCAGGACGCCGGTCCCGCGGCGGCGAAAGCCTCTAACCTGTTGGGCGACAAATGATTTGCAGTTTCGATCTGGACCTATTGATACGGGCGAAAAGCCAAAGCATTTTTGGGACCGCGACAGGCGAAGACCATGCGCGGGCCGGGAGGAAAGCCCCGTCGCGAGACAGCCGGAAACAGGCGAGGGAGAGGGTCTGATGACGATCGACAAGGTCGACAACAAGGGCAAATACAAGGACGCGCGGCCGACGATGCGGTCGATCGCCGAGATGGCGAAGGTCAACGTCTCCACCGTGTCGCGCGTGCTGCGCCAGCGGCCGGCGGAGACGGACAGCGAGGCCGCCCAGCATATAAGGCGGCTGGCGGAGGAGCTGGGCTATCGCCCCGACGCATGGGCGGCGAGCCTGCGCAGCCGCCGCACCAACGCGCTGGGCGTGGTGGTCACCCGGCTGACCGACGTGGTCATGGCCTCGGTCTACGAATCGATCGAGGAATATGCGCAGGCGCGCGGCTATCTCGCCATCGGCGGCTCGTCGCGCGACGATCCCGACGAGCAAAGGCGCAGGATCGAGCATTATCTCGACCGCCGAGTGGACGGGCTGCTGATCGGCGACGCCCATCTCCACGCGCCGTTCCTCGACGAGCTTAGCGATCGCGAGGTGCCCTTCATCCTGTTCAACCGCTCGTCGGGCGACCATCCGTCGGTGACCTGGGACGACGAATTGGGCGGCGCGATCGTGGCGCGGCATTTCATGGATCTCGGCCATGAGCGCATCGCCATCGTCAACGGGCCGCCGCATGCGAGCTCCGGCACGGTGCGCGCGCAAGGCTTCGTCGACGCGCTGGCCAAGGAAGGGATCGTGCTGCCGCCGGAAATGATCATCAACGCCGGCTTCGACGCCGCGGCCGGCCGCCGCGCCGCGAAGGAATTGCTGGCGATGCGCCCGCACCCGACCGCGATCTTCGCCGTCAACGACTATTCCGCCATCGGCGTCATGGGCGTGATCCGCGACGCCGGGCTCGAGGTCGGCAAGGACATAGCGGTGGTCGGCTACAACGACATCACCATCGCCAACGACCTCGTGGTGCCGCTTTCGAGCGTGCGGGTGCCCATCGACGTGATGGGCCGCACCGCAGTGGAGATGATCGTCGCGCGCATGAACGGCGAGCCCGTCGCCTCGCGAAGGCTCACGCCTTACCTCGTCGTGCGCGACTCCTCCCGAAACCGCCCCGACAGGACGTCCTGAGGGCCATGGATCACACCGGCGCCGCCGACGGCGCCGTCGACATCTTCATCCCGAACAATCCGGATTATCGACGAGGCTGCTGAATGCGCAAGATCTGCCTGATCACGACCGGGGGCACCATCGCCTCCCGGAAAGAGCCCGACAGCGGTCATGTGACCGCCAATCTCGACGGCGCGGAATTGCGCCGCATGCTGCCGCAGGCGCTGGAGGGCGTCGAGGTCACGGTCGACGAGTTCTGCAAGGTCGGCAGCTACGCCATGGACCTGCCGCTCAGCTTCGCGCTCGCCCGGCATATCGCGCAGCGGCTGGACGAGGGCTTCGACGGCGCCGTGGTCACCCACGGTACGGACACGATGGAGGAAAGCGTGTTCATGGCCGACCTCGTCGTGTCGTCGGACAAGCCGGTGGTCTTCACCGGCGCGCAGCACGCCGCCGACGAGCCGAGCCCCGACGGGCCGCAGAACCTGATGGATTCGCTGCGCCTCGCGGCATCCGACGCCGCCCACGGCCTCGGCGCGGTGATCTGCTTCGACCACGAATTCCACGCGGCGCGGGACGTCACCAAGTCGCACACCTCCCGCACCGACACGTTTCTTTCGGCCGAGCACGGCAAGCTCGGCGACGTCGACGGCGAGCGGATCGTCGTTCACCGCAAGCCGGTGCTGCGGCGGACCTATCCAGTCGACCGGGTCGCCGCGGACATCGAACTGATCAAGCTCACCATCGGGGCCACCGACCGCTATATCCGCTTCGCCGCCGAAAACGGCGCCAAGGCGGTGGTGATCGAGGGTTTCGGCCGCGGCAACGCCACGCCGGCCGTCACCTCCGCCGCCTCCGACATCGTGGAGATGGGCGTTCCCGTCATCATGACCAGCCGCTGCCAGCGCGGCCGCGTCAAGCCGATCTACGGCAATGGCGGCGGCAAGACGCTGGCCGAAAAAGGCGTCATCTTCGCGGGCGACCTGAGCGGCCCCAAGGCGCGCGTGCTGCTGTCGGTGCTTCTGGGGGCGGGCTTCGCCGGCGACCGCATACGGGCGGAGATGGAGTCGCTGGGCGGCTGAGCCCATCCGGCCCGAAAATTTAATTTCCAAATATCGGCGTCTGTCTTTATCCAGAGGGTCATGGTCGCTCCGGCGGCCCACGCGAAAAGACGAAGGATGGACAGCATGGCCGACGACAGCCGTTTTCTCGCCGAGGCGATCGACCTCGCCCGCGCCAATATCGGCAAGGGCGGGCGGCCCTTCGGGGCCATGCTGGCGCGCGACGGCGCGGTGGTCGCCACCGGGGTCAACGAGATCGCCGCCAGCAACGATCCGACCGCGCATGCGGAGATGATGGCGATCCGCGCCGCGAGCCGCAAGCTCGGCTCGCCGGACCTGAGCGGCAGCACGGTCTACGCCAGCGGCCACCCCTGCCCCATGTGCATGGCGGCGATGCGGATGGCCGGCGTGAAAAACGTCTTCTACGCCTATTCCAACGAGGACGGCGCGCCGTTCGGGCTTTCCACGGCGGCGGTCTACGAAGACCTCGCCAAGCCTTTCGCGGAGCAGTCCATGAGCATCCGCCACATGCCCGTGGACCCGGAAGACGGGCCGAGCCTCTACGCCGAATGGGCGCGGGCCCGCGACGGGCGGGCCTGAGATGACGGCCGAAAAATCCTCGCTCGCAGCCCGCCTGCCGCTGCTTGCGGCCGTGGCGCTGGTCGGCGTCAATCTGCGGCCCTTCATCACCGGCGTCGGGCCGCTGGCGACCGATATCGGCGCCGGGACCGGGCTCGGCCTCAAGGGCATTTCGCTGCTGACGCTGACGCCGATGCTGCTGATGGGAATCTTCGCCTTCGCGGGCCCCGCTTTGCAGGCGCGCATCGGCGCGCGGCGGGCGGTGATCGGCTCGCTCGCCGTGCTGGTCGCGGGCTCGCTCCTGCGTCTCTTGGCCGATAGCGGCTGGAAAATGGTCGGCACGGCGGCCCTGCTCGGCTTAGGCGTGGCGATCATCCAGGCGGTGTTTCCGGGCGTCGTCAAAAAGCAGTTTCCGCGCCATGTCGGCGCGGTGATGGGGCTTTATTCGGCCACGCTGATGGGCGGCGGAGCGCTTGGGGCGCAGCTTTCGCCGCTGATCGCCACGGCGTCCGGCGACTGGCGCGTCGGCCTCGCTTGGATGGCCGTTCCGGCGGCGCTGGCTTTGCTGATGGCGGCGCTCTGCCTGCCGCGCGACGGCGGCGGCGGACGCGGCGGCGTGCGCGTCGCGGCGCTGCTGCGGCGGCCGCGCGTCTGGCTGCTGATGGCGTGCTTCGGGCTGGTCAATGGCGGCTATTCGACCGTCGTGGCGTGGCTCGCGCCCTTCTATCGCGAGCATGGCTGGAACGCCGCCGCCAGCGGCGGCCTGCTGGCGGCGATGGCGCTGGCCCAGGGGCTGGCGGCGCTCGTGCTGCCGCTCGTCGCGCGCGGCGAGGACCGCCGGCCGTGGCTATGGCTGACGCTCGCCATGCAGGCGGCCGGCTTCGCCGCATTGGCGTTTCGGCCCGAGGCCGCGCCGCTCGCTTCCGCCATGCTGCTCGGCGCGGGCTTGGGCGGATGCTTCTCGCTGTCGATGATCGTGGCGCTCGACCATTTGCAGGACCCGGCCCAGGCCGGGGCGCTGTCGGCGCTGATGCAGGGCGGCGGCTTCCTGATCACCGCCATGCCGCCCTGGATCGTGGCGGCGCTGCACGACCTGACCGGCGGCTTCACCGCCGGCTGGCTGCTGCATCTGGTGTCGGTCGGCGTCGTCGTGCTTCTGTACTGGCGCGTGACGCCCAAGAGCTACGCCGCGGCGATGCGCCTGCCGGCGCCGGCCGGTCAATAGCCGAAAAAGGAAACCATCAGGTCGATCTGCGAATCGAGCATGCCGGCGCCGTAGCGCACCTCGCAGCCGGCGGCGAGCGCGGCTTGCAACAGCGGCGTCTCGCGCGGCTTCATGATGATGTCGGCGACGAGGATGTCGGGCCGGAGCTGGGCCACGTCGACCGGCAACGGATCGCGCTCGGGATGCAGGCCGCAGGGCGTGGCGTTGACCAGCAGGTCGACGCCGGCGAGATCGGCGCCGGACGCCGCCACGTCGAGCGCGGGATAGCGTTTCCCGACGTCGTCGGCGAGGGCCTTGGCGCGCGCCGCGTCGACGTCGCAAAGCCGCAGCGATTTGCAGCCGCTTTTCGCGAGGCCGAAGGCGATCGCCTTGCCGGCGCCGCCGCAGCCCACCACCAGCGCAGCGCGGCCCTTGGCGTCGCTACCGCCGCTCAGCATGCCGGTCAAAAAGCCCAGCCCGTCCAGGTTGGTGGCGATCATGCGGCCGTCCTCGGCGCGGCGGATGACGTTGGCGGCCCCCAGCTCGCGCGCCGCCTCGTCGGCCTCGTCGGCCAGCTCGAAGGCCTGCTCCTTGAGCGGCACGCTGACCACGATGCCGCCAAGATTGCGGGTCTTCTTCATCGCCGCCCAGCCGAGCGCGAAATCCTCCGGCGCGTAATGGACCGGCGTCATCACCGCATCCAGCCCGCGCGCCGCGAAGACCGGGTTGATGACCTCCGGCGTGCGCACATGGGCGATGGGATGGGCCAACATGAAGAAGATTTTGGTGGCGCCCGAAATCATGAAAAAACCTTTCTCCGCAACGGCGCGGCGAACATCGTCATGGCTGCGTTTCTCGCACATTGTCTATGGAATGTCGACATTAGATATGCAATAAATCCGGCGCAGCAACTGATTTGTGCAAGAGGTCAATCCGTGAGTGATGTCACCATAATCGGCGGCGGCGTTGTCGGCGTCTGTTCGGCGATCGCCCTGCAACAGGACGGGTATTCGGTGGAGGTGATCGACCGCGGCCCGCCGACCCAAGCGGCGAGCTACGGCAATTGCGGCCTTCTGGCCGTGGGCGAGATCGTGCCGATCTCCAAGCCGGGCATCCTGCCCAAGATACCGAAATGGCTCACCGATCCCGAGAGCCCGCTTTTCGTGCGCCCCAAGGACATGATGCGCGAGATGCCTTGGCTCTTGCGCTTCCTGTGGTCGGGCCGGCGCAGGCGCGTGCTGGAGATCGCCGCCGCTTTGGCTCCCCTCACCCATCGGGCCGAGGACGATTACCGGGCGCTGCTGGAGCGCGTCGGCGTCGCCGACAAGCTGGTGCCGGCGGAGAACATCCTCGCCTTCAACTCCAGGGCCGATTTCGAGGCCGACCGTTTCGCATGGGACCTGCGCGAGCGGCACGGCTTCCGCCATCGCTTCCTGACCACGGAGGAACTGCGCGCGGTCGAGCCGGCGCTGAGCGGGCCGATCACCTGCGGCGTGCTGCTCGAAGGCTGGCTGCAATTCTCCGATCCGGGCGTGGTGCGACAGAAGCTGATCGACTTCTTCATCGCCAATGGCGGCCTGCTGCGGACCGGCTCGGTCGACCGCATCGAGACGCAAGGCGGCAAGGCCGTCGCCGTGCAGCTCGCCGACGGCGAACGCCTGCCGGTCCAGCGGCTGGTCGTCTGCGCCGGCGCGTGGAGCGGCAGGCTGGCGCGCGACCTCGGCCTCCGCGTCCCTGTCGCCGCCCTGCAGGGCTATCACTATCACGCGCCGCAGCCGGGCGTGACGCTCAACCATGCGGTGCTCTACGCCAATGGCGGCTTCGTGCTGACGCCGATGGAGACGGGCCTGCGCATCGGCGGCACCATCGAGGTGGCGGGACAGGACCCGCAGCCGAATTTCGCCCGCGCCGACCTGATCGTGCGCAAGGCGAGCCAGGTGCTGCCGGGGCTGAAGCTCGAAGGCGGAACATACTGGATGGGGCCGCGCCCCTTCATGCCCGACACGCTGCCGGTGATCGACCGCGCCCGCCATCACGACAATGTCGTTCTGGCCTTCGGCCACGGACAGGTCGGCATGACGCTGGGGGCGACGACGGCGAAGCTGGTCAGCGACCTCGTCGCCGGCCGCACGCCCTCGATGGACCTGACGCCCTATCGGGCGACGCGGTTCTAAAAACGAAAGCGACGGCGGAGACGATCCGCCGTCGCGCAAGTCCCATTCAGAAGGGCCGCCGGGTCGGCGCGGCGCTGCCGCTGCGGCCGACGAGGAAATCGAAATCGAGCCCCTTGTCCGCTTGCAGGACATGCTCGACGAAGAGGCGTTCATAGCCGCGCTTGTGCTCGGCCACGCGGGCCGAGCTTTCGCCGCGGCGGCGCTCCAGCTCGGCTTCCGGCACGTCGAGCGTCAGCGAACCGCCCATCACGTCGAGCGAGATCATGTCGCCGTCGCGCACCAGCGACAGCGGCCCGCCGATCGAGGATTCGGGCGCGACGTGCAGCACCACGGTTCCATAGGCCGTGCCGCTCATCCGCCCGTCGGAGACGCGGACCATGTCGGTCACGCCCTTGGCGAGCAGGTGGGCCGGCAGGCGGATATTGCCCAGCTCCGGCATGCCCGGATAGCCGCGCGGGCCGATGCCCTTCAGCACCAGCACGCATGTCTCGTCGATAGCGAGGCTCGGATCGTCGATGCGGCTGTCCAGGTCCTCGACCGATTCGAAGACGACCGCCCGGCCGGTATGCTTCAAGAGATGCGGGCTGGCGGCGGAGGGTTTTATCACCGCGCCGTTGGGAGCGAGGTTGCCTTTCAGGATGCGCAGCGCGTTCTGCGGCTTGATCGGCTCGTCGAAGGCCGCGATGACGTCGCGGTCGAGGCTTTCGGCCTCGGCGATGTCCTCGCCGAGCGTCCTGCCGCTGACGGTGACGGCGTCGAGGTTGAGGCGGTCGCCGAGCGAGGCCATCAGCGCCGGCAGGCCGCCGGCGGAATAGAACTCCTCGACCAGATATTTGCCGTTGGGGATGATGTTGGCGAGAAGCGGGATCGCGCGGCAGTTCTTCTCGAAATCCTCCAGCGTCAGGTCGATTTCGAGCCGGCCCGCAAGTGCTGTGAGATGGATGATGGCGTTGGTGCTGCCGCCCAGGGCGGCGTTGACGCGGATGGCGTTCTCCAGCGCCCGGCGGTCGACCACTTTCGAGAAGACGAGGTCTTCCCAGACCATGTCGACGATGCGGCGGCCGGCCAGTTGCGCCGAGCCCTTGCGGCGGCCGTCGACGGCGGGGATCGCCGCCGAGCCGGACAGGCTGAGCCCGAGCGCCTCGGCGAGGCAGCCCATGGTAGTCGCCGTGCCCATGGTGTTGCAATGGCCGTTGCTGCGCGACATGCCGTATTCGGAATTGAGGAAGGCCTCCTTGGTCATGCGGCCGCCCTTGTATTCGGCATGCATGCGGAAGATGTCCGATCCCGATCCGACCTGGCGCGTGCCGACCTTGCCGTTGATCATGCCGCCGCCATGCACCACCATGGTCGGCAGGTCCACGCTGGCCGCCCCCATCATATAGGCGGGGGCGGTGTTGTCGCAGCCGGTGAGAAGCACGACGCCGTCGAGCGGATTGGCCCGCAGCGTCGCCTCCAGCTCCATGCTCATCATGTTGCGGAACAGCATGCCGCTGGGCCGCATGATGGAATCGCCGATCGACATGGTCGAGAAGACCAGCGGATAGCCGCCCGCCTCCAGCACGCCCTTGGCGACCCAGTCCGCCAGCTCGGTCAGATGCGCGTTGCACGGAACGAGATCAGAAGCGGAATTGGCGATGCCGATGACCGGCTTGCCCTCGAACATGTCGGGCAGCGCGCCCCGCGCCTTGAGATGGGTGCGGTGCTCGTAGCCGGTGTTGTCGATGCGCCTGAACCACGCTTCGCTGCGCAGGGGCGCCGTCCTCTTGCTCATTGCATTCCTCCATTGGGCGGCAAGCCGCCACGCGTCGAAAATTCCTGGCTGCACGGCGTCTTGCATGAACGGCGTCGTTTCAGCGGCGAAGGCCGGACGGGCGGATCAGCCCTGGCTCGGCTTCTCCCACAGGTTCAGCGACTGGCCGACGCCCTTCGCCTTTGCGTTCTGCAACAGGTCGAAGCCCCAGCTGATGTCGAAGACCGCCATGCCGCAGGCGATGAAGATCACGCGCTCCCTGGCGTTCTCGCGGCCGGGCTTCTCGCCGTTGACCACGTCGCCGAGGCCGGTCGAATCCTTCAGGGCCGGCAGCTTGCCCGCGTCGATGAGGCGGAAGAACGGGCCGCCGATGACGCCGGCGTAATAGGCTTCCTTGTTGCCGGAAGCGACGGCGTCCTCGACATAGGCCTCCTGCAGGGCGGTGTGATCATAGACGATCTTGGCGCTGGTCAGGAAGGATTCGTCGGTGTTGAAGGGGCCGGAGACGAGAATGGTCGCGCCTTCCTTGATCCACTCGTCCTTGAAATGCAGCGGCTTGAGGCGCGAGGCGGCGACGGTGACTACGTCCACGTCGCGGAAGCCCGCCTCGGTGTCGTCGACGCCGACCGCCTCGACGCCGTATTCGGCGTGGACCCAGCCCGCGAACTCCTTCGCCTTGTCGAGGAAGAGGTCGAAGCAGACCACCTTCTCGACCGCGCCGAGCTGCGTCATGATCGCGGTGAAGCAGGCCTTGTTGATCGGGCCGCAGCCGACGACGGACACCACTTTGGCGTCCTTGTTGGCGAGATGCTTGGCGGCCACGCCCGGCACGCCGCCGGTGCGCGCGGCGCTCAGGAGATTGGCCGACATCAGGCCCAGCGGCGCGCCGGTGTCCTTGTCGTTGAGCATCATGGTCAGGATCGAGCGCGGCAGGCCCTTTTCGGCGTTGGCGTGGTTGGAGCCGTACCATTTGTTGCCGCAGACGTCGAAACGGCCGCCGAGATAGCCCGGCATGGCGGCGAAGCGACGGTCGGGGCCGGCGACCGGCATGTTGGGGAACTTCGTCTCCTTGGGGAAGACGATGTTGAGGCCGTGGCTGTTGTGATTGGCGCCGCCCATCAGATAGTCGCCCTTGCCGAGCAGGCTGAAGGTCTCCTCGCAGACCTCGACGCAGCGCGCGGCGTCGAGCACGCCGGCGGCGATCATGTCGGGCTCGGAGAGATAGAGAAAGTCGATCCGGGGATACATGGCGTTCACCTCTGTGGATGTTGTCTTGTCGGTCAGAATTTGAGAAGCGGCGAGATGTCGTAGAGGCGGCAGCCCGCGCTGCGCGCATTGGCGCGCATGAGGAAATTGAGCTTTTCGATGCGTTCGCCCGAGCGCGGCGCGCCGTTCTTCTGGAACGGGACCTGGAGGCCGACGGAGAAATCCATCACCACGTCGTCCACCACCCCGCCGGAGCGGCCCGAGGGCACGGCGATCATGCCGTGGTCGGCGGCGAAGCGGTAGGCGTCCATGGCCTCGGTGATGGTGCCGACCTGGTTGGGCTTGAGGATGAAGCCGTCCACGGCGCGGGTGTCATAGGCCTTCTTCAGCAGCGCCGCGTTGGTGACGGTCAGGTCGTCGCCGAGCACGATGGTGCGGGTCAATTCGCGCACCGCCTTGCTGTAGCCGTCCCAGTCGTTCTCGTCGAGCAGGTCCTCGATGAAGACCATGTCGAAGCGTTCCGTCAATTCCTTCGCATAGGCGATCAGTTCGTCCGAAGTGACCCGCTCGCCTTTCAGCAGATAGGTGGCGGTCTCCTTGTCGTACATTTCGCTGGAGGCGCAATCGAGCGCGAAGCCGATGCGGCCCGTATAGCCGCACTGGTCGACGGCCTCGCGCATCAAGGCGAGGATTTCCGCCGGGTCTTCCGAGGGCGCGGCGTAGCCGTAGGAACTCGCCACCTGCGGCTTGTGGCCCAGATGCTTCGCCAGCACCTCGCCCAGTTTCTGGAACACGGTCACCGCCATTTCGACGGCGAAATCCACGCTGTCGGTCCCGTAAGGCACGATGAGGAATTCGTTGAAGGGCTGCGTCAGCCCCTCGTAGCGCCCGCCATTGACGACGTTGAAGCAGGGAACCGGGACGGTCCCGATCTCGCCGCCGGCGATGTGGTTGTAGAGCGGGATGCGGCGCGCGTCGGCCGCGGCGCGGAAGGCGGCGATGGAGACGGAATAGATGGTGTTGCCGCCCAGCCTGCTCTTGTCGGGCGTTCCGTCCAGCGCGATCATCTTCTCGTCGATGGCGCGCTGGTCGAAGACGTTCATGCCGACCAGCGCCGGGCCGATGACCTCCTCGGCGATGGCGACGGCCTTGTGGACGCTAAGGCCCTTATAGGTGGACGGGTCGCCGTCGCGCAGCACGAAGGCCTCGTGCATGCCGACCGAGGTGCCGGTGGGCGCGGCCCCGCGTCCGATCGCGCCGCCTTCGGTGCGGATTTCCACCTCGACGGCGGGGCGGCACTTGCAGTCGATGATCTGCTGCGCGCGGACGGATGCGATCCGGTCTTCCCTGTGTTCCATGTCAGTGAACGTCCTTCGGGTCGGGGATGTAGACGATGTTGAGGTCGCACAGATTGGTGCCGGTGTTGCCGGTGAAGACGGCCCCGCCGATGGCGTCCAGCGCCTCGAAGCAGCTATGCTCGCGCAAGGACTGGTAGAGATTGACGCCCTTGGCGGCGGCGGCCTTGAAGCTCTGCGAATCGGTGACGCCGCCCGCCACCTTGGCGGTGCCGTCGGTGCCCTCGCTGTCGATGGAGAGCAGGCAGGCGCCCTTGGTCTTGGCGGCGGTTATGGCGAAGCTCACCGCCATTTCCTGCCCCGGCCCGCCATGGCCGCGGATGACGCTGTTGTCGAGGATCTGCGTCGTGACCTCGCCCGAGCTCAGCAGCACGCAGGGCGGCTTGATCGGGTTGCCGTAGGTCTGGATCTCGCGCGCCATGGAGGCGAAGAAGGTGCCGGCGTCGCGGCTCTCGCCTTCGAGGAAGGAGGAGACGATCATGGCCGGAACGCCCATCTCCTCGCATATCTCCTTGGCGTAGATGCAGGAATCCGGCAGCGTGTTGAGGAGGAAATAGGTGTTCTGCGGGAAGGCCTTCGGCGTCTCCTTGTCCGGCCCGGCGTTCATCAGGTAATCGACCACGCTTTTGGGCAGGCGGTCGGCGACGCCGAAATTGACGATCGTCGCGCGGGCGTCGTCCAGCGTGGTCGCGTCGGGGCCGATGGGCGTGCTCTTGTAAGCCGCATAAGGAACGGCGATGTCGCCGGTGGCGGGCGAGCCGACCGCGTCGCTGATGCCGATGCCGATCAGCTCCGCGCCGATGTCCTCGATGCGCTTGGCCAGCATGCCGCCGTTGAGCGCGGAGATGTGGCGGCGGACGGCGTTGATCTCGTAGATGCCGGCGCCGGATTTGAGCAGCACGTCGGTCGCGTCGATCTCGTCCTGGAGCGTGATCCCGTCGATGGGGCAGGACATCAGCGCCGAGCTGCCGCCACTGATCACGCCGATGAAGAGGTCGTCCGGCCCGGCCTGGTCGATGATCTCGATGATCTTCTTCGAGGCGCGAAAGCCTTCCTCGTTGGGCAGCGGATGACCGCCGACATAGACCTCGGTCCGGTTGAAGCGGTCGGTCTCCTCGGAGATCTTGACGATGGCGATCCCGCGCGTCAGCCGGTCGCCCAGCACGTGGTCCACCGCCATCGCCATGTGGTTGCAGGCCTTGCCGGCGCCGAAGAGGTAGATATGGCGCTTCTTCGCAAGGTCCCAGGAGCGCGTCCCGATATGCAGCGTGTCGCCTTCGAGCCGCATGATGGAGCGGATGCGGCGATAACTATCGAGCCGGTCCAGCGTGCGGTCGGCGATCTCCAGCACGACGCGCCGCGAGGCGACGTCGCCCTCAGCGAGAATTTCCTCGGAATTTCTGATTTTCTTCATGTCTGACACTCGGTGGTCGGGCGGATGGAAGCCGTTATTGTAAATGAACCATCGATTGTCGATTGTCAAACAATCAATTGATGGATTATGAAGAGGATGCTATTTCGATGGCGCCGTACGGCCAGCCGGCCGCGCGGCCAAACAGCCATGCCGTCATCGAACGCGGACGCGGCCGCATGGCGACGCAACGGGAATGTCCGTCAACCGGGAGAAACGAATGAGAACTTATTTCAAGCTGGCCGCCGGCGTGGCGGCCCTGATGGCGCTACAGCAGGCGGCCTATGCCGACATCCTGGTCGGCGTCGGCGCGCCGCTGACCGGGCCGAACGCGGTGTTCGGCCTGCAATTGCAGAAAGGCGCCGAGCAGGCGGCGGCCGACATCAACGCCGCCGGCGGCGTCAACGGCGAGAAGATCAAGGTCGAGCTGGGCGACGACGTGGCCGATCCCAAGCAGGGCATCTCCATCGCCAACAAATTCGTGGCCGACGGCGTGCAATTCGTGATCGGGCACTATAATTCCGGCATCTCGATCCCCGCCTCGGAGGTCTACGCCGAAAACGGCATATTGGAGATCACGCCCGCCTCGACCAATCCGGTCTATACGGAGCGCGGCCTGTGGAACACCATCCGCGCCAACGGCCGCGACGACCAGCAGGGCCAGATCGCGGCCAAATACATCGTCGACCATTTCAAGGACGCCAAGATCGCCATCGTCCACGACAAGCAGCCCTACGGCCAGGGCCTCGCCAACGAGACGCAGAAGGCGCTCAACGCCGCCGGGCTCAAGGAAGTGATCTACGAGGGCATCACGCCGGGCGAGAAGGACTATTCGGCGCTGATCTCCAAGATGAAGGCCGCCGGCGTGACGCTGATCTATTTCGGCGGCTATCACACCGAGGCGGGCCTGATCAAACGGCAGATGAAGGATATCGGCCTCGACGCCGTGCTGATGTCGGGCGACGGGATCAACTCCAACGAGCTCGCCTCCATCGCCGGCGATTCGGTCGAGGGCGTGCTGATGACCTTCGCCTCCGACCCGCGCAAGAACCCGGCCGGCAAGGCGGTGGTGGAGAAGTTCCGCGCCGCCGGCTTCGAGCCGGAGGGCTACACGCTCTATTCCTACGCCTCGATGCAGATCCTCGCCCAGGCCATCGCCAAGGGCAAGACCACCGAGGGCGAGAAGATCGCCGACGTCATCAAGAAGGACGGGCCGTTCTCCACCGTCATCGGCGATTTGAGCTTCGACGCCAAGGGCGACCTGACGCGGCCGGAATTCGTCTTCTACAAGTGGACGAAGGGCGCCGACGGAGCCTATGCTCCGGTCGAAATCGGTAAGTGACCGACACGGCCCGCCGCTCGCGGCGGGCCGTCTTCCGCCGGCCGCTCCGGTTCGACAATGTGCGCGCAATCTGCTATCGGCCTGACCATGGACACCACCTCGCCCATCACCATCAAGAAAGTCGAAAAGCGCAGCGCCGAGGCGCAGGCCGCCGACCGTCTGCGCGAGGCGATCATCGCCGGCGACATTCCGCTGGGCGCGCGGCTGACGGAGATCCAGGTGGCCGAGCAGGTGGGCGTGTCGCGCGGCACGATCCGCACCGCCTTCCACCAGCTTGTGCAGGAAGGGCTTCTGGTCCAGGTGCCCTATACGGGCTGGACGGTGATGACGCTCAACCCCCACGACGCCTGGGAGCTTTACACGCTGCGGGCGAGCCTGGAGGCGCTGGCGAGCCGGCTGGTGGCGCGGCGCGTGCGCGAGGACGCCTCGCGGGAGGCGCGCGGCGCGCTGGAGGCGGCCTTCGCGCGGCTTGAGGCGGCCTGCGCCGAGGGCGGCAAGGACCGCATCGCGCTCGAGGACATGAACCTGCACCGCGCCATCGTGGCGCTGTCGCGGCACGGCCGGCTGATCGAGCAATATTCGCTGATCGAGCACCAGATCCACATCTACATCAAGTCGAGCGACGGGCTGGTGCAGACGCCGGACGACATCATCGCGCAGCATGTGCCGATCGTCGACGCGCTGCTGCGCGGTGACGAGCAGGCGGCGGTGGACGCCGCCGCCGCCCATAACGAACGCGAGGGCTCGATCCTGGTCAGCCATCTGAGCGAGGCCGCGCGGGCGAAGCCTTGAGCGGCCCGACATAGGGGCCACAGCGCTCCACCGCGATGCGCACCGTCTCGTCGGGATCGCGCTCCCACCAGTCCAGCTCGGAAAAGATCTCCAGCTCGAACGGGCCCTCATAGCCGATGTCGTCGAGCCAGCCGCGGATGGTCGGGAAATCGACCACCCCGTCGCCGACCATGCCGCGGTCGCGCAGGTTGCGGGTCGGCACCAGCCAGTCGCAATAATGGAAGGTGGTGATGCGGTCCTTGCCGGCGCGGCGCAGCTCGCGCTCGAAGGCCGGGTCCCACCAGCAATGATAGACGTCAGGCACCAGGCTCGTCGCCGCGTCGCCCAGCTCGTCGATCAGGTCGTTGGCGTCCGTGATGAGATTGAGCGCGCTGCGGTCGCCGCAATACATGGGATGCAGCGGCTCCAGGCCGAGCTTGACGCCCGCGCCGGCGGCGTAGGGGGCGAGCTCCGCCAGCGCGTCGTGGATGCGCCGTCGCTGCGCGGGCAAGTCGCGGTCGCCCTTGGGCAGGCCGCCCACCACCATCACCACGCAGGGCGCGCCGATGGCGGCGGCCTGGTCGATAATGCGGCGGTTCTCCTCGATGGCCTTGCGGTAGAGCGCCGGATCGGTCTCGTTGACCCAGGCGCTGGTGCAGAGCGAGGCCACCCACATGCCGGCGTCGCGCAGATGTTTGACGGTCGCCTCGACGCCGTAATCGTCGAGAAAATGACGCCAGACCGCGATGCCCTTCACGCCGTGGCGGGCGTAGCCGTCGATCGCCTGCGGCATCGACCATTTCGGCGTGGTGATCTGGTTGATGGCGAAACGGCTGAGATCGTATCGGGTCATGCCGCGACCTCCCGCGCCCGGCGCGCCTCGGTGGCGGCGCGGTCGACGGTGCGGCCGTCGGCGGCGAAGACGACGCCGTGGTTCCGCTCCGCATAGGCGGGCGTGATCTTGCCGTCGTCGAGATCGGCCTGGATGCGGTCGAGCGCGCGCTTGAGCGGGTCGCCGTAGCCGCCGCCGCCGGCCTGCTCGTGGCGCACGACCACGTCGCGGCCGATGGTGCGGGTGATCTTGGCCGGAAGGACGACGTTCTCGCCCTCGGGATCGAGGATGTTGACGCAAGGCGCGGCCGGCTTGCCGCCGAAGAGGCCGTAGGGCGGATGGTCGTGGCGGTCGGCGCGGATCTGCAGCACCGCCTCCTCCGCCAGAAGCCTATATTGCCGGATCAGGCCGAGGCCGCCGCGATATTCGCCCGCGCCGCAGGAATCGGGCCGGAGGCTGTATTCGTCCATCATCATCGGATAGCGCACCTCCAGCGTCTCCACCGGCAGATTGGACATGTTCTGCGACGGGTTGGTCACGCCTTCCACGCCGTCCTTGTTCCAGCGGCCGCCCCAGGCGCCGTTGATCATGTCGACCAGCACGAAGGGCTCGCGCGTCTCCTTGTCCCAGCCGCCGAAGGCCAGCACCGTATTGCCGCCCTCGCCCGCCGCCATCACCTTCTTCGGCGCGATCTGCGACAGCGCGCCCAGCACCGTGTCGACGACGCGATAGCCGGTGAGCGCGCGCGCCGCCACCGCCGCCGGCATGTGCGGGTTGAGGATCGAGCCTTCCGGCGCGGAAATGGTGATGCAGCGATAGACGCCGGCGTTGTTCGGCACCTCCTCGTCGAGCGCGCAGCGCACCGACAGATAGGTCGACGACTTGACGAAGGACAGCGTCGAGTTGATCGCGCCCTTCACCTGCGGCGAGGAGCCGGCGAAATCGACATAGAGATGGTCGCCCTTGACCGTGAGCTTGACCTTGATGGGGATGGCGTCGGTGGAGAAGCCGTCGCCGTCGATATAGTCCTCGAAATGATAATCGCCGTCCGGCCAGGCGCGGATGGCGGCGCGGGTGAGCTGCTCGCCATAGTCGATCAGGTCCTCGAAATAGCCGTCGAGCTCTTCCGCGCCGTAACGGTCGATGAGGCGCAGAAGCTCGCGCTCGCCGAGATTGCAGGTGGCGAACTGCGCCTCCAGGTCGCCCAGCACCAGCTCCGGCAGGCGCACGTTCTTGGAGATGATGCGGATCAGCGTCTCGTTGCGCACGCCCTTGTCGTAGAGCTTCATCGGCGCGATGCGCAGGCCTTCCTGGAAGATCTCGGTGGAATCGGCGGCGTTCGAGCCCGGCACGCGGCCGCCGACGTCGCAATGATGGGCGATGACGACCGAAAAGCCCTGCAGCGCCCCGGCATGAAAGATGGGCCGGATCATGAAAATGTCCGGCAGGTGCATGCCGCCCTCATAGGGGTCGTTGAAGATGATGACGTCGCCCGGCGCGAGATCGTCGGCGTAGCGCGCCATGATCACTTCCATGGCGTCGGGCACCGCGCCCAGATGCAAAGCGACGGTCTTGGCCTGCGACAGGATGCGGCCGTGGCGGTCGCAGAGCGTGACGGAATAGTCGAGCACGTCGCGCACGATGGGCGAGCGCGCGGTGCGCATCACCGCGAAGGCCATGTCGTCGACGATGGTGTCGAGCGCGTTCTTGATGACGGCGAAGGTGATCGGATCGTTGTGTCTTTGAGCCATGAAACTGTTCCTTCCCCAAAAATCAGGCCAGCGTGGCGACGACGTTGCCGAAGGCGTCGAGATCGGCCGTGGCGCGCGGCGGGATGACGATGGTGGTGTCCGGGCTTTGGATGATCAGCGGTCCGGCAGCACCCCCCTTGAACGTGGCGCGCTCGTGGATCGGCGTGTCGACCCAGCCGTCGGCGCGGGAGAAATAGACCTTGCGGGTTGCGACCTCGGCCGGCGCGTCCTCCGGCGCCTGGGCGCGGAAGGTGAGCCTGCCCTCGCCGTTTCCGCTGGCGTTGAGGCGGATGTTGACGATCTCGACGCCGTCGTCGGAGGCGTAGCCGTAGATGCCCTTGTAGGCCTCGCGGAAGGCGGCGCGCAGCGTGGCGCGGGCGTCCTCGGTGACGGTCTCCGGCAGGGCGATGGGCAGCTCGAAATCCTGGCCCTTGAAGCGCAGGTCGGCCTCGAAGCCGCATTCGACCTGGTCCTCGGCGTAGCCTTCCTCGGCCAGCGAGGCGATGGCCTCGGCGCGCATCTCGCGCAGCAGCGCGTTGACCTCGGCCACGGGAAGCTGGTCCAGCATGCCGTTCATGCTGCGCAGGAAATAGCGCTCCACCTTTGCCGCCAGCATGCCGGTGGCGGTGAAGACGCCGGGCGAGCGGGGGAAGATGACGCGCGTGATGCCCAGCGTGCGGGCGAGGTCGCAGGCGTGGACGGGGCCGGAGCCGCCGAAGGCGAGGATGGCGAAGTCGCGCGGGTCGACGCCGCGCTCCACCGTCACCGCCTTGATGGTGCGGGCCATGTTGATGTTGACCACTTCGCGCACGCCGAAGGCGGCGTCCTCGACCGACAGCTTGAGCGGATCGGCGAGGTCGCGCTTGATGGCGGCGCGCGCGCCGTCGACGTCGAGCTTCATCGAGCCGCCGGCGAGCGCCGCCGGCAGGAAGCCGAGCACGACATTGGCGTCGGTGACGGTGGGCGCGTCGCCGCCGATGCCGTAACAGACCGGGCCGGGATCGGCGCCGGCGGACAAGGGGCCGACATGCATCAGGCCGCCCTCGTCGATGCGGGCGATGGAGCCGGCGCCGCTGCCGACCTCGGCCACGTCGACGGTCGGCACGCGCATCAGGTAGCCGCCGGCCTTGATGAAGCGGCTCGGCGTCGAGATGCCGGCGCGGAACTCGTACTCGTTGGCGCGGGACAATTCGCCCTTGTGGATCAGCGAGGCGGAGGCGGTGGTGCCGCCCATGTCGAAGACGACGAGGTCTTTCTCGCCCATCGCCTCGCCGAGGCGGCCGGCGCCGACCACGCCGGCGGAGCGGCCGGACGAGATGAAGAAGACCGGCTTTTCCTGCGCCATGCGGGCGCTCGACAGGCCGCCGTTGGAATTGCTGATCAGAAGCGGCGCGGAGACGCCGATCTCGCGCAGGCCGTTCTCCAGCCGCTCGAAATAGGCGCGCAGCGACGGCAGCACATAGGCGTTGACCGCCGTGGTGGAGGTGCGCTCGTATTCGCGGATTTCCGGCAGCACCGAGACGGAGGCCGTGACCCAGATATTGGGGAAATGCTTGCGCATCAGCTCCTGCGCGCGCGCCTCGTTCTCCGGGTTGCGGTAGGAGTTGATGAAGCAGATGGCGACGGATTCGACGCCCTCGCTTTCGAAGAAGCGGCCGATCTCGACGATCTCGGCCTCGTCCAGCGCCTTGAGGATGCGGCCGTCGGCGGTGGAGCGCTCGTCCACCTCCATGCGGTAGCGGCGCGCGATGAGCGGAACCGCCTTTTCCCAGCTCAGGTCGAACATGGTCGGCGTGCGCACGCGGCCGATCTCCAGCACGTCGCGGAAGCCCTTGGTGGTGATGAGGCCGGTTTTGGCGCCCACTTTCTGCAGCAGCGTGTTGGAGCCGACGGTGGTGCCGTGGACCACCTCCACCACCTTGCCCACGTCCAGCCCCGCCGTCTCGGTGATCTGGCGGACGCCGGTCAGGACCGCCTGCTCCGGCTTGGCCGGCGTGGACGCGACCTTGGTGAAAAAGGTTTCCCCGCCGTCGCCGAACAGGACCAGATCGGTGAAAGTCCCGCCGATATCCACGCCGATGCGTGCGTTCTTCATCTTTGGCCTCCTGCGCCGCGGCGCGTTGTCGGAAAAAACGGCGCGTCGCGGCCTTCGGCCGGCGCGTCGCGGATTGTCGTGGTCAGGTCCGCTCGTCGTTGAGCACGCCGCCGACGGCCCAGTCCTGCTTCTCCACCTCGACGAAGACGACCTGCACCGCCTCGGGGCCGCATCGGGCGATGCGCGCCATCTCGCGCGTGAAAGCCGCCGCGAGCTCCTTCTTCTGCTCCCGGCTGCGGCCAGCCAGCATTTCGACGCGGATGACGGGCATGATGTTCTCTCCCAGTGTGCGGGTTGTCGGGCGTTCAGGCGGGCTGCGCGGCGGCGGCGCTGTAGACGGAATAGACCAGCCAGCCGCAATCGACCGGCAGGGTGACGCCGGTGATGGCGGCGGCGGCGGGCGAGCAGAGGAAGTAGATGGCGTCCGCCACTTCCGACGGCTCGACGAAGCGGCGCAGCGCCGACTTGGCGATGACGGCGGCGGGGTCGCGCTCGCCGCTCTCGATGCGCTGCTTCATGGCCGGGGTCAGCGTGTAGCCGGGCGCGACCGCGTTGACGCGCACGCCGCGCGGGCCGAGCTCGGCGGCCATGATCTCGGTCAGCATTTTGACGCCCGCCTTGCTCATCGCATAGGCGACCTGCGGCGTGGCCTGGAACGAGGTCAGCGAGCACAGGTTGACGATGACGCCGCCACCGGCTTGCGCCATCCGCTCGCCGAAGACGCGGCCGGCGAGCAGGCTGCCGCGCAGGTTGACGTCGATGATGCGGTCGAAATCGGCGACCGGCATCTGGGTGACGCGGACGGCGTTCTGCAACACGCCGCCGGAATTGATCAGCGCCGCGACGGGGCCGTGCGCGGCCTCGACCGTCTTGGCGAAGGCTTCGACCGCGGCCTCGTCGGCCACGTCGAGGACGTGGAAATCCGCCGACAATTCGGCCGCCACCGCAGCGCCGCGCGCGGCGTTGACGTCCGCGATGACCACGCGCCAGCCGGCCGCCGCGAAACGGCGCGCCGTGGCCTCGCCGATGCCGCTGGCGCCGCCGGTGACGACGACGAGAGGATTGGTTTCCACGACCCCGCTTCCGAGGCCCTCGTTCTGCGGCATTGGCTCGCCCTCCGATTGTCTTTATTTGGTCGATCTAATGTCGACAAACTTGACGTGTCAAGCGGTTTCGCGCTGGCGGCGGATAATTTCCAGATTCCGGCGTCGATGCGATTTATGATGTCGACATATAAACGACATTAAGTCTAGAATGTCAAAAGGCGCATCGACGCCGCTATTCGATCCGCGCCCGACCCCACGCTTCATCCATGAGACAACCATGACCCGCCATCAATTCGACTGCATCGAAGGACACACCGCCGGCATGCCGGTGCGCCTGATCGTTTCCGGCCAGCCCGACCTCGTCGGCGCGACGCAAAGCGATCGCCGCCTGGACTTCATCGCCCGCCACGACTGGATCAGAAGCGGCCTGATGTGCGAGCCGCGCGGGCACGAGATGATGTCGGGCGCAATGCTGGTCCCCTCGACGCGCGAGGATTGCGACACGGGCGTGCTCTATCTCGAGACCTCGGGCTGCATCCCCATGTGCGGCCACGCCACGATCGGGCTGGTGACCTTCGTCATCGAGCGCGGCCTGGTCGCGCCGGCGACGCCGGGGACCGTGCGGCTCGACACGCCGGCCGGCGTGGTCGAGGCGAAATACGAGCAGAAGGGCGACCGGGTGACCGGCGTGCGCTTCAGCAACGTGCCCTCCTTCGTGCTGGCGAAGGGCGTCGAGCTGGACCATCCCGATCTCGGCCGCATCGTCTTCGACATCGCCTATGGCGGCAATTTCTACCCCATCGTCGAGAGCCAGCCGAACTATCGCGATTATGCCGACTACGCGCCGGAGGAGCTGCGCCGCATGGCGCAGACGCTGGTGAAGCTGCTGCCGGAGGTGATCGACGTGGTGCATCCCGACAATCCGGCCATCCGCGGCGCGCATCACACCATGTGGTGCGGCGCGGCGCGGGCGGGCGGGGACGCCGGCGCGGTGGTGATCGCCACGCCCAAGATCATCGACCGCTCGCCCTGCGGCACCGGCACCTCGGCCCGCGTGGCGCTGCGCGCCGCGCGCGGCGAGCAGGCGGTCGGCGACGTCTTCGTGCATGAAAGCCTGATCGGCTCGTCCTTCAAGGGCCGGGTCGAGCGCCATGTCGCGCTGCAAAGCGGCCTTCCCGCCGTCATCCCCAGCGTCGAGGGCTGCGCCTTCATCACCGGGCTTTCGACGCATTTCATCGACGACGCGGAGCCCTACGCAGAGGGCTATCTCGTCTAGGCGGACAAACCTTCGGTCCGATCTTGACAATTCGCCGCCGCGAAAGAAGGTGTACGCAACGCGGCGGCAAAGGAAAGAGAATGGGCCAGGCAGGCAGAAACGATTCGGTCCAGGGCAAGGAGACGGGCAGCGCCAAGGTCTATGCGCAACTGCGCCAGGACATATTGCGCGTGGCGCTGGCTCCGGGCGCGCCGCTCGACGAGGTCGGGCTGAGCGAACGCTTCGGCTTGTCGCGCTCGCCGATCCGCGAGGCGCTGGTGCGGCTCTCCGGCGAGGGGCTGGTCCATATCCTGCCGAACCGCAGCACGGTGGTGGCGCCGCTCGACCTGCAGACGGTGCCGGAATTCCTCGACGCGCTCGACCTGTTCCAGCGCGTGACCACCCGCTCCGCCGCCATGTACCGCACCGAGGCCGACCTGGAGGCGATCGTCGCGGCCAAGATCGCCTATGAGGACGGGGCGCGGCTCAGCCTCGAGACGGGGGATTCCATCCCCATGATCGACACCAATTACGAATTCCACATGAGCGTGGCGCGGGCGGGGAAGAACCGCTTCTTCACCAATTTCTACAGCCGCGTGCTCAATGACGGCCGCCGTCTGCTGCATTTCCATTTCGAGTTCCAGCGGCTCGACCCCGAGATGAGCGTCGAGAAGCTGGGCTCCGGCCATCACGAGATGGTCGAGGCGATCAAGCTGCGCGACAGCGAGCGCGCCGAGAAGGTCGCGCACGAGCACGCCGTCCAGTTCAAGGGCCGCTTCATCCAGTTCCTGAACCGCAATGTGAGCGCGGCGATCAAGCTGTGACGCGCGGGCGGAAGACGCAATTCATCGGGCCGGTTTCGGATCGGCCCCGTCCATAAGGGGATGCAATGCAGGAAACGATCACGGCGAACGGCCGCGGCGCGACCAAGGAGACGGGCAGCGCGAGGGTCTATCAGGCGCTTCGGGACGAGATCCTGCGCGTGCAGATCGCGCCCGGCGCGCCGCTGGACGAGCAGGGCCTGAGCGAGCGCTTCGGCCTGTCGCGCTCGCCGATCCGTGAGGCGCTGGTGCGGCTGTCGGGGGAAGGCCTGGTGGTGATCCTGGCCAATCGCAGCACCGTCGTCGCGCCGATGGAGTTCGACCGCATGCCGGAATTCCTCGACGCGCTCGACCTGCTGCAGCGCGTCGTCACGCGGCTCGCGGCGCAGAACCGCACGGCGGCGGACCTGAAGCGGATCGTCGCGGCGCAGAAGGCCTATGAGGACGAGGCGGAGAAGACGCTCCGCTCGGGCGACAGCATCCCGCTGATCGAGAAGAATTTCGAGTTCCACATGACCATCGCCGCGGCGAGCGGCAACGCCTATTTCAGCGATTCCTACCGCAGGCTGCTGCAGGAAGGCCGGCGGCTCCTGTTCTTCCACTATAAATACCAGTCGCTGGAGCCGAACCTGACGGTGGCGCAGATCGCCGCCGACCACACGACCATGGCCGAGGCCATCGAGGCGCAGGACCTCGACAAGGCCGAGCATTGCGCGCATCTGCACGCCGCGCAGTTCAAGGGCCGTTTCATGGAGTTCCTCGACCGCAACCTCAGCGCCACGCTGTCGGTGCGCTACGAAAGCGCGCCGGCGGGGGCGTGAGCCTCAGCCGAGCTGGTCGACCTGCGGGCCCCAGCTGTCCGACAAGGCGAAGCCCGACGGGAACGGGTCCTGCGCGTCCATGCGCAGGAATTCGCGGCCGTAGATCCACGCGGCGCCGGTGATGCGCGGCAGGATGGCCGGCTTGCCGCCCACGGTCGTTTCGCCGATGGCCTCGGCGGTGAACTCGCCGCCGATGATGGAGCGCGAGACGCGCTTGTCGCCCGGCTTGACCAGCCCGCGCGCGTGCAGGCTCGCCAGATTGGCCGAGCTGCCGGTGCCGCAGGGCGAGCGGTCGACGCGGCCGGGCTTCAGCGTGGTGCAGGTCCTGATGGCGCCGTCCGGCTCGGCGCTGCGGAACATCACATAGGCGAGTTCGTCGATGCCTTCGAGTTCGGGGTGCCTGACCGGGACCTGCTCGCCGATGAGGCGCTTCAGCTCGATGCCCGCCTCGGCCAGTTCGCGGGCGTAGTTGGGCGTAATGGTGAGCCCGATCTGGTCGACGTCGACCAGGGCGTAATAGACGCCGCCGAAGGCGATGTCGGCGCGGATCGTTCCCCATTTCGGCGTGACGATCTCCTTGTCCAGCGCCTCGACGAAACAGGGCACGTTGTCGAGGCTGACCGACAGCACCCGCCCTCCCGCGCATTGCGCCCGCGCGGTGATGAGGCCGGCCGGCGTGTCGAGACGGACCACGGTTTCCGGCTCGACCATCTTCACCCGGCCGCTCTCGACCAGCGCCGTCACCACGCACATGCAGTTGCTGCCCGACATGGCGTGGGCCCGATCGGCCTGCAGAACGATGAAGCCGGCGTCGGCGTCGGGCCGCGTCGGGGCGAGCAAGAGGTTCGCCGACATGGCGACGTTGGCGCGCGGCTCGAAGGTCACGAAGCGGCGCAGGCTGTCGTCGACCGTGTTGATGTGGTTCATCTTCTCGAGCGCCGTGGCGCCGGGGATCTCGGGCGCGCCGCCGACGATGACCTTGCCGATCTCCCCTTGCGAATGCACCAGCAGCAGTTCGAGTTCATTGCCGAATTTCATGATGTTTCCTTGCTCGCCCGGCCCTTCTTACGCCGCGGCGGATTAGACGGATAGCGCTTTCAGCACCCGCTGCTCGATGCGCGTCACGGCGCGGGTGAGCGGGAAGGCGATGACGAAATAGATCAGCGCCACCACGGTCAGCACCTCGATCGGCCTTGCGGTGGTGTTGGAGATGTTCTGGCCCACGAACATCAGGTCCGACATGCCGACCGCCGAGACCAGCGCGCTTTCCTTGAACAGGCTGACGCAGTTGGACAAAAGCGTCGGCGCCGCGCGCAGCACGGCCTGCGGCAGGACGACGCTGGTGACCTGCGTCCATTTCGGCAGGCCGAGCGCCACGCAGGCGTCGTATTGCTCGCGGCCGACCGTCTTCAGCGAGGCGCGGAACGTCTCGCTGGTGATCGCGCCCATATAGAGGCTGAGTGCGATGATGCCCGAAGCCATGTTCGACAGTTCGAAGCCGAGGAACAGCGGCAGGCAGAAGAAGATCCAGAACAGTTGCACCAGAACCGGCGTGCCGCGGAAGAACTCGACATAGAGGCTGGTGACGCCGCGCAGGAGGATGCTGTTGGAGGCGCGGGCGAGCCCGACCAGAAAGCCGATCAAGCAGCCGATGGCGACGCAGATAAGCGTCATCTTGACCGTCGTCCACAGGCCGATCAGCAGGGCGTCCTGAAAGCGGAGGAGAACCGAGAAATTGAGCTGCATGGCGCGTCCTCAACTCATCATGACTTCGCGGCGGCGTTCGAGCCAGCCGACGATTTGCGACACGGGGAAGGAGACGGCGAAATAGATCAGCGCCACGATCGTGAAGGTCTCGATCGGGCGATAGGTCGCGGTCGCCATGGTCTTGCCCTGATACATCAGGTCCTGCACCGCGACGATGGCCACCAGCGCGCTCTGCTGGAAGATGCCGATGCCGTTGGTGAGAAGGACGGGGATCGAGGCGCGCACCGCCGTGGGCAGGACGATATAGAGCACGCGTTGCCAAGGGTTGAGGCCGAGCGCGACGCCGGCGTCGATCTGCTCGCGCGACACGGCCTGAATCGCCGCCCGGTAGGCCTCGGCGTTGAAGGCTGTAACGTTGAAGCCCAGCGCCAATATGCCCATCGTGACCGAGCCGAGATAGACGTTGAACAGCATCGGCACGCAATAGAAGAACCAGACGATCTGCACGATCGCGGGCGTGCAGCGGAAGAACTCCACGAACAGCATGGCCGGGATGCGGACGACCGCGAAGCGGTTCATCAGCAGAAGGGCCAGCACGAAGCCGCAGGTGAGGCCGATGGCGTTGGCCGCCAGCGTCAGCTCCAGCGTGACGCCGAGCCCTTCCCATAGCGGCCCCATATTGCGGAAGACGGAACTGAAATCGAAATTGTAGTTCATGGACCCGCCCTACCCGATGTGGAACACGCGATCGATGAATTCCTTGGTGCGCTCCTCGCGGGGAGAGCCGAGGACCTGCTCGGGCGGCCCGTCCTCCACGACCACGCCGCCCGCGCAGAAGATCACCCGCGAGGCGATGTGCTTGGCGAACCACATGTCGTGGGTGACGATCATCATAGGCAAGTTCTGCCCCGCCAGTTGCAGGATGACATGCTCGACCTCGGAGACAAGCTCGGGATCGAGCGCCGAGGTGACCTCGTCGAACAGCATCAGCTTGGGGTCGAGCATGAGCGCGCGGGCGATGGCCACGCGCTGCTTCTGGCCGCCGGAAAGTTGCGCCGGATAGGCCTTGGCCTTGGCGGCGAGGCCGAAGCGGGTGAGCAGCGCCATGGCGCGCTCGGTCGCCTGCGCCTTGCTCTCGCCGCGCACCTTGCGCGGGGCGAGGATGAGGTTTTCGATCACGTTGAGATGCGGGAACAGCGTGTAATGCTGGAACACCATGCCGATGGAGCGGCGGACCTTGACGTCGATGAGCGTCTTGTGGTTCTCGCCCTGCGAGGAGATATAGGGCTTGCCGCCGAAGGTGATGGAGCCGCTGTCGATCTTCTCCAGTCCCATCATCACGCGCAGGAGCGTACTCTTTCCTCCACCGCTCGGCCCGATGATAACGACCCGCTCGCCGGGCTTCATCTCGATGTTCAGGCCCTGGAGGACCTGAATATTGGGGCCGTAACTCTTGTGAAGGCCCTCCACCTTCACCAGGGGCATTGCATCGGGCTGCGCCATCTCGAAGACCTTCTGTTGCTCGAAAGGATGAGGGAGGCGGCCGGCCGCGGGGCCGGCCGCCTCCGTATCACTTGGCTCCCTTGAGAACCTGGTCGACGGACTGGCGCAGCAGTTCGTCCATCTGGCCGGTGTCGAGCTTTTCCTGGATGAAGATGTTAAAGGCCTCGATGTCCTGGTAGGACAGGTCGTAGGGCAGGCCGAAGCCGACGCCCTGCTTGGTCAGGGCCGGGGTCGGCATGACCTGCGTCGCCCAGTCGGGATTGGCCTGCACGAACAGCATGTTGGTGTCGGACTGGTCGACCAGGATGTCGGCGCGCTTGGAGATGATGGCCATGCGCGTCTCGTCGTTGCCCGGCAGGCGCAGGATGGTCGCCTTCTTGATCGCGGCGGAGATGGCCTTGTCCTGCGCGGTGCCGGACATGACCGTCAGCGTGATGCCCGGCTGGTCGATATCGGCGACGGACTTGAAGTCGGCCGGCACCTTGGGGTCGTTCTTGTTGTAGGCGAGCGAGATCTGGTAGGGCATCGCCGGGATGGAGAAGCTGACCGCCATGGCGCGGGTCGGCGTGCGGTTGAGCGCCTCGGAGATGTCCCACTTGCCGGCCTGGAGGCCGGCGACGATGTTGTCCCAGGTCGTGTCGACGAATTCCGTCTTCACGCCGAGGGCGTCGCCCCATTGCTTGCACAGCTCGGAAAAGGCGCCCGACCACTGGCCGGTGGCCGGATCGCGCATGGTCAGCGGCGGCGAGACGGCCGCGCCGCAGCGCAGCACGCCGGCCTTCTGCACCTTCTGCCAATAGCTTTCCTTGGTCTGCGCGGACGCCGGCGCGGCGGCGATGGCGGCGGCGGCGATCGGTGCGAGGAGGGCGTAACGAAACAAATTCCTGATCATCTGGCTTCCCTTTTTTACGCGCGGGCGCGGTTCCACTCTCGATTGTCCGGCCTTGAGGCCTGTTGATTGTCGTTTAAATGTCGACCATGCTTTATGTCGCTCTAATGTCGACAATGTCAACCCATTTCTCTGGCGGCGGAGCGCAAGCCGCCCATTTCGGGTTTTCTCCTTTCAGAACGGACGCGGTTATTCCCGCGCCAAGGCCTCGATCGACCGCAAGACCGGCGCGGACAAAGGCACGCCGTCGCGTTCATGTGCAGCGCGCGTCCGGTATCGTCTTTCCGACGGCAGCCGTTCCTGCCCGGCCTGCCGGAGGCTTTCGAGAAAGCCCCGGACCCGGCCGCCGAAGGAGGCGCCGCCGCCACGCGTGGGATCGACGAACAAAAGCAACTGGCCGGTGCGAGGCGTCTCCGCGCCGGGAAAGCCGGAGAAATCCACCTCGGACGAGAACTGTCCGCCCGTGAGCGCGGAGGCCAATATCTCCACCATCATCGACAGCGCCGCGCCCTTGTGGCCGCCGAAGGGCAGGATGCCGCCGTCGCGATGGATGGCGGAAGGGTCCTGCGTCAGCCTGCCCTCTCCGTCCACGCCGGTCCCGGGCGGCACGGTCCGGCCCGCCTCCATGGCGAGCGTGAGGTCGCCATGCGACATGGAACTCGTCGCGAAGTCGAAGATCAGCGGCGGCGCGTCCGCGACCGGCGTGGCGAAGGCGATCGGATTGGTGCCGAGCACCCTGCGCCGTCCGCCCGGCGGAACCACCACCCGGCTGCCGGCGACCATGGTAAGCCCCACGGCCCCGTCCAGCGCGAAGGGTTCCAGATCGGGCCACAGGGCGCTGAAATGATGCGAATCGCGCATCGCCACCACGGCGACCCCGGTTTCGTCGATCATGCGCCGGATGGTTTCGCGCGCGAAGGCCAGCGCCGGCTGGGCGAAGCCGTTGCGCGCGTCAACGCGCAGGAAAGACGGCCCGACCGGCTGAAGCGCGGGAACGGCCTCGGCATCGACCCAGCCGCTTTTCAGCGTCTTGACATAGCCCGGCATGCGGAAAACGCCGTGGCTGTGGCAGCCGTCGCGCTCGCAGGCGGCGCAGTTGTCGGCCAGTATGTCCGCGACGGAAGCGGAGACGCCGTGGCGCTCGAACACGCTTTTCAAGAGCGCCTTCAGCTCCTTGAAGGAAAGGCGGACCGCCGGTTCGCGCGCCTCGGCCATGACGCTACGCCACCGCCTGCGCGCCGGTGATCTCCACCAGCGAGCCGCAGATGAAGGGGGCCTCGTCGGAGGCGAGGAAGGCGACCAGCGCCGCCACCTCGTCCGGCTTGCCGATGCGGCCATAGGGCACCAGCTTGTCCAAATCGGCGATGGTGCGGCCCGAGCGCTTCACGCCGGCCTCCAGCATGGGCGTGTGGATCTCGCCGGGGCAGACGGCGTTGACGCGCACCTTGTCGGGCGCGTAGTCGCGGGCGAGGTTCTGCGTGAAAGCGGCGACGGCCGCCTTGGTGGTGTTGTAGGCGATATGGTTCGGGGCGGGATAAAGCCCCCATTGCGACGCCGTGTTGACGATGGCCCCGCCGCCCGCCGCGATCATGTGCGGCAGCGCGACGCGGCAGAGATGAAACATCGAATCGAGATTGACCGCGAAGCTCAGCTCCCAGTCCTCCTCCGTCAGCGCCAGAAGATTGCCGCGCCGGTTGATTCCGGCGTTGTTGACCAGCACGTCGATGCGGCCCCTGAGCGCGAAGACTTCGCCGATCAGTTCGTGGCAGGCGTTGCGGCTGGAAATATCGGCGGGGATCGCCGTCGCCGCGTGGCCTTCGGCGATAATCCCATCGGCCACGTCCTTCGCGGCCTGCGCGTTGAGGTCGGTCACGACCACCAGCGCCCCTTCGCGCGCCAGACGCCGGGCGATGGCCGAACCGATGCCACCGCCCGCGCCCGTGACCACCGCCACCTTGTCTTCAAACCGTTTCACGATGACCATCCTCCCTAAAATTCAGCGGATATAGCTGCCGCCGTTGACGTCGAGCGTCGCGCCGTTGAGCGAGGCCTGCGAGGGCCGCAGCACGAAGGCGACCAGTTCGGCCACCTCCGCCGGCGCGGCCATCCTGCCGATGGGGATATCCGCCACCGCCGCCTGCTCGCCATGCGCCGCGATGAAATCCTCGGCCATGTCCGTCCGCACCCAGCCGGGCGCGATGGCGACGGCGGTGACGCCGTCCGCGCCGAAGGAGCGGGCGATGGATTTGGTGAGGTTGACCAGCGCCGCCTTGCTTGCGCCATAGGGCATGGCCTCGGCGGCATAGCCGCGCTGGCCGGCGCGGCTCGCCATGTTGACGATGCGCCCGCCGCCATTGGCCCTGAAATGCGCGATCGCCTCCTTGCAGAGATCGGCGGCGGCGAAGAAATTCACCTGAAATTCCCGCTGCCATGCGGCCCGCCAGTCGTCCGGCGCGGCGTCGACGGCGATTTCGGTGCGCATGCCGGCATTGTTGACGACGGCGTGGATGCGGCCCGCAGCGGCGACGGCCGCGCGCCAGAGGTCGAACGCGCCTTGCGCCGCCGACAGGTCGGCCTGCACGACCCAGCCTCGCCCGCCGATCCGCGCCAGCAGCGCCTCCGCCCCCGCCTTGTCGCGCCCGTAATGGATGACCGGCCGCGCGCCTTCCGCCGCCAATCTTTCGACGATGGCGGCTCCGATGCCGCCGGAGGCTCCCGTGACGAGAACCGCCTGACCTTCGAGGGGCATGCTCATGATGGCTCCAGCCTCTATTTGATGTACCAGCCCCACGGCTCGTCGCTCGCGTAGCGGGTGATCTGCTTGGTCTCCAGATAGTTCTCCAGCCCCCAGCGGCCGAGTTCGCGGCCGATGCCCGACTGCTTGTAGCCGCCCCAGGGCGCTTCGGTGAAAGTGGGCTGCGAGCAGTTGATCCAGACGATGCCGGCGCGGAAGGCCGCCGCCACGCGCTCGGCGCGGGCGTCGTCCTTCGACATGATGGCGGCGGCGAGGCCGAAGCGGGAATCGTTGGCGAGCGCCACCGCTTCCGCCTCCGTCGCGAAAGGACGCACGCAGACCACAGGCCCGAAAATCTCCTCGCGCCACGCCGCGCTGTCGAGCGGGACATCGGTGAGCACCGTCGGTTGCAGGTAATAGCCCTTGTCGAAGCCCTGCGGCCGCGCGCCGCCGCAGGCGATCGTCGCGCCCGCCGCCTTCGCCGCCGCGATCGCGGCCGTCACCTGCTCATGCTGCCTTTTCGAGACGAGCGGCCCTAAAAGCACGCCTTCATCGAGGCCGTTTCCGATGCGGATGCGGCCGGCTTCCTCCACGAGGCGTTCCAGCAGCGGCGCGTACAGCCCCTCCTGCACCAGAACACGCGAGGTAGCGGAGCAGACCTGACCCTGATTCCAGAAAATGCCGAACATGATCCATTCGACGGCCTTTTCGATATCGGCGTCGTCGAACACCACGAAGGGCGACTTGCCGCCAAGCTCGAGGCTGACGCGCTTGATGTCGCGCGCCGCCGCCGCCATGATCCTGGAGCCGGTCGGAACCGAGCCGGTGAAGGCCAGCTTGTCGACGCCGGGATGGTCGGCCAGCGCCTGTCCCGCCTCGCCTCCGAGCCCGGTCACGATGTTGAGCACGCCGCGCGGCAGGCCCGCCTCGCTCGCGATCGCGCCCAGCTCCAGCGCCGTCAGAGGCGTCAGCTCCGAGGGCTTCAGCACCATGGTGCAGCCCGCGGCGAGCGCCGGAGCGACCTTCCACGCCGCCATCAGCAGCGGATAGTTCCACGGGATGATCGCGCCGGCGACGCCGACCGCCTCGCGCACCGCTTTCGAGGTGAACCGCCCGTCGGCGAGCGCGATCGTCTCGGCCGGATTGTCGTCGAGCTGCTCCGCGAGCCCGGCGTAGAAATCGAAGCAGCCGGCCGCGTCCGCTATGTCCCAGTCGGCCTCGGGCAGAGGCTTGCCGTTGTCGAGCACTTCGAGCCGGGCGATCTCGGCCTGCCGCGCGCGGATTCCGGCGGCGATGGCGCGCAGATAGCGGGCGCGCTCCGCGCCGCTGGTCTGCGGCCAGCCTTCCGTGTCGAAAGCGCGGCGGGCGGCTCGCACCGCCCTGTCGACATCCGCGGCGGCGGCGGCCGCCACACGGGCCGTCACTTCCTCGGTCGCCGGGTTGACGACGTCGAAGGTCGCGCCGTTGGCGGCCGGCGCGAATTGACCGTCGATATAGAGTTCGCTTCGCATGGTCGTCTCCCTGCCGGCGGGCGGCTCCGTCAGTTGAGGATCGGCGCGACGGCGGCGCGGAAATCCGCCTTTTCCTGCTCGGTCAACTCGCCGAGCGGCGCGCGGCACAGGCCGACCGGCGTGCCCTGCAATTCGCAGCCATATTTGATCTTCTGCACGAACTTGCCGCTTTCGAGGATGTTCATGGCCCGGTAGAGCACGGTCATCTTCTCGCGCGCAGCGGCGAGGTCGCCGGAGCGGAAGGCGCGGTCGAGATCGACGCAGGCCTTAGCCATGCAGTTGGCCGGGCCGCAGATCCAGCAATCGGCGCCCCAGAACATGAAGTCGAGCGCGATGTCGTCCGAACCCGAGATCAGGTCGATGCGGCCCTTGTAGCGGGCGTGGATGTCGACGGCGCGCTGCAGCACGCCCGAGCTTTCCTTGATGCCGATCACGCGCGGATCGTCGGCCAGCGCGTCCATCAGCTCGAAGGAAATCTCGATCCCGTCCTTGGGCGGGTAGTTGTAGAGCACCAGGTTGACGTCGGCGGCGTCGAGCACGGCGCGATAATGGGCGAGCAGCTCGTCCTGCGTCGGGCGGGTGTAGAAGGGCGTGGCGAGCAGCACCGTGTCGTAGCCGATCTCCTTGGCCCGAATGGTGTTCTCGATCACCTCGCGCGTCGCCGGCGCGTTGGTGCCGGCGATCAGCGCCTCGCCCTCATTGGCGAAATCCTTGACGAATTTCAGCACGTCCTCGCGCTCGGCGTTCGACATGGAGAAATATTCGCCGGTCGAGCCCATCGGCACCCAGCCGGTGACGCCGGCGGCGCGCAGCGCCGTCATGTGCCGTTCCAGCGCCTTGAAATCGACCCGGTTGTCGGCGTCGAAGGGGGTGACGAGCGCGGGCATGACGCCTGAGAGTTTCATTGAGGGGCTCCTGTCTGGGATTGCGGCCGGAGGCCGATTTTCTGTCGGCTTTGTGTCGACTTGAGATTTATTGTCGTTTACGTGTCGACAAAGTCAAGCGGAAATTTTACATTGATCTCGCGCCCCGCTTCCGGCGGGCGCAAGGGAGATACGATGTCCGACGAAATGGAAATCCGGCGCGTTCGCGGCACCGGCTGGAAAAACATCTACGATACGCTGCGCGAGGAAATCCTCTCCCTGACGCTGGCGCCCGGGGCGCCGCTCGACGAGACCACGCTGGCCGAGCGCTTCGGCATGTCGCGCTCGCCGGTGCGCGAGGCGCTGATCCGGCTGGCGGGGGAGGAGTTGGTGATCACGCTCTCCAACCGCGGCGCCATGGTGGCGCCGATCGAGGTGGAGAGCTTTCCCAAATATGTCGAGGCGCTCGACATCGCCCAGCGCATGAACACGCGGCTCGCCGCCGCCCTGCGCACGGAAGCGGACCTGAAAGTCATCGCCCGGCGCCAGAAGGAGTTCGAGGCGGCGGTGCGCACGGGCGTGCATCTGAAGATGTCGGAGGCCAACAAGCAGTTCCACATGGCGATCGCGCATGCCGGCAAGAACGCCTATCTCGCCTCGTTCTACGAGCGGCTGCTCAACCAGGGCCAGCGCATGCTGCACCTGCATTTCCAGTATCTGGAGCGGGCGGAGGACGGCTATCTGCTGACCGGCGAGCACAATCTCATGCTGGAGGCGATCCGGACCAGGGACGTGGAGCTGGCCGACCGGCTGGCGCATGCGCATACCCGGCAGTTCCGCGACAATTTCATCACCTTCCTGCAGGAGAATTATACGCTCGGCGTGCCGCTCGGCGGCTCCGTCGCCGCCGAATGAGCCGGCTTACGGCTTCGGCGGCGCGGCCGGGCCGCTCCAGTCGCCGCCCAGCGCCTGGAACAGCGACGTCGCCGCGAGCAGGCGGTTGAGCCGCACCTGGATCAGCGCGTTCTGGGCGTTGAACAGGGTCTGCTCGCTTTGCAGCACGGTGATGAGGTTGACCGTGCCGCCCTTGAGCTGCGCCTCGGCCACCTCGAAGGCCTTGCGCGCATTGGCGACCACCTCGCCTTGCAGCCGCTCCTGGATCGTCGTCTGCTGCAGCGCCACCAGCGCGATCTCGACGTCGGCGAAGCCCGACAGCACCGACTTGCGATAGGCCTGCAGATATTCGAGCTGCGCGCCGCGCGCCTGCTTTAACTGGTTCTGCAGCTGGAAGCCGTCGAAGACCGGCTGGCTGAGGCTGGAGACGAGCGTGTAATACCACGCGCCCGGCCCGAACAGCGACGACAGCGCCGCGCTCTGGTAGCCGGTCGTGCCGGTGAGCTGGATCTGCGGGAAGAAGGCGGCGCGCGCCGCCTCGACGCTGAAATTGGAGGCGGCGAGCTGCGCCTCGGCCTCGCGGATGTCCGGCCGGCGCGTCAGAAGCTCCGACGGCAGGCCCGGCGTCACGCGCGGCGGCCGGACGCGCGACAGGCGCTCGCCGCCCGCCTTGAAGTCCGACGGCGCGCGCGCCACCAGCACGGCCAGCGCCGCCATGTTCTGCTGTCGCGTCACCTCCAGCGGCGGGATCGAGGCGCGGACCTGCGCCACCAGCGCCGCCTGCTGCGACACGTCGAGCTGGGTGGCCGTGCCCGCCGCGAGCTGCTTCCTGACGAGGTCGAGGATGCGCGACGAGGCGGCGAGATTGTCGCGCGCCACGCGCTGCTGCTCCTGCGCGGCGAGGATCTGGAAATAGGTGTTGGCGACCGAGACCACCGTGCTCAGCGTAACGACCTCGCGGTTGTAGCGGCTGGCGAGCGCGTTCTTCTCCGCCGCGTAGAGCGTGGCGCGGTTCCTGCCCCAGAAGTCCAGCATGTAGCTGGCCGACAGGCCGGCGCCGAATTGCGAGGCGGAGGAGCCGCGCGGCTGCTTGAGGCGCTCGGCCGAGGCCTCGGCGCCGAGGCTCGGCAGCAGCGGCGCGCCGGCCACGCCGGCCTGGGCGTCGGCCTGCACGATCTGGGCCATGGCGATGCGGATGTCGAGATTGGAGCCGAGCGCCTGTTCGACCAGCCGCGTCAGCTCCGGCGAGCCGAAGCCGCGCCACCAGCCGGCGCCCGGCGTGGCGGCGTCGGCGTTCCCGGCCGCGCCGCGATAACGGGCCGGGACCTCGAGATTGGCCGCCGGATGCTCGGTGTTGAGCACGCATCCCCCGAGCCCCAATGCCAGGAACGCCGCGAGCGCGGGCCGCAGGCGCCGGGCGGGACGACGGGGGTTTGAAATCATGCGGCGCATCGGAAACTCCAGCGGTGAGAATGCATGTCAGGCCCCGCGCGGGGCGGCGGCGCGGCGCGGTCGGCGGCGGCCCATCCAGCGTCCGAAGCGGTCGATATAGATATAGAGGACGGGCGTGGTGTAGAGCGTCAGCATCTGGCTCAGGATCAGCCCGCCGACGATGGCGACGCCGAGCGGCTGGCGCAATTCGCTGCCCTCGCCGAAGCCGATAGCGAGCGGCAGGGCGCCGAACAGCGCCGCCATGGTGGTCATCATGATCGGCCGGAATCGCAGCAGGCAGGCGCGGTAGATCGCCTCCCGCGCCGGCAGGCCTTCGCGGCGCTCGGCGTCGAGCGCGAAGTCGATCATCATGATGGCGTTCTTCTTGACGATGCCGATCAGAAGGATGACCCCGATCAGCGCCATGATGCTGAACTCGATGTTGAGGAGATAAAGCGCCAGCAACGCCCCAACCCCCGCCGATGGCAGGGTGGAGAGGATGGTGAGCGGATGGACGTAGCTTTCATAGAGCATGCCGAGCACGACATAGACGGCCAGCAGCGCCGCCAGGATCAGCATGGGCTGGTTGGACAGCGTGTCCTGGAACACCTTGGCCGTACCCTGGAAGCTGCCATGCACCGTGTTGGGCATGCCGATGCGGTCCGAGGCTTCGCGGATCGCCTCCACCGCGTCGCTCAGCGCCGCGCCGGGGCGGAGGTTGAAGGACAGCGTCGTGGCGACGAACAGGCCCTGGTGGTTGATGGAGAGCGGCGTGCTGCCGGGCGCGAAGCGGGCGACGGCGGAAAGCGGCGTCATGGTCTCGGCGCTGGTGCTGACGGCGGCGCCGGTTGAGGCGGCGTTCTTGCCGGTGGCGGCGATGGCGTTGTTGGCCTGGTTGCGCGCCGCGTCGGAGGCGACGGAGGCGGCGCTGGCCGTGCTTCCCGCCGCCGTGAACGTGCCCGCCCCGGCGTTGGTGGCCTGCGAGCCGCCGACGCCGCCGCCCGAGCGGCTGATATAGACGCCCTTCAACGCCTCCGGGTTCTGCCAATATTGCGGCGCGACCTCCATGATCACATGATACTGGTTGCGCGCCACGAAGATGGTCGACACCTGCCGCTGGCCGAAGGCGTCGTAGAGCGTGTTGTCGATCTGGCTGACGGTGACGCCGAGCCGGGCGGCCGCGTCGCGGTCGATGATGATGTCGGCCTCCAGCCCCTTGTTCTGCTGGTCGCTGTTGACGTCGCTGAGCCGCGGGTCGCCCTGCAGGGCCGCCGCCAGGCGTGGGGCCCATTGCAGCAGCTCCTCGAAGCTGTCGCCTTGGAGCGTATATTGATATTGCGCGTTGGACTGGCGGCCGCCGACACGGATGTCCTGCACCGATTGCAGGAACAGCGTCGCGCCCGACACCACCGACAGCGAGCGGCGCAGCCGGGCGATGACCTCGTCGGCGGAGATTTTCCGCTCGGCGCGCGGCTTCAGCGCCACGAACATGAAGCCGGAATTGGTCTGGCCGCCGCCGGTGAAGCCGACCGCCGTCTCCACGGCCGGGTCGGCGCCGACGATCTCGGCGAACTGGCTCAGCTTCTGCGACATGGCCTGGAACGAGATCGCCTGGTCGGCCTGGATCGCGCCCATCAGCCGGCCCGTGTCCTGCTGCGGGAAGAAGCCCTTGGGGATGGCGACGTAGAGGTAGAAATTGAAGGCCAGCGTCACGGCCAGCATCGCCATGATCAGGCCCGGCCGGCCCAGCGCCCAGCCGAGCGAGCGGCGATAGCCTGCAAGCATGCCCTCGAAGACGCGCTCGCTGAAGCGGTAGAGGCGGCCGTGTTTTCGCTCGCTCTCGTCGCGCAGCAGCAGCGAGCACATCATCGGCGTGGCGGTGAGCGACACCACCAGCGACACCAGGATGGCGACCGAAAGCGTGACCGCGAATTCGCGGAACAGCCGCCCGATCACCCCGCCCATCAGCAGGATGGGAATGAAGACGGCGATGAGCGACAGGCTCATCGACAAGACGGTAAAGCCGACCTCGCCCGCGCCTTTGATCGCCGCCTCGACGCGCGACAGACCGGCGGCGCGGTGGCGGGCGATGTTCTCCAGCACCACGATGGCGTCGTCGACCACGAAGCCGGTGGCGATGGTCAGCGCCATCAGCGACAGGTTGTCGAGGCTGAAGCCCAGGAGATACATGACCGCCAGCGTGCCGACCAGCGACACGGGCACGGCGACGATCGGCACCAGCGTCGAGCGCGCGTCGCGCAGGAAGGCGAAGACCACCAGGATGACGAGGCCGATGGCGATCATCAGCGTCGTCTCGACCTCATGCAGCGAGGCGCGGATGGTGGTGGAGCGGTCGTTGGCCAATGCGATGTCGATGGCCGGCGAGATCGAGGCCTTGAGGTTGGGCAGCATCGCCTTCACCCGGTCGACCGTGTCGATGATGTTGGCGTTGGGCGAGCGGTAGAGCGTGACCAGCACCGCCGGCTTGCCGTTGGCGAGGCCGGCGTTGCGCAGGTTCTCGACCGAATCGATCACCTCGCCGACATCGGTCAGCCGCACCGGCGCGCCGTCGCGATAGGCGACGATCAGCGAGGCGTAGTCCTTGGCCGAGCGGCCCTGGTCGTTGGCGTAGAGCTGGTAGCGCCGCTCGCCCACGTCGACCGCGCCCTTGGGGCTGTTGGCGTTGGCGGAGGCGAGCGCGGCGCGCACGTCCTCCAATCCGATGCCGTATTTGTAAAGCGCCTGTGGGATCAGCTCGACGCGCACGGCGGGCAGCGAGCTGCCGCCGACCGACACTTCGCCGATGCCCTCCACCTGCGACAGCTTCTGCGCCAGCACCGTGGAGGCGGCGTCGAAGACCGCGCCCTTGCCGAGCGTGTCGGAAGTGAGCGCGAGGATGAGGATCGGCGCGTCGGCGGGGTTGACCTTGCGGTAGGTCGGGTTGGAGCGCAGGCTGGTCGGCAGGTCGGCGCGCGCGGCGTTGATCGCCGCCTGCACGTCGCGCGCCGCGCCGTCGATGTCGCGGTCGAGGCCGAATTGCAGCGTGATGCGCGCGCCGCCGACGCTGCTGGATGAGGTCATCTCGTTGACGTCGGCGATCTGGCCCAGATGCCGCTCCAGCGGGCTCGCCACCGTGTTGGCCATAACGTCGGGGCTGGCGCCCGGCAGCGAGGCGCGCACCGAGATGACCGGATAGTCCACCGCCGGCAAAGGCGCCACCGGCAGCAGCGGAAAGGCCACCAGCCCCGCCATCATCATGCCGAAGGTCAGGAGCGTGGTTGCGACGGGACGGCGGATGAAGGGGGCGGAGAGGTTCATGCGCCGCCTTCCGCAGGCGCCGCGCGCCGGCCCCGGAAACGCGCCGACAGCCGGTCGAACCAGAGATAGATCACCGGCGTGGTGAAGAGCGTCAGCATCTGGCTGAACAGGAGGCCGCCGATGATGCTGACGCCGAGCGGCTGGCGCAGCTCGGAGCCAACGCCGCTCCCCAGCATCAGCGGCAGCGCGCCCAGCATGGCGGCGAGCGTGGTCATCAGGATCGGGCGGAAGCGCAAAAGGCACGCCTGGTGGATGGCGGCGCGCGGCGACAAGCCCTCCTCGCGCTGCGCCTCGAGCGCGAAGTCGATCATCATGATGGCGTTCTTCTTCACGATGCCGATCAGGAGGATGACGCCGATGATGGCGATGATGGTCAGGCTCTGCCCGTCGGCCATCAGAGCCAGCAGCGCGCCGATGCCGGCGGAGGGCAGCGTGGACAGGATGGTGACCGGATGGACGAAGCTCTCATAGAGCACGCCCAGCACGATATAGACCGTGATCAGCGCCGCCAGCACCAGATAGAGCTGGTTGCCGAGCGAGGTCTGGAAGGCGCGCGCCGCGCCCTGGAAGGTGGTGACGATGCTCGGCGGCATGCCGAGCTCCGCCTCGGCCTGCTCGATCGCCTCGACCGCCGAGCCGAGCGCCGCGCCTTCCGCGAGGTTGAACGAGACCGTGGTGGCCGGGAACTGGCCCATATGGGTGATCTGCAAGGGCATGGTCTCGATGCGTGGCTTGGCCACGACCGACAAGGGCACCGGCGCGCCGCCGGTCGAATTGGGCAGGTAGATCGAGGACAGCGCCTTCAGCGAGCCTTGCAGCGCGGGCGAGGCCTCCAGCACGACGCGATACTGGCTCGACGTGGTGAAGATGGTGGAGACGATGCGCTGGCCGAAGGCGTCGTAGAGCGCGTTGTCGACGGTGGCGGGCGTGACGCCGAAGCGCGCCGCCTGGTCGCGGTCGATGTCGATATAGACGGCGAGGCCGTTGTTGGAGAGGTCGCTGGCGACGTCCGACAGCTGCGGCAGTTGCTGGAGGCGCTCGACCAGCTTCGGCGTCCATTCGGCCAGCTCGTCGGCGCTCGCGTCCTGCAGCACGAACTGGTACTGGGTGCGGCTGACCGTGCCGTCGATGGTGAGGTCCTGCACCGGCTGGAGATAGAGCCGCACGCCGCTGAGATCGGCCGCCGCGTCGTTGATGCGGGCGATGACCGTGGACATGGGGGCGGAGCGCGTCCCGTGCGGCTTGAGGTTGATCAGCATGCGGCCGACATTGAGCGTGGCGTTGGTGCCGTCGACGCCGATGAAGGAGGACAGGCTTTCGACGTCCGGGTCCTTCAGGACCACCGCCGCCGCCTTGCGCTGCGCCTCGGCCATGGCGGCGTAGGAGACGGATTGCGGCGCCTCGGTGATGGCCTGGATGACGCCGGTGTCCTGCTGCGGGAAGAAATCCTTGGGAATGACGACGTAGAGCGCGCCGGTGACGACCAGCGTCAGCGCCGCCACGGCCAGCATGAAGGGCTGGCGGTCGAGCGTCCAGCCTAGCGCGCGGTCGTAGCCGCGGATGACCCATTCGAAGAAATCGTGGCTGGCGCGCTGGAAGGCGTTCTCCTTGACCTCCGCCGCCGGCTTCAAAAGCTTGGCGCAGGCCATCGGCACCAGCGTCAGCGACACCACGGCCGAGATGAGGATCGTGGTGGCGAGGGTGACGGAGAATTCGCGGAACAGCCGCCCGACCACGTCGCCCATGAACAGAAGCGGGATCAGCACCGCGATCAGCGACACGGTCAGCGAGATGATGGTGAAGCCGATCTGCTCCGAGCCCTTCAGCGCCGCTTCTAGCGGGGAATGGCCCTCCTCGATATAGCGCGAGATGTTCTCGATGACGACGATGGCGTCGTCGACCACGAAGCCGGTGGCGATGGTCAGCGCCATCAGCGACAGGTTGTCGAGGCTGTAGCCGAAGAGATACATCACCCCGAGCGTGCCCACCAGCGACAGCGGCACGGAGAGGCTGGGGATCAGCGTGGCGCGCGCGCTGCGCAAAAAGACGAAGATCACCAGCACCACGAGGAGGATGGCGAGGCCCAGCTCGTATTCCACGTCGCGGACCGAGGCGCGGATGGTGGTGGTGCGGTCGGTCAGCACCTGCACCTCGACCGCGCCGGGCAACGAGGCCTGCAATTCGGGCAGCATGGCCTTGACGCGGTCCACCACCTCGATGACGTTGGCGCCCGGCTGGCGCTGGATGTTCATGATCAGCGCCGGGGTGTCGTTCATCCAGGCGCCGAGCTTGTCGTTCTCGGCCCCGTCGATCACGTCGCCGACGTCGCTCAGCCGCACCGGAGCGCCGTTGCGATAGGCCACGATCAGCGACAGATACTGGCGCGGATCGCTGAGCTGGTCGTTGGCGTTGACCGTATAGGCGCGCGACGGGCCGTCGAAATTGCCCTTGGGCGTGTTGACGTTGGCGCTGCCGAGCGTGGTGCGCAGGTCGTCGAGATTGAGGCCGTAGGCGGCGAGCTTGCGCGGGTCGGCCTGGATGCGCACGGCGGGGCGCTGGCCGCCGCTCAAGGTGACGAGGCCGACGCCCGACACCTGCGAGATTTTTTGCGCCAGCCGCGTGTCGGCCAGCTGCTGCACGTCGCGCAGCGGCATGGTGGCCGAGGTGAGGCCCAGCGTCAGCACCGGCGCGTCGGCCGGGTTGACCTTGGCGTAGACCGGCGGCGCCGGCAGGTCGGAGGGCAGCAGGTTGCCGGCGGCGTTGATGGCGGCCTGCACCTCCTGCTCGGCCACGTCGAGCGAGATATCGAGGTTGAATTGCAGCGTGATGACAGAGGCGCCGGCCGAACTGACCGAATTCATCTGCGCCAGATTGGCGATCTGGCCGAGCTGCACCTCCAAGGGCGCCGTCACCGACGAGGTCATCACGTCGGGGCTCGCGCCGGGATAGAGCGTCTGCACCTGGATCGTCGGGTAATCGACCTCCGGCAGCGCCGAGACGGGCAGGAACTGGTAGGCCAGCACGCCCGACAGCATGATCGCCACCATCATCAGCGTGGTGGCGATCGGCCGGAGGATGAAAAGGCGCGACGGGTTCATTGCGGTTGCGCCGCCCCCGAGCCGTCGTTTGCGCCCTTGCTCCCGCCGTCATGGCGGCGATGGCCGCCCTGCTCGCCGTTCTGGCCGTGGCGATGCTTGCGCGCGGCGCCGTCCGCGGGCTTGTCCGGGCTCGGCGCGTCCTGCGTGGGCGCGGCTTCAGCGGGGGCGGCTTGCGCCTTGTCGTCGCGAACGTTGATCTTCATGCCCTCGCGCAGCTTGTCGGCGCCGTCGACCACCATCCGGTCGCCGGCGGCGAGGCCGGACAGGATCTCGACCCGCTCGCCGTCGGTCACGCCGGTCTCGATCTTGCGCACCGCGACCGTGTCGTCGGCGCCGATCAGGTAGACGAAGGTTCCCGGCACGCCGCGCTGGATCGCCGCCGCCGGCGCGATGACGGCGTCCTTGTGCTGGTCGACCAGCAATTCGACATTGACGAACTGGTTGGGGAACAGCGCCCGGTCGGCGTTGTCGAAGGCGGCCTTGAGCTTGATCGTGCCGGTGGAGGTGTCGATCTGGCTGTCGAAGGCGGCGAGCTTGCCCGTGGCGAGCCTGGCGCCGCCGCCGCGGTCGAAGGCGGTGACCTGCAATTGCGCGCCCTGTTTGATCCGCGCCGCGATGGCCGGCAGCTGGTCCTCCGGCACGGTGAAGACGACGCTGATCGGCTGCAACTGGGTGATGACGACGAGGCCGCTGGCGTCGCCCGGCGTGACGTAATTGCCCTCATCGACCTGGCGCAGGCCGGCGCGCCCGTCGACGGGGGCGAGAATCCGGCAATAAGCGAGGTTCACCTGCGCCGCCTGCACCGCCGCCTGGTCGGCCGCGACCGTGCCGGTATATTGGGCGACGAGCGCGTTCTGCGCGTCGAGCGTCTGGCGGGCGACGGCGTTCTGCGCCGCCAGCCCCTTGTAGCGGTCGAGATCGACCTTGGCCCCGGCGAGCAGCGCCTGGTCGCGCTGCAACTGGCCCTGCGCCTGCGCCAGCGCCGCCTGATAGGGGCGCGGATCGATCTCGGCCAGAAGGTCGCCCTTCTTGACCTCCTGCCCCTCGGCGAAATCGACGGCGATGAGCTGTCCGCTGATCTGCGGCCGCACGGTGACGGTGGTGAGCGAGGTGACGGTGCCGAGCGCGTCGAGGGTCACGTCCATGACGCCCTTCTCGGCCACGGCCGCGCCGACGGAATTGGGCTGCGTCATCCGCCGGTGATGCGCGGGCTGGCCGGCCGGCTGCGGTCGCTGCCAGAAATAGGCGGCGAGCCCGCCCACCACCAGCAGGAACACCAACCAGGGCAGCCATCCGCGCCGGCGCGGCGCCGCCGTTTCGACGGGCGCCGGCTGCTTGTCCGCCCTGGTCGCGGTCACGGGTGCTTCGGCCTGGTGACCGTTTTCGGAGGGCGGCATGTCCATCGGCGATCTTTCGGATGCGTTTTCCGAAGTCTTAGAAGCGGGGCCGGACAGGGTCAAATTAACTTTTCAGGAGCGGCGCCCGCGCGCCCGATACCCCTTCTTCTCCACAGGAAATAGCGCCGGTTTGCACGGATTTTGCGCGTAGATCAGGTGAAACTCCGTCGAGCAGATTCAAGTTTAATCGCGCCAAACGAAAAAAACGCCTTGCTGTATTCGCGTTGACGTCTGAACATCCTCGAATCAACAGATCAAACGAACGGATGAAGAACAATCTGTGCCAGATTTGCGCCACCAAGCACGCCAATCGCTACGCGCGAGCGCACATTTGCTCCCTTCCATGCATAGGAAAGAGGCCAAACCTTCGTTTATTTTCAAGGAGGCGCTGGTGCTGCGAGAGAGGATTGAACTCTCGACCTCTCCCTTACCAAGGGAGTGCTCTACCACTGAGCTACCGCAGCATTCTCTTGAGCGCGGCGGACTTCTGCCATATCAATTCGCAAATCGCAAGCCGGTGATCGCATTTCTTTTCAGATAATGTGGAAATTGTCCCCGGCGGGCCGCGAAGCCCGCTTTTCGCGGGCTTTTTCCCGTAGTAAACCCAATCCATGAGCGAAAAGACCGAAGATCACGACGCCCACAGCCCCGCCGCGCAGCGCAAAAAGCGGCTGGCCGAGCAGCTGCGCGCGAATCTGATGCGGCGCAAGGCGCAGACGCGCTCGCGCCGCGCCGGCGAGGCCGACCAGCGCGACGAGGGCATCGACGTCGCGCATAAAGACGCCGGCGAGGACGAAAACTAAGCCGAAAGGCTGGCGCGCAGGCCGCAAAGCCTTCCTTGAAGATGGCGGGAGGCTGCGGTAAAAGCAGGCAACCGTTCCGGGCGGCTTCAGCCGGGCGATCGTGATTCGCCGTTCAGACGCAATTCCGCCGCGGGACCAGTCATTTTATGAGACGCCGCCACCGCGCCCTCGCCGGCTGCGGATCAGGGCGCAATTACCGGGCCGCCTCGCGCCCAGAAGGTGAAACGACATGGATCGCATCAAAATCGTCGGCGGCAATAAGCTCAACGGCGTCATCCCCATCTCCGGCGCCAAGAACGCCGCCCTGCCGCTGATGATCGCCTCGCTGCTGACCGACGACACGCTGACGCTCGAAAACGTGCCGCATCTGGCCGACGTCGAGCAGCTGGTGCGCATCCTCAGCAATCACGGCGTCGACTATTCCGTCAACGGCCGCCGCGAGCACCAGGACGGCGCCTATTCGCGCACCATCCATTTCACCGCCCGCAACATCGTCACCACCACCGCGCCCTATGAGCTGGTCTCCAAGATGCGCGCCAGCTTCTGGGTCATCGGGCCGCTGCTGGCCCGCATGGGCGAGGCCAACGTCTCGCTGCCGGGCGGCTGCGCCATCGGCACGCGCCCCGTCGACCTGCTGCTCGAGAGCCTGCAGGCGCTGGGCGCCCAGATCGACATCGAGAACGGCTACGCCAAGGCGCGGGCCAAGAACGGCCTCGTCGGCGCGCGCTACGCCTTCCCGAAAGTCTCGGTCGGCGCAACCCATGTCATGATGATGGCCGCCACGCTCGCCAAGGGCGAGACGGTGATCGAGAACGCCGCGCGCGAGCCGGAAGTGGTCAACCTGGCCGACTGCCTCAACGCCATGGGCGCGCGCGTCAGCGGCGCGGGCACGAGCACCATCCGCATCGAGGGCGTCACCAGCCTGTCGGGGGCGCGCCTGCGCGTCATCCCCGACCGCATCGAGGCCGGCACCTACGCCATGGCCGTGGCCATGGCCGGCGGCGACGTGCTTCTGGAAGGCGCGCAGGAAAGCCAGCTCTCCTCGGCGCTCGACACGCTGCGCATGGCCGGGGCCGAGATCACCGAGACCAATAGCGGGCTGCGCGTGGTGCGCAACGGCCACGGCATCCAGCCGGTCGACGTGACCACCGATCCCTTCCCCGGCTTCCCCACCGACCTACAGGCGCAGTTCATGGGCCTGATGACCAAGGCCAAGGGCACCTCGCGCATCACCGAGACGATTTTTGAGAACCGCTTCATGCACGTGCAGGAGCTGGCGCGGCTGGGCGCCCGGATCTCGCTGTCGGGTCAGACGGCCACCGTCGAGGGCGTCGACCGGCTCAACGGCGCGCAGGTGATGGCGACCGATCTGCGCGCCTCGGTGTCGCTGGTCATCGCCGGCCTCGCCGCCGAGGGCGAGACCGTGGTCAACCGCGTCTACCATCTCGACCGCGGCTTCGAGCGGCTCGAGGAGAAGCTGTCGCGCTGCGGCGCGAACGTCGAGCGCATCAGCGGGTAAGGACCCTGGACAGCTCGGGAAAGGCCGGGCGAAAAGCTTGAAAAGCCTGTCGATTTTTTTCCCGCGCCGTGCAAAGCTGGAAACGGATCGACAGGAATTGGTGCGGGACATGGACATGTTGAAGCTGGTGGCGCTGGACGAGGAGGATTTGCAGATCCTGTCCGCCCATCTTCAGGACGCGGTGCTCAAGGTCGGCGATCTTCATTACGTCGCGCGCGAAAAGCGCTTCATCCTCACCGCCAACCGCTTCGCATGGGAGGCGGCGAAGGGCGGCCTGTTCCGCAAGCCCGCCTATCAGCGCCGCCGCGCCGCGCTGCATTTCAACCGCGTCAACGCCGTCAAGGCGACCGGCATCGACCGCGACCAGCCGGAGACGGTGCTGTCGCTGCTGGCGATCCGCTTCGTTCCCGGCGACGCCCCGGCCGGCGCGATCGAATTGACCTTTTCCGCCGACGCCGCCATCCGCCTGGAGGTGGAATGCGTGGAGGCGCAGCTGAGCGACCTCGGCGCGGCCTGGGAGGCGGCCTCGCTGCCGCGCCACGCGCCCTGACGGGCCGCCTCGACAGACAAGACAGACAGACCGGCCCCTCGGCCGCCGCATGATTGAAGGAACAGCCCGCGTGGTGAAGACGCTTCGACAGACCGACCCGGATTTTGAGCAGGATTTCGCGGCTTTCCTGGCCGGCAAGCGCGAGGCGTCGGAGGACGTCGACCGCGCGGCGCGCGACATCGTCGAGCGCGTGCGCCGCGAGGGCGACGCGGCGCTGATCGACTTCTCCCGCCGCTTCGACCGCATCGACCTGGAGAAGACCGGCATCGCGGTGACAGAGGCCGAGATCGACGCCGCCTTCGACGCCGCACCCGCCTCCACCGTCGAGGCGCTGAAATTCGCGCGCGACCGCATCGAGAAGCACCATGCGCGGCAGGTCCCCAAGGACGACCGCTACACCGACGCGCTGGGCGTGGAGCTGGGCTCGCGCTGGACGGCGATCGAGGCGGTCGGGCTCTATGTTCCGGGCGGCACGGCGAGCTATCCCAGCTCGGTGCTGATGAACGCCGTCCCCGCCAAGGTGGCGGGCGTCGAGCGCGTGGTCATGGTGGCGCCGGCGCCGGGCGGCGTGCTCAACCCGCTGGTGCTGGTGGCGGCGCGCCTCGCCGGCGTGTCGGAGATCTACCGCGTCGGCGGCGCGCAGGCGATCGCCGCCCTCGCCTATGGAACCGAAACCATCCGCCCGGTGGCCAAGATCGTCGGCCCCGGCAACGCCTATGTGGCGGCCGCCAAGCGCATCGTCTTCGGCACGGTCGGCATCGACATGATCGCCGGGCCGTCGGAAGTGCTGGTCGTCGCCGACCGCGACAACAATCCCGACTGGATCGCCGCCGACCTCCTGGCCCAGGCCGAGCACGACGCGGCGGCGCAGTCGATCCTGATGACCGACGACGCCGGCTTCGCCGCCGCTGTGGAAGCGGCGGTGGAGCGGCAGTTGCGCACCCTGCCCCGCGCCGAAACGGCGCGCGCGAGCTGGCGCGACTTCGGCGCGGTGATCCTGGTCGAGGATTTCGACGCCGCCGTTCCGCTCGCCAACCGCATCGCCGCCGAGCATCTGGAGATCGCCGTCGCCGACGCGGAGGCTATGCTACCCAAAATCCGCAACGCCGGCTCGATCTTCATCGGCGGCCATACGCCGGAGGTGATCGGCGACTATGTCGGCGGCTGCAACCACGTGCTGCCCACGGCGCGCTCGGCGCGGTTCTCGTCCGGCCTGTCGGTGCTCGATTTCATGAAGCGCACCTCGCTGCTCAAGGTCGGGCCGGAGCAATTGCGCGCGCTCGGCCCCGCGGCGATCGACATCGCCCGCGCCGAAGGGCTGGAGGCGCACGCCCGCTCCGTCGCCGTCCGGCTCAACCTGTAACGCGACGAGGCCCGATGACCGAAGGCGCGCCGCCCAACGCAAGACTGATCGACATCGAGCTGGACGAATCCATCGGCCGCTCGACGCCGGACGTCGAGCACGAGCGGGCGGTGGCGATCTTCGACCTGATCGAGGAGAACAGTTTTCACCCGGTCGGCGACGTGGAGGGCGGGCCCTACAAGCTCAAGCTGGCGCTGATGGAGTCGCGGCTGATCTTCACCATCGCGCGCGAGACGGGCGAGGCGGTGGCGACGCATATCCTGTCGCTGACGCCGCTGCGCAAGGTGGTGCGCGACTATTTCTTCGTCTGCGAAAGCTATTACGAGGCGATCCGCTCGGCCACGCCGAGCCGGATCGAGGCCATCGACATGGGCCGGCGCGGCCTGCACAATGAAGGATCGCAAACCTTGCAGACGCGGCTCAAGGGCAAGATCGAGGTCGATTTCGATACGGCGCGCCGGCTATTCACGCTGGTGTGCGTCTTGCATTGGCGGGGCTGACGTGACGACGGCGGACAGCCTCACCGACGTAAGGACGACGGCGCGCCTGCCGGGCTCGCTGCTTTTCATCTGCGGCAAGAACGCGATCCGCTCGCCCATGGCCGAGCTCCTGGCGCGCAAGATGCTGCCGCCGACGATCTATATCGCCTCGGCGGGGGTCAGCCCCGGCGAGCGCGACCCCTTCGTCGACGCGGTGCTGCTGGAGGAGGGCCTGTCGCTCGACGCGCGCCAGCCACGCGGCATCGAGGACCTGGCCGACGGCTATTTCGACCTGATCGTGACGCTGACGCCGCTCGCCCATCATACGGTGCTTGAACGCATGCGCGGCTTTTCGGTCGACGTGGAATATTGGCCGACGCCGGACCCGACCCTGGCGCGCGGCAGCCGCGACCAGATCCTCGCCGCCTATCGCGCCGTGCGCGACAGCCTGAAACGGCGCATAGACGAGCGTTTCGGCGGCGCGTGAGGCACGACAATTCGGTTGTTCACAAACGCCGCCTAATCATATAGGTTCCGCGCGAATTCAGACCGTGGCCCTTGCGGCCCAATTCATATCGAAGCCAATTCATCCAAGAAAGAACAGGTATCGCATGGCGAAAGAAGAAGTCCTCGAATTTCCGGGCGTGGTGACGGAACTGCTGCCCAACGCAATGTTCCGCGTCAAGCTCGAAAACGAACATGAGATCATCGCCCATACGGCGGGCCGCATGCGCAAGAACCGCATCCGCGTTCTGGCCGGCGACAAGGTGCTGGTGGAGATGACCCCCTACGACCTCACCAAGGGCCGCATCACCTACCGCTTCAAGTAAGCCCCTCGAGAAAAGTCTGTCGATGAGCGCGCAACACAAGCTGGTTCTCGCTTCCGGCTCTCCCCGCAGGATCGAGCTTCTGGGCCAGGTCGGCGTCGAGCCGGACCATGTCTGCCCGGCCGATATCGACGAAACGCCGCAGCGCGCGGAGCATCCGCGCTCGCTGGCGCGGCGACTGGCGCGCGAAAAGGCCCGCGCCGCGCGCGAGCGGCTCGCCGGCGACGGCGCTTTCTCCCAGGCGCTGGTGCTGGCCGCCGACACGGTGGTGGCGGTGGACCGGCGCATCCTGCCCAAGGCCGAGATCGAGGACGAGGCGCGCGAATGCCTGCGGCTGCTGTCGGGGCGCACGCACAAGGTGTTCACCGGCGTGGCGCTGGCGCTGCCCAACGGTGATACGCGGCTGAGCCTGGTCGAGACGCGGCTGCGCTTCGAGCGGCTGTCGCGGCGGGTGATCGACGCCTATCTCGCCTCCGGCGAATGGCGCGGCAAGGCGGGCGGCTACGCCGTGCAGGGCCTGGCGGGCAGCTTCGTCGTCAAGCTGGTCGGCTCCTATAGCAACGTGGTCGGGCTGCCTTTGCAGGAGACCGTGCGGCTTCTCGTCGACGCCGGCTATCCGGTCCATGCCGGCTGGGGGACCGGAAAGCTATGAGCGGCAAGGATTCCACCCCGGCCAAGGTTACGCCGCTGCGTCCGACGCGGCCCTGCCCCGAATGCGGCAAGCCCTCGTCGCGCGAGACCTATCCCTTCTGCTCGGCGCGCTGCAAGAACGTCGACCTCAACCGCTGGCTTTCGGGCGCCTATGTGCTGCCGGGCAAGCCGCTGGGCGAGGAAGACGACGGCGACGCCTAAGGCCGGACCGACGTTTTCCGCTGCAAAATCCGCGCCTTATCGCATTTTCGAGAAAAGCATGCAAAAAGTGCGCGAGGGTGCTGGACAGGGGCAAATTTAATGCTATAACGCACCCACTTTCGGCGGCCGCCAAACCGCCGGCGGGCCTGCGAAGCGGCCTGAACGGGATGCCCGGATAGCTCAGTTGGTAGAGCAGCGGATTGAAAATCCGCGTGTCGGTGGTTCGAATCCGCCTCCGGGCACCATCCTTCTCCTTCACAAAATCGTGATTTTTCGATATCATTATACACTGGGTCATATTTCGGCCCGACCCACGATGGGGCTTGCAGCGTTTGGACATGCGATCATTGGTCGGACGCAATTTTGCGCGTCTTCGGCAGGAAAAAGGACTGACGCAAAAACAGGTGGCGCAATATTCCGGCCACCGCGTCCAGTATCTCAGCGCGCTCGAACAGGGCCGGCGCAACCCGAAGGTGGAGACGCTCTATACGCTGGCCAAGGCGCTGGGCGTCAGCCCGGTGGAGCTGGTCAAACCGCCCTGCCCCGATTGCGAGAGCTTTCTGGCCGATAAAGGCGAATAGACTTTTTCCCGTCGGAACCGTCAGGACGGCGGCTGCGTTTCCTCGTCCGGCCGCACCAGATCGACATGGCTGACGCCCAGCGCCTGCGCCAATTCGTAAAGGGTGACGATGGTGGGGTTGCGCCGCCCCCGTTCGAGGTCGCTCAGATATTGCTGGCTGAAGCCGGAGCGTTCCTCGACCTGTTCCTGCGTCAGGCCTTTCCGCCGGCGCAGGCGCGCAAAATTCCGTCCGACCAGAGAGCGCATATCCATGCGCTATGGATGACAGTTTACATACTTTATGAGTATCAACTATAATATGTATTCGACGCGCTGCCTGCTCGGGGTCGGCGAGCGCGAACGGGTAAGCTTGGGCGAAATCGGGGGATCGATCGGCATGAATGCGAGAATGAACGACCTTGGAAGACAGCAGGACGCGCTGGCGCTGCTGCTGGCTCCCGACGAAACCGGCCATGGCCACGCCGAACTGAAGGCGGCGCTCGACGCCGCATTGGCCGATCCGGATTGCAGCGCGGAGGTCATCCTCTCCGCCGTCAACGCCGCCTTGCGCGAGCCCACCCTCGCCATGCTGGCGGCGGCGGCGCACTATTCGCGCGGCGCGCCCGTGGCGAGCGGCGACGGCTATTGGCGCGCCATGCTCGCCGCCTCGCCGCTCGCGGCCTGAGCGGAGAGCGCGCCATGACGGATTTGCTGCGCGCCGGGTTCGTTCCGGCGGCGATCTCTACGCCGGCGGCCTGTTCGCCCTGCGCGCGCTCGCGCCGGCGCGGCCGCGCTGGCGGCGGATCGTCGAGACGGGCGGCGGCTTCGGCCTCCTGTTCTGGACGGCGAGCTTCGCATCGGTGCTGGCGTCGGGGGAAGGCTTCGAGCCGGAGCCGGTGCTGGCGGCGCTGCCGATCGCCGTCACGGGCGGAGTCTACAGCGCCGGCGTGGCGGTGCTGTCGCGCCTGCGCATGGCGCCGGCGCTGGCCGGGATCGCCGCCGGCTTCACCATCATCATGACGCAGATGGCGGCGATGTCGGTGCGCCATTCGACGGCGTCCTACGCCTGGAACCTCGACGTCATCATGTTCGCCTGCCTGCTGGCGGTGGGCTTGTCGGCGCTGGCGCTCTATCTCATCGCGCGCCGGCCTTTCGCGCAGTCGCCGGAGATGGGCTGCGCCATGCTGGCCGCCGCCGCCACGGTGATGCTGTTGGCGACGGCGAAGACGGTTCCCTATCCGTGAGGCGTCAGTGCAGCGAGGCGCTGGCCGCCTCGCGCTCGGTCTTGTCGTGCAAAGCGAAGCGGTCGACCATGTCGGCGCTCGCCTCGTTGAAGCCGCGCACCTCGACCTCGACGCCGGCGCGGCGGAACTTGATCACCACCTTGTCCAGCGCGCCGACCGCCGTGATGTCCCACAGATGGGCGCGGCCGACGTCGATGATCACGCGCGGCTTCGCCGTCGCGAAGTCGAAGGCGGCGATGAAGCTTTCGGCCGAGGCGAAGAATATCTGCCCCTCGACGCGGTAGGTGACGGCGTCCTCGCCCTCCTCTTTCGCCACGCTGAACAGCCGCGCCACCTTGCCGGCGAAGAAGATGCCGGACAGCAGCACGCCGACCAGCACGCCCTTGGCGAGGTCGCGCGTGACGACGACCGTCACCACCGTCGCCAGCATCACCACCGAGGAGGACAGCGGATTGCGCCTCAGGTCGAGGATGGAGCGCCAGGAGAAGGTGCCGATCGACACCATGATCATCACCGCCACCAGCGCCGCCATCGGGATGATGCGCACGAAATCGTTGAGGACGACGATCAGGAACAGGAGGAAGGCGCCGGCGACGAAGGTCGACAGCCGTCCGCGCCCGCCGGAGGAGACGTTGATCACCGACTGGCCGATCATGGCGCAACCGCCCATGCCGCCGATCAGCGCCGAGGCGACGTTGCTCGCGCCCTGGCCGACGCATTCGCGGCTCTTGTCGCTGGGCGTGTCGGTCATGTCGTCGACGATCTGCGCCGTCAGCAGCGATTCGAGCAGGCCCACCGCGGCGAGCGTGATCGAATAGGGGAAGATGATCTTCAGCGTCTCGAGCGTGAAGGGCACGTCCGGCAGGGCGAAGGTCGGGAGCGCCGAGGGCAATTCGCCCAAGTCGCCGACGGTGCGCAGCGTCATGCCCGACCACCAGGCGATCGCCGTCAGCACGGCGATCGACACCAGCGGCGCGGGAACGGCCCTGGTGACGTAAGGGAAGAGATAGATGATGGCGAGGCCGCCGGCGATCATCCAGTAGGTCTCGACCGGGACGTGGATCAGCTCCGGCAACTGCGCCATGAAGATCAGGATCGCCAGCGCGTTGACGAAGCCGGTGATGACGGAGCGCGAGACGAAGCGCATCACGCGCCCGAGCTTGAAGACGCCGGCTATGACCTGCAGCAGGCCCATCAGGATGGTGGCGGCGAAGAGATATTGCAGGCCGTGATCCTTGACGAGCGACACCATGACCACGGCGGTCGAGGCGGTGGCGGCCGAGATCATGGCCGGACGCCCGCCGGTGAAGGCGGAGACGCAGGCGATGGCGAAGGAGGCGTAGAGGCCCACCTTGGGATCGACGCCGGCGATGACCGAGAAGCCGATGGCCTCGGGAATCAGCGCCAGAGCGACGACGAGGCCGGAAAGAATGTCGCCGCGAATATTGGAAAACCACTCCCGGCGGTCGTTGGAGAAGACTGACATGAGAAATGTTCACAGTTAAATGCAAGCGGCCGGACGGGTTTCCGTCCCGAGGCTCCGCGAAGGAGGCCCGGCTGGCTGGTCCCGGACGCGAACCGCGAAGGTTCGCCGACGACGCTTGTGCTGTGTTGTCTGGCGGATCGGCGGCCAGAAGAGCCACCCGGAATTTCACCGGGTCCATGCGGATGCCCATCCATAACCAAGAAATTCCCGCGGCGCAACGCCCTAGGGCCATGGCGCGCGATTGACCGGCCGGCCGCAGTCTGCGACGACTGGCGACCTGCGTCACTTTCCGATCCATAAGGATTTTTCATGCTCTGGACCCTGTTCGGCATTCTTTCCGGCGCCTGCATCGCCATCCAGGCCCCCATCAACGCCGCCCTGGCGCGCGGGCTGGGGTCGCCCGTCACCGCCGCCGCCATTTCCTTCCTGTCGGGCGCGGTCATCCTCGCCAGCGTCGCCGCCGTCATGGCCAAGGCGACAAACACCATGCCGGCCTTCAACGTGCCGGCGGGCTGGCTCTATGTGGTGGGCGGGTTGCTGGGCTGCCTCTACGTCACCACATCGATCCTGCTCACGCCGCGCATCGGCGCGGCGGCGGTGATGGGGCTGGCCGTGGCGGGGCAGTTGACGGCCGGGCTGCTCGCCGACCGCTTCGGCTTCATGGGCGTCGCCGTGCGCGAGATCACGGCAGGCCGCGTCGCCGGCGCGGTGCTGCTCCTGAGCGGCGCGCTGATGATCCGTTTCCTTTAGAGCGATCCCCGTTTTCACGGAACCGCTCTACCTCTTTGTTTTTACGCATTATCCTGCGCATCGAAGCAGGATCAGACATCAGTCCAGTGGACTGATGTCCCTGCGGAGGCGCTTCGCACTTTTGCTGGAAATGCTCTAACGAAAACGCCGCCCCGAAGGGCGGCGCTGAAAGGTCAGATTTCGCGGCTGGCCGCTTCCAGAAGCATCCAGACGTGATCGGCGAAGGAATTCCATACCTCAATCCGGTAGCGGTCGGCGGCTTCCTTCATAAGGATGATTTGCACTCGGTCGAAGATGGTGCGCGCAGCGCCGGGAGCCGGCATGGAGGCGAGGTCGAGCGGCGAGGCGGCGTTGAGCAGCCATTCCGCCTTGGGGCCTTCGATCACGATGCCCAGTTCGCGGTGGCTGACCTCGACCAGACTGTGCGGATCGGTCTCGTAGAGCTTGGCGAAAGCCTCGACCACGGCGGGGGCCTTCGCCTCGCCGGTGCGGATGAACCATTCGTCCGGCCCGATGCAGGCGGCCGAGACGTCGCCGGTCTCGATCAGGCCGCCGATCTTCGGCGGCAGGGCAGCGCCGAGCGCCTTTTCGGCCAGAGCCAGCTTTTCCGGGGCGATACGCAGGACGAAGCGGGCGCAGTCGGCGGCGGAGCGGACGTCGAGACGGCCGGGAATGGCGATCGTCCGGTTCGCGAAGGGGTTGATCTGTTGCAGCATGACGCGATCCTTATCCGTTCAGCTTCTTGCCTTCGGGGTCGTAGAAGACCAGCCCGGTGACTTCCGCCTCATGCACGCCACCATCCGGCATCGGCATGTAGAGGGTCTGGCCCATGCGGTCCTTGCCGCCGGAAACCAGCGCCATGGCGAAGGACCGGCCCAGCGTCTCGCTCCAGTAGGACGAGGTGACGTGGCCAAGCATGGTCATCGGCACGGCCTGCTTCGGGTCGGCGACGATCTGCGCGCCTTCCTCCAGCACCAGCTTGGGGTTCTTGGGCAGAAGGCCGACCAGATGCTTGCGGTCTTTCTTCTGCATGTCGGGCCGCGCCAGCGAGCGCTTGCCGACGAAATCCGGCTTCTGCTTGCCGATGGCCCAGCCGAGCGCTGCGTCGTCCGGCGTCACCGTGCCGTCGGTGTCCTGACCGACGATGATGTAGCCCTTTTCGGCGCGCAGCACGTGCATCGTCTCGGTGCCGTAGGGCGTGACGCCGTATTGCTTGCCGGCTTCATAGAGCGCCTTCCACAGCGCGAGGCCGTAGCGGGCGGGCACGTTGATCTCGAAGCCCAGCTCGCCGGTGAAGCTCATGCGGAACAGCCGCGCGGGCGTGCCGAGGAACTTGCATTCGGCCACCGACATATGCGGGAAGGCCTGGTCGGAAATGTCGACGCCCTCCACCATCGGCTCGATCAGCCTGCGCGCATTGGGGCCGTTGAGCGCCACGGTCGCCCATTGCTCGGTGGTCGAGGTCAGCGACACGCGCAGCTCCGGCCATTCGGTCTGGAGGTAATCCTCCATCATGTTGAGCACGCGCGCCGCGCCGCCGGTCGTCGTGGTGACGTGGAAGCGGTCCTGCGAGAGGCGGCCGACGACGCCGTCGTCGCGGATGAAGCCGTCCTCGCCCAGAAGCAGGCCGTAGCGGCAGCGGCCGACGCCGAGCTTGGTCCACGGATTGGTGTACATGCGGTTCATGAATTCGGCCGCGTCCGGCCCGACCACCTCGATCTTGCCGAGCGTCGAGGCGTCGAAGATGCCGAGCGATTCGCGCACCGCCTTGCATTCGCGCGCCACGGCCTTGTGCATGTCCTCGCCCGCTTTCGGGAAGTACCATGCGCGCCGCCACAGCGACACCGGCTCGAAGGCCGCGCCCTGCTCTTCCGCCCACGGATCGATGGGCGTCTTGCGCGTCACGTCGAACAGTTTTCCGCGATTATAGCCGCAGAACGCGCCGAAGGTGGTCGGCGTATAGGGCGGGCGGAAGGTGGTGAGGCCCACCTGCGGCGCGGGGCGGCTCAAGGCGTCGGAGGCGACGGCGAGGCCGTTGATGTTGGACGTCTTGCCCTGATCGGTCGCCATGCCGTTGGTGGTGTAGCGCTTGATGTGCTCGATGGAGCGGAAGCCCTCGCGCACGGCCAAACGGATATCCTTGGCGGTGACGTCGTTCTGGAAATCGAGGAAGGCCTTGGCCTTGCCCGGATCGCGGTCGGTCGGCAATTCGCGGCAGCTCACGCCCGTGCAGACGAAATCGCCGGCTACCGCGTAATCGCCGGCCTTGGCCTTGTAGCCCGCGTCGTTGGCCGCAGCCGCGCCGCATTGCGCGCCCTCGCGGATGGCGGCGTCGAGGTCGAAATGGCCGTTGCCCGCGCCGGCGACGCGGCTTTCCTCGGTGCGCTCGCCCGGCAGATAGATCTGGCGCTCCTCGTCCCAGACGAGCTGGCCCTTGGTGTGCGAGAACAGATGCACGCTCGGGTTCCAGCCGCCCGACATCAGCACAACGTCGCAGGCGATGGTGCGCGCCGCGCCCACTTTGCCACCTGTTACTGGGCCGCCCGTCACGGGATTGACCCGGATGGAGGAGACGCGCAGGCGGCCGCTCGTGCCGGTGGCGGTCCAGCCGGTCAGCACCTCGATGCCGAGCATGCGGGCGCGGTCGACGAGGCCGGCCGAAACGGACGGGCGGATATCGACGATGGTCGGCACGTTGACGCCCGCCATCTTGAGGTCGAAGGCGGCGAGCCAGGCGGAATCATGCGAGGTGACGACCACGGCCGTCTTGCCGACGCGCACGCCGTAGCGGTTGAGATAGGTGCGCGCCGCGCCCGCCAGCATCACGCCGGGGCGGTCGTTGCCGGCGAAGACCAGCGGCTTTTCGATCGAACCCTGCGCCAGCACCACCTGCCTGGCGCGCACGCGCCACATGCGTTCGCGCGGGGCGTCGGCGGCGGGGTGCGGCAGATGGTCGGTCAGGCGCTCGCAGAGGCCGAGCATGTTCTGGTGGTAATAGCCGATGGCCGTGGTGCGCGGCAGCAGCGTGACATTGGGGTTGGCCTGAAGCGCGGCCAGCGTTTCCTTGAGCCAGTCCCAGCTCGCGCGGCCGTTGATGACCGGCTCCGGCTCGGACAGGAGCGAGCCGCCCATTTCCGCCTGCTCGTCGCAGAGCATCACCTTCGCGCCGCTTTTGGCGGCTTCGAGCGCCGCGGCGAGGCCGGCCGGGCCAGCGCCCACCACCAGCACGTCGCAATAGGCGTAGCGGCTGGCGTAGGTGTCGGGGTCGATCTCGGTCGGCGACTTGCCCAGGCCCGCGGCCCCGCGGATGAACGGCTCATAGACCTTGGTCCAGAAGCTCTTCGGCCACATGAAGGTCTTGTAGTAGAAGCCGGCCGAGAAGAACATGTAGAGCGCGTCGTTGACCGCGCCCACGTCGCGCTTCAGCGACGGCCAGTGGTTCTGGGTCTCGACCTTGAGGCCGTCATAAAGCTCCAGCACCGTGGCGCGGGTGTTCGGCTCGGCCCGGCCGGGTCCGCGTGAGACGCCCATCAGCGCGTTCGGCTCCTCGGAGCCGGCGGAGAGGATGCCGCGCGGGCGGTGGTACTTGAACGACCGGCCGGCCAGATGCTGGCCGTTGGCGAGCATGGCCGAGGCCAGCGTGTCGCCCTCGAAGCCGCTGAAGGTTTCGCCGTTGAAGGTGAAACGCACCGATTTGGCGTAATTGACGCGGCCTTTGCCGTTGACGCGCATCTCGCTCATCATTTCGTCTCCTGCGCCGCGAGTTCGGCCTCGGTGGGGCGCGGCTGGCCGGCCTTGTAGGTCATCACGAATTTGTCGCTCACCGTGTCGCGCACGGCGTTGAAGAAGCGGCCGCAGCCGTTGATGTGCCGCCAGCGCTCGAAATGGGTTCCGCGCGGGTTGGAGCGGATGAAGAGGAAATCGCGCCATTCGTCGTCGGTGAGCGCGGACGGATCGGCCGGGCGCGCGATATGGGCCTCGCCCGCATAGGCGAATTCGAGTTCGGGGCGTTCCATCTCGCAATAGGGGCAACGGATCAGAAGCATGGCGAATAATCCTTAGTGCGCAACGGCGGCGGCGGCGGCTTCGTCGATCAGGCGGCCGGTCTTGAAGCGGTCGAGCGTGAACGGCGCGTTGATCCAGTGCGGCTCGTCGCGGGCGATGGTGTGGGCGAAGACATGGGCCGAGCCGGGCGTGGCCTTGAAGCCGCCGGTGCCCCAGCCGCAATTGACGTAGAGGCCCGCAACCGGCGTCTTGCCGATGATCGGCGAGCGGTCGGGCGTGACGTCGACGATGCCGCCCCATTTGCGCAGCATGCGCATGCGGGTGAAGATCGGGAACACCTCGCAGATCGCCGCCAGCGTATGCTCGATCAGCGGCAGGCCGCCGCGCTGGCTGTAGGAGACGTACTGGTCGGTGCCGGAGCCGATGACCAGCTCGCCCTTGTCGGACTGGCTCATATAGGCGTGGACCGTGTTGGACATGACCACGCAGGGGAAGATCGGCTTGACCGGCTCGGAGACGAGCGCCTGAAGCGGGAAGCTTTCGAGCGGCATGCGCACGCCGGCGCTGTCCATGACGATGGAGGTGGATCCGGCGGCGGAGACGCCGACCTTCTTGGCCTTGATGAAGCCGCGCGGCGTGTCGACGCCGGTGACGCGGCCCGAGGCGTCGCGGCGGATGGCCGTGACCGGGCAATTCTGGATGATGTCGACGCCGCGCGCAGCGGCCCCGCGGGCGTAGCCCCACGCCACCGCGTCGTGGCGGGCCACGCCGCCGCGCCGCTGCAAGGTGGCCCCCACCACCGGATAGCGCGCGTCGGGCGAGATGTTGAGCGGCGGGCAATATTCCTTCGCCTGCTCGGGCGTCAGCCATTCGTTGTCGACGCCGTTGAGGCGGTTGGCGTGGATATGGCGCTTGAAGCTCTGCACGTCGTGGACGGTGTGCGCCAGCATCATGACGCCGCGCTGCGAGAACATGACGTTGTAGTTCAGCTCCTGACTGAGCCCCTCCCAGAGCTTCACCGCGTGCTCGTAGAGATGCGCGCTCTCGTCATAGAGATAGTTGGAGCGGATGATGGTGGTGTTGCGGCCGGTGTTGCCGCCGCCGAGCCAGCCCTTCTCGATCACCGCGACATTGGTGACGCCGTGCTCCTTGGCGAGGTAATAGGCGGCTCCGAGCCCGTGGCCGCCCGCGCCGACGATGATCACGTCATATTCGGCCTTGGGTTGGGCGTCGGGCCATTGCGGCTCCCAGTTCTTGTTGCCGGAAAGCGCGTTCTTGACGACAGCAGCGAGTGAAAAACGGGACATGAAAAACCACCGGTTCCGCGGCTCCGGCGCGGACGGCCGGACCCTGTTTCGTCCCTTGTATTGGCTTGCGCGAAAAGCCGACAGCAGGCTTGCGTCATCGGACGCCCAAAATACGACATCGCCACCATTTCGCGACATCGGCGCGGCGGAAAGCGGGCGCTCCCGACGGTCCCCTGACAGTCCGTTGTCAGGAAGTGCGCGGCGCGGCGGTTTCCTTTCGGTTTTTGCGCTATAATTTAGCTGGAACGGACCGACCCACGAGCCACAAGGTGATGACGATGTCTTGCAAGAGCCTTCTCACCGGAGCCGCCCTGGCGTTCTCCATCCTCGCCGCCCCGCCCGCCTTCGCGGCGGACAAACCGGTGGTGGTCTCCTCCAAGATCGACACGGAAGGCGGGGTGCTGGGCAACATCATCCTCGCGGTGCTGAACGCCCACGGCGTCAAGACCTCCGACCGCATCCAGCTCGGCGCGACGCCGGTGGTGCGCAAGGCGATCATAGCGGGCGAGATCGACATCTATCCCGAATATACCGGCAACGGGGCCTTCTTCTTCAACAAGGCGGACGATCCGTTGTGGAAGGACGCCGCCAAGGCCTACGAGACGGTGAAGAAGCTCGACTACGACGCCAACAAGATCGTCTGGCTGTCGCCCTCGCCCGCCAACAACACATGGGGCGTGGCGGTGCGCAAGGACGTGGCGGAGGCCAACAAGCTGAAGAGCTTCAGCGATTTCGGCAAATATGTCGCCGGCGGCGGCAAGATCGTGCTGGCCGCCTCGGCGGAATTCGTCAATTCGGCGGCGGCGCTGCCGGCCTTCCAGACCGCCTACGGCTTCACGCTCAAGCCCGACCAGCTGATCACGCTGTCGGGCGGCGACACAGCGGCCACCATCGCCGCGGCCGCCAACCAGACCAACGGGGCCAACGCCGCCATGGTCTACGGCACCGACGGCGGCATCGCGCCGTCCGGGCTGGTGGTGCTTGACGACGACAAGCATGTGCAGCCGGTCTACCAGCCGACGCCGATCATCCGCGAGGCGGTGCTGAAGGAGCACCCGAAGATCGGGGATTGGCTGAAGCCGGTGTTCGAGAAGCTCGACCTCACCACCTTGCAGGAGCTGAACGGGCGCGTGCAGCTTGGCGGCGAGCCGGCCAAGGCGGTTGCCGAGGACTTTCTCAAGAAAAACGGCTTCGTGAAATAGGCCGCCCCTTGGCCGTCTCGCAAACAGCGTCCCTGTCGAGGCCGGCGGCCGGCCGGCTGGACAGGCTCGGCGTGGTCATCGCGGCGCTGGTTCTGGGCGCGGGGTTCCTGCCCTTCGCCATCTTCCGTCCCAACCGCATCGCGCCGGGTCAGGGGAAGCTCCTGTTCGACGCGCTGCCGTTGGACACGGCGCTGCTGGTCGCCGGCGTGGCGATGGCGGCGGCGCTCGTCGCGCTGCTGCGCTGCCCGGCGGGGTGGCGGCTTGTGGCCAGTTTCTGCGGCCTCGCCGCCGCGGCGGTCGGCGTCGGGCTGGCGGCCACGCATCTGGCGGCGGCCGAAAACCCCTATGCGCGCGTCTCGCCCGGCGCCGGCTTCTGGCTGGCGCTGTTCGCCTTCGCGCTTCTGTCCGCCGACAGCCTTGTGCGGCTCAACGCCCGGCCACTGATGCGGCTCGCGCTGCTCGCCGGGGCGGCGCTTCTCCTGTGGCTGCTGCTCGCCTCGGGCCTGTGGGACCAGATCTCTTTCATGAAGGAATATCGAAGCCGCGCCGACACGTTCTGGACCGAGGCCGGGCGGCATGTCGCGCTGGCGCTGGGCTCGCTCGCGGCGGCCGTCGTCGTCGGCGTGCCGCTCGGCCTCCTGTGCCACCGCCTGCCGCGGCTCCGGAACGCCGTGCTGAACGGGCTCAACATCGTGCAGACCGTGCCGTCCATGGCGCTGTTCGGGCTTCTGATCGCGCCGCTCGGCTGGCTGGCCGCGCATGCGCCCTTTCTCGCCGCGCTCGGCCTCAGCGGCGTCGGCGCGGCCCCCGCCTTCGTGGCGCTGTTCCTCTATTCGCTGCTGCCCATCGTCGCCAACACCGTGGCGGGGCTGGCCGGGGTGCCCGCGCCCGTCACCGACGCCGCGCGCGGCATGGGCATGACGCGGCTGCAAAGGCTGACGCAGACCGAGTTTCCGCTGGCCTTTCCGGTCATCCTCACCGGCGTGCGCATCGTCATGGTGCAGAATATCGGCCTCACCACCATCGCCGCGCTGATCGGCGGCGGCGGTTTCGGAACCTTCGTGTTCCAGGGCGTGGGCCAGACGGCAATGGACCTCGTGCTGCTCGGCGCGCTGCCGACCGTGCTTCTCGCCTTCGCCGCCGCCGTCACGCTCGACGCGGCCATCGAACTCTCCCGGAAGGGCATGGCCGCATGATCGAATTCGACCATATCTCCAAGCATTACAACGGCCGCGCGGCGGTGGACGACGTCAGCTTCTCCGTCGCCCCGCATTCGATCACCGCCATCGTCGGCACGTCCGGCTCCGGCAAGACGACGCTGTTGCGCATGGTCAACCGGCTGGTGGAGCCGAGCGGCGGCGACATCCGCATCGACGGGCATAGCAACCGCAGCGTCGCCGGCTACCGGCTGCGGCGCGGCATCGGCTATGTGATCCAGCAGCACGGGCTTTTTCCGCATCGCACGGTGGCGGAAAACATCGCCACCGTGCCGGCGCTGCTCGGCTGGAGCAAGGCGCGGAGGGCGGCGCGGGTGGACGAATTGCTGGCGCTGTTCCAGCTCGAACCCGACCAGTATCGCGACCGCTTCCCGCATGAATTGTCGGGCGGTCAGCAGCAGCGCGTCGGCGTCGCCCGCGCGCTCGCGGCGGGACCGAACATCCTTTTAATGGACGAGCCCTTCGGCGCGCTCGATCCCGTCATCCGCGCCACGGCGCGCGAGGAACTGAAGGCGATCCAGCGCCGCGTCGGCGCGACCGTGCTGCTGGTCACCCACGACATGGAGGAGGCCATCGCGCTCGGCGACCATATCGCGGTGATGGACGGCGGCAAGCTGCTGCAATTCGGCACGCCGGCGGAAATCCTCGGCCATCCCGACAGCGCCTTCGTGGAAAGGCTGGTCGGCGCGGACGAGCGGCCGTTCCGGCTGCTCTCGCTGGCCGACCTTTCCGACGTGGTGCAGCCGGGCGCGGCGGCGGGCGCGGCGCTCGCCGTCACCGCGACGCGGCGCGACGCGCTGGCCGAGCTTCTGTGGTCGGGGCGACGGGCGCTGCCGGTCGAGGACGCGCAGGGCAAGCCGCTCGGGCAGGTGACGCTGGAAGCTCTCGTCGCCGATGCGAGGCGGCCGGCATGAGGTCCGCCCTGCCCCGGCTGGTCCTGTTCGCCGTGCTGGCGCTGTTTTTATGGCGGCCGCACTGGTTCGAGCCGCTGTTTCGCCCGCTCGTGGAGAACGGCGCGCCGGCGATCTACGACCGCGCCAGCCTGCTGACGCTGACCCTGCGGCATCTGGCGCTGGTGGCCGCGGCCACCCTCGCCTCGGCCGCGCTCGCCATCGCCATGGCGGTGGCGGTCAGCCGTCGGCAGGGGGCCGAGTTCCTGCCGCTGTCGCGCAGTCTGGTGAATATCGGCCAGACCTTTCCGCCCGTCGCCGTGCTGGCGCTGGCGGTGCCGATCTTCGGCTTCGGCAACAAACCGACGCTGATCGCGCTGTTCCTCTACGGCCTGCTGCCGATCTTCGAAAACACGCTGACGGCGCTGACCACCCTGCCGCCGCCGGTGATGGAGGCGGCGCGCGGCATGGGCATGACGGGGACGCAGCGGCTGTTGCGGGTGGAGCTGCCGCTGGCGCTGCCGGTGATTCTGGCCGGCGTGCGGCTTTCCGCCGTGATCGGGCTCGGCACCGCCACCATCGGCTCGACGGTGGCGGCGAGCACCTTGGGCGAGGTCATCATCGCCGGGCTCATCTCCAACAACCTCGCCTTCGTGCTGCAAGGCGGGCTGGTGGTGGCGGCGCTGGCGGTGCTGGTCTTCGACGCCTTCCAGGCGCTGGAGCGGCGTCTGGCGCGCCGGCGCGGCGCGGCCTAGAGCTGTTCCGGTAAAAACCGGAACAGCTCTATCTCTTTGTTTTCACGCATTTCGCGATAAGCAAAACCGCTTCGCACTTTTGCTGGAAATGCTCTATATCCATTTAAAGAGACCGGAGACACGGACATGAACATCGGTCAGGCCGCCGCCGCATCGGGCATATCGGCCAAGATGATCCGCCATTACGAATCCATCGGCCTCGTCGAGGAAGCCGGGCGCACCGCCGCCGGCTATCGCGTCTATACGGCGCGCGACGTGGAGACGCTGCGCTTCATCCGCCGCAGCCGCGATCTCGGCTTTCCGGTCGAGCAGATCCGCGCGCTGCTGTCGCTGTGGCGCGACCGCAACCGCGCCTCCGCCGACGTCAAGGAGGTGGCGCTGCGCCATGTGGAGGAGCTGGAGGCCAAGATGCGCCAGTTGCAGGAAATGGCCGACACGCTGAAGCACCTCGCCAATCATTGCCACGGCGACGACCGCCCCGATTGCCCGATCATCGGCCGTTTGGCGGAAGGCGGCGAGGAGCCCGAGCCGGCCCCGCGCAAGGGCCGGCTGCTGCATGGAAGCCTGTGAGCCTCAAAGCACGCTCTTGAACCGCCTGAGTCGCAAGGCGTTGGTGAGCACGAAGACGCTCGACAGCGCCATCGCGCCCGCCGCCAGCACCGGCGACAGCAGCGTGCCCGTGACCGGATAGAGCGCGCCGGCGGCGACGGGGATCAGCGCCACGTTGTAGGCGAAGGCCCAGAACAGGTTCTCGCCGATGTTGCGGATCGTCGCCCGCGATATGGCGATGGCGTTGACCACGCCGCGCAGATCGCCCGACATCAGCACCACGTCGGCGCTTTCGATCGCCACGTCGGTGCCGGTGCCGATGGCGACGCCGACATGGGCGGCGGCCAGCGCCGGCGCGTCGTTGACGCCGTCGCCGACGAAGGCCACGCGCTCCTTCTGCGACAGCCGCCGCACCGCCTCGACCTTGCCTTCCGGCAGCACCTCGGCGATCACCTCGTCGATGCCGAGGCGCTTGGCGATGGCCTCGGCCGTGCGGCGGTTGTCGCCGGTGATCATCGCCACCCGGAAGCCGCGTTCGTGCAGGGCGGCGATGGCGGCGGGCGTCGTCGCCTTGATCGGGTCGGCGACCGTCAGGATGGCCGCCAGCTTTCCGTCCACCGCCGCATAGAGCGGCGACTGGCCCTCGTCGCCCATGCGCGCCGCGTCCGCGGCGAAGACGCCGGCGTCGAGGCCGAGCTTCTTCATGTAGCGGTCGGCGCCGATGGCGACCTCGTGGCCCGAGACGGCGGCGCGCAGGCCGAAGCCGGGCACGGATTCGAAGCCGGAAGCTTCGGCCGGCGCTAGCCCCTTCTCCTTCGCCGCCGCGACGACGGCTTCCGCGATGGGGTGCTCGGAGCGCGCCTCGACGGCTGCGACCAGCGCCAGCACGGCGTCGGGCTCGAAACCCTCGGTGACGGCGAAATGCGCTAGCGCCGGCTTGCCCTCGGTCAGCGTGCCGGTCTTGTCGACGGCGACCATGGTGGCGTCGCGCAGGGTCTGCAGCGCGTCGCCGCGCCGGAACAGCACCCCCAGCTCCGCCGCGCGGCCCGTGCCGACCATGATCGAGGTCGGCGTGGCCAGTCCCATGGCGCAGGGGCAGGCGATGATCAGCACCGCGATGGCCGCCACCAGCGCATAGCCCAGCATGGCGACGCCGCCGAAGGCCAGCCACAATACGAAGGTCAGCGCCGAGGCGGCCATCACCGCCGGCACGAACCAGCCCGTCACCTTGTCGACCAGCGCCTGGATCGGCAGCTTCTGGCCCTGCGCGTCCTCGACCATGCGGATGATCTGCGCGATCACCATGTCGCGCCCGACGCGCGTGGCGCGGAAGGTGAAGGCGCCGGTCTTGTTGATCGTGCCGCCGACCACTTCCGAGCCCTTCTCCTTGGCGACGGGGACCGGCTCGCCGGTGATCATGGATTCGTCGACATAGGAGAAACCCTCGGTGACGACGCCGTCCACCGGCGTCTTCTCGCCGGGGCGCACCTGCACCAGGTCGCCGGCGCGCACGGCGTCGAGCGGCACGTCGACCGCCTGGCCGTCGCGCAGCACGCGGGCCGAGCGCGCCTGCAGGCCGGCGAGCCGGCTGATGGCGGCGCTGGTGCGGCCCTTGGCGCGCGCCTCGAGCAGGCGGCCGATCAGGATCAGCGTGACGATGACCGCCGCCGCCTCGAAATAGACGTTGACCGTGCCCGCCGGAAGCGCCTGCGGCGCGAAGGTGGCGACGGTGGAGAAGCCCCAGGCCGCCAGCGCGCCGATCACCACCAGCGAGTTCATGTCCGGCCGCAGGCGCAGCAGCGCCGGAACGCCCTTCCTGAAAAAGCGCAGGCCCGGCCCGAACAGGACCAGCGTGGACAAGACGAATTGCAGCAGCCAGCTATTCTGCATGCCGACATGGTCCATGACGAACATGTGCATGGCCGGGATCAGATGCGAGCCCATCTCCAGCACGAAGACCGGCGCGGTGAGGACGGCGGCGGCGAGCACGCTTTTCTTCAGCGCCGCCGCTTCCGCGTCGCGCTTCTCGGCCTGTTCCTCGGGTTTGACTTCGGCGGCGGCGTCGAGCGCCCGCGCCTCGTAGCCGGCCTTGCGGATGGCGTCGAGCACGGCCGCGACGTCGGCGGGCTTGCGCAGCACCACGTCGGCGCGCTCGGTGGCGAGGTTGACGGAGACCGTCTCCACGCCCGGCGTCTTCGCCACCGCCTTCTCGACGGCGGCCACGCAGGAGGCGCAGCTCATCCCCTCCACCGCGACGGCGAGGCTGACGGAACCGGGATTCAGGGGTTTGTTCATGGCGATATTCTCTTATGATCCAGTTTCGCCATGAGAGATAGTCCTTCCCATCGTGGGAAGGTCAAGCCCCGCTGCAGATCAGGCCGGCAGGCTGTTGCGCGCGGCGGCCATGGCCAGGCCCATGTCGTTGGTGTCGCGGATGAAGGCGGGCACCTCGCCGGCGGGCATGGGCCGGCCGATGAAGAAGCCCTGCGCCTCGCCGAAGCGCTCGGCGCGCAGGCGTTCGAGCTGCTGCGCCGTCTCGACGCCTTCGGCGGTGGTGACGATGTTGAAGCCCTGCCCCAGCGTGGCCACGGCCTGGATGATGGCGAGGTCGCGCGCGTCGGCCTCGATGCCGGAGACGAAGCTGCGGTCGATCTTGATCTTGTCGAAGGGGAAGGAGCGCAGATAGCTCAGCGACGAATAGCCGGTGCCGAAATCGTCCATGGCGATGCGCACGCCGAGCCGGCGCAGCGCGAACAGGATCTCGATATTGTTGCGGCTGTTGGAGAGGAAGACGGATTCGGTGATCTCCAGCTCCAGCCGCCCGGCGCAGAGCCGCGCCGCCTCCAGCGCCTCGGTGACCGAGCGCAGCAGCGTGCTCTGGTTGAACTGCACCGGCGACAGATTGGCCGAGACCTTGACGCCCTCGGGCCAGCCGGCCGCCTCGCGGCAGGCCGAGCGCAGCACCCATTCGCCGATGGGGCCGATCAGCCCCGTCTCCTCGGCGAGCGGGATGAAGTCGGCCGGAGGCACCATGCCGCGCTCGGGATGGCGCCAGCGGATCAGCGCCTCGAAGCCGGAAATGCGGCCGGAGGCGAGGTTGAAGATCGGCTGGTAATGCAGCTCGAACTGCTCGGTCGCCAGCGCCTGGCGCAGTTCCGCCGTCAGGGCGCGGCGCCGTTCGCCGGCGTGGCGCAGCGCCTCGCGATAGACGCGGAACACGCCGCGGCCGCCGGACTTGGCGGCGTCGAGCGCCATGCCGGCATTGGCCATCAGCACGCCCGGCGCGTCGCCGTGCAGCGGCGCCTCGGCGACGCCGATGCTGCATGTGACGGATTCCGGGCAGCCGCCGACGGCGAAGGGCTCGTCGAAGCCGGCCAGCAGGCGGCCGGCGAAGGCCGTTATCTCCTCGGGCGCGGCGAAACGCCCGATGACGGCGAATTCGTCGACGCCGAGCCGGGCGACGAAGGAGCCCTCGCCGGCGATGCGGCGCAGGCGGCGGGCGACCTCCTTCAGCAATTCGTCGCCGGCCTGGTGGCCGCGGCTTTCGTTGACGGCCTTGAAATGGTCGAGGTCGAGCGAGAACAGCGCGAAGGCGGGCGCGGCGGCGCCCTGCTTGAGAAGCCCGGCCAGATGGCGGGAGAAGCCGACGCGGTTGGGCAGGCCGGTCAGGCTGTCGTGCAGCGCGATATGGGTGAGGCGCGCCTCGGCGGCGCGGCGCTCGGTGATGTCCTCGGAAATACCGATGACGTAGCGCGGCGCGTCGCCCTCGGCCGGCGGGATCAGGCTCTTGACCACGCGCAGCGTGCGGACGGAGCCGTCGGGGGCGACCACGTCGCGCTCGACGCTCAGCACCTCGCCGCGGCTGACCACCAGCCGGTCCTGCTCGGCGAAGGCGCGCGTCTCGGCCTCGGAGAAGACCTCGGCGTCGGTGGCGCCGACGACGCGGTTCTGCGCATAGCCGCACACCGCCGTGGCGGCGTCGTTGAACAGCACGTAGCGGCCGTGGTCCTGCATGTCCTTGACGAAGACGCCGAGCGGCAGGTTGTCGATGAGGCCGTCGAGCAGCCAGCGCGCATGGCTGGCCTGGCGGTTGGCGGCGGCGAGCTCCGTGCGGTCCTGCACGACGACCAGGATGGCGGGCTTTCCGGCGAAGTCGATGCGCCGGCCGTAGGTGGTGACCTCCATGGCGGCGCCTGCGGCGTTGAGGTGGCGCCAGCGGCCGGGGCGCTCCAGGTCGCTGCCGTCGCGGACGGCGGCGCGCATGCGCGCCCGCTCGTCCTCGGGGCGGATGTCCAGCACGGTCATGGCGGCGACGGCCTCGCGGCTGAAGCCGTAAAGCGCATAGGCCGCATCGTTCATGGCCACGAAGCCCAGCGTCTCGGGATCGTAGATCCACATAGGCGTCGGATGGGTGGTGAAGAAGACGTGGAAATTCTGCTCGGAGGTGCGCATCGCCGGGTCTTCGCGCCCGGATGCGCCGGCGTCCCGCTTGGTCATCTTACCCTCATCGTCAAGGCGGCCGGGAGACGGCGGACCCCGCCGACAGTAGATCACGGAATTTTAACAAAATCTTATAAGCCGGCGCAAGGCGCGGAAAATTTCCGGGCGGAGCGCAAGGTCCCTTGCGGCTTGACGCCCGGGGGAATCGGCCCTACATCTTTGGCCAGCAAAATTCGTTGGGGCGCCGCAAGGCTGAGAGACGCGATCCGCGTCGACCCATTGAACCTGATCCGGGTCATACCGGCGTAGGAAACGGAATTTGGCGTGTCTCGCACGGGGTTCCGCACCCCTTCCATGGCCGCTCGATTTCCGTTCGGAAAGAGAGACGGCCTGATGGACCATAAACGAGACTTCCCTTCCCATACGCAGAGGGCGGACGGCGCGGTGCCGGTCGCCGTCACCATCGCCGGCTCGGATTCCGGCGGCGGCGCGGGAATTCAGGCCGATCTCAAGACCTTTTCCGCGCTCGGCGTCTATGGCGCGAGCGTGATCACCGCCGTCACGGCGCAGAACACGCGCACCGTCAGCGCCGTGCATGACGTACCGGCGGAGATCGTGCGGGCGCAGATCGAGACGGTATTCGGCGACATCGCTGTCGACGCCGTCAAGATCGGCATGGTGTCGGTTCCCGAAACCATCGCTGCCATCGCCGAAGGCCTCGCCGGCTTTTCCGGGCCGGTGGTGCTGGACCCGGTGATGGTGGCGAAATCGGGCGACCGGCTTTTGAGCGAAACCGCCATCGCCGCCTTGCGCGAAAGGCTGATCCCGCTCGCCACGCTTCTCACCCCCAACCGGCCGGAAGCCGCCTGCCTGCTCGACGCAGCCCCGGCGCAAAGCGACGTGGAGGCCGAAATGCAAGGCTGCGCGCTGCTGAAGCTCGGCGCGAAGGCGGTGCTGATGAAGGGCGGCCATGCGGAGGGCGCGGTGTGCGCCGATCTGCTCATCCGTCCCAACGCGCCGGCTTTGCGGCTGGAAGCGCCGCGCATCGCGACGAAGAACACCCACGGCACCGGCTGCACGCTGTCCTCGGCCATCGCGGCGGGGCTGGCCAGGGGATTGCCGCTCGAACAGGCGCTGGCCGAGGCGCATGGCTGGCTGCACGAGGCGATCCGCGCCGCCGACCGGCTGCATGTCGGCCACGGTCACGGGCCGGTGCATCATTTCCACGCGCTGTGGGAGACGGTCTGATGCGGGTCGTAATCATCGGCGCGGGCGTGGCGGGGCTGGCCACGGCGGCGGAATTCACCGATCAAGGCCATGCCGTCACTATCGTCGCGCGCAGCCCGCGCATCGGCGCGGATTGCTGCTCATGGCTGGCGGGCGGTATGCTCGCGCCCTGGTGCGAAGGCGAAAGCGCGGAGGAGCCGGTGGTGCGGCTCGGCCAGCAGGCCATCGACTGGTGGGAGCGGCACGTCTCCTGCGTCCGGCGCGAGGGCACGCTGGTGCTGTCGCATACGCGCGACATGAGCGAGTTGCGCCGCTTCGCCCGCCGCACCGAGGCTTTCGAGACCGTCGACGCCCCGCGCATCGACGCGCTGGAGCCGGACCTCGCCGGGCGCTTCCGGCAGGGCCTGTTCTTCGCCGGCGAAGGCCATCTCGACCCGCGCAAGGCGCTGGCGGAACTAGCCGAAAACCTGCGGAACAAGGGCGTCGTCTTCCATCTTGGCACGGAGGCGAAGGACGCCGCCATCGACGCCGATATCGTCGTGGACGCGCGCGGGCTTTCCGCCCGCGACGAACTGCCCGACCTGCGCGGCGTCAAGGGCGAGATGCTGGTGGTGCGCTCGCGCGACATCGATTTGCACCGCCCGGTGCGGCTCCTGCATCCGCGCATTCCGCTCTACATCGTGCCACGCGGCGACGGCGTGCATATGATCGGCGCGACGATGATCGAAAGCGACCAGCGCGGCGCGATCAGCGTGCGCGCCACGCTGGAGCTTCTGAGCGCGGCCTATGCGCTGCATCCGGGCTTCGGCGAGGCGGAGATACTGGAGAGCGGCGTCGACGCCCGCCCCGCCTTTCCCGACAACCTGCCGCGCGTACGCCGGCGTGGAAACACCATCTTCGTCAACGGCCTTTACCGGCACGGTTTCCTCCTGTCGCCGGCCGTGGCGCGCGCCGCCGTTGCGGCCGCGACCGCGCCGGAAACCGCAACCGAACTTGTGGAGATATTGCCATGAACATCGTTTTGAACGGCGAGGTTCAGCAGACCGCCGCCGCCGACCTCGCGGCGCTGCTCGCCGAAATCGAACTCAACGAGGCGGTGGTGGCGACCGCGCTCAACGGCGACTACGTGCCGGCGGAAGACCGCGCCGCGACCGCGCTTCGCGACGGCGACCGGATCGAAGTGCTCGCCCCGATGCAGGGAGGCTGACATGCTGGAATTCTATGGAAAGACCTTTGAAAGCCGGCTGCTGCTCGGCACGGCGCAGTACCCCTCGCCCGCCATTCTAGCCGACGCCGTGCGCGCGTCGGGCTGCGGCATCGTCACCGTGTCGCTCAGGCGCGAAAGCGGCGAGGCGCGCGCGGGGCAGGATTTCTGGGCGCTGATCCGCGAACTCGGCGTCGCCGTACTGCCCAACACCGCCGGCTGCCACACGCCGCGCGAGGCGGTGACCACGGCGAAAATGGCGCGCGAGGTGTTCGGCACCAACTGGATCAAGCTCGAAGTGATCGGCGACCACGACACGCTGCAACCCGATCCCTTCGGGCTGGTCGAGGCGGCGCGCGCGCTTTGCGACGACGGTTTCGAGGTGTTTCCCTATATGAACGACGACCTCGTGGTGGCGGAAAAGCTGCTGGAGGCGGGCTGCAAGGTGCTGATGCCGTGGGGCGCGCCGATCGGCTCCGGGCGCGGGCTCAACAACCCTTACGCACTGAAAACGATGCGCGCGCATTTTCCCGACGTTCCGCTGGTGGTGGACGCCGGCGTCGGCGTGCCGTCGCATGCGGCCGCCGCGATGGAGATGGGCTTCGACGCGGTGCTGCTCAACACGGCGGTGGCGAAGGCCGGCGACCCCGCCGCCATGGCGCGCGGCTTCGCGCTCGCCATTCAAGCCGGGCGGCTCGCCTATGAGGCCGACCCGATCGAGGCGCGCGACATGGCCGCGCCCTCCACTCCCCTCATCGGAAAGGCGTTTCTGTGATGGCTCTCGATCCCTTCTATCCGATCTTCGACAGCGCGGCGTGGTTGGAGCGCATGGTTCCGCTCGGCGTGAAGCTGGTGCAGTTGCGCGTCAAGGACAGGCCGGAGGCGGAGCTGCGCGCGGAAATCCGCGCCGCGCGCGAAATCTGCGCCGCCCATGGCTGCCAGTTGATCGTCAACGACTACTGGAGACTGGCGCTGGACGAAGGCTGCGACTTCATCCATCTCGGGCAGGAAGACCTCGACGCGGCCGATCTCGACGCCATCGCCAGAGGCGGGCTGAAGCTCGGCGTCTCCAGCCACGATCCCGACGAACTCGACCGCGCGCTGGCCGTAAAGCCGGATTACGTGGCGCTCGGCCCGGTCTATCCGACCATCCTCAAGAAGATGAAATGGCACGAGCAGGGCCTGCCCCGCCTTGGCGAATGGAAGGCGCGGCTGGGCGCGATCCCGCTGGTCGGCATCGGCGGCATGAGCGTCGAGCGCGCGCCCGGCGTGTTCGAGGCCGGCGCGGACATCGTCTCGGTCGTGACCGACATCACCCTCAACGCCGACCCGGAAGCCCGTGTGCGCGAATGGATCGCCGTCACCCGCCCCTACGCCAAAGCCTGACAAGGACATGAACCCATGAAAAAGCTGCTTCTGGCCTCGCTTTTCGCCATCGCCGCCGCCTCGCCGGCGCTCGCCGCCGACAAGCTGAAGCTGATCCTCGACTGGTATGTGAACCCGGACCACGGGCCGATCATCGTCGCCGACAAGCTCGGCTACTTCAAGGATGCGGGGCTGGACGTGGATATCGTCGCCCCCGCCGACGCCTCGACGCCGACCAAGATGGTGGCCGCCGGACAGGCCGATCTCGCCGTCTCCTACCAGCAGCAGGTGCATCTGCAAGTGCATGAGGGCCTGCCGCTGATCCGCGTCGGCACCTTGATCGACTCGCCGCTCAACTGCCTGCTGACCCGCGACGACGGCTCGGTGAAGGACATCGCCGACCTCAAGGGCAAGAAGGTCGGCTTTTCGGTGGCGGGCGTGGAGGAATCGCTGCTCGGCACCATTTTAGGCCAGCACGGGCTGAAGCTTTCCGACGTGGAACTGGTCAACGTCAATTTCTCGCTCGCGCCGGCGCTGATGTCGAAGCAGGTGGACGCCGTCATCGGCGCTTACCGCAATGTGGAATTGAACCAGATGGCCGCCGAAGGCGTGCCCGGCAAATGCTTCGACGTGGAGGAGGAAGGCGTGCCGGCCTATGACGAGCTGGTCTATGTCGCCAATCCGCAGAAGCTCGACAAGGCGGAGCGGGACAAGATTTCCCGCTTCCTCGCCGCGACCGAGAAAGCGGCGCAATATATCGTCAATCACCCGGACAAGAGCTTCGACGTCTTCGCCTCCTACAGCACGGAACTCAAAGACGACCTGAACAAGCGCGAATGGAAGGACACGGTGGCCCGCTTCTCGCGCTCGCCGGCCGGCCTCGATTACGGACGCTGGAGCCGCTACGAGGCCTATCTGAAAGAGCATGGCCTCGTCCCCTCCATCCTGCCGGTGGAAAAGCTCGCCGTGGACGTGAACGCACCGGAGGCGAAGCCATGACGGAGCCGCAGCCGCATTTTTCGTCCGAACTCTTCACCCGCCTGCGCGCGGCGACGCTCGCCGACTGGAAGCCTTATGTCGAGCATGAATTCGTGCACCGGCTCGGCGACGGCACGCTGCCCAAGGCGGCTTTCCTGCATTATCTCAAGCAGGATTACGTCTATCTGCATCATTACGCCCGCGCATGGGCGCTGGGCGTGGTGAAGGCCGCGACCTTGCGGGAGACGCGGCTCTGCGCCGACACCATGCACCGGCTGGCGCATGCCGAACTGCCGCTGCATGTCGGCGTCTGCGCCCGCGAGGGGATCGACGAGGAAGAGCTTTACGCCACGCGCGAGGAGCCGGAAAACCTCGCTTATACGCGCTATGTGCTCGATTGCGGCCAGTCGGGCGATTTCCTCGACCTCATCACCGCGCTCGTCCCTTGCGCGCACGGCTATGGCGAGATCGGCCTGCGGCTTTCCGCCGTCGCCGCGCCCGGCACGCCCTATCGCGAATGGATCGACACTTATTCTGGCGAAGGCTATCAGGCCATGTGCCACACGGTCGGAAAGCTGTTCGATCAGGCGGCCAAGGACCGCATCGGCGCGGATTTCGAGAAAAGCCCGCGCTGGCCGCGCCTGTGCGAAATCTTCGCCACCGCCAGCCGCCTCGAAGCCGATTTCTGGGGGATGGGGCTGAAAGCAGTTTCAGGAAAAGTGGAGGCCGGTTTTCCGTCCGAAACTGCGGAAAAGGAAAAATGAAAGCTGTCTGAATGACGAACCCGCTCCAGTCCCGCTCCCGCCAGTCCCATACGCGTATGAGACGCATCGTCGACGGAATCCTGTCGGCGGCGGCGGCGGTCGCGCTGTGGCAGGCGGTGGTGACGCTGGCGGGAACGCCGCGCTTCATCCTGCCCGGCCCGCTGGACGTGTTCTACGCGCTCACCGGCAATGCGGCGCTGATCGCGGAGAACGCGGCGGCCACCATCGGCGAGGTGCTGGGCGGGCTGGCACTGGGCGGGGCGGTGGGCGTCGTCGCCGCGATCCTCCTGATGATGTCGCCGCTGGCGCAGCGCCTCGTCATGCCGGCCATGGTGTTCAGTCAGGCCATTCCGATCTTCGCGCTCGCGCCGATCCTGACGCTGTGGCTCGGCTACGGGCCGGCCTCGAAGATCGCCGTCACCGTGCTGATGATCTTCTTTCCGGTGGTCTCCACCTTCTTCGACGGGATGATGCGCACGGAACGCAGCCTGATCGACGCGGCGGAAATCCTCGGCGCGGGGCGGATGGCGATCCTGTTCCGCATCCGCATTCCGGCGGCCTTTCCGGCGCTGGCCTCGGGCCTCAGCCTCGCCGCCGTCTACGCCCCCATCGGCGCGGTGGCGGGCGAATGGGTGGGCGCGTCGAAGGGGCTGGGCTATCTGATGCTGCTCGCCAACGGCCGCGCCAAGGTGGACCTGATGTTCGCCTGCCTGTTCGTGCTGGCCGCCTTCACCATGCTGCTGCACGGCGTCATGTCCTATTTCGCGCGCAAGCTCGCCGCCTGGCCGAAAAAGGCATGAAAAAACCGGCGGTCGCCCGCCGGTTTTTCACATTTATCGCCGCTTATCAGGCCAGCGTATAGGCCGTCTTGACCGTAGTGTAGAACTCGGCGGCGTAGCGGCCCTGCTCGCGCGGGCCGTAGCTGGAGCCCTTGCGGCCGCCGAAGGGCACGTGGAAATCCACGCCCGCCGTCGGCAGGTTGACCATCACCATGCCCGCTTCCGCATTGCGCTTGAAATGGGTGGCGTATTTGAGGCTGGTCGTGCAGATGCCCGCCGACAGGCCGAACTGGGTGTCGTTGGCGGTGGCAAGCGCCTCGTCGTAATCCTTGACCCGGATGACGGCGGCGACGGGACCGAAGATTTCCTCGCGGCTGATGCGCATCCGGTTGTCGGCCTCGGTGAACAGCGCCGGCTGGAGATAGAAGCCCGGCGTCTCGCGGTTGAGGCGCTCGCCGCCGAAGGCGAGCTTCGCGCCTTCCTTGCGGCCGATCTCGATGTAATCCATGTCCTGCTTGAGCTGGCTTTCGTCCACCACCGGGCCGATATGCGTGCCGGCCTTGAGCGCGTCGTCGACCACGACCGTCTTGAGCTTCTCGATCATCGCCGCCACGAACTTGTCATGGATACCTTCCGTCACGATGATGCGCGAGGAAGCCGTGCAGCGCTGGCCGGTGGAGAAGAAGGACGAGTTGACGACCGATTCCACCGCCACGTTGAGGTCGGCGTCGTCGAGCACCACGACCGGGTTCTTGCCGCCCATTTCGAGCTGGAAGCGGCGGTTATGCTCGATGGAGGCGGCGGCCACGCGCTTGCCGGTGCCGGTGGAGCCGGTGAAGGTGATGGCGTTGACGTCGGCGCTGTCGAGGATGGTCTGGCCGACCACCGAGCCCTTGCCCATGACGAGGTTCAGCACGCCCTTGGGCAGGCCGGCGCGGTGCAGGATATCGACGATGGCCCAGGAGCAGCCCGGCACGAGGTCGGCCGGCTTGAAGACGACGGTGTTGCCGTAGCAGAGCGCCGGCGCGATCTTCCATGCGGGAATGGCGATGGGGAAGTTCCACGGCGTGATGATGCCCACGACGCCGACCGGCTCGCGGGTGATCTCGACGCCGATGCCTGGACGCGCGGAGGGCAGCACTTCGCCCGCCAGACGCAAGGCTTCTCCGGCGAAGAAGTCGAAGATCTGGCTGGCGCGGATCGTCTCGCCGATGCCCTCGGCCAGCGTCTTGCCTTCCTCGCGCGACAGCAGGCGGCCCAGCTCGTCCTTGCGGGCGAGGATTTCGTCGGCCGTCTTGCGCAGGATGGCGTGGCGCTCCAGAATGCCCGAACGCGACCAGGCCGGGAAAGCGGCCTTGGCGGCGGCGATGGCCGCCTTGGTGTCCTCGGCGGTGGCGCGCGCGTAAGCGCCCACGACGTCGTTGGTGTCGGACGGGTTGATGTTGGCGACGCCGTCGCCGCCCACCCATTCGCCCGCGATCAGGTTCTGATGAATCGTCATGTGAAACTCTCCCGGCGTCCGTTAACGGAACGCGGCGCCGACGGCCGCGCCCTTCCTGACATACGGCCACCCTCTTCGACCATCGACGGCCGAATTGCAAGACGCCATTGCGCGAGAAGGGCAAAAAGCCGGGCTTGGGCGCGTTTCAGCGCGCCGGTCCCGACGACTGGCGGATGACGAGCCGGTAGGCGATGCGGCGCGACGGCGAGGTTCCGCCGGTCTCGATCTGGTTCAGAAGCATGTCGGCGGCGGCGCGCGTCATCTCGAAGATCGGCTGGCGCACCGTGGTGATCTGCGGCGACACCATGCTGGCGATGGCGCTGTCGTCGAAGCCGACGACGGTGAGGTCCTCCGGCACGGCGATGGCGCGCTCATGGGCGAGCTGGATCACCGCCGCCGCCATGTCGTCGTTGGAGGCGAAGATCGCCGTGGGCCGGTCCTCCAGCGCGAGCAGCGTCCTGCCGGCGGCGAGCCCGCTCGCGAAGCTGAAGCCGCCCTGCGCCTCGTAATCCGCCCGCCGGGCGATCCCCGCCCGCTCCAGCGCCCGGCGATAGCCGGACAGCCGCAATTGCGCCGAGCAATGCGTCGGGTCGCCGACGATGATGGCGATGCGGCGATGGCCGAGCCGGACCAGATAGCCCATCAGCTCCATCGTCGCCGCCTCGTCGTCGATGGTGACGCTGTCGGTCGGATGCACGTTCACGTCGCCCGCCACGCGGGCGAAGGGCATGACCGAGGCGGTCAATTCCTGGAGAATCTCGGGGTCGTCCGACATGGGCGGCGTGACGATGATGCCGTCGAGGCCGGACACATGCGCCGTCTCGATCAGCGCGCCGCGGATGTCGGCGCGGTTCTCGACCGGAAAGATCAGGAGGCGGTAGCGCGTGCCGCGCAGGCGCTCCAGCGCGCCCATCTGCAATTCGGTGACGTAGCTGGAGCTCGGGTTCTCGAAGAAAAGGCCGATCAGGTGCGAGCGGCGCTCGACCAGGTTGCGCGCCGCCGCGTTGGGGCGATAGCGCAGCGCCGTTCCCGCCTGCCGGACTTTTTCGCGGATCTCCTCGCGCACGTTGGGGGCGTCGTTGAAGACGCGCGACACGGTCTTGATCGACACGCCCGCCAGACGCGCCACGTCGTGGATCGTCGCTCTTTTTCCGGTCGCAGCCATGGCGAGCTCGTCGTTCCTCCCGTCTCCATGCGCTTTTTTTGCGCCGCATTCCCGCGGCGCCGGATGTTTTCATCCCGCTGCAAGATGCTCTAGCGCGTTTGGAGCGCAAGGAAAAGGGTCCGGCCCCGGCCGGCGGCGGCTCAGCCGGCGCGCAGGTCGACCATATAGGCGTCGAGCGCCGCCGCTTCCTGCGCGGAGAAGCGCAGGCCCAGCTTGGTGCGCCGCCACAAGACGTCCTCGGCCGTGCGCGCCCATTCATAGGCGACGAGATAGCGCAATTCGGCCTCGTAGAGGTCGGCGCCGAAGCGGCGGCCGAGATCGGCGGGCGTTTTGGCCCGGTCGAGCACGAAGCGCGCCCGCGCGCCGTATTGGCGGAAAAGGCGGCGGAGATGGCGCGGGTCCAGCCCCGGATAGGCCTTTTGCAGCGCCTCGACCTTGCGCTCGAAATCGCCGGCGGGGAACTCGCCGCCCGGCAGCGCCGCCTTGTGCGTCCACGGCGCGCCCCGGCGGCCGAGATGGCGCTCGACGCGCTCCAGCATGTGCTCGGCCAGCCGGCGGGCGGTGGTGAGCTTGCCGCCGAAGACGCTGATCAGCGGGGCCAGTCCGGCCGGCGCGTCCTCCTTCAAAACATAGTCGCGGGTGGCGGATTGCGCCCTAGCGGCGCCGTCGTCATAGAGCGGCCGCACGCCGGAATAGGCCCAGACCACGTCGCCGCGCCGCACCGGGGCGCGGAAATATTCGCTGGCCGCGGCGCAGAGATAATCCGTCTCGGCGTCGGTGATGGCGACGTCGGCCGGGTCGCCGGCATAGTCGCGGTCGGTGGTGCCGATGAGGGTGAAATCGTCCTCGTAGGGGATGGCGAAGACGATGCGCCCGTCATGGTTCTGGAAGATATAGGCGCGCGGATCGGAGAATTTGCGCCGCACCACGATATGGCTGCCCTGCACCAGCCGGATATTATGCGGCGCGCGGCCGCCCTCGATCCGGCGCAGCACGCGGTCGACCCAGGGGCCGGCGGCGTTGATGAGGAGGCGGGCGCGGATTTCCTCGCTTTCCCCGGTCTCGGCGTCCGCAAGCGTGACGGTCCAGCCGTCGCGGTCGCGTCGCGCCGCCGTCATGCCGGCGCGGGTGCGGATGGTGGCGCCGCGGTCGGCGGCGTCGCGGGCGGTCAGCGCCACGAAGCGGGCGTCGTCCACCCGGCAATCGGAATATTCGAAGGCGCGGGTGAAAAGCGGCTGCAGGGGCGCCGCGGCGCGGTCGGCGCGCATGTCCAGCACCGTGGTGGGCGGCAGGCGCTTGCGGCCGCCGATATGGTCGTAGAGGAACAGGCCGAGCCGCAGCAGCCAGGCCGGCCGCCGCCCGCCCTTGTGATAGGGCAGCACGAAGCGCATCGGATGCACGATATGGGGCGCCGTCGCCCACAGCACCTCGCGCTCCTTGAGGGCCTCGCGCACGAGGCGAAACTCGAAACGCTCCAGATAGCGCAGGCCGCCATGGATCAGCTTGGTGGCGCGCGAGGAGGTGCCGCTCGCCAGGTCGCCCATCTCGGCCAGCGCCACCGAGAAGCCACGCCCGGCGGCGTCGCGCGCCACGCCGCAGCCGTTGACGCCGCCGCCGATGACGAAAATGTCGAAGATCTTTTCCTGCGTCATGCCACGCCCCGCGGTTCGAGTCCTCCCGTCCCGCAGAGCGAATAGCGTTTCCGCAATCCGAAATCAATACGAAAATAAAACGAAACTAATTCGCGCCTGTATCGCTTTCGTTTTCCGGCTCATCCCCGGCCAGGGTTTCGATCAGCTCGACGTCATGCGCGGCGCAGAGCGCGCGCAGGCGCTCGGAGGGGCAGCGGTCGGTGATGAAGGTTCCGATCTGCGACAGATGCGCGAGGCGCACCGGCGCGGTGCGGCGCATCTTGCCCGAATCCGCCACCAGCACCACATGGCGCGCATTGGCGATGATAGCCTGCGCCACCTTCACCTCGCGGAAGTCGAAATCGAGCAGCGCGCCGTCCTCGTCGATGGCCGAGGCGCCGATGACGGCGTAATCGACCTTGAACTGGCGGATGAAATCCACCGCCGCCTCGCCCACCACGCCGCCGTCGGAGGCGCGCACCACGCCGCCGGCGATCACCACCTCCATGGCCGGATAGGGGCGCAGCGTGTTGGCGACGTTGATGTTGTTGGTGATGACCATCAGCCGGCCGTGGTCGACCAGCGCCTCGGCCACCGCCTCGGTGGTGGTGCCGATATTGATGAACAGCGACGCGCCCTCGGGAATGATGGATGCCGCCGCCCTGCCGATCGACTGCTTCTCGCGCGCGGCCAGCCCGCGCCGGGCCTGGTATTCCATGTTCTCGACGCCGGAGGGATAGAGCGCGCCGCCATGGACGCGGCGCAGCAGCCGCGCCCGGCACAGGTCGTTGAGGTCCTTGCGCACCGTCTGCGGCGACACGTCGAAGGCGGCGGCGAGGTCGTCGACCAGCACCTGCCCCTGCCGGCGGGCCAGTTCCAGGATTGCGTTGTGGCGAGGGGAAAGCTGCATGATTCATCCGGTCGTTGGCATGGACCGGCAGAGAAAACCAGAACGCCGCCCAGCACAAGCGGGATTCCGGCGCAGGACGCGTCTCGACGAGATCGCCGCAAGCAGAAAATCGGGAAAAGCCTGTCGGGGATTTCGGACGCGTTTCGATGCGCAATCGGGCCGCGCGCCAAAAAGCGAAATATGGGACTTGGCCATATTTTACGGGATAGTCAGGAAATATCAGGGAGTTAGACTGGTCGGAGTGAGAGGATTCGAACCTCCGACCCCCTCGTCCCGAACGAGGTGCGCTACCAGGCTGCGCTACACTCCGTGACCAGTGAGGCGGCTTATAGCGTCCCGGATTTCAAGCCGCAAGAGCGTCGCCGGATTTTTTTGCACTTATCTGCGCATTTACGGCCGGCCCGGAAAAGGCCCCGCGCCATAGGCGATGAAATGCGGATTGCGGAAGCCGGAAAGGCCGCCGCGCGCGCCATAGACGAGCGGCTTTCCGTCCGGCGTGGCGGTCATGCCGCCGGCGGCGCGCAGCACCGCGTCGCCCGCCGCCGTGTCCCATTCCATGGTCGGGCCGAAGCGCGGATAGATGTCGGCCTCGCCGCGCGCGATCAGGCAGAATTTCAGCGACGAGCCGACCGAGACGCAACCGGCGATCCGCATGCCGTCGAGATAGGCCTGCGTCTCCGGCGTGGCGTGGGAGCGGCTCGCCACCGCCACCCATTCGGCGCCGGGTTTTCGCGCGGCCACGGCGCGGCGCGAAACCACGGCGTGGGCGGGCGAGACCAGCGCCTCCTCCGCCCCGTCCGGACCGCCGGAGAACAGCAATCCCCGCGCCGGCGCATAGACCACGCCGGCCACCGGCGCGCCGTCCTCGATCAAGGCGATGTTGACGGTGAAGTCGCCGTTGCGGTCGAGGAATTCGCGCGTGCCGTCGAGCGGGTCGACCAGCAGGAATTTTCGGCCGAGATCCTGCGGCAGGCGGCCGGCGGCGACCTCTTCCTCCGCCACGACTGGCAGGTCGGGGAAGGTTTCGGCCAGCGCCGCCAGGACGATCGCCTCGGCGGCGTGGTCGGCCTCGGTCACCGGCGACTGGTCGGATTTGCGCGTCACCGCGCAGCCCGCCTCGTAATGGCGCATGATCGCGTCGCCGGCCGCAAGCGCCGCACGCTCCAGCACGGCGGGAAGCGTCTCGCCGTTTCGCGCCACGCGGGCCAGGGTTTCAGATCGACCAGGAATCACTGCCATAACTGCCGATGATACCGCGCCCGGTCAGATATTGCTCCACCTCCGTGACGATTTCGTCGACGTCGCGGCCGGCGGTGCGCAGGCGCAATTCCGGGTTCTCCGGCGCCTCATAGGGCGAATCGAGGCCGGTGAAGGCCGGGATCTCGCCGCGCAGCGCGCGCTGGTAGAGGCCCTTGGGGTCGCGCGCCATGCATTCCTCCAGCGGCGTGTCGACGAAGATTTCGTGGAAGTCGCCTTCGGGCAAAAGGGCCCGCACGCGGTCGCGCTCGGCCCGGAAGGGCGAGATGAAGGACACCAGCACGATCAGCCCGGCGTCGGCCATCAGCCGCGCCACCTCGCCGACGCGGCGGATGTTCTCGGCGCGGTCCTCGTCCGAGAAACCGAGATCGCTGTTGAGGCCGTGGCGGACATTGTCGCCGTCGAGCAGATAGGTGTGCTTGCCGAGCGCGTGCAGGCGCTGCTCCAGCCGGTTGGCGACGGTCGACTTGCCCGAGGCCGACAGGCCGGTGAACCACAGCACCGCCGGGGTCTGGAACTTCTGCGCCGCGCGCGCCGCGCGGTCGATGTCGAGCGCGTGCGGGTGCACGTTGGTGGCCTGGCGCAGCGCGCCGGCGATCATGCCGGCGCCGACCGTGGCGTTGCTGAGCCGGTCGACCAGGATGAAGGCGCCCGTGGCGCGGTTGTCGGCATAGGCGTCGAAGACGATCGGGTCGCCGGTCTGCAGGCGGCAGCGGCCGATCTCGTTGAGGTCGAGCCGCTCCGCCGGCGCGCGCTCGAAAGTGTCGACGTCGGTGCGGTGGTCGATGGCCGTGACGGTCACGGGCGTCTGGTCGGTCTCGGTGCGCAGCAGGTAGGAGCGGCCGGGCCGCAGCGGCTCCTCGCCGAACCAGACGACGTCGGCGGAAAGGCGGTCGGCCAGTTCGGGCCGCGCCTCGGCCCCGACCAGCATGTCGCCGCGCGAGACCTCGATCTCGTCCTCCAGCACCAGCGTCACCGCCTCGCCCTCGCCGGCGCGCGGCAGGTCGCCGTCATGGGTGACGATGCGCCTGATCCGCGACGGCTTGCCGGACTTGGCCGCCACCACCGTCTCGCCGACGGCGATCGAGCCGGAGGCGACCGTGCCGGCGAAGCCGCGGAAATCCAGGTTGGGCCGGTTGACATATTGCACCGGCAGGCGGAACGGCCGCGTCGCCGCCTGCGCGTCGATGCGCACGGTCTCGAGATGCTCGAGGAGATGCGGCCCATCATACCAGGGCAGGCGCGGCGAGCGCGTCGTGACGTTGTCGCCGAAGCGGGCCGAAAGCGGGATCGGCTGGATGCTGGAGAAGCCCAGGTCCTTGGCCAGCGCGCGATAGTCGGCGACGATGCGGTCGAAGACCTCTTGCGAGAAATCGACCAGGTCGATCTTGTTGACCGCCAGCACGATGTGGCGGATGCCGAGCGCCGAGGCGATGAAGGAATGGCGGCGCGTCTGGGTCAGCACGCCCTGGCGCGCGTCGATCAGCACCACGGCGAGGTCGGCGGTGGAGGCGCCGGTGGCCATGTTGCGGGTATATTGCGCGTGGCCTGGCGTGTCGGCGACGATGAATTTGCGCCGCGGCGTCGAGAAAAAGCGATAGGCGACGTCGATGGTGATGCCCTGCTCGCGCTCGGCCTCCAGCCCGTCGACCAGCAGCGCGAAGTCGAAATCGTCGTCGGTGGTTCCGAACTTGCGGCTGTCGTTCCTGAGCGAGGCGAGCTGATCCTCGAAGATCAGCTTGGTGTCGTAGAGAAGCCGGCCGATCAGCGTCGACTTGCCGTCGTCGACCGAGCCGCAGGTGAGGAAGCGCAGCAGCGTCTTGCGCTCCTGCTCGGCGAGGAACTGGGCGACCGTGTCGCTGGCGGCGAAGGATTTGCTCACGGCGTTCATCAGAAATAGCCCTCGCGCTTCTTCTTCTCCATCGAGCCGGCCTCGTCGCGGTCGATGGCGCGGCCCTGCCGCTCGGAGGTGCGGGCGACCAGCATCTCCTCGACGATGTCGGACAGCGTGGCGGCGTCGGATTCGATGGCGCCGGTCAGCGGATAGCAGCCGAGCGTGCGGAAGCGCACCAGCCGCTCCTCCGCCTTCTCGCCGGGAAGCAGCGTCATGCGGTCGTCGTCGAGCTTGATCAGCATGCCGTCGCGCTCCACCACCGGGCGGCGGGCGGCGAAATAGAGCGGCACGATGGGGATGTTCTCCTGCAGGATATATTGCCAGATGTCGAGCTCGGTCCAGTTGGACAGCGGGAAGACGCGGATCGACTCGCCCTTGCCGATGCGGGTGTTGTAGATCTTCCACATTTCCGGGCGCTGGTTCTTGGGGTCCCAGCCGTGGCGGGCGTTGCGGAAGGAGAAGATGCGCTCCTTGGCGCGGGATTTCTCCTCGTCGCGCCGCGCGCCGCCGAAGGCGGCGTCGAACTTGTATTTGTCGAGCGCCTGGCGCAGCGCCACCGTCTTCATCACATGGGTGTGGACGTTGGAGCCGTGGGTGAAGGGGCCTACGCCGTCGCGCACGCCGTCCTCGTTGACATGGACCAGAAGCTCGAAGCCTTTTTCGCGCGCCTGGGCGTCGCGGAACTCGATCATCTCGCGGAATTTCCACGTCGTGTCGACATGCAGGAACGGAAAGGGCGGCGGGGCCGGATAGAAGGCCTTCATCGCCAGATGCATCATGACGGAGGAATCCTTGCCCACCGAATAGAGCATCACCGGGTTGGAGAAGGTCGCCGCGACCTCGCGGAAGATATGGATGGCCTCGGCCTCGAGACGCTGGAGATGCGTGAGGTTTCTGGTCAGCGAAGCATGATGCACGATGGTTCTCCCGCCGCCCGGACAGGCCGGCGGAGGGAAGCCCGGCCGGCGCTGGCGACATGTGTCACAGTGGCCGCATTGTCGTGAAAGCGCGGGCGAAAGGAAAAGAACGCTATGGCGAATTGTTCGGGGGCCGGGTGAAAACGTGCCCCTGGAAAGCCGTGGCCGGGAACAAACTTGCGCGGGCGCGGAAAGCCGCGGGAGATGAAATAGACTATAGAATTTGTAGAATATTTTCAAGGGGAAAGGCGTCCCGGACAAACCGCGGGACGGAAAGCCGGCCTAGAGCAGGCCGAAGGTGCGCGCCTTGGCCACCGCCTGCACCTTGTTGACGGCGACGAGCTTGGACAGCACATTGCCGATGTGGAAATTGACGGTGCGGGTGGAGATGTTGAGGATGGCGCCGATGATCTCGGCGGTCTTGCCCTCGCTGGTCCAGCGCAGGATCTCGCGCTCGCGCGTGGTGAGGTTGATCTCGGCCACGCAATTGATGCGCGGGACGTCGACATGCTCGTACATGGCCAGATGCACCAGATTGGCCAGCATGCGCAGATGCGGGCGCAGCATGGCCAGCTCGCCCGCGGTGAAATCCGGCTCGCCGCGCAGCAGCGTCAAGACGCCGTGCACGCCCTGCGCCGCCCAGGAGGATTGCGAGATCGCGGCGCGCAGGCCGAACTCGCGCGCGTCGGCCCAGAGCTGCGGCGCCTCGGCGAAAAGTTTTTGCGACCAGACCAGCGGCTCGACGCTGTTGGCGGCGCGGCGGAGCACCGGGTCGGTCTCGGCGTGCTTGCGCGCGGCGTAACGCTCCTTCCAGCCCGCCGGCATGTGCTCGAACCGCAGCCGCTTGGCCGCGCCGTTCAGCGACGGCACGCAGATGACGTAGGAGACGTGATCGAAGCCCAGAGACCGGGCGTGATCCCTGACCAGGGCCGACAGTTGCTCCGCGCTCTCGCTGGATTGCGCGTTTTCATAAAAATCATCCCATTTCATTGCTGAAATCCCGTTTTGAAAAGCAGTAGAAGCAACGCTGTTACATGATTTCCTTTCACAAAACCGTGAAATACCTCTGATTGTTACCATGTTTCGCCGCCGCGCTCCATGAATATTGCTTTCATGAAAGGGCAATCGTTGCAGGAAACCCATATTTTATGTTGATCGAATAAGATTATATTTAAAGTATAACTAATTTAGCTGCAAAGAAAAACCCCCGCGCGAGGCGGGGGCTTTAAGGCTCATCAGGCGGCGGCGTCCTCGGCCGCGCCCGGCATGTAGTTGAGGATCGGGCCGAGCCACCGCTCGACCTCCTCCACGTCCATGCCCTTGCGGCGGGCGTAGTCCTCGACCTGATCGCGCTCGACCTTGGCGACGCCGAAATAATAGCTTTCCGGGTGGCCGATATAGAGGCCCGACACCGACGAGCCCGGCCACATGGCGTAGCTTTCCGTCAGCTCCACGCCGGTGGCGGCGGTGGCGTCGAGCAGGCGGAAGAGCGTGGTCTTTTCCGTATGGTCCGGCTGGGACGGGTAGCCCGGCGCGGGGCGGATGCCCTTATAGGGCTCGCCGATCAGCTCTTCCGGCGTATAGGCTTCGTCCGGCGCATAGCCCCAGAATTCCTTGCGCACACGCTCGTGCATCAGTTCGGCGAAGGCCTCGGCGAAGCGGTCGGCCAGCGCCTTGACCAGAATGGCCGAATAATCGTCGTTTGCGCGCTCGAAACGCTCGGCGATTGCCACCTCGCCGATGCCCGCCGTGACGACGAAGCCGCCGACATAGTCCTGCTTGCCGCTGTCGAGAGGCGCGACGAAATCCGACATCGCCACATTGGGCCGCCCGTCGCGCTTGCCGAGCTGCTGGCGCAGGGTGAAGAAGGTGGCCAGCTCCTCCCTGCGGCTTTCGTCGGTGAACAGGCGGATATCGTCGCCGACGCTGTTGGCCGGCCAGAAGCCGACCACCGCCCTTGGCGTGAACCATTTCTCGTCGATGATCTTCTTGAGCATCGCCTGCGCGTCGGACCAGAGCTGGCGCGCGGCCTCGCCCTGCTTCTCGTCCTCGAGGATCGCCGGATAGCGGCCCTTCAGCTCCCAAGTCTGGAAGAAGGGCGTCCAGTCGATATAGCGGGCGAGTTCGCCGAGATCGTAATCCTCGAACACCTTCGTGCCCGTGAAGGCCGGCTTGACCGGCTCGAAGGCTTCCCAGTCCAGTTTCTGCGGATTGGCGCGGGCGCGGGCCAGCGGCAGGCGCTGCTTTTCCGCCTCGCTGCGGGCGTGGGCGGCGGCGACCTTGGCGTATTCGGCGCGCACACCGTCGATATAGGCCTGCTTGCCTTCCGGCGACAGCAGGTTCGACACCACGCCGACGGCGCGGCTGGCGTCGATCACATAGACCGCCTGCCCGCGTTCGTAGCGCGGATGGATCTTCACCGCCGTATGCACGCGGCTGGTCGTCGCCCCGCCGATCAGGAGCGGAATGTCGAAGCCCTCGCGCTCCATTTCGGCCGCCACATGCGCCATCTCGTCCAGCGACGGGGTGATGAGGCCGGACAGGCCGATAATATCCACCTTCTCGTCGCGCGCCGTCTGCAAGATCTTCTGCGACGGCACCATGACGCCGAGGTCGATGATCTCGTAATTGTTGCAGGCCAGAACCACGCCGACGATGTTCTTGCCGATATCATGCACGTCGCCCTTGACGGTGGCCATCAGCACCTTGCCGGCGCTCTGGCGCTCGCCCGCGCCGCCGTTCAGGCGCTTCTCCTCCTCCATGTAAGGCAGGAGAACGGCCACGGCCTGCTTCATGACGCGGGCGGACTTGACCACCTGCGGCAGGAACATTTTTCCGGCCCCGAACAGGTCGCCGACCACGTTCATGCCGGCCATCAGCGGGCCTTCGATCACATGCAGCGGACGCTCGGCGGCGAGACGCGCCTCCTCGGTGTCGGCCTCGATATATTCGGTGATCCCGTTGACCAGCGCGTGCTCCAACCGCTTCTCGACCGGCCATTCGCGCCAGGCGAGGTCCTGCACCCTGGCTTCCTTCGAGCCGGAATCGCGGAAACGCTCGGCGAGTTCCAGGAGCCGCTCGGTGGCGTCGGAACGTCGGTTGAGCACCACGTCCTCGCAGGCCTCGCGCAGTTCCGGGTCGATGGTGTCGTAGACGGCGAGCTGCCCGGCATTGACGATGCCCATGTCCATGCCCGCCTGAATGGCGTGGTAGAGGAACACGGCGTGCATCGCCTCGCGCACCGGCTCGTTGCCGCGAAACGAGAAGGAGAGGTTCGACACGCCGCCGGAAATATGCACATGCGGCAGGGTGCGGGTGATCTCAGCGGTCGCCTCGATGAAATCGACGCCGTAATTGTTGTGCTCGTCGATGCCGGTGGCGACCGCGAAGATGTTGGGATCGAAGATGATGTCTTCCGGCGCGATGCCCGCCTTTTCGGTCAGGAGCTTGTAGGCGCGCGCGCAGATGTCGATCTTGCGCTGTTTGGTGTCGGCCTGTCCGGTCTCGTCGAAGGCCATCACCACCACCGCCGCGCCATAGGCGCGCACGAGGCTCGCGTGATGCAGGAAGGCGTCCTCGCCTTCCTTGAGCGAGATGGAGTTGACCACCGGCTTGCCCTGCACGCATTTGAGGCCGGCCTCGATCACCTCCCATTTGGAACTGTCGATCATGATCGGCACGCGGGCGATGTCCGGCTCGGCGGCGACGAGGTTCAGGAACTCGACCATCGCCTTTTCGGAATCGATCAGGCCTTCGTCCATGTTGATGTCGATGATCTGCGCGCCGTTGGCGACCTGATCGCGCGCCACGTCGAGGGCGGCGGCGAAATCGCCGGCCTTGATCAGCTTGCGGAAGCGGGCCGAGCCGGTGACGTTGGTGCGCTCGCCGACATTGACGAAGGGAATGTCCTTGGTCAGCGTGAAGGGCTCCAGCCCCGACAGGCGCATCAGCGGCGCGGCCTTTCCGGGCTTGCGCGGCGGGTGCTTCGCCACGGCTTCGGCGATGGCGCGGATATGCTCCGGCGTCGAGCCGCAGCAGCCGCCGACCACATTGACCAGACCATCGCGGGCGAAGCCCTCGATCTGCCCGGCCATGGCCTCGGGCGACTCGTCATACTGGCCGAATTCGTTGGGCAGGCCGGCGTTGGGATAGGCGCAGATGAAGGTGTCGGCGACGGTGGCCAGCTCGTCCAGATGGGCGCGCATGGCGTTCGCGCCGAGCGCGCAGTTGAGCCCGACGGTGAAAGGCTTGGCGTGGCGCAGCGAATACCAGAAGGCGGTCGGCGTCTGGCCCGACAGGGTGCGGCCGGACAGGTCGGTGATGGTGCCGGAGATCATCACCGGCAGGCGGACGCCCTTCTCCGCGAAAACTTCCTCGGAGGCGAAGACCGCCGCCTTGGCGTTGAGCGTGTCGAAGATGGTCTCGATCAGGATGATGTCGGAGCCGCCGTCCATCAGGCCCCTGATCTGCTCTGCATAGGCGATGCGGAGATCGTCGAAGGTGACGGCGCGGAAGCCCGGATTGTTGACGTCGGGCGACAGCGAGGCGGTGCGGTTGGTCGGCCCCAGCGCGCCGGCGACGAAGCGGCGGCGGCCGTCCTTCTGCTGGGCGCGGAGCACGGCGCGGCGGGCGAGGCGCGCGCCGTCGCGGTTCAGTTCGTAGACCATCTCCTCCATGCCGTAATCGGCCTGCGCGATTGTCGTGGAGGAGAAGGTGTTGGTTTCGAGAATGTCCGCGCCGGCCATGGCGTAGGCGTAGTGGATTTCCTCGATGGCCTTGGGCTGGGTCAGGGTTAGAAGGTCGTTGTTGCCCTGAAGCTGGCAGTCGCAGGCGGCGAAGCGGTCGCCGCGGAAATGATCCTCGTGGAAGCCGAGCCCCTGGATCTGCGTGCCCATGGCGCCGTCGAGGATCAGGATGCGCTCGCGCGCGGCCACGGTCAGCGCGGCCAGCACTTCGGAGCCGTCGGGCCGCGCCGCCGGCGCGCCGAAAAGATCGTCGAGGGAAGACGCCATGGGGATATCGCCTTTATTCTGTCGCCGGCCGTCCGGGGCGAAAGCGCCGCCCGCGTCCTCGCCGGAACACATCCATAGGAATGATTACGAGAGGCCGTTTAATGACATAAACATATCTTTATGTCAAATCCGAAGCCTCGATTTCGCCGGGCCGCGAACGCACGCGAAAAAGCCCCGGAGCGGGCGCTCCGAGGCCGCCGTGACGGGGCTGCGCCCGGATGTCAGGTGACGTAGGCGCCGATCGAGGCCGCCACCAGCCCGATGGCGACGGCGATCATCACGCCATAGACGCGCGGCTTGTCGAACAGGACGGCGAAAGCGGAAAACCAGCCGACCACCGCCGCGCCGAGCGCAAAGAGAAAACCGGGTTTGTCGCCGTGGTAGAGATTGGCCGCCATCAGCCCGCCGATGATCAGCGCGCCGAAAACGATCATCAGTCCCGTGGCGTATCGCTCGTAATCGTCCATCTGCATTCCTCGATTCCGGTTCCGTGACAACACGCCGGAAGCATTCAACCACTCGGTCGGCCGGGGCGACGGGACCATCCGCCGCGTCGCCCCGCGCCGATCCCCGCCACACAATCACTATTCGGACCGATCTTCAACCGTCTCGCGGCGCCATCGGCGCTATTTCTCGCGCGGCGCGGCGCGGGAGGCGGATTTATGTTAGAATCCCGCGATGGAATCATCCGGCCTCGTCTTTTTTGAAACTCCGGTCGGGCTGTGCGGCCTCGCATGGCGCGGCGCGCGCATCGTCGGCGTGGAGCTGGGCGACGGCGACGCCAGGGAGACGCGGCATCGGCTGCGGGCGCGTTTTCCGGGCGCGGAGGAGCGGGAAAACCCGGCTTTCGTGGCGGACGCGGTCGCAAGGGTCCGGGCGCTGCTGTCGGGCGAGGACCCGGATTTCAGCACCACGCCGCTCGATTTCGACGGCGTTCCCGACCTCAACCGCAAGGTCTACGCCATCATCTCGGAGCTCAGACCGGGCGAGACCACCACCTATGGCGCGATCGCGCGGCGGCTGGGCGACGTCAGCCTGTCGCAGGCGGTGGGTCATGCGCTGGGCAAGAACCCGTTTCCGATCATCGTGCCCTGCCATCGCGTGCTGGGGGCCAACGGCAAGGTGGGCGGGTTTTCCGCCGCCGGCGGCACGGCGACCAAGCTGAAGCTGCTCAATATCGAGCGGGCGCGCCTTTCGCCCGAGCCGGACCTGTTCGGCGGCCTGCCCTTGCAGGAGCGGCCGGCGGATTAGAGCATTTTGCAGCCAAACGGAAACGTTTGGCGTCGCATAAATGCAGCGGAAACAAATAGATATAACCCCGATTACCGCTTATCGGTCTTCACGTCGGCCGAGAAGCGCAATTCCCGCATCGGGCGGACATGCTGCGTGGTGGCGTCATAGGTCGGATGCGCCTTGAAGGCGAAGAAGGCTTCCTCGTCTTTGAACTCGGAATAGACGACCAGATCGATGTCGTTGCCCATCGGATCGACCTTGAGATTGGGCAGGACCTCGAACAGATCGGCGTGCGGTATGGTTCCCAGCCGCTCCAGCCCTTTGCGGACCGTCTCGATGTCGTGGCCTTCCTTGACGCTGAAAAATACGATGTGCCGGATCACGTCCCGTCTCCAAAAATCAACGGGCCGTGTCTAACGCATCGAAGCGCAAGGCGAAACAGCAAATTTCCGACAGAGCGGCTCCGGCAGGATGCTAGCCCGCCTTCACCCGTCGCCAGGCGTAGCCGCCCTTCTCCGGCACGGAGCCGCGGCCGGGCTGGTAATAGCCGGGCGTGTCGACGAGCCGGTTTTCGCCGAGCCGCTCCAGCGCCACCGCGTTCGAGACCTGCAAGGTGTCGAAGCCGGCGCGCAGCATCAGCGCCGCCTGATCGATCAGCACGTCGCCCACGGCGCGCAATTCGCCCGTAAAGCCGGCGCGGCACAGGATTTCGGCCTTGGAATAGGAGCGGCCGTCGTTGAAGGCCGGAAATTGCAGCGCGATCAAAGCGAGGCTGTCGAGATGATCGAGCAGCGGCTCGATCTTCTCGCCCGGCGCGACCGTCACGCCGATGCGGCGGTTGGCGGCGCGGCGGCGCTCCTCGCCCAGCTCCAGCCACACGGCGAGCGGCAGGATGACGGCCGCGCCGTCGCCGCTGGAGTCGAGGTCTTCGGCCAGAACGAACTCGTCCTCGCGAAAGCCTTGCTGGGACCAGAGTCTGGTGGCGTCGGTCATTTGCGTTCCCCGATTTCGAGATTTTTCAGGCTGTCGGCCACACCCGACAGGTGGATGCCGCATTCGGTCTTTTCCGAGCCGGCCCAGCGCCCGGCGCGCTGGTCCTCGCCCGCGGCGACGGGCCGCGTGCAGGGCATGCAGCCGATCGAGCGGTAGTTCTGCGCGGTCAGCGGATGCGGCGGCAGGTCGTGCCTTTTCACATAGGCGGCGAGGTCTTCCGAGCGCCAGCGCGCCAGCGGGTTGACGCGGATGCGCGGGCCGACCGATTCGAACACCGGCAGGCCGAGCCGCGTCGCGGCCTGAAACTGCTTGCGCCCCGTCATCCAGGCACGAAACGGCGCGACCGCGCGCGCCATCGGCTCGACCTTGCGGATGAAGCAGCAGCGGTCCTTGTCGGTCATGGCCAGCGCGCCGAACGGGTCTTCCGCCTTCACCGTTTCTTCGACCGGCAGGATGTCGCGCACGTCGGTCAGGCCCAGCCGGTCGACCAGATCGGCGCGGTAATCGAGCGTGGCGCGGAAATGCTTGCCCGTGTCGAGGAACAGCACCGGCGTCGTCGGGTCGACCTCGGCGATCATATGCAAAAGCACCGCCGATTCCGCGCCGAAGGAGGAGACCGCCGCGATCTCGCCCGGAAAGAGTTCGCGCACGGCCAGCTCCACCACGGCTTCCGGGCCGGCTGCGCCGTGGCTCGCCTCCCAGAGCCGCGCGGTGGCCGCGGCGCGTTCCTCCGCGTCAGGCAGCACGGCTCACCTCGCCATAGAGGGCGTGCTTGAACGGCTCCATGCCGAGGCGGCGATAGGCGGCCAGAAACGTCTCGTCGCGGTTCTCGCGCAGGCGCAGATAGGTGTCGACGATGGTCTCGATGGCGTCCACCACCTCCTCCGAGGAGAAGCCGCGCCCGGTGATCTCGCCGATGGCGGCCTGCTCGTCGCCCGAGCCGCCGAGCGTGATCTGGTACAGTTCCTCACCCTTCTTCTCGACGCCGAGAATGCCGATATGGCCGACATGATGATGGCCGCAGGCGTTGATGCAGCCGGAAATCTTGATCTTGAGATCGCCGATCTCCAGTTGCCGCGACTGGTCGCCGAAGCGCTCGGAAATGCGCTGCGCCACGGGAATCGAGCGGGCGTTGGCCAGCGCGCAATAATCGAGGCCGGGGCAGGCGATGATGTCGGTGATGAGGCCGGCGTTGGGCGTCACCAGCGCCTGCTCGCGCAGGAGCGCATAGACTTCCGGCAAGTCGGCCTTGGCCACATGCGGCAGGACGAGGTTCTGCTCGTGGCTGACGCGGATTTCGTCGAAGCCGTATCGCTCGGCGATGTCGGCCACGGCCTCCATCTGCTCGGCGCTGGCGTCGCCCGGAACGCCGCCGATGGGCTTGAGCGAAATGGTGACCACCGCGTAGTCGGGATGCTTGTGCGCGGTGACGTTGCGCGACAGGAAATCGGCGAAGGCGGGATCGGCCTTCTGCGCCGCCGCCACCGCCGCCCAGCCCTCGGGACGCTCGGCGAGGTCGGGCATGCGGAAATAGCGGTCGATGGCGTCGATATCGTCCTGCGGCAGCTTCAGTTCGCCGTAGCGGATCTGCTCCCATTCGGCGTCGATCTCGCGCACCAGCGGCTCGACGCCGGTCTCGTGAACCAGAATCTTGATGCGCGCCTTGTATTTGTTGTCGCGGCGGCCGTAGAGATTGTAGACGCGGACGATGGCCGTCACATAGGTCAGCATGTCTTCGACGGGGAGGAAGTCGCGGATTTTCTTGGCCACCATCGGCGTACGGCCCTGACCGCCGCCGATATAGACGGCGAGGCCCAGCTCGCCCGCCTCGTTCTTCTTCAGTTGCAGGCCGATATCGTGCACCTGGATGGCGGCGCGGTCGTGCTCGGAGCCGACGATGGCGATCTTGAACTTGCGCGGCAGATAGGAGAATTCCGGGTGCAGCGACGACCATTGCCGCAGGATTTCGGCATAGGGGCGCGGATCGGCGACCTCGTCGGCAGCCGCGCCCGCGAAATGGTCGGCGGTGACGTTGCGGATGCAGTTGCCCGAGGTCTGGATGGCGTGCATCTCGACTTCCGCCAGCTCCTCCAGAATGCGCGGCACGTCCTTCAGCGCCGGCCAGTTGTACTGTATGTTCTGGCGGGTGGTGAAATGGCCGAAGCCGCGGTCATAGGTCCGCGCGATATGGCCGAGCTTGCGCAACTGCCGGCCCGACAGCGTGCCGTAGGGCACCGCCACGCGCAGCATATAGGCGTGGAGCTGGAGATAGACGCCGTTCATCAGCCGGAGCGGCTTGAACTGGTCTTCCGTCAGTTCGCCGGAAAGGCGGCGCGCGACCTGATCCGTGAACTGGGCGACGCGGGCGGCGACGAAATCGCGGTCGAACTCATCATAGCGGTACATGGGCCGTTTCCGTATTCGCGGGGATCAGGAGGCGCGCTTGAGCGCCGGCGCGGGCGAGCCGAGCGTTTCGATGGTGGGGCCGGAGAGCCGGATGCGCTCGCGCAGGCGGATGGGATAGAGCCCCTCGTCGCGCTCCTCGACGTCGATGACGTTGACGTCGACCACCAGATTGGCGCGCGCCGCCACCTTGCCGGCTTCCTCGAGCGCCGCCACCGCCTCGGCGTGGCGGGCGACCAGCGCGCCGTCGATGGTCTCGCGCCATGCGCCGTCGGCGGCGAGCCACACCGCCTGCCCGTCGATCAGCCGGTTCGCCGTCAGAATTTTCACAACCATTATCCGCACTCCACAAAATCAAGCCGCGACGGCGGCGGCGACGCGCCCCGCCGCCAGCGCTTCGGCCTTGCCGATGGCCGCGCCCGCGACCGCGTCGCCGATGACCACCATGACCGGGCCGGAGAGGTTCTTGGCCTCCAGCGCCGGCAAATCCTTCAACGTGCCGTGGAACAGCCGGCGGTCGGCGCGGCCGGCGTTCTCGACCACGGCCACCGCCGTATCCGCGTGCAGCCCGGCGCCGATCAGCCGCGCCGCCACGGAGGCCGCGACCGAAGCGCCCATATAGACGGCGATGGTGGCGCCCGAGACGGCGAGCTTGGCCCAGCCGGGCAGCACGTCGCCCGTCATATCGTGGCCGGTGGTGAACACCAGCGACGAGGCGACGCCGCGCAGGGTCAGCGGCAATTCCATGTCGGCGGCGGCGGCGAAAGCGGAGGTGACGCCCGGCACGACCTCGAAGCCGATATCGGCGGCGCGCAGCGCGGCCATCTCCTCGCCGGCGCGACCGAAGACCAGCGGATCGCCGGCCTTGAGCCGCACGACGCGCCTGCCCTCGCGGGCGAGCTTGACCAGAAGCCGGTTGATCTCGTCCTGGCTCTTGGAATGGCAGCCCTTGCGCTTGCCGACCGGCAGGCGCTCGGCGTCACGGCGGCCCATGGCGACGACGGCCTCGGGCACCAGCGCGTCATGGACGATGACGTCGGCCTCCATCAGCACGCGCTGGGCGCGCAAGGTGAGAAGGTCCTCCGCGCCCGGACCGGCGCCGACCAGGAAGACATGGCCGGCGGCGTCGGGCGCGCGGGCGAGAAGCGCGTCGGCGGCGCGGCGGGCCCCGGCCTCGTCGCCGGCCTCCACGGCGCGGGCGACGCGGCCGGTGAAGAAACCGCGCCAGAAATCGCGCCGCGCGACGCCCTTGGGCAGCAGGCGCTCGACCAGCGGGCGAAAGCTTTCGGCGAGATGCGCCAGATCGCCCAGCCGCGGCGAGAAGGCGGCGTCGATACGCGCCCGCACCATCTGCGCCAGCACCGGAGCCGCGCCCTCGGTGCCGATGGCGATGGCGACCGGCGCGCGATTGACGATGGCCGGCGTGAGGAAATCGCACAGCGCCGGGCGGTCGACGACGTTGACGGGAATCTTTTGCGCCCGCGCGGCCACGGCCACGGCCGCGTCCTCGGCCTCGTCGCCGGTGGCGGCGAAGACCAGCTTCGCGCCGTCGAGATGGGCGGGACGGAAGGGCTCGGCGACATGCTCGGCGCCGGTCTCGGCGATGAAAGCGGCGAGATGCGGCTCGGGATCGGGCGCGACGATGCGCAGTCGCGCCGCCGTCTGCGCCACGAGGCGCGCCTTGTTCAGCGCCTCCTCGCCCGCGCCGACGATCGCCGCCACCTCGCCCGCGACGCGGAAAAAGGCGGGAAAATCGGCCAGAAGACGTTTTTGCACGAGCGACAATGGAGCCATCCTTTGAAAGACGGCGCATTATTCCGCGCGGCGCGAAAAATTTTAAGCAACGGGCTTGCGAACCCATCCGTCGCCGCGCATCATTTTTTCGCGGGAGGCAGCTTTACGGGATTTTCATTCCGGCAAGCTGTTGGAATATATTCGATAATTTTAATAGTATTTATAGCGGCCCGGCCGTGAAGAAGGCCGGGACGTGCCGGGGCCAGCGGCGCGGCGTGACGGCCACCAGATCGAAGCGCAGCGACAGCCGGCCGCGGTCGGGCTGGCGCTGCAGCCAGAGATCGGCGGCGGCCTCGATGCGGCGCATGGCCTGCGGCGTGACGGCGAGATGCGCGGCTTCGAGCGTGGCGCGCGCCTTGACCTCGATGATCAGCACCAGATTGCCGCGCCGGGCGATGAGGTCGATCTCGCCCAGCCGCGTGCGGTAGCGCCGCGCGACGATGCGGAACCCTTTCAGCATCAGCGCCAGAGCGGCGAAGCGTTCGGCATTGTGGCCGCGAAAGAAGGCGCTGCGCTTCTTGTCGCGCAGCTCGGTCACGGGCGGTCCGACTTCAACTGCATGAGGCGCTGGTAGAGGACCGATTTCTGCCCGCCGGTCATGCGCGCCGCCTCGCCTGCCGCCTTGGAGGGCGGCAATTCCTGCGCCAGCGACAGAAGCAGCGCGTCGATGTCCTCGGCGCTTTGCGCAACACTTTCCTCCGCCGGCGGGCCGACCAGCAGCACCACCTCGCCGCGGATGCGGTCCTCGCCGTCGAAGCGCTGCGCCAACTCGCCCAAAGGCGCGGTGACGATGGTCTCATAGGCCTTGGTCAGCTCGCGGCAGAGCGCGCCCTCGCGCTCCGCGCCGAAGACGGCCACCATGTCGGCCAGCGTCGCCGCGGTGCGGTTGGGGGATTCGTAGAAGACCAGCGTGGCGTCGATGGTTTTCAGGCTTTCGAGCTTCGCCTGCTTCTGCCCGTGCTTGGCAGGCAGGAAGCCGCAGAACATGAAGGCGTCCGTAGGCAGGCCCGAGGCTGCGAGCGCGGCCAGCACCGCCGACGCGCCCGGAACCGGCACGATCCTGATCCCGGCTTCGCGCGCCTCGCCCACCAGCCGGAAGCCGGGATCGGAGACCAGCGGCGTGCCGGCGTCCGACACCAGCGCCACGCTCTTGCCCGCCAGAAGGGCGGCGATCAGCTTCGGCCCCGCCTCGGCGGCGTTGTGCTCGTGATAGCTGACCGGGCGGCGCGCCACGCCGTAGCGGTCGAGCAGCACGCGGGTGACGCGCGTATCCTCGCAGGCGACGATATCGGCCGCCGCCAGCACCTCGATGCCGCGCAGCGTCATGTCGCCGAGATTGCCGATGGGGGTGGAGACGATATAGAGCGCCGGCTCGACGGGCCGCGCGCGCTGCGTGACGCCGCCCACCACATAGTCCCGTTTCGCTTCTTCGGTCTGCTCGTTCATCCGCGTTCCCCTTGGAGCCTGTCAGGTTCATTCTGAACCTGACAGGCTCTGGATTCTTTTGTTTTTGCGCGACATGCTTCAGGCGGCCAGATCGGCCACCAGCGCGTCCAGCACCAGCGCGCCGTCCGGCGTGGCGCGGATGCGGTCGCCGCCCATCGGCTCGACCATGCCGTCGCCGACCAGCCGCGCCAGCCGCGCGCGGTCGATGTCGCGCCCGGCCAGCCGCCGGTAGCGGCCGAGATCGACGCCTTCGCGCAGGCGCAGGCCCATCATCAGGAATTCGTCGCCCTCCTGCCCGCCGTCGAGATATTCCTCCTCGTCGATCCCGTGGCAGCGCCGCTCGACCTTGTCGAGCCAGGTCTCCGGGTGCTTTTCGGTCATGGTGACGGTGCGCACGCCGTTCTCGACGAAACGGCCATGCGCGCCGGGGCCGACGCCGACATATTGCCCGTAGCGCCAGTAAACCAGATTGTGCTGGGACTCCGCGCCGGGCGCGGCGTGGTTGGAGATCTCATAGGCCGGCAGGCCCAGCGCGGCGGTCAGGCCCTGCGTCTCCTCGTAGAGCGCCGCCGCATGGTCGGGCTCCGGCGTGGTCAGCTTGCCCGCCTTCCAGAGATTGTAGAACTGCGTGCCTTCCTCGATGGTGAGCTGGTAGAGCGACAGATGGTCGGCGGCGAGGTCGACCGCCTGCTTCAATTCCGCCCGCCACGCCTCGACCGACTGGCCGGGGCGGGCGTAGATGAGGTCGAAGGACAGGCGCGGAAAGATGTCGCGCGCCAGCCGGATCGCCGCCTTGGCCTCGTCGACCGAATGCATGCGGCCGAGCCGGCGCAGGTCGGGATCGTTCAGCGCCTGCACGCCCAGCGAGACGCGGTTGACGCCGGCGGCGCGATAGCCGCGGAAACGGTCGGCCTCGACGCTGGTCGGGTTGGCCTCCAGCGTCACCTCGATATCCGGCGCGACCGACCAGTTTTCGGCGAGGCCATCGAGCAGCGCCGCCACGGTCTCGGGCCGCATCAGCGACGGCGTGCCGCCGCCGAGAAAAATGCTGGTGACGGTGCGCGGGCCGGTGCGGGCGCGCAAGCTCGCCATCTCGCGCCGGAACGCCGCGGCGAAGCGCGCCTGGTCCACCGGCTGGTGGCGGACATGGCTGTTGAAGTCGCAATAGGGGCATTTGGCGAGGCAGAACGGCCAGTGCAGATAGACGCCGAACGCGCTTTCCCCGTCCGCGCGCGCGACGGGCGCAAGGCCGGAAAGGGGACCAGCCGGGGAAAGGGCGGCGTTCATCGCGCCGACGCCGTTTCGACGCCGAGCGCCTGTTCGGCGAACAGCTTGAAGGCGCGGGCGCGGTGCGACAAAGCCGAGGCGTCGCCGGGCTTCCAGCCGTGCTTTTCCTCGGCCGTCATCTCGCCGAAGGTCTTGGCGTGGCCGTCGGGCAAAAACACCGGATCGTAGCCGAAGCCGATGGTCCCGCGCGGCGGCCAGACTAGCGTTCCCTCGACCTCGCCGCGATAATATTGCGCCTCGCCGTCGGGCCAGGCGAGGCAGATCACCGAGACGAAGCGCGCCTTGCGCTCGTCGGGCGCGGTCGCGCCCTTTTCCTGCAGCAGGTCCTCGACCTTGCGCATCGCCATGTCGAAATCGCGGCTTCCGTCGGGTTTTTCCGCCCAGTCGGCGGTGTAGACGCCCGGCGCGCCGCCGAGCGCGTCGACGGCGAGGCCGGAATCGTCCGACAGCGCCGGCAGGCCGGTGGCCCTGGCGGCGGCGAAAGCCTTGATATAGGCGTTCTCCTCGAAGGTGGTTCCCGTCTCGTCCGGCTCGGGCAGGCCGAGCGCGGCGACGGAGGAAACCTCGAAGCCGAACGGCCCGATCAGGTCGTCGAATTCGCGCAGCTTGCCCTTGTTGTGCGAGGCGACGATCAGCCTGCCCCTGTCCAGCGTTCTCATGTTCGGTCCCGTTTCATCATCGCATCGCCTTGCAAAACCGACCAGAGGGCGGCCCGGCGATGACTTAGTCCCATAATCCCGGTTCGGCGAATTCCAGCGAATTGCCGGAAGGGTCGCGGAAATAAAGCGAATGCGCGCCGTTGGGCCAGTCGAACTCGGCCTCGACGGCGACGCCATGCCGTTGCAGATGCGCCCGCCAGCGGTCGATCTCAGCGCGCGAGGCGGCGAAGCAGGCGTGGCCCGGCCCGACCGTCCCGTGCGAGGGGACGGCCGGCAGCCCGGCCGGCGTCGGCTTCAGGCTCTCCTCCGCCTTGAACAGGAGCAGCACGCCCTCGCCGCAGCGGAAGAAGGCGTTGCGCTCGCCGGCCTTGCCCACCGGCTCCAGGCCCAGGACGTCGCTATAAAAGCGGACGGCCTCGGCCATGTCGCGCACATAGAGCGCGGTCTCGAGAATGCGGGCGGCGCGCATCGAAGCCTCCCTCGCGGGTGGAAGAAGGCCCTTTCCTATCAGGCCACGGCCAGCTTTTGCAAGGAGACGAGGCGGTCGACGCCGCCGCGCGCCAGCGTCATCAGCTCGGAGAACTCCTGCTCCGAGAACGGCGCGCCCTCGGCCGTGCCCTGGATCTCGACGATGCCGCCGCGCCCGGTCATGACGAAATTGCTGTCGGTCTCGGCGACGGAATCCTCGGCGTAGTCGAGGTCGAGCACCGGCGCGCCCTCGTAGATGCCGCAGGAAATGGCGGCGACATGGTCCTTGAGCACCTTTTCGACGCGCGCCATCTGGCGCGCCTCCATCCAGCGCAGGCAGTCGTGCAGCGCCACCCAGCCGCCGGTGATGGAGGCCGTGCGCGTGCCGCCGTCGGCCTGGATCACGTCGCAGTCGACGGTGATCTGGAACTCGCCCAGCGCCTGCAGGTCGACCACGGCGCGCAAGGAGCGGCCGATAAGGCGCTGGATCTCCTGCGTGCGGCCGCCCTGCTTGCCGGCGGCGGCCTCGCGGCGCATGCGGTCGCCGGTGGAGCGCGGCAGCATGCCGTATTCCGCCGTCACCCAGCCCTTGCCGGAATTGCGCATCCAGCCCGGCACCTTCTCCTCCAGGCTCGCCGTGCACAGCACATGCGTGTCGCCGAATTTGACCAGGCAGGAGCCTTCGGCATGTTTGGAGACGCCGCGCTCGAAGGAGACGGCGCGCATTTCGTCGGCGGCGCGCTTGGATGGACGCATGGATCGGGTTCCTGTCAAAAATTTCCGGTGCGGCAGTCTTTTAGGCCGGGCGGGCGCGAATGGAAAGGAATTTCGCCGTGCGGTTCTTAGAACCCTGTCGAGATCGGCGCAAAGGCTTTGACGCCCGCGCGGGCGTTCTTATATTGACGCTGAAGGATCACGATGTTCGCAGACGCAGCAAAACCATGACCAAGCCGCCCGCCCATGAAGTCCTGCGCTCGCTCGACCATCGCTCGCGCGATATTTTTCGGCTGATCGTCGACAGCTATCTCAACGACGGCGAGCCGGTCGGCTCGCGCAACCTGTCGCGCCTGCTGCCGCATTCGCTTTCGCCCGCCACCATCCGCAACGTGATGAGCGACCTCGAGCATCTCGGCCTCATCTACGCCCCGCATGTCTCGGCCGGGCGGCTGCCGACGCAGATCGGCCTGCGCTTTTTCGTCGACGCCTTCCTGGAGGTGGGGGACCTGCCGCCGGAGGAGCGCAGCTCCATCGAGGCGCGGGTGGCGGCGGCGGGCGACAGCTCGATCGAGAACGTGCTGACCGAGGCGAGCCAGGTGCTTTCGGGCCTGTCGCGCGGCGCAGGCCTCGTGCTGGCCGCCAAGGCGGAAGGCGCGCTCAAGCATATCGAATTCGTGCGGCTGGAGCCGACCCGCGCGCTCGCGGTGCTGGTGATGCAGAACGGCGACGTGGAGAACCGCGTCGTTACGCTGCCGGCCGGCGTCAGCGCCTCGCAGCTCGTCGAGGCGTCGAATTTCCTCAACGCGCATATCCACGGCCGCACGCTGTCGGAGGCGCGCTCGGAGATGCAGAAGCTGACCGAGGAGACGCGGCGCGAGCTGGACCAGCTTTCGCAGGAGCTGGTGGCCCAGGGGCTGGCGGTCTGGAGCGGCGCGGGCTCGGACCAGCCGGCGCGGCTGATCGTGCGCGGCCGCGCCAACCTGCTCGAAAACATCCACGCGCAGGAGGACATAGAGCGCCTACGCCACCTGTTCGACGACCTGGAGACCAAGGACGGCGTGGTGCAATTGCTCGACCTCGCCGAGGCCGGCTCGGGCGTGCGCATCTTCATCGGCTCGGAGAACAAGCTCTTCTCGCTGTCGGGCTCGTCGCTGGTGGTGGCGCCTTATCGCGACGCCGAGCAGCGGGTGATCGGCGCGCTGGGCGTGATCGGGCCGACGCGCCTCAACTACGCCCGCATCGTGCCGATGGTGGACTATACGGCGCAGATCGTGTCGCGGCTGCTGCGATAACGAAATTAGACCTTGATTTTACACCCCCGACACTCGATATCCGCCCCAACGAAAGTCAAGACGGAAGAGAAGCATGTCCGACGAAAAGAACAAACCCGAGAATCCCGATCTTGAGCAGCGCGACATCAACAATCCCCGCGACCGCGAAGCGCTGAAGCGGGCCGCCGACGATTTCCTGAAAAGCCGCAGGGCCGAGGCCCGCGCCGAGGCGCAGGAAGACGAGGCGACGGACGTCGACGAGACCGCCAACCGCATCGCCGCGCTCGAGGCCGACAACAGCGAATTGAAGGACCAGGTCCTGCGCGTGGCGGCGGAGATGGAGAACCTGCGCAGGCGCACCCAGCGCGACGTGCAGGACGCGCGCACCTACGCCGTGACCAACTTCGCCCGCGACATGCTGTCGGTGTCCGACAACCTGCGCCGCGCGCTCGACGCCATCCCGGCCGAGGCGCTCGGCGCCGACGCCAGCCTGAAGTCGCTGGCCGAAGGCGTGGAGATGACCGAACGCGCCATGCTGCAGGCGCTGGAGCGCCACGGCGTCAAGAAGCTGGAGCCGGAAGGCCAGAAATTCGACCCGAATTTCCATCAAGCCATGTACGAGGTGCCCAATCCCGACCTGCCGAACAACACGGTGGTGCAGGTGGTGCAGGACGGCTACGCCATCGGCGACCGCGTCCTGCGCCCCGCCATGGTCGGCGTCTCCAAGGGCGGCCCGAAGACGGAAGCGGGACCGGCCGAGGGCTGAGTCTTCGGTTGCGGATGCTTTAAAAGCGGCGGGTTTCCCCGCCGCTTTTTCGTTTTGGCGTTCGATTATCGATTAGAATAACGAAATTACAGTTCGAATCCTTCTCCTCGACCCTCCACCGTCCTTTATATTCCGATAAATCCGCCGATCGCTCATAGCCTTATCGTCAAACTGTACAGAGCCGAATTGCGACTGAATCGCCCTTGCAAGGCCGCAAAGATTATGCGTATATATACGCATAATCTTTGCGGCCTCTCGGGAGAGTCAAATGACGACCAATCGACTGAAGCATTTTCGGGTCATAAACGCCGAAACCCAGGCTCAAGCCGCCGAGGCGGCGGGCGTGACGCAACCGACGTATCAGCGCTGGGAAACTGGCAAGGCCGAGATCCCGAAAAGCCATCTTGCCAAGCTGGCGGAGCACTTTAAGACTACCGAGCTAGAGTTGCTTGGACGGCGCCCACCGAAAAAGACAGTGCTCTATGACGACGAAGCACCGCTAGACCTACAATATTACGGTGAGTGCGCGGTGCATTTCTACGGTGGCGGAGAGCCGTTGTTGCTTTCGATTTCAGAGGCGGCATATAGTCAAGCCTATAGCGAGTTGCAGAGTAATAAGCGCTTCATCGTCATCAAAGACTTGGGTAACCGTACCGTAGCGATCCGGCATAAGGCGATTTCCGAGTTTTATTTCTCAAGTGAAGCTTATGACACCTATGGGTTGGATCATCATGACTATAAACTGGGGACGCCCATCCAGATGCCCGACACTCGCGATTGGGCTATCGTCGAAGCCCTTCGGGATGAAGAAATGGACGGAGGGGACTGGACGTCAGGTTTCGCCAGAGACGATGTCGAGCGTGTTCGACGCATCATGATCACACACAAGTCGGTCTCCGAGGAAATCTTGGCCTTAGCTCACACCGTGACGATCCAGTTCTCGACCGGCGAGCGGCGGGAAATCGACTATATCGATTGTAACCTTTTCGAATGCATCGAACCGCTGATTGATATTTACTATCCCTATAGCGGAAGCGTTGATGACGAACTGAACATGATCCGGTTACCGTATGAAGGCTATCATCGCACCGCGTTCTTCAATCCGGACGTGCTGGATTATATTTCGTTCCCGACCCACAAAATCGAAGAGGATGAAGGCGAAGGCTACGAAGACGGGCTGATGGAAGATGAAGGCGCCAAGGCGATCAAACCGCCGAAGGCCAAAAAGAAGGATGGACGAGATAAGGACTGACGTATCTTTGCCTTCTTGCCTCAATGGCGGCAAGGAAGGAGAGATCGTCCTCTTATCGTTCGCAATTTCATCCCGCTCCTACCCGCAATTTTCCCATTGCGCTTTCGGCCGGAAGCCCGCAGAAGTCGGACGTTATCGACCATCGGGAACAAGGCGCTTGACGATCACCGAATTTCTGAACCTCGCCGGCGTGTTCATCTTCGCGGCCACGGGCGCGTTGTCGGCTTCGCGGCGGCAGCTCGATATCATCGGGTTCATCTTTCTCGCCAACATCACCGGCATCGGCGGCGGGACGCTGCGGGACCTGGTGCTGGGGGACAGTCCTGTGTTCTGGGTGAAGGAGCCGCTCTATCTGCTGGCGGGGACGCTGGCGGCGGTGGCGGTCTATTTCACCGCCCATCTGGTCGAATCGCGCTATCGCGTTCTCATCTGGCTCGACGCCGTCGGCATGGCCGCCTACACCGTCATGGGCGCGAGCAAGGCGCTGGCGCTCGGTTTCGGCGCGCCGGTCGCCATCGTCACCGGCGTGTTCACCGCCACGCTGGGCGGCATCCTGCGCGACATGGTGGCGGGGGAGCCCTCCGTGCTGATGCGCCGCGAGATCTACGTCTCGGCGGCGCTGGCCGGCGCGGCGCTCTACGCCGTCATGCGCACGCTCGGCGTGGACCCGGCGCTGGCCGGGATCGCCGCCTTCGCGGCGGCGCTGCTCATCCGCGGCGGCGCGCTGGTCTTCGGCTGGACCCTGCCCGTCTACAAGGCCCGGCGCGGCCGCACCGAGGAAGAGCTCAAGCGCGACCGCATCATGCGTTCCGAATAATCAGGCCAGACCGGCCTGACGCGCCGCGTCCTCCAGGCTCGCCATGGGACGCGGGCCGATCTGCTGGACGATCAGGCCCGCCGCCAGCGCGCCCAAACGCGCGCAATCCTCCAGCGGACGGCCGCTGGTGTAGCCGTGCAGGAAGCCGGCGGCGTAGAGGTCGCCCGCGCCGGTGCTGTCGACCAGCGCGTCGATCTCGATGGCCGGGACTTCCAGCGTCTTGTCCGGCGTCACCACCACCGCGCCCTTTTCCGAGCGCGTGACGACGGCCAGGCGGCAATCGGCGCGGATGGAAGCGATGGCCGTCTCCAGCGACCTGGTCTCGTAGAGCGATTTCGCCTCGTCCTCGTTGGCGAAGACGATGTCGACCGTGCGCGCGCGCATCAGGTCGAGGAACTCGCCGCGATAGCGGTCGACGCAGAAGGGGTCGGACAGCGTCATCGCCATCTCGCGCCCGTTCTCATGCGCGATCTTGGACGCCATGACGATGGCCTCCTTGGCGCGCGGCGGGTCCCACAGATAGCCCTCGAAATAGGTGACCTTGGCGTCGGTCACCTTCGACGTCTCCACGTCCTCCGGCCCCAGCTCGACAGAGGCGCCGAGAAACGTGTTCATCGAGCGCTCGCCGTCGGGCGTGACGAAGATCATCGAGCGCGCGGTGGGCGAGCCCTTCTCCAGCGGGCGCGTGTCGAAGGCCACGCCCTGCGCGCGGATGTCGTGGGCGAAGACGCGGCCCAGATGGTCGGTCGCCACCTTGCCGAAATAGGCGGCGCGGCCGCCCAGGCTGGCGACGCCGGCGGCCGTGTTGCCGGCGCTGCCGCCCGACATTTCGGTCGCCGGGCCCATGCGGCTGTAGAGAAGCTCGGCGCGGTCGGCGTCGATCAGGTTCATCGCGCCCTTGATGATGCCGTTGGTCTCCAGGAAAGCGTCGTCGGTGCGCGCGATGATGTCGACAATGGCGTTGCCGATGCAAAGAACGTCGAATGTGGCCATGAAATGCTGAAGCTCCCTTGGCTTCGTTGGAACGGCGTTCGTTTACCCTTTCGAAACGCTTTTGGCTACCCTGCGCGAACAGGCGGCGGCGAGACGCCGGTCGATGGAGGCGCGCGGCGCGCCTGGAAACAGCGCGCCCAGTGGGGCGGCGCTGGCCAGGATGAGGAAGGTCGCCAGCGTGAGGTTCGTCGCTCCGGCCGCGGTGAAAATACGGTGGATAAGCACATAAGTTAGCGCCATGGGCGGAAGGGCGAAACCTCCACCTGCATAAGAGATGACAGCGGGATCAGCCGCGACGCGCGCCGACGGATGGTGTTTCAAACCACGCCTCCGCGTAGGAGGCGACATGACGAACCGCGTGGAGATCGGCGTCAAGCTACAATTTCAAACCACGCCTTCGCTTAGGAGGCGGCTATCGCGAGCGCGGCCAAAGTGACCGACGAATGCTATTTCAAATCTCGTCTCCGCATAGGCGGCGCCTCAGGTCGGCCGCGTCCTCTCGTTCGTGGATCGTGTTTCAAACCACGCCTCTGTATAGAGGGCGACTATGCGACGATCCTACCTCCGTCCCGGTAGATTGCTCAAGCCACGCTTCCGTGTAGGCGGCGACGGCTTGTCGATGACCGCAAAGGATTACGTCACGATGTTTCAAACCACGCCGCCGCGCGCCTTGTGGGCGCGGGGCGGCGTTCCTATTTTTGCGGGAGCGACCACGAAACGGACCGTCCATGATCCTCGACGCCGCCTATAAAACCCTGTCCCGCCTGCTTTCGCCGGAATTCCGCTCCGTCTTCTGGAAGACGTTTGGAATCACGCTGCTGCTGCTCGTGGGGCTTTGGGCGGCGATACGGCTTTTGTTCTTCTCCTTCGCCTGGCCGTGGATGGCGCAGGTCCTGCCCGGACTACCGGATTGGGCCGGGTGGCTGGGTGTGGTGGCGGCCATTCTCGCCGGGCTGGGGCTGGCGCTAGTTCTGGCGCTGATGATCGCGCCGGTGACGGCGCTGGTGGCGGGCCTCTTTCTCGACGACGTCGCCGAAACGGTGGAGCGGCAGGACTATCCCGCCGACCGGCCCGGACAGGCGCTGTCCGTCGGGCCGGCGCTGCTCGCCTCGCTCAAATTCCTCGGCGTGGTGGCGCTGGGCAACCTGCTGGCGCTGGCGCTCTTGTTCGTGCCGGGCGTCAACCTGATCGCCTTTTTCGTCATCAACGCCTATCTGATCGGCCGCGAATATTTCGAATTCGCCGCCATGCGCCATCGCCCGCAGGCCGAGGCCAGGGCGCTGCGGGAGCGGAACGGCGTGACGGTGTTTCTGGCCGGGCTGCTGATCGCCGGCTTCATGGCGATCCCGCTCGTCAACCTGCTGACGCCGCTCTTCGCCGGGGCGATGATGGTGCATCTTTATAAAGCGATCGCGGCGCGCGGTCAGGCCTGAGGCGGCAGGGGAACCAGCGGGGCGGGGATGTCGCAGGTCTTGGCCTCGTATTTGCACAGGTCGGCGATCACGCATTTCTCGCATTCGGGCCGGCGCGCCTTGCAGGTGTAGCGCCCGTGCAGGATCAGCCAGTGATGGGCGTGCAGCATGTATTCGGGCGGGATGACCCGCACCAGCTTGGCCTCCACCGCCTCCGGCGTCCTGCCGGGCGCAAGCCCGATGCGGTTGCCGATGCGCAGGATATGCGTGTCGACCGCCATGGTCGGCTGGCCGAAGGCCATGTTGAGCACGACGTTCGCCGTCTTGCGGCCGACGCCCGGAAGCTTGACCAGCGCGTCGCGGTCGCCGGGCACCTCGCCGCCATGGTCGCGGATCAGCGCCTCGCTGAGCGCGATGACGTTCCTGGCCTTGTTGCGCCACAGGCCGATGGTGCGGATATAACCGCCCAGCTTCTCCTCGCCCAGCGCCAGCATCTTCTGCGGCGTGTCGGCGACCTTGAACAGAGCGCGCGTCGCTTTGTTGACGCCGGCGTCGGTCGCCTGCGCCGACAGCACCACCGCCACCAGCAGCGTGAAGGCGTTGACATGCTCCAGCTCGCCCTTGGGCTCGGGGCGCTGGACCGAGAAGCGGCGGAAGATCTCGTGGATCTCGGCGGCGGTGTAGAGCGTGCCCGCCACGCGACGTGGCTTGGGCGGCTTCGCCGGCGATTTGATTTTGGCCTTTTCCATTTTGCTTCTATACTCATGCGACCCGCGGAAAAACAACGAACAGCTTGCCGCAGCCCGGACCCGCCATGACAGCGACATCCGCCGATCCCGAAGCCTATCATCCCGACGGCGCCCAGCCGGAACGGTTCGACGCGCCGATCTTCGAGGCGCTGCTGACGCCCTATCGCTCGCTGGGGCGGACCGGCTTCCACATCCTGATGGGGACGCTGATCGCCTGCTGGGTGTTCGCGGGCGTGCTGTTCCTGTCGATCGGGGCGTGGCCGATCTTCGGCTTCTTCGGGCTCGACGTGCTCCTGGTCTTCCTCGCCTTCCGCTGGAACTACCACGCCGCCCGCGCGCGCGAAGAAATCCGCGTCTCGCGCGCGGCGCTCGACATCCGCAAATACGCCGCCTCCGGCCGGATGACCGCGCATCGCTTCAACCCGTTCTGGACCCGGTTCCGTATCGCCCGCATGCCGGAGATCGGCATCACCGCCATGCATGTGGAAAGCCGCGCCGACACGGTGTCGGTGGGCGGCTTCCTGCCTCCCGACGACCGCGAGCGCTTCGCCGACGCCTTCGGCCGCGCGCTGGCCGAGGCGCGGCGCTGACGGGTCTTGAAGTCGGGCCTCACGCAAGCCATATCATTGCGCAGGGGAGCATGCCGAAAGGGTGCTTCCGAAAAACGGTCGCTTCTCATCGAGGACTGCTGCAATGACACGTATGACCCCGTTTTCCAGCCCGCTTCTGCTGGGATTCGACACCATGGAAAAGACGCTGGAACGGATCGCGAAATCCGGCGACGGCTATCCGCCCTACAATATCGAGCGCCTGCGCGAGGTCTCCGGCTCGGAGCGCCTGCGCATCACGCTGGCGGTGGCGGGCTTCTCCAGCGACGATCTCGAAGTGTTGACCGAGGACAACCAGCTCGTCATCCGCGGCCGCCAGACCGACGACGCCGAGCGGGAATATCTGCATCGCGGCATCGCCGCGCGCCAGTTCCAGCGCGTCTTCGTGCTGGCCGACGGCATGCGGGTGGTGGGCTGCGAATTGCGCAACGGGTTGCTGGCCGTCGATCTCGACCGGCCCGAGCCGGAGCGGCTCGTCAGGCGCATCGACATCGCGGTGAAGGATTGACCGGGCGCCCGGCCCGTTCAGCCCCGGTTCACGCCCGGCTGCTAGAATAAACCATCATGAAGCTCTGAAGCGGCGTGGTCGCCAATGACACGCCATGCCAATGGAGGCTCAAGACCATGCACAGACAGATTTTCACCGAAGACGAATTCGCCCATCTCGGCGAAGGCGAAGTGGGCTACCTGCGCAAGATCCGCTCGGAAGAGCTGGCGCTCACCTTCCCCGCCCTTCCGCCGATGGCCCCGGGGCTGGAATTGTGGGCGCTGTTCGGCGCCAGCGGCGAGCCGATCGTGCTGTCCGACATGCGCGCCACCGCGCTGCAGGGCGCGCAGGAGCACGAATTGCGCACCGTGACGCTGCACTGATATAAAGCTCCCAAGACGCGACGAAGGCCGCCATCCGGGCTCGGATGGCGGCCTTTTCGTTTCAAGAGCCCGGATCAGGCGGCGTTGGAGGCCGGCTGGGTGGTCAGGAAGGAATAGAGCGCCTGCGCGTCATGGGTGCCGCGCAGCTTGGCCACCATGTCGGGATCGCGCAGCATGCGGGCGATGCGCGACAGCGCCTTCAGATGGTCCGCGCCGGCGTTTTCGGGCGCGAGCAGCAGGAACACCAGGTCGACGGGCTGGTCGTCCAGCGCCTCGAAGTCGACCGGCGTCTCGAGGCGGGCGAAAATGCCGGCGATCTTGCCGATGGCCGCCAGCTTGCCATGCGGAATGGCGACGCCGTTGCCCACCCCGGTCGAGCCGAGGCGTTCGCGCTGGAGGATGGTTTCGAAAACTTCGCGCTCCGGGAGTCCGGTCAGTTCCGCCGCCTTCTCAGACAGTATCTGCAAAAGCTGCTTCTTGGAGCTGGCTTTCAGCGCCGGGATGACGGCCCCAGGCTGAATCAGATCGCTAAGATCCATTCTCTCCGTTCCTTCTTCGATCGGGTCGGGCGACCCGGTTAGGGGAAGCGCGCCGCCGATCCGGCCAGCGCGCTTCGGGTTCTGCGTCAGGCGCGCGGCGCGCTCTGGCGGGTCACCGTCGACGGATCGACCCAGCCGATATTGCCGTCCGCGCGGCGGTAGACGATGTTGACTTCCTCGTTGCCGGCGTTGCGGAACACCAGCACGGGGCTTTCGATGAGGTCCAGCTCCACCACCGCCGAGGCCACCGACATGGTGCGCAGGGTGACGGAGGATTCGGCGACGATGGCGGGCGCGTAGTCGACCGGCAGGTCTTCCTCGTCCTCGCCGAGCGGCGCCATGACGCGATAGGCGACGTCGTCGTAGCCGCCGCTGGTCTGGGCGGCGGTGCGCGATTTCAGGCGGCGCTTGTAGCGGCGCAGGCGCGTCTCGATCTTGTCGGCGGCGGCGTCGAAGGCCAGCTGCGGGTCCTGCGCCTCGCCCGTGCTTTGCAGGGTGACGCCGCTGTCGAGATGCAGGGTGCAATCGGAACTGAACCGCGAACCGGACTTGGTGACGGTTATCTGACCGGAAAAGCCATGATCGAAATATTTGCCGACCGCTTCGTTGACCCGATCGACGATCCGGGTCCTGAAAGCTTCTCCGACGTCCATATGCTTTCCAGATACACGCAGTGTCATTTGGCACACCCCATTAGCGTTACACGACGGTGACAGTCTAATCACAAGCCGGGCGAAGCGCAAAGCCAACCGTCACGCCGGAAGGCCCCAATCCAACGCGCAAAACCGTCTCCCTCGCGCAAACCGTCCATCCCCCCGCAACCGGCCGTGACGGCCCCGACGCGCCGCGGCCCACGCCATGGAGCCGCCAAAGGCCGGTTTTCCGGGACTTGGCGCTCGATGCGAGCGGGCTTCTATTGGCTGGCGCGGCGCTTGTCAATCGTTCCTCCCGCCGGGCGGCCGGCGCGCGCGGCGGGCCGGCCCCGTCCGCGGCATTGATTTTCCTGAATGAGCCGCGTCCCTTGTTCAAAAATATAGAGCGCCGGGGCGGCGAACCAAGCGGAGCGAAGCGGGAAAAAACCGGCGACCATGTCAGGAAACGGGCCGCGCCGCCTTCTTCTCGCGCCGGCGTTGCACCGAGGAGGCGATGTTCATCGATTCGCGGTATTTGGCCACGGTGCGCCGGGCGATGTCGACGCCGTCCTTCTTCAGCGCCTCGACCAGCGCGTCGTCGGACAGCACGCCCTCGGCGGTCTCGGCCTCGATCATCCGGCGGATGCGATGGCGCACCGCCTCGGAGGAATGGGCGTCGCCGCCCTCGGAAGAAGCGATGGCGGCGGTGAAGAAATAGCGCAGCTCGAACACGCCGCGCGGCGTCAGCATGAACTTGTTGGCGGTGACGCGGCTGACGGTCGATTCGTGCAGGCCCACCGCCTCGGCCACCATGCGCAGGTTCAGGGGCTTCAGATGGGCGACGCCGTGGCGCAGGAAGGCGTCCTGGCGGCGGACGATCTCCTGCGTGACCTTAAGGATGGTGCGGGCGCGCTGGTCGAGGCTGCGCGTCAGCCAGTTGGCGGTCTGCATGCAGTCCGACAGGAAGGCCTTGTCTTCGGCCTTTGCGGAGGCGCTGACGACGGCGTAATACTGGTTGTTCACGATCAGGCGCGGCATGGCGGCGGGGTTGAGCTCGATGGCCCAGCCGCCGTCGCGCGCCGGCGACACCAGCGCGTCCGGCACGACGGCGTCGGCCACCGCCGCCTCGAACTGCGCGCCGGGCTTGGGGTCAAGCGCGCGGATCTCGGCCAGCATGTCGAGGAGGTCGGCGCGGTCGACGCCGCAGAGCCGGGTCAGCGCGACGAAATCGCGCCGCGCCAGCAGGTCGAGATTGCCGACCAGCGCCTCCATGGCCGGGTCGAAGCGGTCCTTGAGCCGCAGCTGGATGGAGAGGCATTCGCTGAGGTCGCGCGCGAACAGGCCGGGCGGGTCGAAGCCCTGCGCGCCGGCCAGCACGCGCTCCACCGCCGCCGTCTCGACGCCGAGATTCTGCGCGAGCAGCGTCAGGTCGGCGCGCAGATAGCCGGTCTCGTCGAGCTGGTCGGCGAGCGCCGCGGCGATGAAGCGGTCGGAGGGGGCGGAGAAGGCCAGCGCGATCTGCGCCGCCACATGGCTCGCCAGCGACGGCCGCGCCGCCGTCATCTGGTCGATATCGTAGCCGCCCTCGCCCGATGGCGACCCCCATTGCCCCGAGAGGCTGGGCATGGCGGCGTCCGTGCGGCCGGGATCGTCGGGAAAGATGTTTTCGAGCGAGGCGTCGAAGGTGGAGGACAGGCTCTCGGCCGCCTCCGGGGATTCGGTGCGGAACCAGTCGTCGTCGCGGGCCGGCTCGTCTTGACGCTCACCTGCTTCGTCGCCGGAGACGGCCTCGTCGTCATTGGCCGCCTCGGCCCGCTCCAGCAGCGGGTTCTTCTCGATCTCGGCGCTGAGGAACTGGTCCAGCTCGATATGCGTCATCTGCAGAAGCCGGATCGACTGCATCAGTTGCGGCGTCATCGCCAGCGTCTGCGACTGCCGGAAATCGAGCTTCGGCGAAAGGGCCATGCGCAAGGCGTCCCGTTTTGCGGGCGGCGCGGCGGAGGGGGCTCCGCCGCGTTCGCCGCTGTTTCTCGTCACCGAGAGCAAAACTGGTATGAAGCTTGCTTGTCAATTCCGAATGTGGGTTCGGGCAGCGAGCGGACCCTCAAAGCCCATCCTGGGCGCGGGCATGCGGCTGTTTTGCGCAATATGCTTAAAAAGCAAGTGCTGAAGCGCGCAAAAACGCGGCGCGCCTCAGAGGGTGAACTGGTCGCCCAGATAGAGCCGGCGCACGTCGGGATTGGCGACGATCTCGGCCGGGCGGCCATGGGTCAGCACCTGGCCGGCGTGGATGATATAGGCGCGGTCGATCAGGCCCAGCGTCTCGCGCACATTGTGGTCGGTGATGAGCACGCCGATGCCGCGGCTGGTGAGATGGCGCACGAGCTGCTGGATGTCGGAGACCGCGATGGGGTCGACGCCGGCGAAGGGCTCGTCCAGAAGCATGAAATTGGGCCGCGAGGCGAGCGCGCGGGCGATCTCGAGGCGGCGGCGCTCGCCGCCCGACAGCGAGATGGCGGGCGCCTTGCGCAGATGGGCGATGTGGAACTCCTCCAGCAGCGCGTCCAGCTCGCGGGCGCGCTTGGCGCGGTCCTTCTCGACCACTTCCAGCACCGCCTTGATGTTGTCCTCGACCGACAGGCCGCGGAAGATCGAGGCTTCCTGCGGCAGGTAGCCGATGCCGAGCCGCGAGCGGCGATACATGGGCATGGAGGTGACGTCGAAGCCGTCGATCTCGATGGAGCCGCTGTCGGCGGGGACGAGCCCGGTGACCATGTAGAAGCAGGTGGTCTTGCCGGCGCCGTTGGGGCCGAGGATGCCCACCGCCTCGCCGGCGCGCACGCCGAAGGACACGCCGTTGACCACCTGGCGGCCGCGATAGCTCTTGCACAGACCGCGCGCCACCAGTGTGCCCTTGAGGCGCGCCGTCTTGTCTGGCTGCGGCGGCACGCCGCCGGCCCCGCCGTCGCTTGCGCTTTTATCCACGGGCGCTCCGGTCAATTTTTCTGCGGGGCGCCAGCGCCCGGCTGTTGGTCTTTCGGGGCCATGATGATCGACACGCGGCCCTTGCTCGGTCCGGCGCAGCTCTCGACATTGGCGTGGCCGGTGTCGAGATGCGCCACCAGCTTGCAGCCGGTGACGACGTTCTCGCCGTCGGTCAGCACGACCTTCTCGCCCTGCAGCGTCATGACCTGGTTCTTGGCGTCGTATTTGCCGGTGTCGCCGGTGGCGGTCTGCGTGCCCGACTTGAGATAGACCTTGCCGGCGATGTCGATGTGGTCGATGCTGGAGGAATCGAGCCCGCCGACGCCGGCGGTGGCGGATTCGCCCTTCTGGTCCTTGGCGGCCGCGTCCTTCGAGCCGGCTGCGCCCTTGGGCTTCTTGTTGTAATAGACGGTCATCTCGCCCGCCTTGAGCAGCGCGTCGCCCTGCGCCACCGACACGTTGCCGGTGAAGACGGCGACGCCTTCCTTGTCGCGCATCTCCAGCTTGTCGGCGTCGATCCTGACCGGGGCCTTGCTGTTGTTGAGCTTGAGGCCGTTGACCTGCGGCGCCTGCTGTCCGCCGTCCTGCGCCCAACCCGCGACGGGAGCCGCGACCAGCGCCAGAACCGTCAATCCCGTCCGAACCATGTTCATGACCATCTTTCCCGTCTCACCTTGCCCCGACTCGGCGTCCGCCGGCCGTCGCGCCGCGATTGGCGCCTTCTAGGGCGACTTGTTCCCCGAAACGGCCGCGCCGTCAACAGCCAACTTGTTGTTCCCCGCGATGGCCGAGCCGTCAATTACCATATGAACCTTGTTCTCGAAAATGAGCACGGCCCCATGGTCCAGCACCTGCATGGCGTCGGCCTGGATATGCGTGGTTCCGTTGCGGATGTCGACCGGCTGGTCGGTGACGATCTGGCCGCTCTTGATGTTGACGTCAGCCGATTTCAGCGCCGCCTGCAGCCCGTCCGAGGTGGTGACCGAGAAGTCCTTGTCGAGCTGCAGCCGCTCGTTGGCGCTGTCGTAGACGCCCGAGGCGGCCTGCACCTTGGCGCGGCCCTTGTCGCCCAGCGGCAGCTCGGCCTGGATGCCCTCCAGCGTGATGACGCCGCTCTTCTTGGCGTCCTGCGTCGCCTTGGCGGCGGTCATGGAATAGGGATGGTTGTCCTTGGTGTAGCCGCTCAGATGCGGATTGGCCATGACCAGCTTGCCGCTCTCGCCTGCGGCGTCGACCTCGATCTTGAGCGGCGCCGCCGATGTGGCGAAGAAAGTGTACCAGGAGAACACCGCCGCGATCGCCACCGCCGCGATAGGCAGCGCGGTCTTCAGCACCCGCACCCGCACCGAATGGCGCTGCGCGGCGTGAAAAACCGATTCCGCCTTTTCCGACGCGCCGAGGCGCAGGCCGTCGCCGGCGGCGCCTTTCGGGGCGGCCTTGCGCGGCGAAGCTTCGATGGGTTGCGTCTCAGCGGTCATGATATCCTTGGGCGCTTCTCGGACCCTTTCGCGGGGCCATGCCGGCGAAGGGGCTAATCGTTTCAATCGAAACGCGCCTGTCATGGCGCTTTTTCATTTCAATATGGTTTATTTGGGATGCGACGATCCGGCGCGCAATGGGATTTGCGACGCAAAAAGCCGGCTTCGCGCGGGTCCGCGCCCGCCTGAAACCGCTATCCGCCTGATTTCACACCCCGATTCCGCCAGCCGCCCTCAAGCGCCCCGGCGCATCACTTTGTCGATAGCACAAAACCGCGTCCGGCGACAGATCGGGCCGGGCTATCGACGCCGGCGCGACGGTCGAGGCTTGCCGCCGGCCTCCATTCCGGGCAAAAGATCAGGAATCGAAACCAAAGAGGGTTTGAGCGTGGCCTACACCGCCGAAGCGATCATCGAAAGACGCCGCCTGCGACGCAAGCTGACCATCTGGCGCGCCGCGTTCCTGCTGCTCGTCGCAGCGCTCATCGCCGGCTACGTCGCCTGGGCCGGGCGCGGCGTCGACTACGCCAAGCCGCATATCGCCAAGGTGCGCATCGAGGGCACGATCTACCAGGACGACGAGCTTCTCAAGCGCCTCGATCGCATCGCCAAGGACGACGCAGTCAAGGGCGTGATCCTGATCGTCAACTCGCCCGGCGGCACCACGGTGGGCGGCGAGACCATCTACGAGGCGGTGCGCAAGATCGCCGCGAAGAAGCCGGTGGTGACGCAGGTGGGCACGCTCGCCGCCTCCGCCGGCTATATGATCGCCAGCGCCTCGGACCATATCGTGGCGCGGCAGACCTCCATCGTCGGCTCGATCGGCGTGCTGTTCCAGTATCCCGACATGTCGCAGCTTCTCGACAAGATCGGCGTCAAGGTGGAGAGCATCAAGTCGTCGCCGCTCAAGGCGGAGCCCAATTTCTTCAACCCGGCCAGCGACGAGGCCAAGGCCATGATCCGCAGCATGATCATGGATTCCTACGACTGGTTCGTGACGCTGGTGGAAAAGCGGCGCGGCTTCACGCATGAGCAGGCGCTGGCGCTCGCCAACGGCGCGGTGTTCACCGGCCGCCAGGCGGTGGCCAACAGGCTGATCGATGGGCTGGGCGGGGAAGAAGAGGCGGTGGCCTGGCTCAAGACCAAGGGCGTCCCCGACACGCTGCCGCGCATCGAATGGAAGCCGCGCAAGGACGATTCCGGCTTTTCGGTGCGCAACCTGCTGCTGCACGCCGCCGCCCGCGCGCTCGGCGCGCCGCAGGCGGCCGACCAGCTTCTGGGCGAGATCGCCGGGCGGCGTATCTTCCTTGACGGGCTCCTTTCGGTTTGGCACCTTGACATGACGCCGGCCCAGCCGGACGACCAGTGAAACAGGGATCTTTCGCCGTGATCAAATCGGAACTCGTTCAGATCATCGCCAGCCGCAATCCGCATCTGTTCCAGCGCGACGTGGAGAACATCGTCGGCGCGGTGTTCGACGAAATCACCAATGCGCTGGCGGAAGGGAACCGCGTCGAGCTGCGCGGCTTCGGCGCCTTCTCGGTCAAGAACCGTCCCGCCCGCAGCGGCCGCAACCCGCGCACCGGCGAGACGGTGGACGTCGAGGAAAAGTGGGTTCCCTTCTTCAAGACGGGCAAGGAATTGCGCGACCGTCTTAACGGCGCGGTCTGACGCATGGCCGCAAAACGCATCGTCGCCGCCATCGTCCTCATCCCCGTCGCGGTCGTGCTGATCGCGCTGTCGGTGGCCAATCGGGAAGCCGCGCCCCTCACCATCGATCCGTTCCATCCCGGCAATCCGGCGCTGACCTACACCGCGCCGCTGTTCCTGTGGCTGTTCGGGGCGCTGCTCCTGGGCGTCGTGATCGGCTCGATCGCCACGTGGCTGGCGCAGGGCAAGCATCGCCGCCGCGCGCGGGCGCATCGGCAGGAGGCGGCGCAATTGCTGCAGCGCGCCGAAGCGGCGGAAAAACGCGGCCAGCCGGGCGCTTTGCTGCAATAGCGGCGTTTTTTCCCTTTCGCCGGCGGCGCATTTGCCCTAGCTGTGGCGCGAAAAGGCTAAAGCGGAGTTTCGAGTGAAAGCGCCAAAAGGAAAAGGCGGCAAGCCGGCGGGCGGCGGAAAGCGCGACGCGCGGCGGGACGCGCCGCAGCACGCGGACAGGAACGCCGCGTTCAGAAAGCCGCGCCCGCAATTCGCCAAGGCGCCCTCGCCCGACGAAAAGGAAAAGCCCGCCGCCGCGCGCGAGATCAGGGCCTATGACGGCCCGCGCCCGGCTGAGCGGCTGCCGGTCATCCTCGAAACCGAGCCGACCGAGGATTACGCCCTCATCGACAGCGGAAACGGGCTGAAGCTCGAGCAATACGGGCCTTACCGCATCGTGCGGCCGGAGGGGCAGGCGATCTGGCTGCCGAGCCTGCCGCAAAAGGAATGGGACAAGGCCGACGCCGTCTTCACCGGCAACACCGACGAGGAAGGCATGGGGCGCTGGGCGTTCCCGAAGCTTCCGCTCGGCGAGACATGGCCGATGCGCCATGACGGCATCTCCTTCCACGGCCGCTTCACCTCGTTCCGCCATGTCGGCGTGTTCCCCGAACAGGCGGCGCACTGGTCTTATATGGACGGGCTGATCCGCGACGCGGTGAAGAGCGGACGGTCGGTCAAGGTGCTGAACCTGTTCGGCTATACCGGCCTCGCCTCGCTGGTGGCGGCTAGAGCGGGCGCGGAAGTCACCCATGTCGACGCCTCCAAGAAGGCGATCCTGTGGGCGCGCGAGAACCAGGAGATGGCAGGGCTTCAGGACAAGCCGATCCGCTGGATCTGCGAGGACGCGATGAAATTCGTCGCGCGCGAGGAGCGGCGAGGCAGTTTCTACGACATCATCCTACTCGACCCGCCGGCCTATGGACGCGGACCGAGCGGCGAGGTGTGGCAATTGTTCGAGCACCTGCCGGCCATGGTCGACACCTGCCGCGCGATCCTGACGCCGAAGCCGCTCGCCGTCATCCTCACCGCCTATTCGATCCGCGCCTCCTTCTTCGCCATCCACGAATTGATGCGCGACCGCTTCACCGGCCTCGGCGGCACGGTCGAATCGGGCGAGCTCATCCTGCGCGAACAGGCTGCCGGCCGCGCGCTCTCCACCTCCATGTTCAGCCGCTGGGTAGCCAAATGAGCCGTCAAGACGATATTTCCAGAAGCGGCCCGCGCGTCGGTCAGGTCAAGGAAGTCACCAGCCTCGCCAATCCGATCGTCAAGGACCTGCGCTCGCTGGGCATGAAGAAATTCCGCGACCAGCAGGGCGTGTTCCTCGCCGAGGGGCTGAAGCTCGTCATCGACGCGCTCGATCTCGACTGGCGCATCAAGACGCTGGTCTTCGCCAAGTCGGGCAAGGGCAACAAGGCGGTCGAGCAGGTCGCCGCCCGCGCCTTCGCCAAGGGCGGGCTGGTGCTGGAGGTGACGGAGAAGGTCATCGCCGCCATCACCCGGCGCGACAATCCGCAGATGGTGGCGGGCGTGTTCGAGCAGCAATACAAGCCGCTCTCCGGCCTCAGGCCGAAGGGGAACGACGTCTATATCGCGCTCGACCGGGTGCGCGATCCGGGCAATCTCGGCACCGTCATCCGCACCGCCGACGCGGTGGGGGCCAAGGGCGTGATCCTGATCGGCGACGCCACCGATCCCTATTCGCTGGAGACGGTGCGCGCCACCATGGGCTCGGTCTTCGCCGTGCCGCTCTACAAGGCCAGCGAGGCGGATTTCCTCGCCTGGCGCAAGGGCTTTCCGGGCCTCGTCGTCGGCACGCATCTCAAGGGCGCGGTCGATTATCGCACCATTCCCTACGCCAACAAGCCTGTCGTGCTGCTGATGGGCAACGAGCAGCAGGGCCTGCCGGACAGCCTCGCCGCCGCCTGCGACAGGCTGGCGCGCATTCCGCAGGCGGGCCGGGCCGATTCGCTCAACCTCGCCATCGCCACCGGCGTCATGCTCTACGAAATCCGCCGCGACGCGCTCACGCTCGACGAAAGGGCCGGCGCATGAACAAGCCCATTCATGGGCGGGGCATCTTGTCCTCGGCTCTCGTGGTCGCCGTCGCGGTGATCCTCGACCAGATCGTCAAACACCTCGTCGAAACCCGCATGGACATGGGCGAGCAGATCGACGTGCTGCCCTTCCTCGCTTTGTTCCGCACCCATAACGAGGGCATCGCCTTCTCCATGCTGGCGGGGCTGCACGATGTCGGGCTGATCGCCATCACCGTGGCCGTCATCGCCTTCGTGCTCTATCTGTGGTGGACCAACGCGCCCGGCCGCACGGTCGCGCGCTACGGCTTCGCGCTGGTGGTGGGCGGGGCGCTCGGCAACCTCATCGACCGCGTCATGAACGGCTATGTGGTCGACTATGTGCTGTTCCACCTGCCGACATGGTCCTTCGCCGTGTTCAACCTCGCCGACGCCTTCATCACGGTCGGCGCGGGGCTGATCCTGCTGGAGGAGCTTCTGGGCTGGCGGCGCGCGCCTTCGCGCGGCGATTGACACAATCGGAACACGCTTCTGTCATCCTCGCGTAGCACTCCTTCATTACTGCTTGCGGCGCAGCCGCCGTTCCGCCGCCGCGCGCGATCGAGGCCGTTCGGGAGCGATCAGGAATGCGTGAATAATGGAAACAGGAGCGAATCATCATGACAATACTGCTTGGAATGGACCGGCAAATCATTGATGATGCGGTCATGTCGGGCATCGAAGCACAGCAGGCGCTACTCACCCATGACGATCCCATCGTCCTCGGACGCATCGGGTCGCTGGAGGTGCGCCTGGCCAACAGCCGCGCGGCCATAGAAGCCGCGCAGGAATTGCGTTTTCGCGTCTTCTTCGAGGAAATGGGTGCGCGCCGCGAGACCATCGAGGCGGCCGAGCAGCGCGATTCCGACCGTTTCGACTCCATCTGCGACCATCTTCTCGTCTACGACACCGCGCTGCCCGTGCCCGAGCACCGGCAGATCGTCGGCACCTACCGCCTGATGCGCAGCGACCAGGCCGAGCGCGCGCACGGCTTCTATTCGGCCGACGAATACGACGTGCAGCGTCTGGCCCTGTCGCGGCCGGGCGTGCGGCTCCTGGAACTCGGCCGCTCCTGCGTGCAGGCGGAATACCGCTCCAAGCGCACGGTCGAGCTTCTGTGGCAGGGCGCCTGGGCTTATTGCCGCCGCCATTCCATCGACGTCATGTTCGGCTGCGCCTCGTTCCACGGCGCGGTGCCGGCGGCGCATGCGCTGGGCCTGTCCTTCCTGCACCAGAACTGCCGCGCCACGCCCGACTGGGACGTGCGCGCCCTGCCCCATCGCTACCAGCCGATGGACCTGATGCCGAAGGAGGCGATCAACAACAAGGTGGCGCTGTTCTCCATGCCGCCGCTGATCAAGGGCTATCTGCGCCTCGGCGCGATGATCGGCGACGGCGCGGTGATCGACGAGGCTTTCGGCACCACCGACGTGTTCATCATCCTGCCGATCGAGCGCATCTCCAGCCGCTACATCACCTATTACGGCGCGGACGCCAACCGCTTCGTGTAATTCGTGTAAAGAACGCCGCCCTTCGCGCGTCTCCTCATCTTGAGGAGGCGGCCTGAGCCTTGGCGAAGGACGCCATCTCGAAAGATCGGAGACGCNNGGCCAACCGTTTCGGGTAATCCGTGTAAAGAGCGCCGCCCTTCGCGCGTCTCCTCATCTTGAGGAGGTAGCCTGAGCCTTGGCGAAGGATGCCGTCTCGAAAGATCGGAGACGCTGTCGCACGGCGTCGCCGCGCCTCGCCCTTCGAGACGCCGCCTGCGGCGGCTCCTCAGGATGAGGCGCTGGGGTTGCTCCCAAGCTCCCAAGTCTGGCTTGCTCCCAAGCTTCCAAGCCTGGGTTGCTCCCAAGCTTCCAAGCCCGGGTTGCTCCAAGCGGTGTCCCAAAGCCGCCATCGAGCCGGAGGCGCAGCGTCAGGCGCCGTCCTTACGCCTTCGCGGCCAGCGCCTTGAGCCGGTAGACGAGGTCCAGCGCCTCGCGCGGGGTCAGCTCGTCCGGGCTCACCTCGGCCATGGCCTTGAGGATTTCGCTGTCCTTCGCCGCCTGCGGCTTCGGCTTTTCCTGCTTCAGCGCCACCGAGAACAGCGGCAGGTCGTCGATCAGCCGGTCGGCCTTGCCGGAGGTCTCGCCGGCCTCGAGCTGGTGCAGCACGTCGCGGGCGCGGTTCACCACCGCTTCCGGCAGGCCGGCCAGCCGCGCCACCTGCACGCCGTAGGAGCGGTCGGCGGCGCCCTTGGCCACCTCGTGCAGGAAGACCACGTCGTTGTCCCATTCCTTGACGCGCATGGTGACGTTGGAAAGCCGCTCCAGCTTTTCCGACAGCGCGGTCATCTCGTGGAAATGGGTGGCGAAAAGCGCGCGGCAGCGGTTCTTCTCGTGCAGATATTCGACCGCCGCCCAGGCGATGGAGAGGCCGTCGAAAGTGGCGGTGCCGCGCCCGATCTCGTCGAGGATCACCAGCGAGCGCTCGCCGGCCTGGTTGAGGATCGCCGCCGTCTCCACCATCTCGACCATGAAGGTGGAGCGCCCGCGCGCGAGATCGTCCGAGGCCCCGACGCGGCTGAACAGCCGGTCCACCACGCCGATCCGCGCCGAGCCGGCCGGAACGAAGGAGCCCATCTGGGCGAGGATGGCGATCAGCGCGTTCTGGCGCAGGAAGGTCGACTTGCCGCCCATATTGGGGCCGGTCAAAAGCCAGATCGCGCCGTTGCCTCCATCCGATTGCGGCGACAGATCGCAATCGTTGGCGACAAAGGGATTGGCCGCCTGCCGGCGCAGCGCCTGCTCGACCACCGGATGGCGACCGGCGACGATCTCGAAGGACAGGCTGTCGTCGACCTGCGGCCGGCAATAGCCCTGCTCCTCGGCCAGCACGGCCAGCGCCGCCGACACGTCGAAGACGGCGAGCGCGGAAGCGGCGCGGCGGACGCTTTCGGCGTGGCCGACCGCCTCCGCCGTCAGCTCCTCGAAGATGGCGAGCTCGATGGCGAGCGCCCGGTCGGCGGCGTTGGCGATCTTGCTTTCGAGCTCCGCCAGCTCGGTGGTGGTGAAGCGCATGGCGCTGGCCATGGTCTGGCGGTGGATGAAGCGGCCCTTGGCGGCGTCGGTGCCAGTGAGGGCGTCGGCGTTGTTGGCCGTCACCTCGATGAAATAGCCGAGCACGTTGTTGTGCTTGATCTTCAGCGACTTGACGCCGGTCTCCTCGATATAGTCGGCCTGGAGCCCGGCGATGACGCGGCGCGACTGGTCGCGCAGCGACCGCATCTCGTCCAGCTCGGCATGATAGCCCTGGCGCACGAAGCCGCCGTCGCGCTTCAGAAGCGGCAATTCGTCGGCCAGCGCCCGGTCGAGATGGGCGGCGAAGATCTGCGGCATGGCGGCGAGCGCGTCGCGGGCGGAAGCGAGCTCGTCGGGCATCAGCGCGCCGCCCAGGAGCGCCACGATGGTTCCCGCCGCCTCGAAACCGCGCGCCAAAGCGCCGAGATCGCGCGGCCCGCCGCGCCCGACCGCGAGCCGCGACAAGGCGCGCGGCATGTCGGGCACGCCTTTCAGCTCCAGCCGCAGCGCCTCGCACAAGGCGGTCTCGCTCAGGAACCAGGAGACGGAATCGAGCCGCCGGGCGATGGCCTTGGGGTCGGTCAGCGGCGCGGTCAGTCTTTCGCAGAGCAGCCGCGCGCCGCCGCCGGTCACGGTGCGATCGACGGATTTGAGCAGGCTGCCGTCGCGGTTTCCCGACATGGTGCGGACGAGTTCGAGGCTGGCGCGGGTGGCGGGATCGATGAAGATCGTGCCGCCCTCGTGCTCGCGCTCGGGCCGCATCAAAGGCGGGCGCTCGGAAATCTGCGTCTTCTCGATATAGGCGATGGCGCCGGAAATGGCCGACAGCTCGGCGCGGCTGAAATGGCCGAAACCGTCCAGCGTGGCGACGTCGTAATAGCGCCGGATGCGCGCTTCCGCCGCCGCGCTGTCGAACAGCGTCGCGGGCTGCGGCGACACCGCCTTGCCGACGAGGTCGAAGGCGGGGCGCAGTTCGGGATCGTGGAAGGCCGCGTCGGCCACCACCAGCTCGCGCGGGTCGACGCGCATGATGTCGGCGAACAGCCGGTCGGGCGCGGTCTCCGTCACCCGGAACGCGCCGGTGGAGATGTCGATCCAGGCCAGCGCCAGCGCGCCGTCGCCCCTTGTGCGGCCCATCGCCATCAGGAAATTGGCCTCGGACGGGTCGAGCAGCTTTTCCTCGGTCAGCGTGCCGGGGGTGACGAGGCGGATCACGTCGCGCCGCACCACGGATTTGGAGCCGCGCTTCCTGGCCTCCGCCGGGTCCTCGACCTGCTCGCAGACCGCGACCCGGTAGCCCTTGGCGATCAGCTTCTGCAGGTAGTCGTCGGCGGCGTGGACCGGCACGCCGCACATGGGGATGTCCTCGCCCAGGTGCTTGCCGCGCTTGGTGAGCGTGATGCCGAGCGCGGCGGAGGCCTCCGCCGCGTCGTCGAAGAACAATTCGTAGAAATCGCCCATGCGGTAGAAGAGGAGCGAATCGACATTGGCCGTCTTGATCTCGATATATTGCTCCATCATCGGCGTCAGCCGCACCGCGCCCTCGGGCGCGGCGGTTTCATCGATGTCCGCCTGTCCCCCGCCGACATTCGCATCCATGTCAAAAAACCTTCATTTGTTGCGCGCCCGCACGATCAAGAGTCATTTAATTTCGTATTAAACCGATTTTAGGCCGGAATCATTCCCGCAATCGCTGTTTACAGGATGCTTCGCCGGGGATATCGATTCCGTCCGCAGACGAATAACGGAGGGAACATGCCAGCCTCGACGCCGAAGGGCAACACGCCAGAACGCAGCGCCAACGAAAAGGAAGCGCTGGATTTTCACGCCCAGGGCCGCCCCGGCAAGCTGGAGATCAACCCCACCAAGCCGATGACCACCCAGCGCGACCTGTCGCTGGCCTATTCGCCCGGCGTGGCCGTGCCGGTCAAGGCCATCGCCGAGGACCCCGCCCGCGCCTACGACTACACCGCCAAGGGCAATCTGGTCGCCGTCATCTCCAACGGCACCGCCATCCTCGGCCTCGGCAATCTCGGCGCGCTGGCCTCCAAGCCGGTGATGGAGGGCAAGGCGGTGCTGTTCAAGCGCTTCGCCGACGTCGATTCCATCGACCTCGAAGTCGACACCACCGACATCGACGCCTTCATCAACGCCGTGCGCTATCTCGGCCCCTCCTTCGGCGGCGTCAACCTCGAGGACATCAAGGCGCCGGACTGCTTCATCATCGAGCAACGCCTGCGCGAATTGATGGACATTCCCGTCTTTCACGACGACCAGCACGGCACGGCGATCATCGCCGCCGCCGGCCTCATCAACGCGCTGCATCTGACGGGCCGCGACATGAAGACGACGAAGCTCGTCTGCAACGGCGCGGGCTCCGCCGGCATCGCCTGCATCGAGCTGATCAAGGCCATGGGATTCTCGCCCGAGAACGTCACGCTCTGCGACACCAAGGGCGTGGTCTGGCAGGGCCGCGAGGAAGGCATGAACCAGTGGAAGTCGGCCCATGCGGTCAAGACCTCCGCCCGCTCGCTCGCCGACGCCATGAAGGGCGCGGACGTGGTGTTCGGCCTCTCGGCCAAGGGCGCCTTCACCGAGGAGATGGTGCGCTCCATGGCGCCCAACCCGATCATCTTCGCCATGGCCAATCCGGACCCGGAAGTCACGCCCGAGGAAGTGGCGCGCATCCGCGACGACGCCATCGTCGCCACCGGCCGCTCGGACTATCCGAACCAGGTCAACAACGTTCTGGGCTTTCCCTATATCTTCCGCGGCGCGCTCGACGTGCGGGCGACCACGATCAACGACGCCATGAAGATCGCCGCCGTCAACGCGCTGGCCGAGATGGCGCGCGAGGACGTGCCGGACGAGGTGGTGGCCGCCTATCAGGGCAGCCGGCCGCGCTTCGGGCCCAATTACATCATCCCCGTGCCCTTCGATCCGCGGCTTCTCGCCTCCGTCTCGGCGGCGGTGGCCAAGGCCGCCATGGAGACCGGCGTCGCCGGCCGCGCCATCGCCGACATCGAGGCCTACAAGCGCGAATTGTCGGCGCGGCGCGACCCGATCGCCGCCACGCTGCGCGGCATTTACGAGCGGGTGCGCCGCCAGCCCAAGCGCATCGTCTTCGCCGAGGGCGAGGAGGAGCGCGTGATGCGCGCCGCCGTCTCCTACGTCAACCAGGGCCTGGGCGAGGCGATCCTGGTCGGCCGCGAGGAGCGCGTGCGCGACACGGCGGCCGCCGCCGGCCTCGATCTCGACCGGCCGGGCATCCGCGTCATCAACGCCCGGCTTTCGAGCCGCAACACGGCCTATGCCGACTATCTCTACGAGAAATTGCAGCGGAAAGGCTTCCTGCCGCGCGACTGCCACCGCCTCATCAACAACGACCGCAACCATTTCGCCGCCTGCATGGTGGCGCTGGGCGACGCGGACGGCATGGTGACGGGCGTGACGCGCAACTACGCCACCAGCCTCGAGGACGTGCGCCGGGTGATCGACCCCAAGCCCGGCCACCACACGGTCGGCGTGTCGATCGCGCTGTGCCGCGGGCGCACCGTGTTCATCGCCGACACCGCCGTGCACGAGACGCCGACGGCGGAGGAGCTGGCCGACATCGCGGTCGAGGCCGCCGGCATGGCGCGGCGCATGGGCTACGCGCCGCGCGTGGCGCTGACCGCCTTCTCGACCTTCGGCCATATGGGCGGCGAGCATTCGGCCCGCGTGCAGGAGGCGGTGCGCATCCTGCAGACGCGCCATGTCGACTTCGAGTTCGACGGCGAGATGAGCGCCGACGTGGCGCTGAACCCCAGGCTGATGGAGCAATATCCCTTCATCCGCCTGTCGGGCCCGGCCAACGTCATCGTCACGCCCGACAACCATTCGGCCTCCATCGCCGCCGACATGCTGCAGGAGCTGGGCGGGGCGACGGTGATCGGCCCGCTTCTGGTCGGCCTCGACAAGCCGGCGCAGATCGTCACCATGGGCGCCAAGGATTCCGACATCGTCAACATGGCGGCCATCACCGCCTATAACGCGACGAACTGACGCCGGAGCCGGGAAGCCGGGCGCGGACCGCCGTCCCCGCCCGGCCCTGCTTTTGCATGTTCACGGCGGGGAAAAGCGGCTATAAGGCCGAACGTCCATCCCCGAAACCGGACCTGCACGCCGCATGAGCGCACATGACCTGAAGCTGGAAGAGATCGTCAGCGCCGACGCGCTCCGGCGCAAGCTGCACGAGCTGGCCGATTCCACCGCCGAGGACTACACCAGCCTCCCCGTGCGTAAGGTGGTGCTGGGCGCGCTCAAGGACGCGCTGATCCGCGGCCGCGCCAACGCCGAGAGCATGCTGCGCCGCGACGGCGGCGGCACGCTCTGCGCGCGGCGGCTCTCCTTCCTGATGGACACGCTGATCTGCGCCCTTTTCGATTTCGCGACGACGAAGGCCTATCCGATGGTCAACCCGTCCAAGGCCGAGAACATGGCCATCGTGGCGGTGGGCGGCTACGGGCGCGGCGGGCTCGCGCCCGGCTCCGACATCGACCTGTTGTTCCTGCTGCCCTACAAGCAGACGCCCTGGGGCGAGCAGGTGGTGGAATACATGCTCTACATGCTGTGGGACATGGGGCTGAAGGTCGGCCACGCCACGCGCAGCATCGACGAATGCATCCGCCTCGCCCGCGAGGACATGACCATCCGCACCGCCCTTCTCGACGCGCGCTTCCTGAGCGGCGAGCGCGACCTGTTCAAGTCGCTGGCGGCGCGCTTCGACGCCGAGGTGGTGACGGGCACGGGGCCGGAATTCATCCAGGCCAAGCTCGCCGAGCGCGACGCGCGCCACCGCAAGGCCGGCGAGACGCGCTACCTGGTCGAGCCCAACGTCAAGGAGGGCAAGGGCGGCCAGCGCGACCTGCACACGCTCTACTGGATCGTCAAATATTTCTACCGGGTGAAGAGCAAGGAGGAGATCGTCAAGCTGGGCGTGCTGTCGCGGGCCGAGCTGCGGCTGTTCAACAAGGCCGAGGACTTTTTGTGGGCGGTGCGCTGCCACATGCATTTCGCCACGCTCAAGGCCGAGGAGCGGCTGTCCTTCGACATCCAGCCCGAGATCGCCGAGCGGCTCGGCTACACCGCCCATCCCGGCCAGAACTACGTCGAACGCTTCATGAAGCATTATTTCCTGGTGGCCAAGGACGTGGGCGACCTCACCCGCATCATCTGCGCCGCGCTGGAGGAGGAGCAGGCCAAGCACGTGCCGGGCTTCAACCGCATCTTCCTCACCTTCTCGCCGCGCAAGCGCAAGCTGTCGGGCAGCAACGACTTCGTGTCGGAGAACCACCGCATCAACATCGCCCGGCCCGACGTCTTCGCCGCCGACCCGGTCAACATCGTCCGCATCTTCCAGCTCGCCGACAAGCACGGGCTGGAGTTCCACCCCGAGGCGATGCAGCAGCTCACCCGCTCGCTCAAGCTCATCAACGGGGATCTGCGCGAGAACCCGGAGGCCAACCGGCTGTTCCTCGACGTGCTGACCTCGCCCCGCGATCCCGAACTGATCCTGCGCCGCATGAACGAATCCGGCGTGCTCGGCCGCTTCATCCCGGATTTCGGCAAGGTCGTCGCCATGATGCAGTTCAACATGTACCACCATTACACGGTGGACGAGCATCTGCTGCGCTGCATCAAGGTGCTGTCGGAGATCGAGCACGGCGAACTGGAGAGCGAGCATCCGCTGTGCAACCGGCTGATCGCCAGCCTGAAGCGCGACCGCAGCCTTCTCTATGTCGCCCTGCTCCTGCACGACATCGCCAAGGGCCGCCCGGAGGACCATTCCATCGCCGGCGCGCGCATCGCGCGGAAACTCTGCCCGCGCTTCGGCCTGACGCCGGCCGAGACGGAGACGGTGGAATGGCTGGTGCGCGAGCACCTGACCATGAGCATGGTGGCGCAGTCGCGCGACCTCAACGACCGCAAGACCATCCAGGACTTCGCCGACATGGTGCAGACCATGGAGCGGCTGAAGCTGCTGCTCGTCCTCACCGTCTGCGACATCAAGGCGGTCGGCCCCGGCGTGTGGAACGGCTGGAAAGGCCAGCTCCTGCGCACGCTGTTCTACGAGACGGAGCTCTTGCTCACCGGCGGCTTCTCGGAAGTGTCGCGCGCCGACCGCGACCGGCAGGCGCGCGCCGCACTGGGCGAGCGGCTGGCCGGCTGGCCGGAGGCCGAGCGCGAGGCCTATCTGGGCCTGCATTACCAGAACTACCTTTTCACCGTCGGCCTCGACGACCAGGTGCGCCACGCCCATTTCATCCGCGAGGCCGACGTCCAGGGCCGCGCGCTCGCCACCATGGCCAAGCCGCACACCTTCGAGGCGGTGACGGAGATCACCGTGCTCGCGCCCGACCATCCGCGGCTTTTGTCGGTCATCACCGGCGCTTGCGCTGCGGCCGGGGCCAATATCGTCGACGCGCAGATCTTCACCACCAGCGACGGCCGGGCGCTCGACACGATCCTGATCAGCCGCGAATTCCAGCTCGACGAGGACGAGCGCCGCCGCGCCGAGCGCGTCGGCAAGGTGATCGAGGACGTGCTGTCGGGCAAGGCGCATCTGCCGGACGTGCTCGCCCGCCGCACCAAGCCGCGCCGCTCGACCAAGGCCTTCAAGGTGGAGCCGCGCGTCGAGATCGACAACGCGCTGTCGAACCGCTTCACGGTGATCGAGGTGGAGGGGCTTGACCGGCCCGGCCTTTTGTCGGAACTGACGGGCCTGATCTCCGACCTGTCGCTGGACATCGCCTCGGCCCATATCACGACCTTCGGCGAAAAGGTTATCGACAGTTTCTACGTGACGGACCTGGTGGGGCACAAGATCGCCAACGCCACCCGTCAGGGCAATATCCGGCGCAAGCTTCTCGCCCTTCTCAACGGCGACGACGGCGCGAAGACGAACGGCCGCCCTCCGCAGGCGGCGGCATAGGTGTTTTGAAGGCATGAGTCTGGTCAAGAAGTTCGCCACGGTGGCGTCCGGCACGCTGATGAGCCGCATTTTCGGCTTCACGCGCGAAATGTTCATGGCGGCGGCGCTGGGCACGGGGCCGGTGGCCGACGCGTTCAACGCCGCCTTCCGCTTCCCCAACACGTTCCGCCGGCTGTTCGCCGAGGGCGCGTTCAACTCCGCCTTCGTGCCGCTCTTCGCCAAGGAGATCGAGAACAACGGCATGGACGGCGCCCGCCGCTTCTCCGAGGAAGTGTTCGGCGTGCTGTTCACGGTGCTTTTGTTCATCACCATCGCCATGGAGCTGGCCATGCCGGCCATCGTGCGCACGGTCATCGCGCCCGGCTTCCTCGACGATCCGGTGAAGTTCCACAACACGGTGCGGCTCGCCGCCATCATGTTCCCCTATCTCGCCTGCATGTCGCTGGCGGCGATGATGGGCAGCATGCTCAATTCGCTGCACCGCTATTTCGCCGCGGCCGTGGCGCCGGTCTTCCTCAACATCATCCTCATCGGCGTGCTGGCCATGGCCTGGTGGCGCGGCTACGACGCGCTCGCCGTCGGCTACGGCCTCTCCTGGGGCGTGATGGCGGCGGGCGTGGTGCAGCTCGCCATCGTCTGGGGCGCGGTGCGCAACGCCGGCATCCGCATCGGCTTCCGCCTGCCGCACCTGACCGCCAATGTGCGGCGGCTCCTGGTGCTGGCGCTGCCGGCCGCCATCACCGGCGGCATCACCCAGATCAACCTTCTCATCAACACCAACATCGCCTCGGGCCAGGAAGGCGCGGTGTCGTCGCTGGTCTACGCCGACCGCATCTACCAGCTGCCGCTCGGCGTGGTGGGCATCGCGGTGGCGACGGTGCTTTTGCCCGAACTGTCGCGCGCCCTGCGCGGCGGCCACATGCAGGAGGCCGCCAACCTGCAGAACCGCTCGGTCGAGTTCACCCTGTTCCTCACCCTGCCGGCGGCGGCGGCGCTTCTGGTCATGTCCGAGCCCATCGTGCGGCTCCTGTTCGAGCGCGGCCATTTCTCGGCCCAGTCGACGCTGGTGGTCTCGCATATCCTCGCGATCTACGGCCTCGGCCTGCCGGCCTTCGTGCTGATCAAGGCCTTCATCCCCGGCTTCTTCGCCCGCGAGGACACGCGCACGCCGATGGTCTTCGCCGCCGTTTCGGTGGCGGTGAACGTGACGCTCGCCGTCACCCTGTTCCCGCATCTCGGCCCCGCCGGCATCGCCACGGCGGAGATCGTGGCGGGCTGGGTCAACGCCGTGCTCCTCTTCGCCACGCTGGCGCGGCGCGGCCATTGGGGGCGGGACGTGCCGCTTCTAACCCGCATTCCGCGCCTGCTGATCGCCGCCGGCGTGATGGCCGTGGGCGTGCATTTCGCCATCGGCCATTTCGCCTGGCAGCTTTCCTCCGCCGCGCCGCTGGCGGTGCGGGCCGGCTCGGTGACGGCGCTGGTGCTGGCCGCCATGGTGGTCTATTTCGCCCTCGCCTTCGGGCTGGGCGGCGCCAATACCGGCATGATCCGCCGCAACATCAAGCGCGGCGCGGCCAAAAGCCAGGCGAATTGAGCTTGAAAGCCGTACACGGCTCTGCGAAAAGACCCAAATTCCAAAAACCCGCGCTCTCCACCGGCGCGGGACCAACTCCAGGATAAAGCCATGAGCCTGTTCAAACCGCTTGTCTTCTCCGGCGTGCAGCCGACCGGAAACCTCCATCTCGGCAATTATCTGGGGGCCATCAAGCGGTGGGTGGAGATGCAGGCGACGCAGGACTGCATCTATTGCGTCGTCGACATGCATGCGCTGACCGTCTCGCCCGACCCGGCGGAATTGCAGCAGTCGACCCGCGAGGTCGCCGCCGCCTTCCTCGCCGCCGGCATCGACGCGAAAAAGAGCATCGTCTTCAACCAGAGCCGCGTCATGCAGCACGCCGAGCTGGCCTGGGTGTTCAACTGCATCGCGCGCGTCGGCTGGATGAACCGCATGACGCAGTTCAAGGACAAGGCCGGCAAGGACCGTGAGAACGCCTCGCTGGGCCTGTTCGCCTATCCGAGCCTGATGGCGGCCGACATCCTTCTCTACCGCGCCACCGCCGTGCCGGTGGGCGAGGACCAGAAGCAACATCTGGAGCTGACCCGCGACATCGCGCAGAAGTTCAACAACGACTATTCCGACCGCATCGCAGCGCTGGGCGTCGGCGTCGACATGAAAGTGGGCGACGAGACGGTGTCGGGTTTCTTCCCGCTGACCGAGCCGATCATCTCCGGCCCCGCCATGCGCATCATGTCGCTGCGCGACGGCACCAAGAAGATGTCGAAATCCGACCCGTCCGACCTGTCGCGCATCAACCTGATCGACGACGCCGAGACGATCACCAAGAAAATCCGCAAGGCCAAGACCGATTCGGACGGGCTGCCGTCCGAGGTGGAAGGGCTCGAAAGCCGACCCGAGGCCGACAATCTGGTCGGCGTCTATGCGGCGCTGGCCGGGCAGGACAAGGCCGGTGTGCTGGCCGATTTCGGCGGCCGCCAGTTCTCCGAGTTCAAGGCGGCGCTGGCGGATCTCGCGGTGGCGAAGCTGTCGCCGATCACGCAGGAGATGCGCCGGCTCAACGCCGATCCGGCCTATATCGACGGCGTGCTCGCCGACGGCGGCGCCCGCGCCCGCGTCATCGCCGAACAGACCATGCGCAACGTGCGCGACATCATCGGCTGGCTTCAGGACTGACGAAAGCCGCGCCGCCCCGCCTGTGGGCGGCGCCCACAAGCCGCTTGCGGGCGGATGGGCGCGGTGGCACAGTGCCGCCATGGTATCAAGACGACTTAGCCGCGAAGCCGGCCACCGCCGCAAGTTTCTCGCCGTCATCGACGACACGCCGGAATGCGAGCGCGCGGTCGCCTACGCCGCGCGCCGCGCCCGGAACACCGGCGGGGCGCTGGTGACGCTGTTCGTCATCGACAATTCCGAGTTCCAGCAGATTCTGGGCGTCGGCGACATCATGCGCGCCGAGGCCGAGGACCGCGCCCGCTCGACGCTGGAGAAATCCGCCGCGCGGGTGCGCGAGGAGCTGGGCGTCGAGCCGGAGTTGATCATCCGCGAGGGCCAGACGGCGGAGCAATTGCGCGCGCTGATCGAGGAAGACCAGGACATCGCCATCCTGGTGCTGGCCGCCGGCGCCAACAACGAAGGCCCCGGCCCGCTGGTGCAGTCGCTGGCCGGCCGCACGCAGTTCCCCATCCCCGTCACCGTGGTGCCGGCCGGCCTCAGCGACGAGGACATCGACGCGGTCACCTGAGTTTCAGAAACCGCGGATTTTTCCGTCACGCCTTGCCGGCGGCGCAATCGCGGCGCATTCTTGGACGCGCGGGCGATATTGAAGCCGGGCGCGCGCGGGCTTATATTGAGCGCGGAATTCAACAATTGCGCGGCGCGCGCGATGCGTATATTGGAATCGTTCCAGAACGTCCGGCTATCCAATCCAGCCCGTGGGCGCTCATCGGACCTCATTTCCTGCGGGAGAACGCGATGTTCATTCAGACCGAAACCACGCCCAATCCGGCGACGCTGAAGTTTTTGCCGGGCAAGGTGGTGATGCCCGAAGGCACCGCCGATTTCCGCGACGCGGCCGGCGCCGCCGAGACCTCGCCGCTGGCGGCCAAGCTGTTCGCCGTGCCGGGCGTGACCGGGGTGTTCTTCGGCTACGACTTCATCACCGTCACCAAGGACGACGCCGAGTGGCAGCATTTGAAGCCCGCCATCCTCGGCACGATCATGGAACATTTCATGTCCGGCGCGCCGGCCATGGCGGGCGCGGCCAGCCCCGCCGCCGAGCATGGCGAGGGCGAGTTCTTCGACGAGGCGGACGTCGAGATCGTCGAGACGATCAAGGAGCTGATCGAGACGCGCGTGCGGCCGGCGGTGGCGCAGGATGGCGGCGACATCACCTTCCGCGGCTTCGAGAACGGCACCGTGTTCCTGCACATGAAGGGCGCCTGCTCCGGCTGCCCCTCCTCCACCGCCACGCTCAAGCACGGCATCCAGAACCTGCTCAGGCACTTCGTGCCGGAAGTGCAGCAGGTCGAGCAGATCTAAGCCGCTGAATCCTAATAAAAAGGCCGCCTCCAGGGCGGCCTTTTTCTTGGAGGGGTCAGCCCCTCACGATCACCTTGGCGCCGACGTCGGCGCGGTCGTAGAGATCGATGATGTCCTGGTTCATCATACGGATGCAGCCCGACGACATGGCCTTGCCGATCGACCACCATTCCGGCGTGCCGTGCAGGCGATAGCCGGTGTCGCCGCCCTTGTTGAATAGGTAGAGCGCGCGGGCGCCGAGCGGGTTGCGCAGGCCGGGGTCCATGCCGTTGCGGAACTTGGCCAGCTCCGGCTGGCGCTTGATCATCTGCGAGGGCGGCGTCCAGGTCGGCCATTCGCGCTTCATCGCCACGCGCGCCGTGCCGGACCATTCAAAACCCTCGCGGCCGACGCCGATGCCGTAGCGCATGGCCTGGTCGTCGCCCAGGACGAGATAGAGGAATTTCTGCTGCGTATCGACGATGATGGTGCCTGGCTTCTCGTCGGTCGGGAAGCTGACCACCTGGCGGCGATATTGCGCGGGAATCTTGTCGCGAGGGATGGCGGGAAGCGTGTAGCCGGCGTCGGTGACCGACGTGTAGGAAGCGGTGTAGGCGCCGCCGCCCATCGTGGAGCAACCGGCCAGGGCGCCGGTCGCCAGCAAGGCCGCCATCATCTGCAACATGCGCGAATTCATGCAATCCCCCAGGTTTGGAATGGGTCCGTCAGGTCGAGCGAATCGCTCTTTCGTGGGCACAAGATGCGGCAGTATTGTTAACCGGGCGTTAACCGTAAATGGAAAAATACCGCATATTCGCCGCTTTATAGCCATGGGGCCGCCATGTTCCACGACGCCGCCGCCACAAAATTCAGCCCGTTTGGCTTGTTTCGCCACAATTCAGGGCCCAAATTGGCGCCATGCCCATCGTGATTCCCAACAAGACGCACCCGCTCGCCGACGGCCGCCAGTCGGAAAACGCGCTTCTGGTGCGGCGCGGCGTGCAGCGGCTTTTCCTGGAGCTGGGCATGGCGACCCTGCCCGAATTGCCGCTGGCCTCGGGCCGGCGCGCCGACCTGATCGCGGTCGACCGCCGCGGCGAAATCTGGATCGTGGAGATCAAATCCTCGATCGAGGACTGGAAGGCCGACCGCAAATGGCCGGACTATCGCGCCTATTGCGACCGGCTGTTCTTCGCCACCCATCCGGGCGTGCCGCGGGAGATTTTCCCGGAGGAATGCGGTTTCATCCTGTCGGACGGGTTCGGGGCGGAAATTTTGCGCGCCGCGCCCGAGCATCGCCTGCCCGGCGCGACGCGCAAGGCGCTGATGCTGCGTTTCGCCCGCATCGGCGCGGCGCGGCTGACCCTGGCGGAGCTGGCCGGCATGGACGTGCCGGAGACGGACGCGGAATAGCGCGCGCCGGCCGAAACGACTAAGCGTTTGATTTTTAACGCGGCGCGCGCTTGGCGAGGATACGCTGCAGCGTGCGGCGGTGCATATTGAGCCGGCGGGCGGTCTCGGAGACGTTGCGCTCGCACATCTCGTAGACGCGCTGGATATGCTCCCAGCGCACGCGGTCGGCGGACATGGGGTTTTCCGGCAGGGCGACCTTTTCGCCCGGGCGCCGGGTCAGCGCCATGAACACCTCGTCGGCGTCGGCGGGCTTGGAGAGATAGTCGATGGCGCCGAGCTTGACCGCGTTGACCGCCGTGGCGATGTTGCCGTAGCCGGTCAGGACGATGGCGCGGGTGTCGGCGCGGCGGGCGCGGATGGCCTCGATGATGTCGAGGCCGTTGCCGTCGGCGAGCCGCATGTCGACCACGGCGTAGGCGGGCGCGGCGGCGCGCACGGCGGCGATGCCTTCCTCGACCGATTCGGCGGCGGTGACCTGAAAGCCCCTGCTTTCCATGGCGCGGGCGAGACGTTGCAGAAAAGGCTTGTCGTCGTCGACCAGAAGAAGGGTGGGATCGCCGCCAATGGCTTCGCTGTCTTCCTGCTTCAAGTCTTCCATGATGCTTCCTGCCTGTCTTTTAATCCTCTTTTGATCCCCCTGCGTCAAAAAGTCAAATGGTGCGGCAATTTCCGCGTGCAGCAGCCTCAGCGCGCGGTGAAGGCCGAGCGCGGCCACGTCACCCGCACCTCGGCGCCCTGGCCCGGATTGCTGCGGTTGCGGAAGCTGATCTGCGCGCCGGAGCGCTCCAGCAGCGTCTTGGCGATGAACAGGCCGAGCCCCAGCCCGCCGCCCTTGTGGGCGCTGTCGCGGCTGGTCATGTAGGGCTCGCCGATGCGGTCGAGCATTTCGGGGCGGAACCCCTCGCCGTCGTCCTGGATGGTGACGCTGACGTCGCTGTCGGTCCAGCCCCAGACCACGTCGACCTTGCCGCGCGCGAAGTCGACGGCGTTCTCGACCAGGTTGCCGAGGCCGTAGAGCAGGCCCGGATTGCGCCGCGCCACCGGCTCGGGCCGCGGGCCGTCCTCGCGCGTCACCTCGATGGCGACGCCGAAATTGCGGTGCGGGGCGATGACCTCCTCGATCAGCGAGGACAGCGGCAGGCGCGACATATGCGCCTCGTTCTCCGACGACAGGCTGGTCAGGCGCTGGAGGATCTCGCGGCAGCGCTGGGTCTGGGATTGCAGAAGCGCGATGTCCTCGGCCATGGCCGGGTCCTTGTGACGGGCGCGCTGCATCTCCTTGACCACCAGCGCGATGGTGGCGAGCGGCGTGCCCAATTCGTGCGCGGCCGCCGCGGCGAGGCCGTCGAGCGCCGACAGGTGCTGCTCGCGCTGGAGGATCAGCTCGGTGGCGGCGAGCGCGTCGGCCAGTTGCCGCGCCTCCTCGGCGATGCGATAGGCGTAGACGCCGGTGAAGCCCAGCGCCGAGATGATGGCGCATCCCATGCCGGCGATCAAAAGCGGCGGCAGCGGCACCACCTCGCCCGGATACCAGGGCAGCGCCATGTGGCGGAAGGCGAGGAAGGTGGTGCACAGCACCACCACCAGCGCCAGCGCCAGCGTGTGGCGGGCGGGCAGCGAGGTGGCGGAAATGATGACCGGCACCACCATCAGCACGGTGAAGGGGTTTTGCAGCCCGCCGGTGAGATAGAGCAGCCCCGCGAGCTGCAGCACGTCGAAGGCCATGACGGCGCTGGCCGCCGTCGGGTCGAGGCGGTGGTTGGCGGGGAAGAAGAAGGCCAGATAGAGGTTGAGCCAGGCGGAGATGGCGATGAGCGCGAAGCAGATCCCGACCGGAAAGGGAAACTGCAGATAGAGCGCCACCACCATGACCGCCGCCGTCTGCCCGGCCACCGCCAGCCAGCGCACGCGCACCAGCGTGGTCAGGCGCGGGCGGCGGGACAGGTTCGAGGCGCGGGTGTCGATATCCGTATGCATGGTTCCCCCTGTCCGCCCTTATCGGCAAGCGAACCCCGAAATGCAAGCGGAACTGCGTTATCCGGTCGCAGGCGGCGCCGGGACAGGCTATAATCGGCGGCATGAATTTCAACCCTCGCACGCCGGAGGAGGCCGTCATGACGGTCGTCATCGAAGTCGCGGAAGCCAAGACCCGTCTTTCCGAATTGCTGGCGCGCGTCGAGGCCGGCGAGGACATCGTCATCGCCCGCGACGGCAAGCCTATCGTTCGGCTGACGCCGATCGACGAACGCCGCCGACGCCTCGACGCGATCGAGGCCGTCCGCGCCGTGCGGGCGCGCGCCAAGCCCGTCACGCAGGAGGAAATCCGCGCCTGGCGTGACGAGGGGCGGCGCTGAATGTCCTTCGTCATCGACGCTTCGGTCGCCGGCGCGTGGCTGCTGCCGGACGAAGAAAACGAATCCGCCGCCGATCTCATGGACCGGCTGGCGGACGAGGACGCGCTGGCGCCCGACCTGCTGCGGCATGAAATCCGAAACATCATGCTGTCCGCGGAAAAGCGGGGAAGGATCGACGGCGACCTCGTCCATGTGGCGCTTGCGCGGTTCAGCGCGCTGCCGATCGAACTGGTTTCGCAAGATAGCGACGTCGAAATCGTGCGGGTCGCGCGCCATTACAGGCTAAGCGCCTATGACGCCGCCTATCTGGCGCTGGCCTTGCTGAAGAACGCGCCTCTGGCGACGTTCGACCGCAAATTGGCCGACGCCGCCCGGGCGGAGGGCGTGACGGTTCTGGGGCCGTTTAAACAGGAATCACTTTAACTTCCGCGCGGCTTCGCCCGACGCGTCGGTTCGGCTTTGGCCGGGTCTTCCGGCCAGACGTGCTTCGGGTAGCGGCCGCGCATGTCGGAGCGGACGTCGGCCCAGGAGCCTTTCCAGAAGCCCGGCAGGTCACGGGTGATCTGGATCGGGCGGTGGGCGGGCGAGAGCAACTCCAAGAGCAGCGGCACCTTGCCGTTGGCGATGGCGGGATGCTCGCCGAGGCCGAACAGTTCCTGCACGCGCACGGCGATCACCGGCTCCTCCGCGTCGTAGCGGATCGGGATATGCGAGCCGGTCGGGACCTCGAAATGGGTCGGCGCGAGCCGGTCGACGCTGCGTTGCAGGTCGAAGGGGACGAGGCTCATCAGGCCGTTCTTGAGCGCGTGGCCGGGGATGCGGGAAAGCTGCGCCTCGCCGGTGAGGAAGGGCAGCAGCCAGTCGTCGAGCGTTTCAAGAAGATGGTCGTCGTCCATCGAAGGCCACGGATCGCCGAGGCCGCGATGCAGCCAGCCGAGGCGGCGGCGCAGGATTTCGGCCTCCTTGCTCCATGGCAGGATGGCGAGGCCGTGCTCGCGGACGGCGGCGATCACGCCTTCGTCCGCCGCCGGGCCGGAGGGCGCGGCAAGCGGCTTTTCCGAAAGCGCGATGGCTCCGATGCGTGACCCTTCTCGCGCGCGGAGCGCGTTCTTTTCGGGATCGTAGACGACCTGCCTGCCGCTCTCGATCCTGTCGCCCAGGGCGGCGCGGATGTCGGTTTCGCTGACCTCCGCTGCGGAGAGGATGCGGGCGCGGCCCGCGCGGCCGGTCATGTCGGCCACCACCAGCCATGGCGCGCGGCTGAGGCTCAGGCCCGCGTCGATCTCACCGCCGCGCCCGTTGGCGAGCAGGAACTGGCCTGTCGCCCCGCGCGCCTTGGCGATGCGGTCGGGATAGGCGTCGATCAGCATGCGGCCGATGGTCGAGCCGGCGGACGCGCCCTTTTTCGGCGCCGACGCGGCGAGCCGCTTGGCGAGGCCCTTCGCGCGCATGGCGCGGTCGGAACGGTCGGAGCGGAAGCGCGAGACGCGGGTTTCGAGATCGGGATCGTTTCCGCCCAGCCCGCGCTCGGTCAGGAGCACGGCCAGTTCGGCGGCGGCCAGCGCCTCGCTGCGTTTGCCGGCTTCGGCCACCATATGCGCCAGTCGCGCGGGAAGCGCGAGCGCGCGCATGGCTTCGCCGTCGGGCGTCAGCCGCCCGGAGGCGTTGAGCGCGCCGAGGCGGGTGAGAAGCGCGCGCGCTTCGGTCAGAGCGGGCTTGGGCGGCGCGTCGAGGAAGGCGAGCGTCGCCGGGTCGGTGACGCCCCATGCGGCGCAGTCGAGCAGCAGGCCGGAAAGATCGGCTTCGAGGATTTCCGGCGGCGCGAAGGCCGGCAGCGCCGCCGTCTGGCCCTCGTGCCAGAGGCGGATGGCCACGCCCGGTTCGGTTCTTCCGGCGCGGCCGGCGCGCTGGTCCACCGCCGCGCGCGCGGCGCGGACGGTTTCCAGCCGCGTGAGGCCGGTGGCGGGCTCGTATTTGGGCAGGCGCGCGAGGCCGCTGTCGATCACCACCCGCACGCCGTCGATGGTGAGGGAGGTTTCGGCGATGGAGGTGGCCAGCACCACCTTGCGGCGACCTGGCAGTGCGGGCTTGATGGCGGCGTCCTGATCGCGGCCCTCCATCGCGCCGTAGAGCGGCGCAAGCACGACATTGGCCGGCAGGCGCTCCTCCAGCAGCCGGGCGGTGCGCTCGATCTCGCCCTGCCCCGGCAGGAAAGCGAGGATGCTGCCCGTCTCGTCGGAGAGCGCGTCGCGGATGGCGCGGGCCATGGCGTCCTCGATGCGCTCGTCGGGCTTGCGGTCGCGGTGGCGGATGTCGACGGGATAGGCGCGGCCCTCGCTCTCGATCACCGGCGCGTCGCCCAAGAGCGAGGCCACCCGCGCGCCGTCGAGCGTGGCCGACATGACGAGAATCTTGAGGTCGTCGCGCAGCGCCGCCTGCACGTCGAGCGCCAGCGCAAGGCCGAAATCGGCGTCGAGGCTGCGCTCGTGGAACTCGTCGAAGAGCACGCAGGCCACGCCCTTCAAATCGGGATCGTCGAGGATCATGCGCGCGAAGACACCTTCGGTGACGACGAGGATTTTCGTTTTCGCCGATACTTTGCTTTCGAGGCGCATGCGATAGCCGACGGTTTCGCCGGGCTCCTCGTTCAGAAGCTGCGCCATGCGGCGGGCGGCGGCGCGGGCGGCGAGACGGCGCGGCTCCAGCAGCACGATCGCGCCGTCGCCGCGCCAGCCGGCGTCGAGCAGGTGGATCGGGACCAGCGTGGTCTTGCCCGCGCCGGGCGGGGCGACCAGAACCGCGCTCGCATGCCCGGCCAGCGCCGCGTCGAGCGCGGGCAGGATGCGGGTGACGGGAAGGTCGGGCAGGCTCGGCACGGCGGCTCCATCATGCGGCGGCAATCAACCCTTGCGCTTTGCATGAGCGCGGCGGGTTTGTCCACGATTGACATACTAGGGGGTAGTATGTAGCATGCGAATATCGGGAGATTCCATGCCGCATTCACCGGAAGACAAGAAGCGCGCACTGACGCGTCTGCGCCGCATACGCGGGCAGGCGGAGGCGCTGGAGCGCGCGGTGGAGGCGGGAACCGAATGCGCCGCCCTGTTGCAGCAGATCGCGGCGCTCAGGGGCGCGGCCAATGGGTTGATGGCGGAAGTGCTGGAGAGCCATTTTCGCGAGACTTTCGGGCAGGCCGGCGACGCAATGGCGCAAAAGGACGATCCCGGCGGACAGATCGACGATATCATGCGGATCCTGCGCACCTATCTGAAATAGGCGCGGACCAGACACAAGCGGAGAAGAGACGATGAAATCACGCGCAGCCGTCGCCTGGGAGGCGAACAAGCCGCTCACCATCGAAACCGTCGAGATCGGCGGCCCCAAGGCGGGCGAAGTGCTGGTCGAGATCATGGCCACCGGCATATGCCACACCGACGCCTATACGCTGTCGGGGCTGGATTCGGAGGGCAAGTTTCCGGCGATCCTCGGCCACGAGGGCGCGGGAATCGTGCGCGAGGTGGGCGCGGGCGTGACCTCGGTCAAGCCGGGCGACCATGTCATTCCGCTCTACACGCCCGAATGCCGCCAGTGCAAGACGTGCCTGTCGCAGCGCTCGAACCTGTGCACCGCCATCCGCTCGACGCAGGGACAGGGGCTGATGCCCGACCACACCTCGCGCTTTTCCTGCGAGGGCGGCGAGGTGTTCCATTACATGGGCTGCTCGACCTTCTCCAACTTCACCGTGCTGCCGGAGATCGCGGTGGCCAAGGTGCGCGAGGACGCGCCCTTCGACAAGATCTGCTATATCGGCTGCGGCGTGACGACGGGCATCGGCGCGGTGATCTATACGGCCAAGGTGCGGCCGGGCTCCAATGTGGTGGTGTTCGGGCTGGGCGGCATCGGGCTCAACGTCATTCAGGGCGCGCGCATGGTGGGCGCGGACAAGATCATCGGCGTCGACATCAACCCGGCCAAGGTGGCGATGGCGAAAAAGTTCGGCATGACGGATTTCATCAACCCGACCGAAGTGGGCAACGACAAGGTGGTGCAGGCCATTCAGGACCTGACGGACGGCGGCGCGGATTATTCCTTCGACGCCACCGGCAATGTCAACGTCATGCGGCAGGCGCTGGAATGCTGCCATCGCGGCTGGGGCGAATCGATCATCATCGGCGTGGCGGAAGCGGGCAAGGAGATCGCCACGCGGCCGTTCCAGCTCGTCACCGGGCGGGTGTGGAAGGGCACGGCCTTCGGCGGCGCGCGCGGGCGCACTGACGTGCCGAAGATCGTCGACTGGTACATGAACGGCAAGATCAACATCGACGACCTCATCACCCACACCATGCCGCTCGACGAGATCAACACCGCCTTCGACCTCATGCACGAGGGCAAGTCCATCCGGTCCGTGGTGGTCTATTGATGGGCGACGCGCCTTTCGTCTCGCATTGGGACGGGCTGGACGAGCTTGCGCCGCGCGCGCTTTACGCCTTGCTGAAGCTGCGCGTGGACGTGTTCGTGGTCGAGCAGGCCTGCCCCTATGCCGAGATCGACGGGCGGGACGTCGGCGCGTTTCACCTGCGCATCCTGAAGGGCGGCGAACTGGCCGCCGCCCTGCGGGTGCTGCCGCCGGAGGAAGGCTGTGACGCGGTGAAGATCGGCCGCGTCGTGGTCGCCCCCGCCTTTCGCGGCGACAGGCTGGGGCGGCGGCTGATGCGGGAGGCGCTTGCATTCGCGAAGGCGCGCTTTCCGGGCCGGGCGGTCGAGCTTGGCGCGCAGAGCTATCTGCGCGGCTTCTACGGCTCGTTCGGCTTCGACGCGATTTCAGAGGAATATCTGGAAGACGGCATCCCGCATATCGACATGCGGCGCGAAGCGCAGGATGATGATTGAATGTTCATGCTGCGCCGCCATATGACCTTCTATCTCGCCGCCGTGGGCGGCGTGGCCGCCTTCGTCGTCGCGTGGCTCACGCATAGCCCGCTCGCGCCGGTGATCGGGGCGAACTGCTTTTTCGTGCTCTATCTGGCGCTGACGCTGCATGTGCTGCCGCAGATGACGGCGGCTTTCCTCAAAAAGCACGCGGCGGCGACCGACGAGCCGATCTGGATCATCTTCCTCGTCACCTTCGCCACGGTGGTGGTGGCGGTGGCCTCGCTGTTCATCCTCGTCAACCAGAAGCCCAAGCCCGACGCGCTGGCGCTGATCGTCACGCTGGCCGCCGTGCCGCTCGGCTGGGCGACGATCCACATGATGACGGCGGTGCATTACGCGCATGAATATTGGCAGCCGGACGGAACCGCCGCCAAGCCGGGCCGCAAGGGCGGCTTCGACTTTCCCGACACGCCGGAGCCTTCGGGCTGGGATTTCGTCTATTATTCCTTCGTCATCGGCATGACGGCGCAGACCTCGGACACCGGCGTCAACACCACCGCCATGCGCCGCGTCACGCTGGCGCACAGCATCGTCTCCTATTTCTTCAACACCGTGCTGGTGGCCGCGGCGGTCAATGTGGCCGTGGCGCTGGGCAGTTAGGATTTTCTATTCATGGAAACCATCTCGACCGCGAAATGTTTTGGCGGCACGCAAGGGGTCTATCGCCATAAAAGCGAGGCCTGCCGGTGCGACATGACCTTCGCCGTCTTCCTGCCGCCGCAGGCGAAGGCCAAGGACGAAATCAGGCCGGTTCCCGTGCTCTGGTATCTGTCGGGCCTGACCTGCACGCATCAGAATGTGATGGACAAGGGCGAATATCGCCGGCTGGCGGCGGAGCTTGGCGTGGCGGTCATCTGCCCGGACACCAGCCCGCGCGGCGACGACGTTGCCGACGAGCCGGACAACTGGCAGTTCGGCAAGGGCGCGGGCTTTTACCTCGACGCCACGCAAGCGCCCTTCGCCAAGAACTACCGGATGTATAGCTACGTCACGGAAGAACTGCCGCAGCTCGTGGCGGCGAATTTCCCGCTCGACATGGACCGGCAGGCGATCACCGGCCATTCCATGGGCGGGCATGGCGCGCTGACCATCGCGCTCAAGAACCCGAGCCGCTTCAAATCCGTCTCGGCCTTCGCGCCCATCGTGCAGCCCTCGACGGCCGGATGGTCACGGCCGGCGCTGGAGAAATATCTCGGGTCGGAGGAGCGCGCTTGGCGGGCCTATGACGCGACGCTTTTGATCGAGGACGGCTATCGCGTCCCGGAAATCCTCGTCGATCAGGGCGCGGCCGACGGCTTTTTGAACGAAGGCCTGCGTCCGTGGCTTTTGGAGGAAGCGTGCAAAAAGGCCGGGATCGCGCTCACGCTTCATATGCGCGAGGGCTACGACCATTCCTATTTCTTCATCTCGACCTTCATGGATGAGCATCTGAGGTGGCACGCGGCGCGCCTTATCGCGTGAGCACCTTCATCGGCAGGCCGCCCAGCGGCTGGGTGGTCAGCTTCTGCACCGGCCACGGCCTCGTCGTCTCCAGCGCCTCGAAGCGGCGGCCGTCGAGCAATATGGCCAGTGCAATCACCGCCTCCTGAAGCGCGAAACTCGCGCCGATGCACACCCGCGCGCCCGCGCCGAAGGGCAGATATTGAAAACGGTCGATGCGGTCGCGGTTTTCCGGCCAGAAGCGCTGCGGCATGAAGGCGTCGGGCCGGTCCCAGTAGAGCCGGTGGCGGTGGATCACCCATGGCATGGCCAGCACGGTCGCGCTCTTGGGGATTTGCAGGTCGCGATAAGTATCGTCCGCCGCCGCCTCGCGGTTGATCGACGGGGCGGGCGGATAGAGCCGCATCGCCTCCTCGAAGGCGGCGCGGGTATAGGGCAGGCTTGCGAGCCAGTCTTTCGGGGCTATGTCGCGCCCGCCGCCTGCGAAAAAGCCGTCGATCTCCGCCTCGACGCGCGCCCGTTCCGCCGGGGCCTTGGCGAGCAGATAAAGCGTCCAGCCGAGCGCGCGGGCGGTGGTCTCATGGCCCGCGCCGATGAAGGTGATGATGTTGTCCTCGATCTCGGCGCGGCTCAGCCCGTCCGGCCCCTCGGCGCGCAGCAGCAGCGTGAGGAAATCGCTCGGCACGGCCTCGCCCTTTTCCATGCGCGCCTTGCGCATCGCCATGGTCTCGGCCACGAGTTGCCGGAAGAAGCCCAGCGACTGCTGCCCGCGCAGGCGGGTGAAGCGCGGCATCCAGTCCGGCAGGCCGAGAAGATCGAACGGATCGACCCGTCCCATCGTCTCGAACAATTTGTCGATCTGGCGCGCGAAATCGTTGGGGTCGCCGGCGATCTCGCCGGAAAACAGCGTCTCGGCCAGAATGTCGTAGGTCAGAAGCGTCATGTCATGCGCGACATCTGTGATGGTGCCCGACGTGCGGTAGCGCTCGGCGAAAAGCCGCGTGCGGTCGCGCATCGCCTCGGCGAAACCGCCGATATGGCGCGGCGTGAACACCGGGGCCATGGCCTTGCGCGAGCGCTTCCACACCTGCCCCTCGGCCGTCAAAAGCCCGTCGCGCAGGATCGGCCGCAGCACGCGCTGGCGGATGGCGGACATGGGATAATTGGCGGCGTTGTCGACCAGCACATGACGGATGAGGCCGGGATCGTTGGCGATGACGGTCTTCATCCCGAACCAGCTCGTCATGATCCACGGCTCGCTGTAGATCGGCTCGCCCCACAGCTCCAGCGGGTTTTTATACACCACCCGCATCATCTCGAAGCGCCCGACCGGCTTGTCGCGCGGGCGCGGCGCGGGCGGCACGAAGGGGGCGGAAACGTCGTCCGTATCGGCTGCGAAGCTCATCTGCTTTCCTCTGGCGCTTTCCTCACCCGGATATAGGCGCAGAATATGGCCTTTCCACACCCCGTTTCCATGCGTGTTCCGTCCGATAGCCGCCTCACACTTTCCCGAACGCGTTTTTACGCCGCAAAGGCCCGGAATCCCCGGCTAAATCGGCCTCAAAATTTGGAAAAAATGCGCTTAGCGCCTATATTAAAACCATGTTTGTCGTGTGATTCGGCATGTCTTTGAAGCTGCATTCGCGGCGCATTTTCGAAAGATTTTCATGAGCGAGACGCCTCCGACGATTTCCGAAGCCCCCGCCGAATATGGCGCGGATTCCATTCGCGTGCTCAAGGGCCTCGACGCCGTGCGCAAGCGGCCGGGCATGTATATCGGCGATACGGACGACGGCTCCGGCCTGCATCACATGGTCTACGAGGTGGTGGACAACGCCATCGACGAGGCGCTGGCCGGCCACGCCACGCTCGTCACCGTGACGCTCAATCCCGACGGCTCCTGCACCGTGACCGACAACGGCCGCGGCATCCCCACCGACATCCACAAGGAAGAGGGCGTCTCGGCCGCCGAGGTCATCATGACCCAGCTTCACGCCGGCGGCAAGTTCGACCAGAACTCCTACAAGGTGTCGGGCGGCCTGCACGGCGTCGGCGTGTCGGTGGTCAACGCGCTTTCGGTCTGGCTCAAGCTCAAGATCCGCCGCGCCGGCAAGATCCACGAGATGAGCTTCACCCACGGCGTGGCCGACGCGCCGCTGGTGGTCACCGGCGAGGCGGGCGGCGAGACGGGCACGGAAGTGACCTTCCTGCCCTCGACCGAGACCTTCAGCATGGTCGAGTTCGACTACGAGACGCTGGAGCGCCGCCTGCGCGAGCTCGCCTTCCTCAATTCCGGCGTGCGCATCAAGCTGACCGACCGCCGCCACGCCGACGTCAAGGAGCACGAGCTGCATTACGACGGCGGGCTGGTGGAGTTCGTCCGCCATGTCGACCACGGCAAGAAGGCGCTGATCGACGAGCCGATCTATATCCGCGCCGAAAAGGACGGCATGACGGTGGAAGTCGCCATGTGGTGGAATGATTCCTACCACGAGAAGGTGCTGTGCTTCACCAACAACATCCCGCAGCGCGACGGCGGCACGCATCTGGCCGGTTTCCGCGGCGCGCTGACCCGGCAGGTGACGGGCTATGCCGACGCGTCGGGCCTGACCAAGAAGGAGAAGGTGCAGCTCACCGGCGACGACTGCCGCGAGGGGCTGACCGCGATCCTGTCCGTGAAAGTGCCGGACCCGAAATTCTCCTCGCAGACCAAGGACAAGCTGGTCTCGTCGGAAGTGCGCCCGGTGGTGGAAAGCTGCGTCAACGAGGCGCTGTCGATCTGGCTGGAGGAGCATCCGGCGCAGGGCAAGGCCGTGGTGGAGAAGGTCATCCAGGCCGCCGCCGCCCGCGAGGCCGCCCGCAAGGCGCGCGACATCACGCGCAAGAGCAATCTCAGCGTCACCTCGCTGCCCGGCAAGCTGGCCGACTGTCAGGAGCGCGACCCGGCCAAGTCGGAAATCTTCATCGTCGAGGGCGATTCGGCGGGCGGCTCGGCCAAGAGCGGGCGCTCGCGCCAGAACCAGGCCATCCTGCCGCTGCGCGGCAAGATCCTGAACGTCGAGCGCGTGCGCTTCGACCGCATGCTGTCGTCGGAGCAGGTCGGCACGCTGATCACCGCGCTCGGCACCTCGATCGGCAAGGACGAGGTCAACGGCTTCAACCCGGACAAGCTGCGCTATCACAAGATCATCATCATGACCGACGCCGACGTGGACGGCGCGCATATCCGCACGCTGCTCTTGACCTTCTTCTTCCGGCAGATGCCGGAGCTGATCGAGCGCGGCCATCTCTATATCGCGCAGCCGCCGCTCTATAAGGTGACGCGCGGAAAATCGTCGCAATATATCAAGAACGAAGCCGCCTTCGAGGACTTCCTGATCGAGACGGGGCTGGAGGAAACCACGCTTTCGCTGGCGAGCGGCGAAATGCGCGCCGGGCCGGACCTGCGCGCCATCGTGGAGGACGCGCGCACGCTGCGCCAGCTTCTCTCCGGCCTGCATACGCGCTACGACCGCCGGGTGGTGGAGCAGGCGGCGATCGCCGGACTGCTCAATCCCGACGCCTCGAAGGACAACGCCACCGCGCAGGCTTCGGCCGACATCGTCGCCAGGCGGCTCGACATGATCTCGGAAGAGACCGAGCGCGGCTGGACCGGCCATGTCTCGGCCGACGGCGGCTTCCGCTTCGAGCGCATGGTGCGCGGCGTCAAGGACGCGGCGGTGCTGGACATGGCGCTGCTCGGCTCCGCCGACGCGCGCCAGATCGACCGCGTGGCGGCGCGCATGGCCGAGCTTTTCGCCGAGCCGCCGGTGCTGCGCCGCAAGGACAGGGCGGACAGCCTGTCCGGCCCGATGGCGCTGCTCGACGCCGTCTTCGCCACCGGCCGCAAGGGCCTGACGCTGCAACGCTACAAGGGCCTCGGCGAGATGAACGCCGAGCAGCTTTGGGAAACCACGCTCGACCCGAACGTGCGCTCGCTGTTGCAGGTGAAGGTGAACGACGCCACCGACGCCGATTCGCTGTTCTCGCGCCTGATGGGCGACGAGGTGGAGCCGCGGCGCGAATTCATTCAGGAAAACGCGCTGAGCGTGGCCAATCTGGACGTGTAAGAGATGTCATCGCCATGGAAGCCATTCGAGAGCCTGATAATACCGCTTTTGGGAAACTGTAATTCACGCGCTTTGTATCATGTTTCAAACTTACACTTATGACGATCCAACAGTCCTCCCACCTCCTGCCCGGCAGCATTGGGAATTCATGGAAACGAATTCCGCGTCTGCTGTTTTGAAGGCTGTTTGTCCAACGGAATGGGCAGATATTGTGGAGGTTCTTTCCAGCTATCGGCTTGACCCGAAGTTCTGGCTGAAAGCTGGCGGCAATCGTGGAGATATTGCGGAGCAAATTGACCGACAATTTTACGATAGGGGCTGGCGAGAGACTCGTCTTGACTTGGAGACGAAAGGTATACTCTTCTCAAAAGCCGGGAATAAAGTCGGTGAACTAACTCCTGTGTATCAAGAAGGATACCTCGTCGATAATTTTAAGAATAGAGTAGTTCTAGATGTCGAGTGGAACGCCAAGGATGGAAATCTCGATCGGGACCTTGCCTCTTACCGCTCTTGGTTCGATGCAGGGGTGATTTCTGCTGGCGTTATTATCACAAAAGATCGGCTATCGTTACTCAATCTGGCGCGGAAAATATGGCGCGAATATCAGGGAACGCTTCCCGAAGCAGAGCGTAATTTTAAGCTTCCAATCGATTTGGTGACATCGACAGTAACTGCTTTTGATAAAGCACAAATGCGCGTTCGTAGAGGCGTGATGGGCTCTTGCCCCGTTTTGATTGTAGCCGCAAATGAGAACACCTGGAATGGTGAACCTTATAGCTAAAAATCAACCGGCTTTTCGTCCTCTTGGTCGCATTTGTGTCTCCGCCAAGTTCAAAAGCGCCCTGACTCGCTGAATGGAATATCCTGATTCCTCTGATAGCTCACGTACGCTACTACCCGCATCATAGCGCGCCTTGAGTTCAAAACTCAAAGCGCTCGCAACATCATCACGGATGTGTTCGTTTGCTTTCAGCAGAGGCAAGATTGCACCGCCCGTATACCCCTTATGCGCCTTACCTCTCGGAGTGATCTCGGTCGAAGATTCATCGCCCCATACAAACCAGTTCGGGTGTGGATGGCGAGCGAATAATTCTAAATACGGCCCCGGTGAGCACGCTTCAATTAACTCATATTGTTCATCCGGTTTACGAGAGTGCTCTCTTTTTCGCGTCTCTATCATATTTACTTGCGATCGACCCGGCGCGAGAGTCCTGAGAGACCCCTTCACACCAAAAAGAAGAATCTCCGTCACATTTCGAAAGTAAAAACCGACGCCTCGACCATCTGGCCCACCATCTTTGCGGCGCTTCGCCCATATTATATTGGAGACATACCGAAAGCCCCAATTGGACATCACATCCAAGCCGTCCAAGAGCAAAGCATTAGGCACCCACAAATAAAGGTGGGCGTTCTTTGACGCCACTTTTCCAACAGGCAAGGCTTTGATTGCATCAAGCGACATCGTTGAATAGCGATCCAATCGTCGATGCTCCGGCGCAACTTTTCCCGTCCGATTGGTAAATCTCCAAGGCGGATCGGCCAAAACGGTCGTAAACCCACCGACAACCTCCGGCAATGGAGCGGGCTGCAATTCAGGGCGAAGCGGTGCAATGATCGAATCGGACATGATATAGAGATACACAGAAAAAAAGATCTTTTTTTCTGTGTACACGATTATATGTCCGACCCATTCCGCGCGAATTGAAGAAAGCCGTCGACTGGCTGGTTCCCCAGGAACAACCAACTGATCGCGAAGCCACCGCGCTTACCTACGCCTCGCTTCAAGGTGGAGCGGATACATTTTCGTGAAGCGGCGGCGGGAATTTTTCCTTCAATCCAAGGCCACGGGGTATATAGTCGCCGGCGTGCGCGGACGTTCGTTCCGGGTCGACAACTCTCCTCCCCCCGACCCGCGGGACGTCTCTGAAGACGCACGGAAACGCGGTCCTGTCAGGGCCGCCACCATTCAGGAGACTTTCCATGAGCATCACCGTCAAGGACAAGGTCGTCGTCGTCACCGGCGCGGCCGCGGGCATCGGCCGGGCGACCGCCGAGCTTTTCGCCAAGGGCGGCGCGAAGATCGTGGCCACCGACATCGACATGAAGGGTCTGGAGGAAACCGCCGCCCATGTGAAGGCGGCCGGCGGCGAGGCGCTGACCGTCAAGCACGACGTGTCGTCGGAGGAAGACTGGATCGCCGTTCTCAAGCAGGGCAAGGAACGCTTCGGCGGCATCGACGTGCTGGTCAACAACGCCGGCATCTATGTCATCGTCCCGCTGGAGGAAACCACGCTTGCCCAGTGGAACAAGCTGATGGCGATCAACGTCACCGGCGTGTTCCTCGGGGCTAAGCATGTCGTGCCCTATATGGAGGCGCGCAAGGGCGGCTCGATCATCAATCTCTCGTCCATCGCCGGCCTTCAGGGCTCGCCCGGCCACACGCTCTACGGCGCGAGCAAGGGCGCGGTGCGCGTGATGACCAAGGACCTCGCCGCCGAACTGGGGCCGAAGAATATCCGCGTCAATTCCGTGCATCCGACCTATGTGCGCACGGCGATGGTGGAATATGCGACCAAGGTTTCCGGCATTTCCGCCGACGAATTCGGCCGCAAGATGTCGCCGCTCGGCCGGCTGGCGGAAGTTTCCGACGTGGCCAATATGATCGTCTTCCTCGCGGCCGACGAATCCTCCTATCTGACCGGAACCGAATATCTGGTCGACGGCGGCGGCACGTCCGTCATCTCGATGTAAGGCGAAAAAACGCCGCCGGGAGCTTTTCCCGGCGGCGTTTCATCAGATGGCCTCGATCTTTTCGGCCGCCTCGTTGAGAAGCCGGGCGATCTCGGCGATGGTGTCGTCGGAAAGCTGCCGGCCGCGGAACTTCAGCTCCAGCGCCAGCCGCAGGTTTTCCCTGGCGCGGATCAGGCGGGGATCGCGGTTCTCGCCGACGCGCTGGAAGCGGGCCAGAACCTGATCGATGGCCTGCCGGTTCTCCTCGACCGTCTTCCGGCCGGCCTCGGTGACGCCGTAGAGTTTCTTGTTGCCCTCCGACTTCACGACCTCGATATCGCCGGTCTCCTCCAAGAGGGTGAGCGTCGGATAGACGGCCCCCGCGCTCGGCGCATAGACGCCGCCGGTGCGGTCGGAGATTTCCTTGATGACCTCGTAGCCGTGGCGCGGGGATTCCGCGATCAAGGCGAGGATCACCAGCTTGAGCATGCCGTTGTCGAAGAAGCGGCCGCCCCGTCCATGCGGCGGACGCCCGAAGCCGTCGCGCGAGCCGGGACCCCGGCCGCCGCCGCGACGGTCCCAGAATTCGGGATTCATCATCAGCGGCTCCTCGTCCATGGCGTCGTCCGGCAGGCCGAAGTCGCGGCCGGCCCGGTGCATCTCCCGCTGCATGTGATGGCGGAATTTCCTGCTCCACGGGCCGGATTCGATGTCGTGATTGGAGTGAAAGATACGAAACATGGGTTGATCCTTTGCAAGGCGGCTCCGGTCCACGGAGCCGCACGATTGATGGGCTGCGCCTCATCCGCAGCAGGCCCGCCGCCGCGCGGTTTTCGGCGGGTCGCTTCGGTTGCGTGATATTTAGATATATCGAAACATATCGTTCGTCAATACGATATATCTAAATAGTGCGAAACGGCCGCGCGTCAGGGCCGGCCCATCCTGCAATTCGCCGGCAAAGTAGCCGATCCCGGCTCCTGATAGCCCGCCAGCTTGCGGCAGATGAAATCCTCGACCTCGCGCAGCGAGGCGATCTTTTCGCGAATCGCCACGAGGCGCGCTTCGAGGAAGACGATGGTGTCCTCTTTCGTCAGCGAGCCCTCGGAATAGGTTTTCAGCAGAGGGCCGATCTCCTTCAGCGAAAAGCCGAGCCGCTGCGCGTCGCGAATCCGTTCGATCGTGTCGAGCACCGAAGGGTCGTAGTCGCGATAGGTCTTGCTGCCCGCCCGGCGCGGCGTGGAGCTTATCAGGCCCATTTCCTCGTAGTGGCGGACGCCGTCCTTGGACAGGCCGGCCATTTTGGCGATCTCGTTGATCAGCATGTGCGGACGCCTCTTGACTGTGGGGTTTCCCCACACATTACATAAGCCGTCACCACACGCCAACAGCAGCGGAGAGTGACAAATGACCATCAGAACAAAGCCCGTCGCCCTGATCACCGGGGCCTCCTCCGGCATGGGCCGGGATTTCGCCTTGCGGCTTCTCGCCGAAGGCTACGCCGTCTACGGCGCGGCGCGCCGCGTCGAGCGCATGGCGGAGATCGAGGCCGCGGGCGGCGTGGCGCTCGCCATGGACGTGACCGACGACGCGGCCATGACGGCGGTGGTCGAGCGGATCATGCGCGAACAGGGGCGGATCGACGTGCTCATCAACAATGCCGGCTACGGCCAGTACGGCGCGCTGGAGGACGTGCCCGTCGAGGCGGGCCGCCGGCAGATGGAGGTGAACCTGATCGGCGCGGCAAGGCTGACGCAGCTCTGCCTGCCGCATATGCGGGCGCGCAGATCCGGCAAGATCTTCAATATTTCATCGATTGGGGGAAAGCTGGCGCTGCCGCTCGGCGGCTGGTACCACGCCTCGAAATTCGCGCTGGAAGGTTTTTCGGACGCGCTGCGCAACGAGGTGCGCCGGTTCGGGATCGACGTGATCGTCATCGAGCCGGGCGGCATCGAGACCGAATGGGGTGGGATCGCCGCGACGGAGGCGGAGCGCTATTCCGGCGCGGGAGCCTATGCGCCGCTGGTCGCCCTGTTCCGCAAGGCGGTGGCGGGCGACCGCAAAATGCCGCCGCCGGGCGTCATCACCGACCTAGTCGTGCGGGCGCTGAAGGCGAAGCGCCCCAAGACCCGCTATCACGCCGGGCTGATGGCGACGCCGATGCTTTTCCTGCGCCGCCATCTGTCCGACCGCTTGTTCGACCGGATGCTCATGATGGCGCTGCGATGACGGCGCGGGAGATTCTTATTCGCCGCGACGCTTCTTGGCGTCGAAGCTCTTAGCGGGCTTCTTGAAGCCGTCTTTCTTGAAGTCGCCCTTGGGCTTGTCCCAGCCGCCGCTCCTGGGCGCGTCGCGGAAGTCGCTCCGGGAATCGCCCTTGAAATCGCCCTTGAACTTGTCGCCGCGCGGCTTGAAGCCCTTGCCGTCGCGGCGGCCGGCGTCGTCGCCGGCTCCGGGAACGGCGGGGCGGATGGTCAGGCCCTTCTCGCCCGTGCCGCCCTCGGCCACCGACTGGCGGAACTCGTCGGCCTTGGAGGCGGCGATCTCGAAGCGGGTTTCGTTGTCGAAAATCTTGATCGACCCCACGTCGCGCTTGGTCACGTCGCCGGCCTTGCAAATCAGCGGCAGCAGCCATTTCGGATCGGCGCGATGCTTGCGGCCGGCCGAAATCGAGAACCAGACGCCGTCGAACTTGGCGTTGCGGTCGAAGCGCTCTCCCGGCTCGCCGCGCTCGCGATTTTCAAAGCGGTCGCCCCTATGGTCGCCCTTCTCGAAACGTTCCGAACGCGGCTTCCTGGCCCCGACCGGATGCACCGGCGCGTCGGAGACTTCCTCCGGCGCGGGTGCGACCGACAGTTCGCGATTGAGATAGGCCGCGGCGAGCTGCTCGGGCGTGTAGCGCTCCATCAGCGCCTTGAGCACGTCCTGATATTCCTCCTCGACCGGCTGGGCGAAGGCTTCGGAATTGAGGATGCGCTCGTTGGTCTTGGCCTGCACGGCGGCGATGCTGGGCGCGGGAATGGTCTGGGCGTCGAGCTTGGCCATCTGCAACAGCCGCTCGGCCGTGCGGCGGCGCGAGAACGGCACGACCAGCACGCAGGTGCCCTTGCGCCCGGCGCGGCCGGTGCGGCCCGAACGGTGCAGCAGGGTCTCGCCGTTGGTGGGCAGATCGGCGTGGATCACCAGATCGAGATTGGGCAGGTCGATGCCGCGCGCCGCCACGTCGGTGGCGACGCAGACGCGGGCGCGGCCGTCGCGCATGGCCTGAAGCGCGTTGTTGCGCTCGGCCTGGCTCAGCTCGCCCGACAGCGCCACCACGGCGAAGCCGCGATTGGATAGCCGGCTCGCCATATGCTTCACCGCCTCGCGGGTGGAGCAGAAGATGATCGAGTTCTGGCTGTCGTAATAGAGCAGCGTGTTGACGACGGCGTGGTCGCGCTCGTGCGGCGGCACCGGCATGGCGACATAGTCGATGTCGGCGTGCTGGCTGGTCTCGCTCTGGACGGTGATGCGCAGCGCGTCGTTCTGGAAGCGCTTGGCCAGTTGCGCGATGGGCTTGGGCACCGTGGCCGAGAACATCAGCGTGCGGCGGTCCTCCGGCGCTTCGCCGAGGATGAATTCGAGGTCCTCGCGAAAGCCCATGTCGAGCATTTCGTCGGCCTCGTCCAGCACCACGGCGCGCAGCGCGGACATGTCGAGCGCGTTGCGGGTGATGTGGTCGCGCAGGCGGCCGGGCGTGCCGACGACCAGATGGCTCCCTCGCTCCAGCGCCCGGCGCTCGGTGCGGATATCCATGCCGCCGACGCAGGAGGCGATGCGCGCGCCGGTGTCGGCGTAGAGCCATTCCAGCTCGCGGCGGACCTGCAAGGCCAGTTCGCGCGTCGGCGCGATGACCATGGCGAGCGGCGCGCCGGCCTCGCCGAAGCGAAGCTCGTCGCCGAGCACGGTGCGGGCGAAGGCGAGGCCGAAGGCCACCGTCTTGCCGGAGCCGGTCTGGGCCGAGACCAGAAGGTCGGCGTCGAGCGTCTCGGGAGCGAGGACCGCGGTCTGGACAGAGGTGAGCGTGTTGTAGCCACGGGCGGCTAGTGCGCCGGACAGGGCCGGAGCAATGGTTTCAGGCAGGGACATGAGTGACTTTCAAAAAAGCTTCTCAAGCCGCATACCCATTGGCCGCGAACCCATGTTCACGGCCTCCCCGGCGACTAACGAAGCGACAGAATTGCCGCCTTCCCTATAGGGTTAGCGACAGAAGGTCAACCGGGCACAGGCGCTATGCGCCCATTCATGCAACCTTGGAGCGGCGGCGGGTCTGGTCGCCGCGGCCGGCGAGAAGGCCCAGAATCGAGATATCCTCGTCCAGCTCCTCCCAATGCAGCCCTTCGCCGCGGCCGATCAGCGCCCAGTTGCGGCGCTGGCTGGGCGTTCCCCGCAGCAGGCGGGGAAACCAGGCCAGCGGAATGGACAATTCCCGGCCATCCTCCAGCGTGACGCGAAAAAGATCGGCCGTGAAAACCACATCGACGGCCACGGGGTCGTTCTCAAGCGTCAAAGTACGCATACCATGCCTCCAGGAATGCAGCCTGATGTCGTTCGACAATCTTATGCAATTCAGCGATCTCGTGCGCGCGCAAGCGTTTGCTCGACTCCAATTCTACAGGCTCGAGCCAGAATTTCGCAAGCCTTTCTCCCGCCGTCACATGAACATGCGGCGGTTCTCGGGGATCGCCTTCATCGCTATAAAAGAAAAACCGATACGGACCGTCCCGCAAAAGTGTCGGCATCGGCTTTCTCCCTCTTTTCTAATGCGCCTCGTCCCAATTATGCGCAGCGCGGGCGTCGACATGCAGCGGCACGGAGAGCGAGACCGCCGGCATGGCGGCGTGCTCCATGATGCGGCGCACGACGGGAATCGTCGTCTCCACCTCGGCGTCGGGGGCCTCGAAGATCAGTTCGTCATGCACCTGCAGCAGCATGCGGGCGGAGAGCTTTTCCGCCGCCAGCGCGTCCTCCATGCGGATCATGGCGCGGCGGATGATGTCGGCGGCCGAGCCCTGGATCGGCGCGTTGATGGCGGCGCGCTCGTTGAAGGCGCGCACCTGCGGGTTGGAGGCGCGGATGTCCGGGTAATGGGCGCGGCGGCCGAAGATCGTCTCGACATAGCCATGCTCGCGGGCGAAGGCCTTGGTCGCCTCCATATAGTCGCGGATGCCCGGAAACCGCTCGAAATAGGTGCGGATATATTGCCCCGCCTCCTCGCGCGGGATCGAAAGCTGGTTGGCGAGGCCGAAGGCGGAGATGCCGTAGATGATGCCGAAATTGATCGCCTTGGCGCGGCGGCGCACTTCCGGCGGCATGCCCTGCACCGGCACGCCGAACATTTCCGACGCGGTCATGGCGTGGATGTCCATGCCGTCGGCGAAGGCCTGCTTCAATTGCGGAATGTCGGCGACATGGGCCAGCACGCGCAATTCGATCTGGCTGTAGTCGGCGGAGATGAGCTTGTTGCCCGGCTCGGCGATGAAGGCGGTGCGGATCTTGCGGCCCTCGGCGGTGCGCACCGGGATGTTCTGGAGGTTCGGCTCCGACGAGGACAGGCGCCCGGTCGAGGTGGCGGCCATGGCGTAGGAGGTGTGGACGCGCTTGGTCTCAGGGTGGATGAAGCCCGGCAGCGCGTCGGTATAGGTGGATTTGAGTTTCGTCAGCTGCCGCCAGTCGACGATCTTGCGCGGCAGCGGATGGCCCTCGGCGGCGAGGTCCTCCAGCACCTGCGCCGAGGTCGACCATTGGCCGGTCTTGGTCTTGGACGCGCCGGGCAGGCTCATCTTGCCGAACAATATGTCGCCGAGCTGCTTGGGCGAGCCGATGGTGAACCTCTCGCCGGCGAGTTCGTAGATCTCGTCCTCGAAGCGGGCGGCGGCCTGGGCCAGGTCGCCCGACAGGCGCGACAGCACCTGCCGGTCCACCGAGACGCCGCGCTCCTCCATGCGCGCCAGCACGGCCACCAGCGGCCGCTCCAGCCGCTCATAGACCGAGGTCAGGCCCTCGGCGGCAAGGCGCGGCTTCAGCACCTGCCACAGGCGCAGGGTCACGTCGGCGTCTTCCGCCGCGTAAGCCGTGGCGCGGTCGAGATCGACCATGTCGAAGCCGACGGCGCTCTTGCCGCTGCCGGCCACGTCCTTGTAGGCGATGGGCTTATGGCCCAGCCAGCGCTCCGACAGAGGGTCCATGCCGTGGCTGCCCACGCCGGCGTCGAGTACGTAGGAGATCAGCATCGTGTCGTCGAAGGAGACGGCGTCGACGCCGTGGCGGCGCATGACCAGCCAGTCGTATTTCATGTTCTGCGCGATTTTCAGGACCGAGGCGTCCTCCAGCACCGGCTTCAGCGCCGCCAGCGCCGCGTCGAGCGGAATCTGGCCCTCGACCAGGCCGCCGCCGAGCAGGTCGCCCGCGCCGGCCTTGTGCTGCAAGGGCACGTAAGCCGCGCGGCCGGGCGCGAGCGCCAGCGAGAAGCCGACCAGCTCGGCCAGCATCGGGTCGAGCGAGGTCGTCTCGGTATCGAAGCCCATCAGGCCGATCTCGGTCGCCTCGGCGAGCCAGGCCTGCAAGGTGGCGAGGTCGCGGATGCAGAGATAGGCGCCGGTGTCGATTTTTTGCGCGGTCGCCTCCGCCGCGCGCTTTTCGGCCAGCGCCCTGGGCGTGTAGCCTTCGGCGGCCGGGGCGGCGGGGACGGTAGGCGCGGCCTCGCTCTCCGCCTTGGCGGGAACGTCGAGGTCGGGGCCGTGGGCGTCCGCGCCCCAGTCGGTCTCCACCGTGCAGGGGTCGATGGCCGCGGCGTCGGTCTCGGTCGCCTCCGCGACGCGGCGGGTCAGCGAGGTGAACTCCATCGCCTTGAGGAAGCCGATCAGCCTCGGGCCGTCCTGCGGCTCCAGCACCAGCCCGTCGAGCTCGACGTCGAGCGGCACGTCGTTTTTCAGCGTCACCAGCTCGCGCGCGATCCTGGTCTGGCCGGCGAAGGCGAGGATGTTCTCGCGGCGCTTGTTCTGCTTGATCTCGCCGGCGCGGGCGAGCAGCGTGTCGAGGTCGCCGAACTCCTCCAGCAACTGCGCCGCCGTCTTGGGGCCGATGCCGGGAATGCCGGGCACGTTGTCGGTGCTGTCGCCGGTCAGCGATTGCAGGTCGATCATCTTTTCCGGCGGCACGCCCCATTTCTCTATCACTTCGGGGATCGAGATCTGCTTGTCCTTCATGCTGTCATACATCGACACCTTGGGCGTCACGAGCTGCATGAGGTCCTTGTCGGAGGAGACGATGGTGACGTCGCCGCCCGCCGCCTCGGCCAGCCTAGCATAGGTGGCGATGAGGTCGTCGGCCTCGAAACCCTCCTTCTCGATGCAGGGCAGGTTGAAGGCGCGGGTGGCCTGGCGGATGAGGCCGAATTGCGGGATCAGGTCTTCCGGCGGCGCGGTGCGGTTGGCCTTGTAGTCGGGATAGAGCGTGTTGCGGAAGGTCTTGGACGAATAGTCGAAGATGACCGCGAAATGGGTCGGCACCACGCCGACGTCGGTGTTGCGCGCGTCCTTCAACAGCTTCCACAGCATGTTGCAGAAGCCGGAAACCGCGCCCACGGGCAGGCCGTCCGACTTGCGGGTCAGCGGCGGCAGGGCATGATAGGCCCGGAAGATATAGCCCGAGCCGTCAACGAGAAAGAGATGATCGCCTTGTTTCATGGCCATGTCTTAAAGGAAGACGCGGGCAAAGGAAATAAACGCCGTGTCAGCAGCCTGAACCATCCACGCCAAAGACGCTTTTCATCACTCTCCGCTCACGCTTTCGTTACGGATCGTTAATGTTCCGTGCCCTTGAATAGCCATTTTTCAAACCCAGATTTTGGTCATCGACAGTTCGTCGATCGCCGGCTCTCCAACCCGTCCCCCGTTGGACGCCGGTCGCGGCGGTGACCTCATTCCCCTCTCCAGGTCGCCGCTTGAGTGTAGCGACATGGCCGTTACGGTATCCCCCCCTCACCGTAACGGCCGGTCGTCCCCTCCCCCCTCACCGAACATCGCAATTGGCCGCCGAGCGCGTCGTCCCGTCGGGATTGAATTCCTTCGGATTGGCGTCGTAGAACGGCCCCGTCACCAGCGGCTCCGCCGGCAGGACCGACTGGTCCTGGTCGGACCTGACCGACGTCTCCAAGCTTTGCAGCGCCGATCCGTCCGCGGCCCGCACCCGGATCGCCACGCGATATTGCCGGTCCTTGACGATGCAGCGGACCGGCGGGGTTTCGAGCGCCACGCTGTCCTGTCCCGGGAAGAGTTTTCGCTCGACCGCTATGGGAGCGCCGCCGGCCGGATCGTCGAAGCGGGCCGTGACGATCGCGCCCGGCTCGACCGGCCCCGCCTTGCGCAACGTCACCAGCAGCGTGGCGCGCGCGGTGCGGTAGTTGAACACCACCAGCCGCCCCGACACCTCGAACGGCCCCGCCGCCTCGCGCCGGCAGGCGGAGAGGGCGAGCAAAGCCGTCAGGAGAAGGACCGCGACCCTCATGGCGCCCTCTCCCGATGGTAATGACGGCGCGCCTTGGCGCGGTTGCCGCACACCGTCATGTCGCACCAGACGCGGCTGTGGTTGCGGCTGCGGTCGAGGAACAGCCAGCCGCAATTGGCGCAGATTTTCAGCCGCTCGCCGTCCTCGCACAAAAGCCGCAGCGCCGAGCGCGCCGTCGCCGCCTCCAGCGCCCGCGGCGAGGCGGCGTGGCGCAAGGCGCCGGCGGCGGATTCCAGCAGGTCGGCCAGAAGCAGCGGATCGTCGCCGTCCGACGCGCGGTCGCGAAAGCAGGCGTCGACCGCCTCGCGCAGGCGCAGGAAGCGCGCGACATTGGCCTCCGGCACGGGGTCGAGGGATGCTGCGGCGTCGGCGGAAAGCGCGCTCGCCGCAGCCGCAAAGGCGTCGCGCTGCGCCGGGTCGGCGAAACGGTCCGCGCAGCGGGCGGGATCGCTGCGCAGAATCACGCTGTTGGCGACGTCCAGCGCCAAGGCGCCGCCGGAGAAACGATGCGGGGTCCAGGAAAAGCTCATGCAGTATTATAACTGGTAAAATGCGTTTTGACAGTTATAATTCACGGCTGGGAGAACCCGGCATGGCCTATCTTCTGCAGCAATTCGCCAACGCCGCGCCGCAGGCGGCCGCCTATGCGCTGCTGGCCTTCGGCTATGCGGTGAGCTTCGCCGTCGTCCGCCGCGCCGACGTCAGCTACGGGGCGCTGGCGGCCTTCGCCGGGCAATTGCTGATCCTGTTCACCGGCTTCGGCTGGAACGTGTTGTGGCTGACCCTGCCGGCGGCGCTGGCGGTGGGGGCCTTCGGCGCGCTCGCCTATACGCTCGGCGCGGGGGCGGCGATCGGGCGGCTGGTGCTGCGGCCGCTGAGCCGCGCCTCGTCCAACATGGCCATGGTGGCGGCGCTGGGCGTGACCATCGTATTGATGGAGAGCGCGCGGCTCGCCGCCGGCGCGCGCAGCCTGTGGCTGCCGCCGCTGCTGCAACAGCGCGTGGTGTTCTGGCGCGGCGCAGACGGAGCGGTGGCGCTGACCGGCATGCAGGTGGTCAACACGGTCGCCATGACCGCGCTGGTGCTCGCCGGCGGGCTCGTGCTGGCCCGCACGCGCTTCGGGCGCGACTGGCGCGCGGTGCGCGACGACGCGCTGGCGGCGCAGCTTTGCGGCGTCGACGCCGGGCGGGTGTTCCTCGCCGCCTATATGGGCGCCGTGCTGGCGGCGGCGCTGGCCGGCATGATGACCACCGCCTATTACGGCGCGATGGATTCGGGCGACGGGCTGCTGATGGGCCTCAAGATCCTGATGATCGGCGCGGTCGGCGGCTACGGCTCGCCGCTGGCCTCGGCGGGCGGGGCGGCGGCGCTGGCCTTCGCCGAGACCTACTGGACCGCCTTCGCGCCGCTGGTCTGGCGCGAGCCGGCCGTGTTCGCGGCGCTGATCTTTCTCCTCAACGTGACCCGGCGGGCGCGTCTTTCGTCATAATCCCACGCAAATTGGGTTTTCACTTGTCCGCGCCGGTTGTACTGTGCCGCCGGTTTTACGACTCGCAGGAAACGCTCCATGTCCGGCCCATCGCTCGATCCCGTCCTCGCCCATCTCGACGCCAATCTCGACAAAAGCCTCGACCGGCTGTTCGACCTGCTGCGCATCAGGTCGATCTCCACCGATCCGGCCTACAAGGCCGAGTGCCGCAAGGCGGCGGAATGGCTGGTCGCCGACCTCGAGACCATCGGCTTTAAGGCGAGCGTGCGCGACACGCCCGGTCATCCGATGGTGGTGGCGCATCACGAAGGCCCAACGCCGGACGCGCCGCATGTGCTGTTCTACGGCCATTACGACGTGCAGCCGGTCGATCCGCTGAACCTGTGGGAGAACGACCCGTTCGAGCCGACGGTGAAGGACGTGGGCGATGGCCGCAAGATCCTCACCGGACGCGGCACGTCGGACGACAAGGGCCAGCTGATGACCTTCGTCGAGGCCTGCCGCGCCTACAAGGCGGCGCATGGAAAGCTGCCGGTCAAGGTGACGCTGCTGTTCGAGGGCGAGGAGGAATCGGGCTCGCCGTCGCTGAAACCCTTCCTCGACGCCAACAAGGACGAGCTCAAGGCCGACGTGGCGCTGGTCTGCGACACCGCCATGTGGGACGCCGAGACGCCGGCGATCAGCGTCGGCCTGCGCGGGCTGGTCGGCGAGGAGATCGTGGTCAAGGCCGCCGACCGCGACCTGCATTCGGGCTTCTTCGGCGGCGCCGCGGCCAATCCGATCCACATATTGGCGAAAATCCTCGCCGACCTGCACGACGAGACCGGCCGCGTCACCGTGCCCGGCTTCTACGAGGGCGTCGAGGAGACGCCGACCGAAATCCTCAAATCCTGGGACAGCCTCGGCCGCACGGCGGAGAATTTCCTCGGCCCCATCGGCCTGTCGATCCCCTCGGGCGAGAAGGGCCGCAGCGTGCTGGAGCTGACCTGGGCGCGGCCGACGGCCGAGGTCAACGGGATCACCGGCGGCTATACGGGCGAAGGCTTCAAGACGGTGATCGCGGCCGAGGCTTCGGCTAAGGTGTCGTTCCGCCTCGTGCACAAGCAGGACCCGGCGAAGATCCGCGAAGCCTTCCGCGCCTTCGTGCGCGAACGCGTTCCGGCCGACTGCTCGGTGGAGTTCCACCCGCATGGCGGCTCGCCGGCGATCCAGCTGCCTTACGATTCGCCCATCGTCTCCAAGGCCAAGGACGCGCTGTCCGACGAATGGCCGAAGCCGGCCGTGCTGATCGCCATGGGCGGCTCGATCCCCATCGTCGGCGATTTCGACACATTCCTCGGCATGGAGTCGCTGCTGGTCGGCTTCGGGCTGGAGGACGACCGCATCCATTCGCCCAACGAGAAATACGAGCTGGCTTCCTTCCACAAGGGCCAGCGTTCCTGGGCGCGCATTTTGGCGGCTATCGCCGCCAAGTAAGAAGGACAATCCCATGAACCCCGAACAATGGCGCGAGGTCGACGATTTCTTCGCCGCGCGCCTCCTGCCGCATGACGACGCGCTCGACGCCACGCTGAAGGCCACGGCGGAAGCGGGCCTGCGCGCCATCAACGTCGCGCCCAACCAGGGCAAGTTCCTGCATCTGCTCGCCCGCATCGCCGGCGCCAAGCGTATCCTGGAGATCGGCGCGCTCGGCGGCTACAGCACCATCTGGCTGGCGCGGGCGCTGCCGGAGGGCGGCGCGCTGGTGACGCTCGAAAAGGAAGCCGGCAACGCGGCGCTGGCGCGGCGCAACATCGAGGCCGCCGGCCTGTCGGGCGTCGTCTCCGTGGTGGAGGGCGCGGCGGTGGACAGCCTCGAACGGATGATCGCGGACAAGGCCGCGCCCTTCGACTTCGTCTTCATCGACGCCGACAAGGAGAACAATGCGAATTACCTGCGGCTGGCGCTGCGACTGTCGCGGCCGGGCACGGTGATCGTCGCCGACAACGTCGTGCGCAAGGGCGCCGTCGCCGACGCCTCGGCCAAGGACGCCGACGTCGAGGGCGTGCGGCGCTATCTCGACCTCGCCGCCGCCGATCCGCGCCTCGACACCACAGCGTTGCAGACGGTCGGCTCCAAGGGCTGGGACGGTTTCGCGCTCACCATCGTTTCCGCCTGAAAGGACCGCCCATGACCATCCGTTTCCACAAGAACGACCTGCCGAACCTCGACGATTACCAGGTCGACGCCGTCGCCATCGACACCGAGACGCTGGGCCTCAACCCGCATCGCGACCGGCTCTGCGTGGTGCAGATCTCGCCCGGCGACGGCACGGCCGACGTGATCCAGATCGAGGCGGGGCAGAAGAAGGCCCCCAATCTGGTCAAGCTCCTGAAGGACCGCTCGATCACGAAAATCTTCCATTTCGGGCGGTTCGACCTCGCCGTGCTGGCGCACGCCTTCGGCGCCATGCCGCAGCCCGTCTTCTGCACCAAGATCGCCTCGAAGCTGACCCGCACCTATACCGACCGGCACGGGCTCAAGGAAATCTGCGGCGAGCTGCTCGACGTCTCCATCTCCAAGCAGCAGCAGTCGTCGGACTGGGCGGCGGAGACGCTGAGCCAGGCGCAGCTCGAATACGCCGCCTCGGACGTGCTTTATCTCCATCGCCTCAAGGCGGTACTGGAGAAGCGGCTGGAGCGCGACGGACGCGCCAAACAGGCCGAGGCCTGCTTCAAGTTCCTGCCGACGCGGGCCGAGCTGGACCTGATGGGCTGGCCGGAGACCGACATCTTCGCCCATTCGTGAGCGATCAGGCGGCGGCCGCGGCCGCTGTCTTGTTTTGCGGCGCGCGGTCGATATAGGCCCAGTCCGGGCGGCGGAACAGGAAGCGCCCGTAGCCCGTAGCCTGCACCAGCGCATAGAGCAGCACCGGCCCGGCCACGCCGCAGAGCGTGGTGAGAAGCGAGATCGCGCCGAGATCGCCGAGGCCGGATTTCATCAGCGCCGTGCGCGCCATGGCCATGGGCAGGAAGAAGGCCAGATAGACCACGATGGAATGCGCGCCCAGCCAGCTCAGCGCCCGATGCAGCGGGTTCTTCGCCGGCAGGAGGCTCAGGAGCGACGAGGTCGAGATGATGGCCAGCGCGCCGGCGAGGCCCAGAAGCAGCGACACGACCGGCAGGTCGCTCACCGCGCCGCGGCCGCCGAGCAGGTCGCCGGTGGGGGCGACGAAGGTAAGCAGGCTTTCGGGCGCGGGCGTGAAGACCAGCATATATTCGACCAGCGCCCAGGCCAGAAGCCCGGCGAGGCCGAGCAGCGGCCGCCGGCGCAGCCGGTCGGCGGCGCGGAAGATCGCCGGCGCGAAGGCGTAGCCGGCGAAGAAATAGACGAAGCGGCCGCAGAACTCGTCCACCATCACCCAGCCGGTGTGGACGGGCGCGATCTCCAGCAGCGCCAGCACGGCGAAGACCAGCCAGACCGGCAGCCGCTTCACGAGCCGCGTGACGACGAAGAAGACCGGCAGGATATAGATGAACCACAGCGTGCCGAAGGGCTCGACAAAGGCCATGAGATAGGCGCCAATCACGCCGGACAGCCCCGCCTCGCCGGCGATGGCCGGGGCCTTGAAGACGAACTGGATCGTCAGCCACAGCACGTAGAAATAGAGGAAATGCACCACCTTGCGGTCGAGATAGCGCCGCCATGGCCGGTCGATCACCTGGCTCAGGAACAGGCCGGAGATCATGAAGAAATCCGGCATGCGGAAGGGCTTGGCGAAGGCCACGACATAATGCATCCAGCCTTCCGCGCCGGCCGCCTTCTCCACGCCCAGCGTCGAATGCATCATCACGACGAAGAAGATGCATATGCCCTTGGCGATGTCGACCCAGTCGACGCGCTGCTTCTCCGCCATCCTCGCCCCCTCGCCTCGCAACTCGCCTCGCAAGCCCTCGATTTTCGCTTTTTAGCCGGTGTGGCTTTCACGTTACAGACATATTCGCCCGTTGGCCCTATATTAGGTTCAGCAATTTGATTGAAATATCATTGAAAGGCACGCACCATGAAGATCAAGTCCCTTCTTCTCGCTTCGGTCGTCGCGTTCGCCGCCGCCGGCGGTGCGCAGGCTGCGGACGCCATCGTCTCGCAGGAGCCCGTTCCCGTCGTCGCCCCGACCTTCAGCTGGACCGGGCCCTATCTCGGCGCACAGATCGGCTGGGGCTGGGCTCGCGCCGACTTTGAAGATCTCGCCAAGGCGAATGCAAACGGCTTCCTCGGCGGCATCTACGGCGGCTACAACTTCGACGTCGGCAGCAACGTCATCCTCGGCGTCGAAGGCGACGTGACCTATAACGACATCAGCGGCGGCATCACCAACGGCGTCGAGTCGTTCGACTCCAAGCTGCGCTGGGCCGGCGCCGTGCGCGCTCGCGCCGGTTACGCCATCGATCGTTTCCTGCCCTATATCGCCGGCGGCGTGGCCTTCGGCGACGTGAAGAACTCCTACTACGACGGCGTGGACACCTTTACGCAGAGCAAGACCCAGACCGGCTGGACCATCGGCGGCGGCGTCGACTACGCCGCGACCGACAATGTCGTCCTGCGTCTCGAATATCGCTACACCGATTTCGGCCACAAGGATTACGACTTCGACCTGGGCCAGGGTTCGGTCCGCGAGAAGTTCTCGACCAACGAGATTCGTCTCGGCGTCGCCTACAAGTTCTGATCCGTCAAGGGTCCGGCCTCAAAGCCCCGCTTCGGCGGGGCTTTTTTATTGCGCGAAATTCCTGCCGTTTCACGGAACGACGCTATTCTTCGCGCCGGAAACAACTCCTGAAGTCACTGTGTCTTTTCCGTCCTATCGGACGGCGCGACGCGTCGCTATTCTTTCCCTGTATTTCATATTTCCATCATCAATATTTTACGGGATTGACCATGCGACACAAAATTGTTTTCAGCGCCATTCTCCTGCTCATGGCCGCCGCGCCGGGGGCGCGCGCCGCCGACATCAGCCATTACGAGCCGGCGCCCACGCCCGCGCCGGCTTTCTCCTGGGCGGGCGGGTATCTCGGCGGCCAGCTCGGCTGGGGCTGGGGCTCGGCGAAAGTCAGCGACCATTACGACGGCGGCGCCACGCTCAAGCCGGGCGGCTTCCTCGGCGGGCTCTACGCCGGCTATAATTTCGACCTCGGCGACAATGTCGTGCTCGGCGTGGACGGCGACGTCACCTATAACGGCCTGACCGACGACCGCGTCGAGGACGACGCCTATCTGCGCAGCACGCTGCGCTGGAGCGGCGCCGCCCGCCTGCGCGCCGGCTACGCCATGGACCGCTTCCTGCCCTATGTCGCGGGCGGCGTCGCCTTCGGCGGCGTCAAGACCAGCATCGGCGACCAGCTCGGCCACGCCAGCGAGACCCGGACCCAGACCGGCTGGACCATCGGCGCCGGCGTCGACTACGCCGCCACGGAAAACGTCGTGCTGCGGCTCGAATACCGCTACACCGATTACGGCCACAAGAGCTACACGCTCGGCTTCGACGACGGCTTGCGCGGCCGGCTGTCGGTCAACGACATCCGCATGGGCGTCGCCTACAAGTTCTGACCGGCGGAAACTCCCTATGAAAAGCCCTGTTCGACAGGGCTTTTTTGTGCATGGCCGATTTACCCCCCTTTAAACCGCCTCAATTACTGTTCAGGGGGAAAGCTCCCGCCCGACAGACGGCGGCCCCGCGCCGGCATGCGACCGGAGGCGGAAACAGGGAATGACAGGCCGGCCCCGAAGGGGCCAGCCGCCGGGGCGGGCGGACCGAAGACAGACATGGCATCGCGTGACGACAGAAACCGGCGGGTCGAACCTTCCTTCGACGCGTCCGGCGACAAGAGGGACGAGGACGCATTTCGCGTCGACGACGAGGACCGCATGGCCCGCGCCCAAAGCAGGCGCCGGCCCGCCGGCGAGACGAGCGGGCGCAGGACGAGGAAGCCGCGCGGCTTCTTCGGCTTCCTGCGCCGCTGCGTCTACTGGTGCCTGGTGCTGGGCCTGTGGGGCGGCATCGGCTTCGCCGGGCTGATGGTCTATTTCGCCGCCAAAATGCCGCCCACGACCGACTGGACCATTCCCGACCGGCCGCCCAACGTGCGCATCGTCGACGTCAACGGCAACCTGATCGCCAATCGCGGCACCACCGGCGGCCAGGCGGTCAGCCTCAAGGAAATGTCGCCCTTCATCCCCAAGGCGGTGGTGGCCATCGAGGACCGCCGCTTCTATTCGCATTTCGGCGTCGACCCGATCGGGCTGGCGCGCGCCGTCGTCACCAATGTCGTGTCGCACCGCACCGTGCAGGGCGGCTCGACGCTGACGCAGCAATTGGCCAAGAACCTGTTCCTGTCGCCCGACCGCACGCTGGAGCGCAAGGTGCAGGAAGTGATGCTGGCCCTGTGGCTGGAGCACAAATACACCAAGGACCAGATCCTCGAGATGTATCTCAACCGGGTCTATCTGGGCTCGGGCGCCTATGGCGTCGACGCCGCCTCGCGGCGCTATTTCAACAAATCCGCCAAGGACGTGAACCTGATGGAGGCGGCGACGCTGGCGGGCCTGCTGAAGGCGCCGTCGCGCCTGTCGCCGGCGCGCGATCCCGAGGCCGCCGCCGCCCGCGCGAAACTCGTGCTGGGCGCGATGCGCGAGGAAGGCATGATCGACGACCGCCAGGTCGCCATCGCCGAGAGCGAGCCGCCGACGCGCGCGCCGGCCTATTGGCAGGGCTCGGAGAATTTCGTCGCCGACAAGGTGGTGGCCGAATTGCCGTCGCTGATCGGCGACGCGCATGACGACATCACCGTCCAGACCACCATCGACCTCAATCTCCAGCATGTCGGCGAGGAGGCGATCAAGGGCCAGATCGCCAAGAGCGGCAAGAAGATGAACGTGACCCAGGGCGCGCTGGTGGCGATCGACAATACGGGAGCGGTGCGCGCCATGGTCGGCGGCGTCGATTACGCGGCGAGCCAGTTCAACCATGTCACCGACGCGCATCGCCAGCCGGCCTCGACCTTCAAACCCTTCGTCTATCTCTCCGCGCTGGAGCAGGGCCGCACGCCCGATTCGATCCGCAACGACGCGCCGGTCAGGATCGGCAAATGGACGCCCAGCAACGACGACGGCAAATATATGGGGCCGGTGACGCTCGCCACCGCGCTGTCGCATTCGCTCAATTCGGTGGCGGCGCAGCTCGTGATGGAGGTCGGCCCGCAGACGGTGGTCGACACCGCGCACCGGCTGGGCGTTTTGTCCAAGCTCGATCCCAACGCCTCGCTGGCGCTGGGCACGTCGGAGGTGACGCTGCTGGAGCTGGCCGACGCCTATGTGCCCTTCGCCAATGGCGGCTATCGCGCGCCGGTCTATTTCATCGCCAAGGTGACGGACGCCAAGGGCCAGGCGTTGTACCAGCGCCCCGACGCCATCGGGCCGCGCGTCGTCGACGAGCGCAATGTCGGCATGATGAACGCCATGCTCAAGCGCACCGTCGAGGACGGCACCGCCACCAAGGCCGCCTTCGGCTGGCCCGCCGCCGGCAAGACCGGCACCAGCCAGAATTTCCGCGACGCCTGGTTCATCGGCTACACGGCCAACCTCACCACCGGCGTCTGGTTCGGCAACGACGACGGCAAGGGCATGAAGCGCGTCTTCGGCGCGACGCTGCCGGTGTCGGCGTGGAAGGCCTTTATGAAGGAGGCGCACAAGGGCGTGCCGGTCGCCGACCTGCCCGGCCATTACGACATCCAGAACGTCGTGCCCGGCGGCGACGACGGCATGGTCGACCCCAACGCGCCCTACGACCCGAGCCTCGCCCCGCCGCCCGACGACGGCTATGGCGGCCAGCCCATGGCCAACGGCGACGACGGCTACTGGCCGCCGGCGCCGGAGGCGCGCGGCGAGGATGACGGCCGCGCCTATCCCGACGATCCTTACGCCGGCGACGGAAGGCCGATGCCGCCCGCCCCGGTGGGCGGCCAGCGCCGCGCGCGCGACAATTCCTCGCTCCTCGACATCATCATGGGACGGTCGCGCTAGAAGCTTCGCCAAAGCCTCTCGAAATCCGGCGCGACTTGGTCTATTCACAACATGGAGAGCGAGGTTTTCCATGTCCCAGACGTCCGTGCCCAAAACGCCCGAAACCCAGAACGCCGCCGAACGCAGGACGCTGGTGCTGACCGGCGCCAGCCGCGGCATCGGCCACGCCACGGTCAAGCGCTTCTCGCGCGCCGGCTGGCGGGTCATCACCTGCTCGCGGCAGGATTTTTCCGAGGATTGCCCGTGGCCGGCCGGCCCCGAGGACCATATCAAGGTCGACCTCGCCGATCCCGAGGACATCGGCAAGGCCATCGCCGAGATTCGCCGGCGGCTGGAGGCCAACGGCGGCAAGCTGCACGCGCTGGTCAACAACGCCGGCATCTCGCCCAAGGCGGAGGGCGGCCGGCGGCTCAACTCCATCGAGACGCCGATGGCGGTGTGGCGCGACGTGTTCCAGGTCAATTTCATGGCCCCCATCATGCTGGGCCGCGGCCTGTTCAAGGAGCTGGAGGCGGCCAAGGGCTCGATCGTCAACGTCACCTCCATCGCCGGCAGCCGCGTGCATCCCTTCGCGGGGACGGCCTATTCCACCTCCAAGGCGGCGCTGGCGGCGCTGACGCGCGAGATGGCGTCGGATTTCGGCCCGCACGGCATCCGCGTCAACGCCATCGCGCCGGGCGAGATCGACACCTCCATCCTGTCGCCGGGCACCGAGAAGCTGGTCGAGCAATTGCCGATGCGCCGCCTCGGCCAGACCTCGGAAGTGGCGGAGACCATCTATTTCCTCTGCACCGACGCCTCCTCCTACGTGACGGGATCGGAAATCCACATCAATGGCGGGCAGCACGTCTGAGCCGTGCGGCAAGTCATGCGGCAAGTCATGCGGAGCCGGGCATTGAAAAGACCCGCGCTTTCATGCTTATCTGTTCTTCAATCGATTTAACCCCTGAGAAAAACGCCATGATCCTTTGTTGCGGTGAAGCCCTGATCGACATGCTGCCTCGCGAATGCACGACCGGCGAAACGGCCTTCGCGCCCTTCCCCGGCGGCTCGGTGTTCAACACGGCCATCGCGCTGGGGCGGCTGGGCGCGCCGACCGGCTTTTTCTCCGGCCTGTCGTCGGATTTCTTCGGCGACATGCTGCGCGAGACGCTGGAGCGCTCGCATGTGGACTGCTCCTATTCGGCCGTCTCCAGCCGCCCGACCACGCTGGCCTTCGTGCGGCTGGTCGACGGCCAGGCGCGCTACGCCTTCTACGACGAGAACACGGCGCTGCGCATGCTGTCGGACGACGACGTGCCGCGCATCGGCGCGGATGTCGACGCCATGCTGTTCGGCTGCATCAGCCTGGTCTCGGAGCCCTGCGGCAGCGTCTACGAGGCGCTGATGACGCGCGAGGCGGCCAACCGCGTCATGTTCCTCGATCCCAATATCCGCTCCAATTTCATCGCCGACCGCGACCGCCACGTCGAGCGCATGCAGCGCATGATCGCGCTGGCCGACATCGTCAAATTGTCGGACGAGGACCTCGACTGGTTCGGCGAGACCGGCAGCCACGACGAGATCGCCGCCGCCTGGCTCAAGCGCGGGCCGAAGCTGGTGGTCATCACCAAGGGCGCGCACGGCGCCGACGCCTATTCGGCGCGCGGCAAGGTCAGCGTGCCGGGCGTGCGCGTGCAGGTGGTCGACACGGTCGGCGCCGGCGACACGGTCAACGCCGGCATCCTGGCCAGCCTGCACCGGCAGGGGCTTCTGTCCAAGCAGGCCATGCTCGACCTCACCGACGACCAGATCCACGCCGCCGTGGCGCTCGGCGTGCGCGCCGCCGCCGTCACCGTGTCGCGCGCCGGGGCCAATCCGCCCTGGGCGAGCGAAATGAAGGATTGACGGCGGGTCGCGGCGTGACATGATGCGCCCGCAAAGGAGCGCGTCATGAGCCTCGAATTCCTTTTGACCTCCCTCGCCATCGTCGCCTCGCCCGGAACCGGCGTTCTGGTGACGCTGGCCGCCGGCCTGTCGCGCGGCGCGCGGGCGGCCGTCGTCGCCGCCTTCGGCTGCACGCTCGGCATCGTCCCGCATATGGCGGCGGCGATCACCGGGCTCGCCGCCCTGCTGCATGCGAGCGCGACCGCCTTCCAGACCGTCAAATACGCCGGCGTCGCCTATCTCCTGTTCATGGCCTGGACGACCTTGCGCACGCAAGGCGCGCTGACGGTCGAGACGGAAAAAGCGCCCCGCACGGACATGCAGGTCGTCCGCTCGGCCGTGCTGGTCAACTTGCTCAACCCGAAGCTGTCGATCTTCTTCCTCGCCTTCCTGCCGCAATTCGTCGGGACCGAGCCCCACGGCGCGACGGCGCGGATGGTGGAATTGTCGCTCGCCTTCATGGCCATGACCTTCGCGGTGTTCAGCCTTTACGGCGTCTTCGCCGCCGCCATGCGCCGCCATGTCGTCTCCCGCCCCGCCGTTCTCGCCTGGATGCGCCGCGGCTTCGCGGCCGCCTTCGTCGGGCTCGGCGCCAGGCTCGCCTTCACGCAGAAATAGCCATGGCCCAGAACATCTACGACCGACCGGACTTCTTCGCCGCCTATAGCCGATTGCCGCGCTCCGTGCACGGCTTCGCCGGCGCGCCGGAATGGGATTTCGTGCGCGGGCTGCTGCCCGATCTCAAGGGCAAGGCGGTCGCCGATCTCGGCTGCGGCTTCGGCTGGTTCTCGCGCTTCGCCGCAGAGGCGGGCGCGGCCTCGGTGGCGGGCTTCGACCTGTCGGAGAACATGCTCACGCGCGCCCGGCGCGAGACGCAAAGCCCTGCCGTCGCCTACGAGCGCGCCGACATGGAGACGCTGGAACTGCCGGAAGGGCGCTTCGACCTCGTCTACAGTTCCCTCGCCTTCCATTACGTCGCCGATATCGACCGGCTGTTCGCCATGATCGGCCGCGCGCTGAAACCCGGCGGCGGGCTGGTCTTCACCATGGAGCATCCGATCTTCATGGCGTCGCGAAAACCGGGCTGGATCGTCGGGCCGGACGGACAAAAACGCTGGCCGGTCGATCATTATGCTGTGGAAGGCGAGCGCAGGACCGACTGGCTGGCGGACGGCGTGGTCAAGCATCACCGGCGGCTGGGGACGATCGTCAACGCGCTGATCGGGGCCGGCTTCGCCCTCAAAACGCTGGAGGAATGGCGGCCGACGTCCGCACAGCTCGCCGCCATGCCGGCGCTGGCCGAGGAGATGGAGCGGCCGATGCTGCTGATCGTCTCCGCCCTTCGCCCGGCTTGACGCGCCACAATTCACGCTCTTTATAGAAAGCGGCGGGACTGAATCGGATAGGCGTCGAAAATGGCGAGGGAGACTCCAGTGGACGTTTTGCGCATCGCGGCCTTCTCACAGGGCGACCAGGGCGGAAACCCCGCCGGCGTGGTGATCGCCGACAGGCTGCCGTCCGACGAGGAGATGCAGAAGATCGCCGCCCGCGTCGGCTTTTCCGAAACCGCCTTCGCCACGCCCGACGACGGCCAGTGGCGGGTGCGCTATTTCGCGCCCGAGCGCGAGGTGCCCTTCTGCGGCCACGCCACCATCGCGCTGGGCGCGGCGCTGGCGATGCGCGAGGGCGACGGGCGCTTCGACCTCAAGCTCAACCATGCCGAGATCCGCGTCGAGGGGCGCAAGGACGGCGCGCTGTTCTCGGCCGCGCTGCAATCGCCCTCGACCCGCAACCGCGCCGCCACCGAGCAGGAGGTCGGCCAGGCGCTGGGCCTGTTCGCCTATGACGCCGACGACCTCGCCCCCGGCCTGCCGCCCGCCATCATCCATGGCGGCGCCGACCATATCGTGCTGGGGCTGCGGTCGCGCGAGAAGCTGGCGGCCATGCATTACGACCTCGCCAAGGGCCGCGTCACCATGAACCGGCAGGGCTGGACCACGATCATGCTGGTCTATTCGGAGACGCCGCAGCGTTTCCACGCCCGCAACCCCTTCGCCTCGGGCGGCGTCTACGAAGACCCGGCCACGGGCGCGGCCGCGGCGGCGCTGGCCGCCTATCTGCGCGACATCGGCTGGCCGCATCGCGGGGCCATCGACGTGTTCCAGGGCGAGGACATGGGCAGCCCGTCGCATATCCGCGCCGAGCCGGGCGCGGTGCGCGGCGGCTCGGTGCGCGTGTCGGGCACGGCGCGGCTGATGGAATAGGCGTCCGGCCGAAGCCGGGGCCGTTTCTATCCTTGTTTATCGCGTCAGACGGTGACGCGCTGCTCGGTGCGCTCGGCGTTGCCGAAGAATTTCAGGTAGCGCGCCACTTCCTTCGGGTCGCCGGTGGCCTTCTGTGGATTGTCCGACAGCTTCACCGCCGGGCGGCCATTGGCGTCGGTGACCTTGCAGACCAGCGAGATGGCGTTGAGGCCGGCGATGTTCTGCGGCGCGCAGCCGACGAAATCGTTGGTGAGGTTGGTGCCCCAGCCGAAGCTCATGCGCACCCGGCCCTCGAAATGGCGATAGGTCTGCTCGATGGTGCCGACGTCGAGCGCGTCGGAGAAGATCAGCAGCTTGTCGCGCGGGTCCTTGCCCTTCGACCGCCACCATTCGACGATGCGCTCGCCGCCCTCGATGGGCGGGGCGCTGTCGGGGCGGAAGCCGGTCCAGTCGGCCACCCAGTCGGGCGCGTTGCGCAGGAAGGCCGCCGTGCCGAAGGCGTCGGGCAGCACGATGAGAAGATTGCCGCCGTAATAGCGGTTCCAGTCCTGGAGCACCCGATAGGGCGCGGAGCGCAATTCGTCGTCGCTGTTGGCGAGCGCGGCCAGCACCATCGGCAATTCATGCGCGTTGGTGCCGAGCGCCTCGAGGTCGGTGTCCATGGCGAGCAGCACGTTGCTGGTGCCGCTCAGCGCGCCGCCGAGGCCTTCCTTCAGCGCCTCCACGCACCAGCGCTGCCAGAGGAAGGAATGGCGGCGGCGGGTGCCGAAATCGGAGATGCGCAGGTCCGGCAATTGCCGCAGCCGCTCGACCTTGCTCCACATCTTGGCCTTGGCGCGGGCGTAGAGCACGTCGAGCGAGAAGGGGCCGAGATTCTTCATCGCCGCGCGCGAGCGCAGCTCGTTGATGATGGCGAGCGCCGGGATCTCCCACATGCTGGTGTGCGACCACAGGCCGTGGAAATGCAGCTCGTACTGGCCGTCGCGGCGGCGCAGATCGTATTCCGGCAATTGGAAATCGGCGAGCCAGGCGAGGAATTCCGGCTGGAAAATCTGCTTGCGGCCGTAGAAGGTGTTGCCGGCGAGCCAGATCATCTCCTTCTTGGAGAAGCGCAAGGAACGCGCATGGTCGAGCTGGGCGCGCAACTCGCCCTCGTCGATCTCCTCCGCCAGCCGGACCGAGCTGGTGCGGTTGATGAGCGAGAAAGTGGCGTCGACCCTGGGATAAAGGCCCCAGATCATCTGCAGCATGAGGAGCTTGTAGAAATCCGTGTCCAGCAGGCTGCGGACGATCGGGTCCAGCTTCCATGCGTGGTTGTAGACGCGGCGCGCAATATCGGTCCTGGCCATGGCGGCCTCCATCCCCCTGAGGTCGCCGCCCTTGCGAAGCCGTGCGGCGGCTAAGAAAAAGGCGGGTTTTCACCCGCCTTTTAGAGCATTTTGCAGCCAAATGGAAACGTTTGGCGTCGCAGCAATGCGGCGGGAGCGAAGAGAAGGAGCGCCGGTCCGATTCCGCTGGATCGGCGCCCCGGTCGTGTCAGTCCCGTTTGGGAAGCTCCACCACGATCGTGTGCTCGCCGTCCGGCTTGATGGGCAGGCCTTCCTCCGGATTGGCGACCTTGCGGCCGTCGAGCTTGACCGCGCGCGCATTGGCCCCGGCGGTGACGGTGACGCGGTAGAGCGCCTCGCCGAAGCGCAGCTCCAGCTCGCAGCCGTCCCAGTCCGGCGGCAGCACCGGATCGAGATGCAGCCGGTCGCCGCGCTTGGTCACGCCGAGGATGCCCTCGGTCGCCACGCGGTAGAACCAGCCGGCCGAACCCGTGTACCAGGTCCAGCCGCCCTGCGCGCGGCGCGGCTCGACGGAGTAGATGTCGGCGGCGATGACATAGGGCTCGACGCGATAGGTGTCGGGATGCTCGCCGTGGCTGACCGGGTTGATCAGCGAGAACAGCTTCCACGCCTCCGCCGCCTTGCCCATGCGGGCCAGCGCCAGGATGGCCCAGGTCGCGCCGTGGGTGTACTGGCCGCCGTTCTCGCGCACGCCGGCCGGATAGCCCTTGATGTAGCCGGGCTCCTGCGCCGTCTTGTCGAAGGGCGGCGTGAACAGGCGCAGCAGGCCGCCCTGCTCGTCCAGCAGATGCTTTTCGAGCGAGGCCATGGCCTGTTCGGCCCGCTTGGGGTCGGCCACGCCGGAGAGCACGCTCCACGACTGGGCGATGGCGTCGATCTGGCACTCGTCGCTCTCCTTGGAGCCGAGCGGCGCGCCGTTGTCGTAATAGCCGCGGCGATACCATTCGCCGTCCCAGCCGTCCTTCTCCAGCGCCGCCGTCAGGCTTTGCACATGCGCCTTCCACGCCTCGGCGCGCTTGGCGTCCTTGCGGGCTTCGGCGATGGGGATGAAGCGCTGCAGCGTGTAGGCCATGAACCAGCCGAGCCAGACGCTCTCGCCCTCGCCCTTGGCGCCGACGAGGTTCATGCCGTCGTTCCAGTCGCCGCCGAGCATCAGCGGCAGACCGTGCTTGCCGGTGCGGGCGACGGCGAGGTCGAGCGCCAGCGCGCAATGCTCGTAGAGGCTGACCGCGTCCGACGAGACGGTCGGCTGGTAGAAGGCGTCGTGCTCTCCCTCCTCCAGCGCGCGGCCTTCGAGGAAGGGCAGCTTCTCGTCGAGGATGGCGTTATCACCAGTCGTCTCGACATAGAGCGAGGCGCCGTAGCCGAGCCAGACCACGTCGTCCGAGATCAGCGTGCGCACGCCCGCGCCGGTGGCGGGCAGCCACCAATGCTGCACGTCGCCCTCGCGGAACTGGCGCGAGGCGGCGTTGAGGATCTGCGCGCGCGCCAGCGTCGGGTCGATCAGCATCAGCGACAGCGTGTCCTGCAGCTGGTCGCGGAAGCCGAAGGCGCCGCTGGCCTGGTAGAAGGCGGCGCGGGCCCAGATGCGGCAGGCCAGCGCCTGGTAGGGCAGCCAGCCATTGACCATCAGGTCGAAGGCCGGATCGGGCGTCTTGACCTGCACGCGGCCGAAGAAGCCGTCCCACTGGCGCTTGGCGGCTTCGAGCTTGGCGGCGAAATCCGCGCCGCGCAACTCGGCCGCCAGCGCCGAGGCCTCGGCCCGGTCGCCGGCGTTGCCGATGACGAAGACGATGTCGCGGCTTTCGCCCGGACCGACCTCCACGTCGACGGCGAGCGCGGCGCAGGGGTCGCGGCCGGCCTCGACCGTCCCCGACAGCGCCTTGCCGGCCAGCACGACTTCCGGCCGGTCGACCGAGCCGGTCGCGCCGATGAACTCGCCGCGGTCGGCGGTCACCGATTGCGGCTTTTCGCTCGTGGCGAAGAAGGCCACCTGGCCGGACTTGTCGGGATGGTAGGGGTTGGCGGCGAAGAGCGCGCCCTGCGCCTCGTCCTGCGAGGGCACGATGAAGGGCACGTTCTTGGCCCGCGCATTGCCCAGCACCCATTCGACATAGCCGTAGGCGCGCAGGCGGCGGCGCGAGCGGCCGTGATTGGTGATGGTGAGCCGCGACAGCCGCGCCGGCTTCTCCGGGTCGACGATATGGGTCAGCGCCAGTTCGAGCTCGCCGTGGCGGGCGGAGAAGGCGCTGTAGCCGTGGCCGTGGCGGGCCTCGTAGGTCGCCGCCTCGTCGCGCAGCACGCTCGCCGTGGGGGCGAAGCTGCGGCCCGTCTCGCGGTCGAGCACGTAGATCGCCTCGCCCGGACGGTTCGACACCGGATCGTTGGCCCAGGGGGTCAACTGGTAGTCGCGGCTGTTGCCGGCCCAGGTGAAGGCCGCGCCTTCCGCCGAGACGTGGAAGCCGAAGGACGGGTTGGAGACGACGTTGATCCACGGATGCGGCGTGGTGGTGCGCCCGTTGAGGCGCACGACATAGGCGCCGTCCTCGGCAAAGCCGCCATAGCCGTTCCAGAAGGCGAGATCGCTTCCGTCGGGGCGCGGACGCTCGGGCGTCGCCACCCGCACCGGCAGGCGGCGCTCCTCGCCGGCCGTGCCGCGCTCGATCACCGCCGGGCTTGCGCCCTGCGCCGGGCCGGCCTTGGCGTCGCTGCGGGCGGCGAGGTCGACGGAGATCTCCTCGTTGCGGCGCAGCTGCTCGGCCAGCGAGCCGTTCTGCGCGTGCATGACGATGCGGGCCGAGGCGAGCAGCGTGTTGTAGGTCGCCTCGCTCATCTGGTCGCGGCGCACCGCGAACACATGCGGCTGGCCGCCGCCGCGGGCGCGGAACCCTTCGACGATCCATTCGATGGCGCGCTGGGTGTCCTGCGCATAGGAGAAGGCGCGCTCGTTGACCGCCACCACGTCGACGGTGAGGCCCTTGCCGCGCCAGTATTCCTGGGCGCGCAGCACGCCGCGCAGCACGTCGAGATCGGCCTCGTTGTCGATGCGCAGCGCGAAGATCGGATAGTCGCCCGAGATCGACAGCGGCCACAGGTCCGACTGCTTGCCCAAGCCGGCCGCGATGGTGTCGGGCGGCTGGCGCAAAGCGCGCTCGGGATAGAGCAGATAGGCCGCGACCTTCTGGTAGTCGGCCGCCTCCGCCGGCTTGATGCCGATATGGTAGAGCTGCACCTGCGACGAGGTCCAGGACAGCGAATAGTCGCGGGCGAAGGTCTCGGGATGGCGATGGCTGGCCACCGCATGCTCGACCGCGTCGCGGCTGCCGCCGGCGAAGGTCCAGAAGACGAGGCTCACCTTCTTGTGCGCCGGCACGCGCACGCGGGTGCGCACCGAGGCGATGGCGTCGAGCGTGCAGCCCTGCGAGCCCGTGAGCCTGGCGCCCGGCTCGAAGGCCGCGGCGTCGCGCAGCGTGCGGCCGCGGCCGATGAAGGCGCGGCGGTCGGTCTCGACCTCGATCTCGCGCATCGCGCCCGACAGGTCGGTGACGAAATGCGCCACATGGATGTCGGGGTCGGACGGCGCGCGCTTGCGCCGCTTGGCGTAGATGGTGGAGCCGTCGGCGATCTCCGTCTCGACGAACATCTTGGCGAAGGCCGGATGGGCGGCGTCGGAGGCGTTGTCGTTCAGCACCAGCTCGGCATAGGAGGTGACCTCGATCACGCGGTCGCGGGCGCTGGTGTTGATGACGTCGAGCCTGCGGCCCTCGCCGTCCGAGCCCGAGGAGACGATGACTTCCATCACCGTCTTGATGTCGCCGGCGGTCTTGTAGAACTCGACCTTGTCCTCGGTGAAGACGGTCTTGGTCTCCTCCTCCGGGTTGCGCACCGGCTCGCCGGTGGCCGACCACCAGTAGCCGCTCTCCATGTCGCGCAGGAACAGGAACGTGCCCTGCAGGTCCTCGGTGGCGTCGGCCTGGAAGCGGGTGATGTCCCAATTGTGCCAGCGGCTGTAGCCGGAGCCGTTGGCCGTGACCATCAGCGCATATTGGCCGTTGGACATCATATGGGTGGCGCGCGGGGCCTTGAAGGGCTTGTCGACGATGCGCATCGGCGCGTCGTCGAAGCCGCCGGAATCGACCCGCATCGGGTTTTCCGTCTTGGCGTAGATCATCGGAATCTCGCGCGGGGCCTTTTCCTGCAACAGGAGCTCCGCCGCCTCGATCACCGGATCGTTGTGGAAGCGGTCGCGCATGCGACCTTCAAAAATCACGTTGTTGACCGCGATGATCGACATGCCGTGGTGGTGGGCGTAGTAGTTCTTGACCACCGCGCAGGTCTCGCCCTCGCGGACGCGCGACGGGGTGAAGTCCACCGAATCGTGGAAGCCGTAGCGGCCGAGCGCGCCGAGCTTGGCGAGCCGCTTGAGGTTGGCCACGGCCGCAGCCGGCTGGTATTGCGAGGCCAGAAGGCTCGCATAGGGCGCGATGACGGCGTTGCGCGACAGGCCGCGCTGGAGGCCCAGATTGGGTACGCCGAAATTGGAATATTGATAGTTCATGTTCGCGTCGCGGGCGTTGAAGGCCGCTTCGGAAATGCCCCAGGGCAGGCCGCGCGAGGTGGCGTAGTCGATCTGGCGCTGCACGACGAGCTTGTTGGTCTGGTCGAGAAGCGAGCCGAGCGGCTCGGTCATGACCAGCGGCGGCATCAGATATTCGAACATCGAGCCGGACCAGGAGAGCAGCGCGCCCTTCCAGCCGACCGGCACCAGCAGGCGGCCGAGCTTGAACCAATGCTCGACCGGCACGTCGCCCTTGGCGATGGCGAACAGGCTCGCCAGGCGCGCCTCGGAGGCGAGAAGGTCGTAGCAGCTCTGGTCGAGCTCGTTCTCCTGCACGCGGAAGCCGATGGAGAGCAGGCGGCGGTCCTTGTTCTCCAGGAAGCCGAACTGCATGTCGAAGGCGAGCTGGCGGGCGCGCATGGCGAGGTCGCGCAGGCGGTCGCGCTGGCCCTCGGTGTCGTGTTCGCCGACGGCGTCGTCGGTATGGGCCTGGCAGGTGTCGACCAGCAGGCGCGCCCATTCCTTGGCCTCGGCGCTCGCCACCGTCTCGACCTCGCCGTCGAGCTCGTCCATCAGGCGGACGATGTCGTTGGCGAAGAGGGTGAGGTTGATGGTGCGGAAGGAGGCGGTCTCCGGCTCGTCCTTGATCGAGATCACGGCGCGGCGGAAATTGGCGATGCGCTCCTCCAGGCGGCGGCGCAGCGGACGCAGGATGCGGCGGTCGTCGGGAATCTGCCCGATGGTCTCCTCGAGGATGTCGTTGACGTCGAGGATGCCGTCGAGGTCGCCCTGCACGTAGACGGAGGGGGCCTCGGCCCATTCCTCCAGCGCCGAGGAGAGCGTGACGAGGTGGCCGGCGAGGTTGCCGCTGTCGACCGCCGAGACGTAGAGCGGGCGCATCGGCGTCAGCGTGTCGGTCTCGTACCAGTTGTAGAGATGGCCCTGATATTTCTCCATCTTCTCGAGCGTGGCGACGGTGGCGTCGATGCGCCGCATCGTCTCGTCGAAGCCGATCCAGCCGAAATCGCGCGCGGCGACCACCGACAGGAGATAGACGCCGATATTGGTCGGCGAGGTGCGCCGGGCCAGGATCGGGGCCGGGTCCTCCTGGAAATTGTCCGGCGGCAGGTGATGGTTCTCGTCATTGGCGAATTCGGCGAAATAGCGCCAGGTGCGGCGGGCGTAGCGGCGCAGGTCGGCCTTGTCGGAGGACAGCACCTCCAGCGTGTCCTGCGGCTTGGCCGAGCGGCTGACCAGCCAGGCGATCAGCGGCGAGGCGAACCAGATCACCGCGAAGGGCGCGGCGACCAGCGCCGCCGGGCTTTCGGCGGCGAGCGGCAGCGCCAGCGAGGCCACCGCGATGGCCAGCGCCGGCCACATGAGCTGGAAATAATAGAGCAGCGTGTCCGGCGAGGCCTTGGCCTGGGCGGCGGTGCGCCATTCGAGAAGGTCGCGGCGCGAGACGAACAGGCGATAGAAGGTGCGGGCGATGGCGTCGCCCATCAGGAAGGCCCAATGGGCGATGAAGGTGGTGCGCAGCGCCACGTCCGCCGTGCCCAGCGCCACGTCGGTCAGCACCGACTGCGCATGGCCCTTGAGCGAATAGTCCATGTTGCGCGGGATGATGTTGGTGACGATGCCGAAGGTCGGCGCCACGAACATCGACACGATCAGGAAGGCCTGCCAGACGGCGGCGGCGCCGAGCGGCAGCACGCACCAGCCGACGATGGCGGCGACCAGCCAGAGGATCTGGTTGAGCGAGCGGCGCAGATTGTCGACCATCTTCCAGCGGGTGATGGTGCTGACGCCGCGCGTGGTCGAGAACAGCCAGGGCAGGAGCTGCCAGTCGCCGCGCGTCCAGCGGTGGTGGCGCGACACGTCGACATTGTAGCCGGTCGGGTAATCCTCGACCACCTCGACGTCGCTGACCAGCGCGGCGCGGGCGTAGCCGCCTTCGAGCAGATCGTGGCTGAGGATGGTGTTCTCGGGGATGCGGCCCTTGAGCGCCGCCTCGAAGGCGTCGATGTCGTAGAGGCCCTTGCCGGTGAAGGTGCCTTCGCCGAGCAGGTCCTGATAGGTGTCGGAGACGGCGAAGACGTAAGGGTCGATGCCGCGATTGACCGAGAAGACGCGCTGCAGGAACGAGGCCTCGTCGCCGGTGGTGAGCGAGGGCGTGACGCGCGGCTGCAAAATGCCGTAGCCGCGCACGACGCGGCCGGTCTTGTCGTCGATGACCGGGCGGTTGAGCGGGTGGCTGAGCTTGCCGACCAGGTTGGTCACCGCCTCGGGCGTGAGGCGGGTGTCGGCGTCGAGCGTCATGACGAACTTGATGTTCTTCGGCAGGCGCTCGTCGGGCGGGAAATAGCTGGTGTCCTGGTCGCCGCGCAGCAGAAGGTTCAGCTCGTGCAGCTTGCCGCGCTTGCGCTCCCAGCCCATCCAGCAATCCTGCTTCTCGTTGAACAGGCGCCGGCGGTGCAGGAGGAAGAAGCGCGGCTGGGCGTCGCCGGTGTAATGCTCGTTGAGCTTGGCGATCTCCTCCCGCGCATAGTCGTAGATCTCCATGTCGGCGGGGGTGATCTCCTGCTTGGCGTCGGTCCAGTCGCTGACCAGCGCGAAATAGATCTCGCCGCGCGGATTGGTGAGGTAATGGACCTCCAGGTTGCGGATCTGCTCGTCGATGGAGTCGCGCGAGGTGATGAAGGTCGGCACCGCCACCAGCGTGCGCGCCTCCTCGGGCAGGCCCTCCTTGTATTCGAAGCCGATCAGCCGCGTCGGCTGCACGAACCACGGCACCAGCGCGTTGAACAGCGAATAGGAGGCGTCCATGGCCGGGAACAGCGCCAGCACGGTGAACAGCGTGCGCATGTCGGACGACAGGCCGGCGCGCATCATGCAGTAATTGACGATCCACAGCGTCAGGATGGTGAAGATCGCCGTCGGCAGGAACAGGCCCCACAGGCCCATGCCGCGATAGAAGCGCAGGGCGCGCACGCCGAGCGGCGCGCGATAGCCGCAGGCGGCCTCCAGCTCCTTGCGGCCCTCGCCGGAGAGGTAATAGGCGATGGCGCCCTTGCCTTCCGCCTCGGGGTGGCCGGCCTTCTCGGCGCGGCCGCCGTCCTCGGCCAGCTTCAGCGCCGCCCAGGTGATGTCGATCTCGCTCATGTTGGAGTAGCGGGCGAGCTTCTCGATGGTCACGCGATAGGCGTTGCGGGAGCGGAAATCCAGAAGCTCGAAATCGCTGTGGTCGCGCAGGATGGCGTCGACCTCGTTGACGGTCTCGAACCAGGTCTCCCAGTCGATGTCGTCGATGGATTTGAGGCTGCGGATGACGTTGCCCATGGTCACGCCGCCGGTGGACTGGCGGGTGTGCTCCTCGACGATGGCCTCTTCCGGGTTGGAGCCTTCCTCCTCGAGGATTTTTTCGAGCCAGCTCACCGCCGCCGTGGTGTCGGTGGAGGCGGAGCGCAGGCGGTAGAGGAGATGGGTGGCGAAGGTGCTGTCGCGGGCGGCGGCGTCATATTGCGCCAGCACCGTCTCCAGGTCGCCGCCGGTGGCGGCGACGACGATGTGGTCGGCGGCCTTGTTGGCGAGGTTGCGCATGATGCGCGCCCGGTCGACGCGCAGCGCCAGCCGGCGCGCGTTCTCGATCAGGAAATAGCGCACGGCGGAGGGCAGCGCCCACAATTCGCCGATCTTGAGCGGCTCCACCGTCTGGAAGCCCTTGACGATGGCGGTCAGCGTCTTGAGCGAGAAATTGCTGTCGGTATGGGCGACGTAGAGCCAGGCCAGCGCGAAGATGCGCGGCATGCCGACATAGTTCTCGTTGGGGGCCTTGTAGAGCGGCAATTCGCGGATGAAGCGGCGCGGCAGGTCGCGCCGGGTCTGCTGCACGCTCTTGTCGATCTGGTAGTGGTTGTCGAGCAGCCATTGCGCGGCGGGCGTGATGGTCTCGCCGTTGCGGGAGGCGGCGTCCGAGGCGCGGTAGGCGTGCAGGATCAGCTTGCCGTTCTCCGACAGGCGCTTGTCGAAGGCGAAGGCCGTGTAATCGGGCAAGGGCAGGTCGTCGCCGCGCCCGACGGCGGCGGCGAGCGCCTGCAGCTCTTCTTCCGTCTTGTAGTCGGCGCGGATGGGGGCGGGTTGCGCGGGTGGAATCTGGTCCGGGGCCTGACGCTGCGACGGGGTCTGGGGGGCGGATCGGGACGGGGAAGAAGACGCTTCCGGCATATGCCTTAACAGCCTTTCCGAAGGGATTGATTAGATGCGGCGAACGGGTGCGGAAGCCTCGGGAAGCGGCTTCGTCCCCCTACGGCTTTCTGTCTGGCCGGGGCATCCGGCCAAAATGAGACAATGAAACGTCCTGCGGTTCAATCGGTTCAATCGCAACGCACAAATCCTTCCAGACGTTAATGTGTCGTTATGGACGGCTTCATTTCCGCGCAGCCTAACATATTGAAAACTAAAAAAGCACCACCCTTTCGCCGCTGCGGCGAAAAGCGATGGCGTCCGGATGGCGTGAAAGCCTGGTCAGGCGGCGTCGGAACGGGGGAAGACGCGCCAGTGGCGCGGGCGGAAAGCGACGCGGCTCTTCTCCGCCGCCGGGTGCTCGACGGGGATTTCGATCTCGATGCGGTCGCGGGCGCCGCCCACTTCCAGCTCGACCCGGCGCTTGCCGCCCGAGCGGCGGCTCGCCACCACCGTGCCCGCCACGCAGCCGCCGCAGCCGTCGAGCAATTCCACGTCGTGCGGGCGGAAATAGAGGTCGACCTCGCCGTCGGGCGCGCCGGGCGCCGCAAGCCCGATGTCGCGGTCGGCGAGCCAGAGCTTTCCGGCCTCGACCCGCACCGGCAGCAGGCTCGACTCGCCGATGAAGCCGTAGACGAAGGGCGAGTTGGGATTGTCGTAGACCTCGTCCGGCGTGCCGACCTGCTCGATGCGGCCCTGGCTCATCACCACCACGCGGTCCGCCAGCTCCAGCGCCTCGTCCTGGTCGTGGGTGACGAAGACGGTGGTGTGGCCGGTGCGGTCGTGGATGTCGCGCAGCCAGCGGCGCAGCTCCATGCGCACCTGCGCGTCGAGCGCGCCGAAGGGCTCGTCGAGCAGCAGCACGCGCGGCTCGATGGCCATGGCGCGCGCCAGCGCCACGCGCTGGCGCTGGCCGCCGGAAAGCTGCGTCGGATAGCGGTTCTCCAGCCCCTGCAATTGCACGAAGTCGAGAAGCTCCAGCGCGCGGCGGCGGATCTCGGAAGCGGCCGGGCGGCGGCCGCGCGGCCGCACCTTGAGCCCGAAGCCGATATTGTCGGCCACCGTCATGTGGCGGAACAGGGCGTAATGCTGGAAGACGAAGCCGACATTGCGCTCCTGCACGGTCTTGCGCGAGGCGTCCTCGTCGCCGAAGAACACCGCGCCTTCGGTCGGCGACTCGAGCCCGGCGATCAGGCGCAAAAGCGTCGTCTTGCCGGAGCCGGACGGGCCCAGCAGCGCGATCAGCTCGCCCGAGCGGATGTCGAGCGACACGTCGTGCAGCGCCGGAAAGCGGCCGAACTCCTTGCGCACGCCGGCGACACGTACTTCCATGCTCATTCCTTTCCTCGCCGCCCCGCGCGGCCTATTACTTTTGATTAGTGGCGGCCGGCCGCCGCCAGCTCGTCGCCGTAGCGCAGCTCCAGCGCCGTCTTCAGCGCCAGCGTGGCCAAGGCCAGGAAGGCCAGCAGCGAAGCCACCGCGAAGGCGCCGACGAAATCGTATTCATTATAGAGGATTTCGATATGCAGCGGCATGGTGTCGGTGAGGCCGCGAATATGGCCCGACACCACCGACACCGCGCCGAACTCGCCCATGGCGCGCGCATTGCACAAAAGCACGCCGTAGAGCAGGCCCCATTTGATGTTGGGCAGGGTGACGTAGCGGAAGGCCTGCCAGCCATTGGCGCCCAGCGACAGCGCCGCCTCCTCGTCGCCCGAGCCCTGCTCCTGCATCAGCGGGATCAATTCGCGCGCCACGAAGGGAAAGGTGACGAAGACCGTCGCCAGCACGATGCCGGGCACGGCGAAGAGGATTTCGATGTGATGCTTCGACAGCCACGGCCCGAGCAGGCTGTGGCTCGAGAACAAAAGCACGAAGACGAGGCCGGAAATGACCGGCGACACCGAGAAAGGCAGGTCGATCAGCGTGGTCAGCAGCGCCTTGCCCTTGAATTCGAACTTGGCGATGGTCCAGGCGGCGGCGACGCCGAAGACGAGGTTGAGCGGCACGGCGATGGCGGCGACCGTCAGCGTAAGACGGATGGCTGCCCAGGCGTCGGGCTCGACCAGCGCGGCGACATAGGTTCCGACGCCCTTGCGGAAGGCCTCGACGAAGACCGCCGCCACCGGCAGGAGCAGGAACAGCGCCAGGAAGGCCAGCGCCAGCCCGGTCAGCAACAGGCGCGTCGCCGGGCGCTCGGTGACCGCGTCGCGATGCTCAGTGGCCATAGCCGTATCTCCGCCGGTTGCGCGCCTGGACGAGGTTGATCGCCAGCAGCATCGAGAAGGACAGGACCAGCATGACCGTCGCCAGCGCCGTGGCGCCGGCATAGTCGTATTCCTCCAATTTGACGACGATCAGCAGCGGCGCGATCTCCGACACATAGGGCTTGTTGCCGGCGATGAAGATGACCGAGCCGTATTCGCCGACGCCGCGCGCGAAGGCGAGCGCGAAGCCGGTGAGGATGGCGGGCTGAAGCCCCGGCAGGAGCACGCGCCAGACGGTCTGGAAGCGCGTCGCGCCCAAAGTGGCCGCCGCCTCCTCGACCTCGCGGCTGATCTCCTCCATGATCGGCTGCACCGTGCGCACCACGAAGGGCAGGCCGACGAAGATCAGCGCCACGACGATTCCGGCGCGGGTGAAGGCGACCTGCAGGCCGAGCGGCTTCAAGAGGCTCCCCACCCAGCCGTTGGGGGCGTAGATGGCGGCGAGCGCGATGCCGGCCACCGCGGTCGGCAGCGCGAAGGGGATGTCGACCACCGCATCGACCAGCCGCCGGCCGGGAAAGCGGTAGCGCACCAGCACCCAGGCGAGGATGGTCCCGAACACGACATTGACCAGCGCGGCGATAAGCGCCGCGCCGAAGCTCGCCTCCAGCGCGCGCTGGGTGCGCTCGTCGGCGAGGATGCGCGCGAAGCCGGCCCAGCCGACGGCGGTGGCGTGCAGCACCAGCGCCGACAGCGGGATCAGCACGATCAGGGCCAGATAGGCCACGGTGAAGCCGAAGGTCAGCCGGAATCCCGGAATGACCCCCGGCTTTCGAAAGCGCCATCCGGGGCGCGCGGCGAGCGAAGTCATGCGGCGGTGTGTTTCCTCTCGTCAGCGGGGGCGAAGGGCCGGTCGGGCCGCTCAGTCCGCCGGCTTGTAGATCTGGTCGAACGTGCCGCCGTCGCCGAAATGATAGGGCTGCGCCTTGGCCCAGCCGCCGAAGATGGGATCGTCGATCGTCACCAGCGACAGCTTGGGAAAGTCGCGCCGCTTGTCCGCCGGCACCAGCTCCGGCTTGGCCGGGCGGTAGAAATGCTTGACGGCGACGGTCTGGCCCTCGGGCGAATAGAGATAGTTGAGATAGGCCTCCGCCACCTTGCGCGTGCCGTTGGTGTCGACATTGCCGTCCACCACCGCCACCGGCGGCTCGGCGAGGATCGATTGCGGCGGGTCCACGATGTCGAAGGCGTCGGCGCCGAATTCCTGCACCGAGAGGAAAGCCTCGTTCTCCCAGGCGAGCAGCACGTCGCCCATCTGGCGCTGCACGAAGGTGGTGGTGGCGCCGCGCGCGCCGGTGTCGAGCACCGGCGCATGCTTGAAGAGCTCGGTCATATAGGCCTTGATCTTAGCCTCGTCGCCATTGTTCCGCTTGTAGGCCCAGGCCCAGGCGGCGAGGTAGTTCCAGCGCGCGCCGCCCGAAGTCTTGGGGTTGGGCGTGATCACCTCGACGCCGGGTTTGATCAGGTCGCCCCAGTCCTTGATCCCTTTTGGATTTCCTTTGCGCACCAGGAAGACGATGGTCGAGGTGTAGGGCGCGGAATTGTCGGGCAGGCGCTTGCGCCAGTCGGGCGCGATCTTGCCCGACAGCTTGGCGATGGCGTCGATGTCGCTTTCCAGCGCCAGCGTCACCACGTCGGCCTTGACGCCGTCGATCACCGAGCGCGCCTGCTTGCCCGAGCCGCCATGCGAGGTGCGGATCGTCACCGTCTCGCCGGTCTCGGCCTTCCAGTGCGCCGCGAAGACGGCGTTGTAATCCTTGTAGAATTCGCGCGTCGGGTCGTAGGAGACGTTGAGCAGCGTCTGGTCGGCGCGGCTGGCGGGAACGCCCGCGCCGAGCGAGGACGCCGCCACCAGGGCCGCGAGCGCAAGGGAATATGCCGATAGTCTCATGACCGCCTCCGGTGTCCACTGGCCAAAACAGTAGCAGAGGTTCCGGCGCGCAGGATGCCACAAGCGGATCAAACTTGGCCGCGAGTTCGAAAATCCATTTCCCCTGCGCGCCGTTTGGCGAACAAGTTTTCCGCCCTCACCCGGCCGGCGCGGCGGCGAGCGGCAGAGGCGGGGCCGGCGGCGCGTTCCAGCCCATGGCGTTGTAGAAGGCGTAGCGCCACAGGCCCAGCCGCTCGTACAGGACGAGGTCGGCGGCGAGGAAATTGAGGCTGGTCGCGGCCATGTTGGTCGTGGTCGTGGTGAGATAGGCGGCGGCGACCGGCTCGGCCTCGACGCCGAAATGTTTCAGGTAAAGGAGATCGCGCTCCATCATCGGCGCCGACTGCACCAGGATCACCCGCGCCGGCTTCAGTTCGCGCAGGAGGACGGCGACGTCGCGGGCGTTCTCCCAGCTGTTGCGGCTGGTCTCGTCGAGGCGCATCGCCGCCGGATCGACGCCGGCGGCCTTCAATTGCGCGGCGATGGAGGCGGCCTCCGACAGGCCCGTGCGGGCGACGTCGCCGCCGGCGATCACCACATGGCACCGCGCGCCGTCGCGCCCGCATTGGCGGTAGAGGGCCGCCGCCTTGAGGATCGGCCCGAAGGCGAAGGCCATGGGCTCGACCGCGGTCAGGCCCTGCTCGCGCACGGCCTGGGTCCCGAGCCCGAATACGACCAGCGCGGTTCCGTCGGCGATTTTCTCCGGCGCGCGCGAGGCGTAGGGCGCCTGCATCCGGCTAAGATAATAATCGGGCAGCACGGCGCTGGCGACGGACGCGTAGCCGACCGCCGCGAGCGCCATCAGCGCCGCGCCGCTCTTACGCCGGCGGACAGCCCACAGGATCGCGCCGAGGACGAGCAAAAACACCAGAATGGAAAGCGTCATCGCTATGAAAATCCGTTAAAACAATGGGATCGAGCATAGCGAAGGCGGCGCGGCGCGGAAACGCCAAGAAAGCGGGAGGAAGATCAAGGCACCAGATAGTGCTGCGCCCATTCGGATTCCGGCACCTCGGCGCCGATATCGTAATGGAAGGAGAGCACGTTGATATGCTCGGCGTCGGTCTTGCAGGCATAGGCGAGCTTGTACCAGCGCTCGCGGCTGCGAAAGGCCGCGCCGCTGGCCTCGATGGAATTGGCCTGAGCCTTGGGGTCGGAAAAGGCGTAGGCCAGCACCTTGTCGACGGAATAGCTGGTCTTGTCGTGGCTGATGCGCTCCGCCGCCTCGACGTCGCAGCGCTGCTCCAGCCGCGTGGCGGGATCGAGCTTCTCCAGCTCGGCCTTTTCGCGGGCGTTCATCGCAAGGGCCGGCCCGGCGAGCGGCGCGAGGCAGAGGACGAGAAGCGGAGCGGAGAGGAATTTCATGGGGGTCGCGATACTCCGTGATTTGAAGACGGGCGGCGAGTATCGCCCGAAATAGCCCGCAGGAAAACAGCCGAAACGTTGGTTCCAAGGGTTTTAACGAAGGCGTGATCGGCATGACCTTCGGCCGACGGCCTTGATTTCGGACGCGGGAAGGTGTTTGAACCTGTCGAGGCCGCTTGGCAGGCTTTTGGCGAAAGGACGACCGATGAAACCCGTTTTCCTGCAATTGCAGTGCGCGCCCGGCAAGACCTACGAGGTCGCCGACGCCCTCTACAAGCGCGAGATCGTCTCGGAGCTCTACTCCACCAGCGGCGAATTCGACCTATTGATGAAGATCTACGTCGCCGAGGGGCAGGACGTCGGCAAGTTCATCAACGAGAAGGTGCTCGACATTCCCCATATCGTGCGCTCGCTGACCACGCTGACCTTCACCGCCTTCTGAAGGGCGGCGGAGAAATTTAATTGCGTTTGAAACGCAATTTCTTTTGCTTTATATCAAAACCGTGCTAGATTGCTGGTCTGGAGCCGGCATGCATCGTCCGTGCGGAGCCATGGCGTTTTGCGCTTTGCGGCAATTTGCACTTTGCGCCCCGGCCGCCATGCTGGCATACCGGCAGACAATCAGGAAATTCCCGAAGGATCGACAATGCCTCCTTATCGTTCGCGTACAACCACCCATGGCCGCAATATGGCGGGCGCGCGCGGCCTCTGGCGCGCCACCGGCATGAAGGATGAGGATTTCGGCAAGCCCATCATCGCGGTGGTGAACTCCTTCACCCAGTTCGTGCCGGGCCATGTGCATCTCAAGGACCTCGGCCAGCTCGTGGCGCGCGAGATCGAGCGCGCCGGCGGCGTGGCCAAGGAGTTCAACACCATCGCGGTCGACGACGGCATCGCCATGGGCCATGACGGCATGCTCTATTCGCTGCCGTCGCGCGAGCTGATCGCCGACTCGGTCGAATACATGGTCAACGCCCATTGCGCCGACGCCATGGTCTGCATCTCCAATTGCGACAAGATCACGCCCGGCATGCTGATGGCCTCGCTGCGGCTCAACATCCCGGTCGTGTTCGTGTCGGGCGGCCCGATGGAGGCCGGCAAGGTGGTCTGGAACGACCAGGTCAAGAAGCTCGACCTGGTCGACGCCATGGTCGCCGCCGCCGACGACAGCTACAGCGACGAGCAGGTCAAGGCCATCGAGCGCTCCGCCTGCCCGACCTGCGGCTCCTGCTCGGGCATGTTCACCGCCAATTCGATGAACTGCCTGACTGAGGCGCTCGGCCTGTCGCTGCCCGGCAACGGCTCGACGCTCGCCACCCACGCCGACCGCAAGCGGCTGTTCGTGGAGGCCGGCCATCTCGTCGTCGACCTGGCGCGCCGCTATTACGAGCAGGGCGACGAAAGCGTGCTGCCGCGCTCCATCGCCACCTTCGAGGCGTTCGAGAACGCCATGACGCTCGACATCGCCATGGGCGGCTCGACCAACACGGTGCTGCACCTTTTGGCCGCCGCGCAGGAAGCGGAAGTCGACTTCACCATGGACGACATCGACCGCCTGTCGCGCCGCGTGCCGGTGCTGTGCAAGGTCGCGCCGGCCGTCGCCACCGTCCATATGGAGGACGTGCACCGCGCCGGCGGCATCATGGGCATTCTCGGCGAGCTCGACCGCGCCGGCCTGCTGACCACCAATATCCCGACCGTGCATTCGGAGACGATGGGCCAGGCGCTCGACCGCTGGGACGTCAAGCGCACCGACAGCGACATGGTGCATTCCTTCTATTCCGCCGCCCCCGGCGGCGTGCCGACGCAGGTGGCCTTCAGCCAGGACCGCCGCTTCGACAGCGTCGACACCGACCGCGAGAAGGGCGTGATCCGCTCGAAGGAACACGCGTTTTCGCAGGACGGCGGACTGGCTGTGCTCTTCGGCAACCTGGCCGAGGACGGCTGCATCGTGAAGACGGCGGGCGTGGACGAGTCGATCCTGAAATTCACCGGACCGGCGCGCATTTTCGAAAGCCAGGATTCGGCGGTGCTGGGCATCCTCAACGGCAAGATCCAGCCGGGCGACATCGTGCTGATCCGCTACGAAGGCCCGCGCGGCGGCCCCGGCATGCAGGAAATGCTCTATCCGACCAGCTACCTCAAGTCGAAGGGCCTCGGAAAGCAGTGCGCGCTGATCACCGACGGCCGCTTCTCGGGCGGCTCGTCGGGCCTGTCGATCGGCCACGTCTCGCCGGAAGCGGCGGAAGGCGGCGCGATCGGCCTGGTGGAGGAAGGCGACCTGATCGAGATCGACATCCCGAACCGCAAGATCCACCTCGCCGTCGACGACGCCACGCTGGCGCATCGCCGCGCCGCGCAGGAGGCGAAGGGCTGGAAGCCGGCCGAGGAGCGCAAGCGCAAGGTGACCACGGCGCTGAAAGCCTACGCCTCCATGGCCACCAGCGCCGCCAAGGGCGCGGTGCGCAAGCTGCCGGAATAGGCCGCGCGACACGCAAAAGAAAAGGCGGCCCCTGCGGCCGCCTTTTTCATGCCCGCCGTTCCGCGCTCTTTGCTCATGCAGTCCCCGCCCCGGTTCTGGAACATGATCGTGCAGTCCTGGGACGCGAAGGCCGGCCGGGGATTTTAGCTGCGAGAGCTGTCAGGCGCTCATTTCGCCGCCTTGGCGATGGCCGGCATGAGGTCGCTTTGCACCGATTCCGGCGTGAACGGGCCGACATGCTTGTAGAGGATGCGGCCGTCCGGGCCGACGAGGAAGGTTTCAGGCACGCCGTAGACGCCCCATTCGATGCCGGTGGAGCCGCTGCGGTCGGAGCCGACGGCGGCGAAGGGATCGCCGAGGTCGCCGAGGAAGCGGCGGGCGTTTTCGGGCTGGTCCTTGTAATTGAGGCCGACGAGGCGGATGCGCGGGTCTCGGGCGATCTCCAGCAGCACGGGATGTTCCTCACGGCAGGGAACGCACCAGGAGGCCCAGACGTTGACTAGCGTCAGCCGACCTTCGAAATCGGCCGATTTCAGCCCCGGCACGGGCGCGCCGTCGCGCAAGAGGCCGTCGACCGGCGGCAGGTCGACATGCGGGGCCGGCTTGCCGATCAGCGCCGAGGGGATGGCGGAGGAATCGCGGCCCGACAGCAATTGCGCCGCGAAGATCGCCGCCAGCGCGACGAAGATCGCGAGCGGCAGCAGCGCCATCCAGCGGTGCGGCGCGGACGACGCGGCGGCGGTCATCGCGCCGCGCCTTGCGAGCGGCGGCGCACGCCCTGCGCTTCCAGCCGCTTCAATTCGTTCTTCTGGATGCGCTGGTCGATCAATATCCAGCCCACCGTCAGGCACAGCGCCACGGCGGTGACGCCATAGGCGGCGAGGACGAAGCCGAGATGGTCGCTCATGCCGTCTCTCCCTCCAGCCGGCCGCGGCCGGGGCGCGTCCGGTCGGCCTTGCGCGCGGCGAGCTTCTTCATCGAGGCGACGCGGCGGCGCCAGATCTCGTTGCGCATCGCCATCATGTGCAGGGTCAGGAACAGGAGCGTGAAGCCGACGGCCATCACCAGAAGCGGCCGCAGCATGGACGGGTCGATGGTGGAGCCGCCCATGCGGAACACCGAGGCCGGCTGGTGCAGCGTGTTCCACCAGTCGACCGAGAATTTGATGATCGGGATGTTGATGAAGCCGACCAGCGTCAGCACCGCCACGGCGCGGGCGCTTTTGGCCGGGTCGGCGAAGGCGCGGCTGAGCGCGATGATGCCGAGATACATCAGGAACAGCACGAAGACCGAGGTGAGCCGGGCGTCCCACACCCACCAGGCGCCCCACATCGGCTTGCCCCAGAGCGAGCCGGTGGCGAGCGCCAGCGCCGTGAACACCGCGCCGAGCGGGGCCGCGGCGCGCACCGAGACGTCGGCCAAAGGATGCCGCCAGACCAGCGTGCCGAGCGAGGACGCGGCCATGATCGAATAGCACATCATCGACAGCCAGGCGAAAGGCACGTGGATATACATGATGCGCACGGTCAGGCCCTGCTGGTAGTCGTCGGGCGAGCGCAGCACCATGTAGAGCCCCGCGGCCAGCACCAGCGCCGACGACAGGCCGAGCCAGGGCAGCGCCCTGCCCGCGAAGGCGAGAAAGCGCGTCGGATTGGCCAGGTCGAGCCAGCTTGCCGGTTTGTCCGTCATGGTCATGCGCCTATATGTATCATCCCGCCGGCGCCGCGCAATTGACTGCGATCAACTGCGGCAATCCGCCGGGCGAAATCATGCTAGTCCGCCGCCGCTTTCAGCGCCGCGCCGGCGGCGACCGGGCCGAGCACGGCGAAGAACAGGGTCAGGGCGGCGAGGATGAGGAAGGGCGCGAGGAAGGGCGCGTTCTCCACCGTCGCGCCGTAGGACGCCGAGACGCCGAAGATCAACACCGGAATGGTGAGCGGCAGCACGATCACCGAGACGAGCAGGCCGCCGCGCGGCAGCGCCACGGCCAGCGCCGCCCCCACCGCGCCGATGAAGGCGATGGCCGGCGTGCCGACGAGAAGCGTCAGCGCCGTGGCCCCGATGGCCGGCGCGTCCATGTTCATGAACAGGCCCAGCACGGGGGCGGCCACGACCAGCGGCAGCACGCTCGCCGCCCAATGGGCGAGGCATTTCACCAGCACCGTCAGCGACAGCATGTGGCGGTCGGCGGCGGTCAGCAGGAGGTCGAGCGAGCCGTCGTCGCGGTCGGCCTGGAACAGCCGGTCGAGGCCGAGCAACGTGGCCAGAAGCGCGCCGATCCACAGCATGGCCGGGCCGATGCGCGCCAGCAGATTGAGGTCCGGCCCGACGCCGAAGGGGGTGACCGCGATCACGGCGAGGAAGAACAGGATGCCGACCAGCGCGCCGCCGCCGGCGCGAAGGCCGAGGCGCAGGTCGCGCCGGAACAGCGCCAGCATCAGAAAGCCTCGAGCGAATAGGCGTCCATGTCGAGCGTCTTCCCATCGTCGAGCCCGAGCGGGATATGGGTGGCGGCGACGACCATGCCGCCCTCGCCGATATGAGCGCGCATCAGGCCGGCGAAGCGCGCCTCCGACGCCTTGTCGAGCCCGGCCGTCGGCTCGTCGACGATCCAGAGCGGGCGGTGGCTGACCAGGAGCTTGGCGATGGAGACGCGCCGCCGCTGGCCGGTGGAGAGATAGCCGAAGGGGATGTGGTCGACGCCGGGCAGGTCCACCGCCTCCAGCGCCGCGTCGACGTCGAGCCGCGCCGCGCCGTTGAAATCGCGCCAGAAGGCGAGGTTCTCGCGCACGCTGAGGCCCGGCTTCATGGCGTTCTGGTGGCCGAGATAGTGGCTGGCGGCGGCGACCGGCAAAGCCGCGCCGCGCTCGGTCAGGGTGACCCGGCCCGATTCGGGCGCGAGCAGGCCGGCGACGATTCGCAGCAGCGTCGATTTGCCGGAGCCGTTCGGCCCCGTCACCACCAGCGCCTCGCCGGCCGAAAGCGCGAAGGAGAGGCCGGCGAAGACCGTCTCGCCGCCGCGTTCGCCCGCCAGATTTTCGGCCTCGAGCCGCATGATCTCTCCCCTGGCCCGCCGATCCCCGGACGCGGCGCGGGCCATCGCAACATTTCGCCGCAACCGCCGCGATTCCCAACATTCCGTCTGGAATCGTTTTAGAAAACTCTTTATATGAGAGCTACCATGCCAGCGGTCGGCGTGGAAACCATTTTTGGCCGATCTCAACCTGCCGCCCGAAGGGGACGCAGGCTCCGGGACGGACAGCGGAAATGACTGCACCCGCACCTTGGCGCGTCCTTGAAACGCAGCAGAGGCGTTCGTCCTGGTTTTCCGGCCAGCAGCATAAGGACGAACGCAGTGTCGCACATCGACAGCTTTAAATGCCGCAAAACCCTCACCGTCGGGGGCAAGGACTATGTCTATTACAGCCTGACCGAAGCCGAGAAGAACGGCCTCGAGGGCGTCTCCAGCCTTCCCTTCTCCATGAAGGTGCTGCTCGAAAACCTGCTCCGCTTCGAGGACGACCGCTCCGTCAAGAAGTCGGACATCGAGGCCGTCGCCAAGTGGCTTTCCGACCGCGGCAAGGCCGGCGCCGAGATCGCCTATCGCCCGGCGCGCGTGCTGATGCAGGACTTCACCGGCGTTCCGGCCGTGGTCGACCTCGCCGCCATGCGCGACGGCATCAAGGCGCTCGGCGGCGATCCCGAGAAGATCAACCCGCTGGTGCCGGTCGACCTCGTCATCGACCACTCGGTCATCGTCGACGACTTCGGCAATCCGATGGCCTTCAAGCACAATGTCGACCTCGAATACCAGCGCAACGGCGAGCGCTATCGCTTCCTCAAGTGGGGCCAGCAGGCGTTCCAGAACTTCCGCGTCGTGCCGCCCGGCACCGGCATCTGCCACCAGGTCAATCTCGAATATCTGGCGCAGGCCGTCTGGACCAAGGAAGAGGACGGCGAAACGATCGCCTATCCCGACACCTGCGTCGGCACCGACAGCCACACCACCATGGTCAACGGCCTCGGCGTGCTGGGCTGGGGCGTCGGCGGCATCGAGGCCGAGGCGGCCATGCTCGGCCAGCCCGTCTCCATGCTTTTGCCGGAAGTGATCGGCTTCCGCCTCACCGGCCGGCTCAAGGAAGGCGTCACCGCCACCGACCTCGTGCTCACCGTCACGCAGATGCTGCGCAAGAAGGGCGTCGTCGGCAAGTTCGTCGAGTTCTTCGGCTCGGGCCTCGACAACATGTCGCTCGCCGACCGCGCCACCATCGGCAATATGGGCCCGGAATACGGCGCGACCTGCGGCTTCTTCCCGGTCGACAAGGAAACGCTGAAATACATGAACATGACCGGCCGCGACGAGCATCGCCTCGAGTTGGTCGAGGCCTATTGCCGCGCGCAGGGCATGTGGCGCGAGGCCGGCTCGGCCGACCCCGTCTTCACCGACGTGCTGGAGCTGGACATGGGCGAGGTGGTGCCGTCGATGGCCGGCCCGAAGCGCCCCGAGGGCCGCATCCCGCTGGAGAATATCGGCTCGGGCTTCGCGGCCTCGCTCGAAACCGAATATAAGAAGACCACCGGCCAGGCCACGCGCTATCCGGTCGAGGGCGAGGATTTCGACCTCGGCCATGGCGACGTGGTGATCGCCGCCATCACCTCCTGCACCAACACGTCCAACCCGAGCGTTCTGATCGCCGCGGGGCTTCTGGCCCGCAACGCGGTCGCCAAGGGGCTCAAGACCAAGCCCTGGGTGAAGACCTCGCTCGCGCCCGGCTCGCAGGTGGTGGCCGCCTATCTGGAGGCCGCCGGTCTGCAGAAGGACCTCGACGCGCTCGGCTTCAACCTGGTCGGCTTCGGCTGCACGACCTGCATCGGCAATTCCGGCCCGCTGCCGGCGCCGATCTCGAAGACGATCAACGAGAAGGGCCTGATCGCCGCCGCCGTCCTGTCCGGCAACCGCAACTTCGAGGGCCGCGTCTCGCCCGACGTGCAGGCGAACTACCTCGCCTCGCCGCCGCTGGTGGTGGCGCATGCGCTGGCCGGCACGGTGACCAAGGACCTGACCAAGGAGCCGATCGGCGAGGACCGCGACGGCAACCCGGTGTTCCTGCGCGACATCTGGCCGTCCTCGCAGGAAATCCAGGACTTCATCGCCAGGAGCGTGACCCGCAAGATCTTCATGGAGAAATATGCGGACGTGTTCAAGGGCGACGCCAACTGGCAGGCCGTGCAGGTGCCCGCCGGCCAGACCTACGCCTGGGACGACGATTCGACCTATGTGCAGAACCCGCCCTATTTCGTCGGCATGGGCAAATCGGCCGGCACGATCGGCGACGTCAGGGGCGCGCGCATCCTCGGCCTGTTCGGCGACAAGATCACCACCGACCACATCTCTCCGGCGGGCTCCATCAAGGCGCAGTCGCCGGCGGGCAAGTATCTGCTCGACCATGGCGTGGCGGTGGCCGACTTCAACCAGTACGGCACGCGGCGCGGCAATCACGAAGTGATGATGCGCGGCACCTTCGCCAATATCCGCATCCGCAACCACATGCTGGGCGAGAACGGGCGCGAGGGCGGCTACACCATCCACTATCCGTCGAAGGAAGAGATGTCGATCTACGACGCGGCGATGGAATACAAGGCCGAAGGCGTGCCGCTCGTGGTCTTCGCCGGCGTGGAATACGGCAACGGCTCCTCGCGCGACTGGGCGGCCAAGGGCACCAACCTTCTCGGCGTCAAGGCCGTGATCGCGCAGTCCTTCGAGCGCATCCACCGCTCCAACCTGGTCGGCATGGGCATCGTGCCCTTCGTCTTCGAGGACGGGACGAGCTGGCAGACGCTGGGCCTCAAGGGCGACGAGATCGTCACCATCGAAGGCCTCGCCGACGTGCGCCCGCGCCAGAAGATCGACGCCTCCATCACCTATGCCGACGGCACGGTGCGGAAGGTGCCGCTGATCTGCCGCATCGATACGCTGGACGAGCTGGACTACATGAAGAACGGCGGCATCCTGCAGACCGTTCTGCGCGACCTGGCCGCCTAAAAGCCGGCCCCTCACAGTTGGGAAAGCCGCCGGAGCGATCCGGCGGCTTTTTTATCGCGCGCTCTCACCGCAACGTGAATTCCTATTGATCCCGACAGTTCCTAACAATAGATGTCGATAACAACTATTCCGGGATAAGCGCGTTGCACCCCAAAGGCCCCTTTCTTGGGACGTTTCCCTGGCTCTCCGCCCAGCCCGCCATCGGCTGGCGCCTGTGCGCCGTGGCGGGGCTGACCTGCTCGGGGCTGATAAGCTTCAACGGCGCGGCGTGCTCGCAGCAGGCGGGGTCCCAGCAGACGGGGTCGCAACAACCCGGCAAGGTCTCGGTGCTGGAGCTCTACACCAGCCAGGGCTGCAAGTCCTGCCCGCCGGCGGACGACAATTTCGCCCGCTACGCCGACGACCCGCATGTGCTGGCGCTTTCGTTCCACGTCAATTACTGGGACTATATGGGCTGGCGCGACACGCTGGCCACGCAGGACAACGTCGACCGGCAGAACGCCTATCGCAACGCCTTCAAGGCCAAGATGGTCTATACGCCGCAGGCGGTGATCGACGGCAGGGTCGAGGTCAACGGCCGCGACGCCGACCTGTTGCAGAAGACGGTGGCGGCGGGCGGAATGACGGTGCCGGTGTCGATCCGGCGCATGGCCGACGGGCGGCGGCTGTCGATCGAGATCGGGGCCGGCGAGAAGCCGAAGGACCCGGTGCATGTGACCGTGCTCTATTTCCGCGATTCCGTCACCGTGCCGATCACCCGCGGCGAGATCGCCGGCAAGACCGTCACCTATCGCAACGCCGTCAGCGACATCGACACGATCGGCATGTGGGACGGCAAGGCGCTGCAGATCGACCTGCCGGCCTCGCAGATCGAGCGCTACAACGCCTCCGGCTGCGCCGTGCTGCTGCAGACCAGCCACAACGCCGGCCATGCGCTCGGCCCGATCCTGGGCGCGGCGGTCTACAAGCAGACGCCGGCGAGGCTCTAGGCGTCCTGCGGCCATCCGTCATCGCACGAACGCGGCGAACGAGACAGAGCGATTTTTCAGGGATTTTTTCGGGGGAAAGTTGGTTCGGTCCAGGCAGTCCTTGGGCGGGGGGCTTGGGGTTGGACTGGCCTGAACCGAACCGTCTCAGGCAACGATCGGATGGTGGCCTCACAATCGGGCCGCAATGCGAACCGGACAAGGCGAAAATGTGACCCGCGATCACCAAGCCGCGCAGCCCGTATTATTTTGTGAACATCTAATGGAGGGGCTTCGGAAGCGATCGCCGCCGAGACGGCGCTTGAAATTCCTTCACAAAAGCATCACCCTTCCTTCATGCGCCGAAGCGCCCGCGAAGCGGAAAGGAAGCACATGGACATCACCAGCGCCGCGAACGAGGATTCGCCGCCCGCCAAGGTCGTCCCGCTCGACCGTCCCAGGCCAGTCCCGCCCGCCGTCAGTTTCGACCGGCACGAACTGGGGAAGATACTCAACATCTACGGGCGCATGGTCGCCGCCGGCCTGTGGCGCGACTACGCCATCGACCATCTGGCCGACCGGGCGGTGTTCTCCATCTTCCGCCGCGCCAGCGAGGTCCCGATCTTCCGCATCGAGAAGAACCCGAAGCTCACCCAGAAACAGGGGGCCTATTCGGTGATCGCCGCCACCGGCCTCATCATGAAGCGCGGCCACGAGCTGGAGCGCGTGCTGCGCGTGTTCGACAAGAGCCTGAAGCTCGTCGCCGACTGAACGAACGAAAAGGGCGGCGTTTCCGCCGCCCTTTCGCAAAATCCCGTTCCAAGCCGTCAGTTGCGGTTGTTGCCCATAAACTGGAGCAGGAACATGAACATGTTGATGAAGTCGAGATAGAGACGCAGCGCGCCCATCACCACCTTGCGGCCATGCGCGTCGGAGCTGTCGCCCTCGTAGTACATTTCCTTGATCGACTGCGTGTCCCAGGCGGTGAGGCCGGCGAAGATCAGCACGCCCATCACCGACACGGCGAATTGCAGCGCCGTCGAGCCGAGGAAGATGTTGACCACCGAGGCGATGATGAGGCCGAACAAGCCCATCATCAGGAACGAGCCCATCGCCGACAGGTCGCGCTTGGTGGTGTAGCCGTAGAGCGACAGCGCGCCGAAGGCGGCGGCGGTGACGAAGAACGTCCGCACGATGCTCTGGCCGGTGAAGACGATGAAGATCGACGACAGCGACAGGCCGACCAGCGCCGCATAGACCCAGAAGGTCATCTGGGCCGCGGAGGCGGACATGGTCTGGATGCGGAAGCTCAGGAAGAACACCATCGCCACCGGCGCCAGCATCACCACCCAGCGCAGCGGGCTCATGAAAAGCAATTGCTGGAACGCCGGGTTGGACATCGCCAGCAGGGCGGTGCCGTAGGCGGCCACGCCCGTGATCGCGAGGCCGATGGCCATCATGTTGTAGACGCCCAGCATGTAACTGCGCAGGCCCTGATCGAGGCCGGCGTCGACGCGCGCGCCGACCGGCCTTTGCGCCTGAATGTTGCGATAGTCAGCCATGACTCAAAAATCCTCTTGCCTTGTCCCGTCCGGTGTCGGGGCGCTTTTCGAGCGCCGCCAGGCGCCGCTGGCGGGAACCCCAGCATGCCTGCGTGACATTATGGGGATTGGAATCCTCTCCGACAAGTACCGGCTGTAAAAAAGTGTGATCGGGCGCAGGCGGGCGCGGCGGGATTCTCCTTTTGGGTCAACGGCTTGGCGCGCGGATTACAAATCGGTCACAGTTCGCGCAGCACCTCGGCCGGCTTGCGGCCCAGCACCCGCCACGTGCCGGCGAGGCCGAAGCCGACGGTCAGCGCCAGGGCCGCGGCGACCGTCGTCAGCGCCACGCCGGGCAGGAAGGCGGGCTTGAGCTTCATGATCTCGGCCACCACGTACCAGCCCGCCGCCCCGCCGGCGATGAGCGCGAAGAGCGCCGTGGCGAGGCCGAGCAGCAGATATTCGAGCACATAGGCGGTGATCAGCGTGCGCCGCGTCGCGCCCAGCGTCTTCAGCACCACCGCGTCGTGGACCCGCGCGCGGTTGCCGGCGGCGAGCGCCCCCGCCAGCACCAGCACCGAGGAGGCGAGCGCGATGGAGGCCGCGGCGCGGATCGCGGCCGCGATCTGGCCGAGCAGGCGGTCGGCCACGTCGAGCGCGTCGGTGACGCTGACCGTGGTGACGGCGGGCCATGCCTGCGTCACCCGGCGCAGGATCTCCGGCGCGCGGTCCTTGCCGCCGGGCGGCAGGGTCAGCGTCGCGAGCCAGGTCGCCGGCGCGCCGGCGAAGGTGTTGGGCGAAAAGACCATGACGAAATTCATCGCCAGCGATTCCCATTGCACGTCGCGGAAGCTGGCGATGCGCGCGGTGACGTTGCGGCCCAGCACGTTGACGGTGACTGTGTCGCCGAGCTTCAGCCCCAGCGCCTTGCCCTCGCGCGCGGCGAAGGAGACGAGCGGCTCGCCGCGATAGTCCGCCGGCCACCATCGGCCCTCGGTGACGGTGGAGTTTTCGGGAACCGCGTCGGAGAAGGTGACGCCGCGGTCGCCGCGCAGCACCCAGGCGGCGTCGGGCGCGGCGGCGCGCTTGCGCACGTCCTCGCCGTTGAAGGCGACGATGCGGCCGCGCAGCATCGGCCCGGCGGTGAGCCTGGCCCCCGGCGCGAGGCCGCCGACGAGGTTTTTGAAATCGCCGATGTCCCTGTTCTGGATGTCGACGAAGAAGAAGTCGGGCGCCTGGGCCGGGATGCTTTGCGTGACCTGCCGGCGCAGGTCGCCGTCGATGGTGGCGATGGCCACCATCAGCGTCAGGCCGAGGCCGAGCGACAGCACCACCGAGGGCGTCAGCGCGCCGGGACGGTGGATGTTGCCGATGGCGAGGCGCAGCGCCGTCGAGCGCACGCGCGGCGCGCGGCGGGCGAGTTGGCGCAGGCCGCCCGCCACCAGCCGCAGCACGACGAAGGCCGCGATGGCCGAGACGATGAAGATGGCGGCGATGCGCCGGTCATAGGCGACATAGAGCGCGAGCCCCGCCAGGGCGGCCACCGCCGCGCCCGCCAGCAGCAGGGTCAGCGGCGGCGGCAGGCCGCCGGCGTCGAAACCCTGTTCGCGGAACAGGGCCGTCGCCGGCACGTCGCGGGCGCGGCCGAGCGGAACGATGGCGAAGGCGAGTGTGGTGACGAGGCCGAAGACGGCGGCCAGCGCCAGCGCGGCGGGAAAGAAGCCCGCCCCGGCCGCGACCGGCAGCACGCCCTTCAGCGCGGCCGCCGCCGCGAAGGGAATGGCCGCCGCCAGCGTCAGGCCGAGGACGACGCCGATCAGGCCGATGACCAGGATCTGCGCCAGATAGACCGCCACCGCGAAGCGCGCCGGCGCGCCCAGCGCCTTGAAGGTGGCGATGACGCCGCGCTTGCCGTCGAGATAGGCGCGCACCGCGTCGGCCACGCCGACGCCGCCGACGATCAGCGCCGTCAGCCCGACCAGAGTGAGGAATTGCGAGAAACGCTCGATATTGGCGCTCAGCGCCGGGGCAGCGTCGGAGCGGTCGCGGATGTTCCAGCCGGCCTGCGGAAAACGCTCCGCCGCCTGCCGCCGCACCGCCCGGATGGCGGCGTCGTCGGCCGGGCCGCTGAGCGCCACCTTGTAGATATGGTCGACGAGGCTGCCCGGCTGCACCAGCCCCGAGGCGCGCAGGCCGTCGAGCGAGACCAGGAAACGCGGCGCGAGGCTGAAGCCGGCCGAGAGCAGGTCGGGCTCGTCGAGGATCGCGGCGCGCAGCTCGAAGGTCGCCGCGCCCAGCTTCACCCGCGCGCCGGGCGCGAGCCCCATGCGGTCGAAGAAATCCTGCGAGGCCGCCGCGCCATAGACGCCGCCGCGCGCGCCGGTCAGCGCGGCGAGGTCCTGCTGCGGCGCGGTTTTCAGCGCGCCGACCAGCGGATAGGCGGCGTCGACCGCCTTGACCTCGACCAGCGACTGGCCCGAGCCGTCCTCGCGCCGGGCCATGGAGCGCATGGTCGCGCTTTCGGAAACGGCGCCGAGCCCGTCGATAAAGGCGCGCTCGGAGGCGTCGGCCTCGCGCTGGTTGAGGGCGAAGCTCAAGTCGCCGCCGAGGATGGCGCGGCCTTCCGAGGCCATGCCGGCGCCGATCGAGCCCGCCACCGAATTGACGCCGCCGATGGCGGCGACGCCGAGCGCGATGCAGGCGAGGAAGACGTAGAAGCCGGCGAGGCCGCCGCGCATCTCGCGCAGGGCGAAGCGCAGAGCGAGGGCGTAATGGGCGGGCTTCATGCGCCGACCGCCTGCAGGGCCTCGCGCGGCGCCTCCTCGACGCGGCCCGAGCGCACCGGGATGCGGCGGTCGCAGCGCGCGGCCAGCGCCGGGTCGTGCGTGACCAGCACCATGGTCAGCCCGTTCTCGCGCTGGCGGGCGAAAAGAAGATCGGCGATCTGGGCCCCGGTGGCGGCGTCGAGATTGCCGGTCGGCTCGTCGGCGATGAGGATTTTCGGCGACGGCGCCAGCGCCCGCGCGATGGCGACGCGCTGCTGCTCGCCGCCCGACAGCGCGGAGGGATAATGCGTAAGCCGCTCGCCCAGCCCCACCGCGCGCAATTCGCGCTCGGCCACCGCGAAGGCGTCCCTGCGGCCGGCCAGCTCCAGCGGCACGGCGACGTTCTCCAGCGCCGTCATGTTGGGGATGAGGTGGAAGGACTGGAACACGATGCCGATATTGGCGCCGCGAAAGGCGGCGGCGCGGTCCTCGCTCATGGCGCTGATCGTCTCGCCCGCCACGGTCACGGCGCCGCGATCCACCCGCTCCAGCCCCGCCAGCACCATCAGCAGCGTCGACTTGCCCGAGCCCGACGGCCCGACCACGCCGACCGAGCCGCCCGGCGCGATGGCGAGCGAGACGCCCTTCAGCACATGCACGGAGGCTGCGCCGCGGCCCAGCGTCAGGTGGACATCGTTGAGCGTGATGATCGGCGCGGCGATGGGAGCGAGTTCCGTCACGCGGGTTTCCTTTCGTGTCGAACGCCGCAAATCGGAACTCCGTCACAAATTTGCACTTGTTTGGCGCGGAATATTGAAGACAACTCCACAGGGCCACAAGCCTGCGGTTCCTCACATATGGGTTGTCGACGATGCGTTTCAAACTTTCCATGGCGGCGTTCCTGTTCTCCCTCGCCGCGCTCTCCGCAGCCCCCCCTGCTGCTTTGTCGCAGGAGCCGACCGGGCTGGACGATTCGCCGCCGGCCGAGCAGCCGTCGCAGGTCAGGATCGTCGGCTTCGGCGACAGCCTGATGGCCGGCTACCTGCTGCCGCCGGGCGCGGGCTTTCCGCAGCAGCTGGAGAAGGCGCTCGACGACAAGGGCTACGAGGTCAGCGTCGACAACGCCGGCGTGTCGGGCGACACCACCACGGGCGGTCTGTCGCGCATCGACTGGTCCGTGCCGGACGGCACCAACCTGGTGATCCTGGAATTGGGCGCCAACGACGCGCTGCGCGGCATCGCGCCCGACATCACCGAGAAGAACCTCGACGACATGCTGGCGCGGCTCAAGCAGCGCAACATCCCGGTGATCCTGGCCGGCATGCTGGCCCCGCCCAACATGGGCAAGGACTACGCCGCCAAGTTCAACCCGATCTATCCCAAGCTGGCGCAGAAATACGGCGTGCCGCTCTATCCCTTCTTCCTCGACGGGGTGGCGACGCACAAGGACCTGCTCTTGAAGGACGGCATGCATCCCAACGAGAAGGGCGTGGCGACGATGGTGGAGAAGTTCGCGCCGCTGATCGAGAAGAGCCTTCCGCAACCGCAAGACCGGGCTCAAAACAAGGGGACATCGGCGGACTGAGCGGCGGGGAAAATATAAACAGCTTGCCCCGGGCGGGAAACGATGATTCGCTACGGGGGTAGAACGATTCGAGGAGGATGCCCATGCCGCGTCTTTTCACCGCCCTCGAAATCCCGCGCGACGCCGCGCTTTCGCTCTCGCTTTTACGGGGCGGCCTTTTCGGCGCACGCTGGATCGATGTCGAAAACTACCACATAACCCTGCGTTTCATCGGAGATGTGGAAGGCCACGTGGCCGACGAGATCGCCAACGCGCTCGACCGCGTGCGGCGTCCGGAATTCATGCTGACGCTGACCGGCGTCGGCGCCTTCGGGTCGAAGAAACCGCACAGCGTCTATGCCGGCGTCGCGCCGTCAGCGGAGCTGAACGCCTTGCAGGCGGAGATCGAGCGCATCTGCCAGCGGCTGCGCCTGCCCGCCGATCCACGCAAGTTCACGCCGCATGTCACGCTGGCGCGGCTCAAGAACGCCCGCGACGACGACGTCGCGCGCTATCTCTCCTCGCGCGGCAACTTCGCCACCATGCCGTTCCGCATCGGCCGCTTCGTGCTGATGTCGTCGCGCGATTCGGTCGGCGGCGGGCCCTATATCGTCGAGGAGGCCTGGCCGCTGGTGGCGGCGTCGCGCCAGAACCGCTCGGCCAGCGCCGTCGAGGCGGCGAGGATCATCCGGTAGACCTGCTCGAAATCCTCCGGCCCGCCATACCATGGGTCGGGGATTTCGACGGGTTTTCCCTGCGCGATCTCGGTGAACAGGCCCACGGTCGCGCGCGTCTCCTTCGGCGCGCGCCGGCCAAGGATCTGCATGTTCCAGCGGTCCATGCCGAGGATGAGGTCGAAGCGGGCGAAATCCGCCGCCGCGAGCTGGCGGCAGCGCTGGCCGGAAATGTCGAGCCCGTAGCGGGCGGCGACGCGGATGGAGCGCTCGTCGGGCGCCTCGCCGGTGTGATAGCCGTTGAGGCCGGCGGAATCGATCGCCACATGGCGGACGCCGCGCCGCTCCAGCGCCGCG